>JAHCAN010000021.1 GCA_019634915.1 Steroidobacteraceae bacterium | reverse complement strand
CAGCGCCTTCATCGGGCCGTAGGTTTCGTTGGTGATCTGCTCCTCGTCGGGGTTGCCGAGCTTGCCGGTCGGCGAGGCTTCATGGTTCGGCCTGGCGAAGCTCGCGTAGGCCGAGATGCTCGAGATGAAGAGGCAGTAGCCGGTGTTCGGTGCGAGCAGCTCGGCCGACTCCTTCACGTACTTCGGGATGTAACCGGTGTTGTCGACGACCGCGTCCCATTTGCGGCCGCGCAGCGCATCGAGCTGGCCCTTGCGGTCACCGTGCAGCGTCTCGACGCCCGCCACGCCGTCGGCGGCGCGCCTGCCGCGATTGAAGTGGGTGACCGTCCAGCCGCGCTGCAGCGCGTGGTCGGTCAGATGCGGGCCGATGAAGCCGGTGCCACCGAGGATCAGCAGCGTCTTTGGTGCACTCGCGCCGGCGTGCGCACGCCCGGTGGCGGTGAGGGTCGCGGCGCCGAGGCCGAGCTGCAGCAATTCGCGGCGGTTCAACATGGCGGACTCCCGTCAGTGCAGGGCATAGAGGTGACCATCGAGGCTGCCGACGTACACGACACCGTCCGCGACGGTGGGCGAGGAGAGGATCGCGCCGATCGAGCGGAAACGGAAGAGGTCGATGTACATGTCCTGGAAGTCGCCGAATACCGGCGCCATGCCGGTTGCGGTCAGGCGGCCGTCGGCATCGAGCAGCTGCATCGGGTCGCGCCGCGAGGCTTCGGTCTGGAATGTCCAGGCGATGCGGCCCGTGCGGATGTCGAGCGCATGGAGCCGGCCGTTGTGGCTGCCGAAGTAGGCGTGGTCGCCGGCGAGTGCTGCGGACGAGAACACATAGGACTTCGCGTCGACGTTGAACCGCAGCCGGCCGCTTTTCGCGTCGAGCGCCATGAAGCGCGAGCTGTCGGAGGTGCCGACGTACACGACGCCATCGCGCACCGCGGGCGTGCCGTTGACCCAGGACTTGCTGGTCGGATAGTCCCATTTCCTGCGGCCGGTCTTCGCATCGAGCGCGTAGACGTGCGCGTCGCGGCAGCCGACGTAGACCACGCCGTCGACGACGGCCGCCGACGACTGGAAGCCGACCTGGTTGTGGATCGCGTCGTCCTGGCCGGCCTCGAACACCCATTTCGACTGGCCGGTGTCGGCGTCGAGCGCGTGGAAATCGCTGCCCCAGCTGCCGATGTAGACCGTGCCGTCGACGACGGCCGGCGAGGTGTGCACCACCCCGCGCATCGGGAATTTCCACTGCAGCACGCCGCTCGCCGCGTCGACCGCATAGACATTGCCGTCGCCGCTGCCGAAAAACACCTTGCCACGGGCGACGGCGGGCGAGGAGGTATAGACATCCCAGGCATCGGGGATCGTCTGTTTCGCCGGGCCGTAGCCATGCAGGCCCTGCGCTTCGAACTTGCGTTCGTACTCGATCGCGTAGACCCACTTCGTCTTGCCCGTCGCAACGTCGAGCGCGACCAGCGAGCCGGCGGAGGACACGAAGTAGAGCGTGTCGCCCTCCACGGCGGGCGTGGAGGCGATCGGCCGGCTCGACGTGAACTGCCACTTTTCGGTGCCGCTGGTCGCGTCGATCGCGAACAGGCGGGCGCTGCCGCTCGCGATGTAGACCACGCCATCCACGACGACCGGCGAGGCGAACACCGGCCCGCCGGTGTCGAACGACCACTTCACGCCGTGCAGCTCGGCGGGGCCCGCGGTCGGGTAGACGCCGGTGCGGGCATTGTCGCCGTGGAAGGTGCCTTGTGCGGCTGCCGTGGCGATGCACAGCGCGAGCACACAGAGTGCGGCGGATTTCATGGGGCGTCACGATAGCGCCGCGATCGCGTCTGCGTGCCGCGGCGGACAAACGGTTCGTCGCGCGGGAGTCACGGCCGGGCGCAGCGCGCCGCGGTCAGAGCGCCGCGAGCATGCGCTTCAGCGCGAAGTGCCGGTAGCTGTCGAGCGCGAGCGCGCGCAGCTCGCGTTCCACGCAGCCCTTGAGGACGTCGAGCTCGATCCAGCCGACGTGCCCGAGATACATCGGGATCGAGTAACGCTCGTCCGTCGCCAGCAGTCCCTGGCGGTCGACGCCGACCCAGAATGCGAACCGCAGCCCCCGTCCGTGATCGTAGGCGGCGGCGAACGAGCGTTTTCCGGCGCGCCATACCGGATGCCCGAACTGTTCGCCTTCGACGACCTCCGGCAGCGCGAGACAGAGGGCGCGCAACCGGTCGATCGTGCGCCGCGCGGCCGGCGCCAGCAGCGGGTTGCGCGCGCTCGCGTCCGGTACCCGGGTCGGCGGCGTGATCTCGATCGTGCGGCCGAGCTGCGCCGTGAGGCTCTTCGGCGCCACTTTCACGTACGCATCGCGCACGAGCGCGGCGACGCGTGGCCAGGCAAGCCCCTTGTCGAGCTGCACGCCGAGCCAGCCGCGCGGGCCGACGTAGGGCGGGACGAAGAAATACCGCGGTTCGTCGCGCGTATGGAAGTCCTGCGCGCCTGCGGGCGAGTTCAGCCACAGCGCGATGCGGCCGTCGCCGTGGTGGTTGACGATATAGGAGGCAAAGGTCTTGCCGCGCACGCGGAAATTCGGCGAGCCGTGCGAGAGGAACTGTTCGGCCTGCGGAAACGAGAGGCAGATTTCCCGCACGGCAGAGGCGATGTCCCGGGCCATCAGGCCGACAGGTTAGCGCACGGTGGCCCGCCGCCGCCATCGGTCATGGCACCATACGCCCGATGTCGTTCCTGCCCGCCGGTTCCGTCGCCGCATGGCGCCGCTGGCTTGCGCCGCTCGTGTCGGTGCTCGCCTTCGCGCTGGTCGTCTGGGTCGTGCACCACGTGCTCGCGCGTTATCGCGTGCACGACATCGCCGCCGAGCTGCGTGCGATCGCACCGGCGAAGCTGCTCGCCGCCGCGGCGCTCACCGCGCTCAGCTACAGCCTGCTGACGCTGTACGACTGGCTCGGCGTGCGCTACGTCGGCAAGCCGGTCTCGTACCGGCGTACCGCCCTGACGTCCTTCATCGCCTACGCCTTCGGCCACAACATGAGCCTCGCGGCCTTCACCGGCAGCGCGGTGCGTTACCGGATGTATTCGACGCAGGGCCTGACCGCGATCGATGTCGCGACGATCGCTTCGTTCTGTGCGTTGACGACCGGGCTCGGCCTCGGCGTGCTCGCGGGCGTCGCGTCCCTGCTCGCGGTGCCGGGCGCCACGGCGCTGCATCTCGAACGGACGTGGCTGCAGGCGCTCGGTGCGGCGCTGCTCGCACTCGTCCTCGCCTATGCCGGCTGGGCGGCGTTCGCGCGCCGGCCGCTGCGCATCGGCTCCTGGGAAGTGCGCGCGCCCGGTGCGCGGCTCGCCAGTGCGCAGCTGGTGGTCGGGGTCGTCGACCTGTCGGTCGCCGCCGCGGTGTTGTGGGTATTGCTGCCGGACTCGGCGGGCCTCGATTTCGCCACCTTCGCCGGCGTCTACGCGCTCGGCATCGTCGGCGGCGTGCTGAGCCAGGTCCCGGGCGGGCTCGGCGTGTTCGAGGCGATCCTGCTGCTCGCGCTGCCCGGCGTGCCGGCGCCTCAGCTGCTCGGCGCGCTGCTCGCCTACCGCGGGATCTACTACCTCGCGCCGCTCGCGCTCGCCGCGTTCGCACTGCTGCTGCACGAACTGTACATGCAGCGCGCGCGGCTCGCACTGTTGCGCCGTACCGCGGGCAACTGGATCACGCCGCTGCTGCGGCCGATCGCGCCGCAGCTGATCGGCGTGCTGGTGTTCGTGGCCGGCGCGGTCCTGCTGCTGTCGGGCGCGACGCCCGCGCTCGATGCGCGCCTGCACGAGCTGCGCCGGATCGTGCCGTTGCCGCTGCTCGAGCTGTCGCATCTGGCCGGCAGCGTGCTCGGCGTGGGCCTGCTGGTGCTCGCGCGCGGACTGTTCCTGCGCCTGAACGCGGCCTGGCATCTGACCTGCGGCCTGCTCGCCGCCGGCATCGCCGCCTCGCTGCTGAAGGGTTTCGATTACGAGGAAGCCGCCTTCCTCGGCCTCGTGCTGCTCGTCACCTACCTGTCACGGCCCGCGTTCCATCGTCCGGCCTCGCTGATGAGCCAGCGTTTCACGCCGGGCTGGCTCGCGAGCATCGCGATCATCGTCGCGCTGTCGCTGTGGGTCGGGCTGTTCGCGAACCGCCACGTGCCTTATTCGCACGACCTGTGGTGGACCTTCGCGATGCACGGCGATGCGCCGCGCATGCTGCGCGCCTCGCTCGCGGTGATCGTGCTGCTCGCCGCGCTGGTCGCATCGAGCCTGCTGCGACCGGCGCCGGCCGAGCCGCACGTCCCGCAGGCGAACGACGTCGCGCGCATCGACGCCGCGTTGCGCCAGGCCGATACGAGTCTCGCCAACGCCGCGCTGATCGGCGACAAGCGGATCCTCTTTCACGACACGGCTGACGCCTTCCTGATGTACCAGGTCGCGGGGCGCAGCTGGATCGCGCTCGGCGATCCGGTCGGCGCACCGGCGCAGCGCGAGGATCTCGTCTGGACCTTCCGCGAGCTGGTCGACCGGCACGGCGGCAGCGCAGTGTTCTACCAGGTGAGCGCCGCGAACCTGCCGCTGTACGTGGATCTCGGCCTGTCGCTGGCCAAGATCGGCGAGGAGGCGCGGGTCGCGCTCACGGATTTCAACCTGCAGGGCAGCGCGCGCTCCGAGCTGCGCCACGCGCGCAGCCGGGCCGGGCGCAGCGGCTCGAGCTTCGAGGTGCTGCCGGCCGGCGGATTCGGGCCGCTGTTGCCGGCCCTGCGCGCAGTCTCGGCGGACTGGCTCGAATCGAAGGCGACCGCCGAGAAGGGCTTCTCGCTCGGCGCGTTCGCCGAGGAATACCTGTGCCGTTTCCCGCTTGCGGTCGTGCGCATCGATGGCCGTGTGGTCGCGTTCGCGAACCTGTGGCCGACCGCGACGCGCGAGGAGCTGTCGATCGACCTGATGCGTTTCGGCCGCGACGCGCCCGCCGGCACGATGGATTACCTGTTCGTGGAGCTGATGCTGTGGGCCCGCGAGCAGGGCTACCGGTGGTTCAATCTCGGCATGGCGCCGCTGTCGGGCCTCGAGGCGCGCAGTCTCGCGCCGCTGTGGCACCGCATGGGCGATTTTCTCTACCGCCACGGCGAGGCCTTCTACAACTTCGAGGGCCTGCGCCGCTACAAGGAGAAATTCGCGCCGGTGTGGGAGCCGCGGTACCTCGCCACGCCGGGCGGCCTGCAGCTCGCGCGCGCGCTCTACGATGTCTCGACGCTGATTGCCGGCGGGCTGCGGGAACTGATGAGGAAGTGATCGCCGGCGATGTCGCGCGACCTGCGACCTGCGGCCGGCGTATCAGCGCGGCAGCCAGCCGGCGAGCAGTTCGAGCGCGCGGTCGATTTCCGCGGGTGTGACCGCGAACGAGAAGCGCACGAAGCGGTGCCCCTCGTCGGGGTCGAAGTCGATGCCGGGCGCGAGGCCGACCCCGATTTCGTCGACCGCGCGCAGGCAGAACTGCATGCTGTCCTGCGTCAGGTGGCCGACGTCGGCATACAGGTAGAACGCGCCATCGGGCGGCAGCAGGCGCGTGATGCCGAGCGCCGCGAGCCCGTCGATCAGGCGCGCGCGATTTCGCCCGTAGATCGCCACCCAGTGCTCGAGGTCCTCACGGGCATCCATCGCGGCGAGCGCGGCATGTTGCGCGAGCGTCGACGGCGTCAGGAACATGTTGGTCAGGTAGACGTGGATCTGCTCTGCCCACGCGGGGGGCACGATCATCCAGCCGAGCCGCCAGCCGGGCATGCGGTAGAGCTTCGAGAAGCTGTTGATGACGACCGCGTCCGGGTCGATCTCGAGCGCGCTGACGAACGGCGCCCCGTAGCCGACGCCATGGTAGATCTCGTCGGAGATCACGCGGATGCGGCGCGCGCGGCAGCTCGCGAGCAGCGCGGTCAGCAAGGGGGCATCGAGCATCGCGCCGGTCGGATTGGCCGGGCTCGCGAGCAGGATGCCCTCGGGCGCAGGATCGAGCGCCTCGATCTGCGCGGGCGTGGGGCGGTAGTGCTGCTCCGCGCCGCAGCGGATCTCCACAGGTTCGAGCCGCATCGCGCACAGCGTGTTGCGGTAGGCGGGATAGCCGGGGCGCAGCAGCGCGACGCGATCGCCGGGGCGGAACATCGCGGCATAGGCCGCGACCAGCCCGGCGCTGGCGCCCGCGGTCAGCAGCACGCGTTCGGGCGCGATCGCGAGGCCGTGCGTGTCGGCGTAGTACGCGGCGATGCGCTCGCGCAGCTCGACGAGCTCGTCGTAACCGAGCGCGTCGCGGTCGAGCGCGCGATGTGCCGCGGCGATCGCGGCCGCCGGCGCGCCGGCCGAGGGCTGGCCGAAGTGCATCGGGATGAAGGGCAGCCCGGCGCGCAGCCGCGCCGCGCCGCGCCGCGCGATCGCGCCGGCATGGAAGGGCGTGACCTGCGGGCCCCTCATGCGCGCCTCAGGATGAATTCGCGGTCGCGCTGGCCGCCTACCGGGAACTCGTACTCGCCATGGGGCGTGAAGCCGCAGCGCGCGTACAGCCGTTGTGCGCCGTGATTGCCGCTCCACACGCCGACGTAGAGCGGATCGAAGCCGTGGCCCTCGAGCCAGGCGATCGCGGTACCGAGCAGGCGCGAGCCGATCTGCCGCCCATGGTGCGTGCCGCGCACATAGAGCTGGAACAGCTCGCCGGCGTTCGATTCGAGATCGGCGACCGGCAGCTTGCAGGGGCCGGCGCTGGCGTACGCGACCGTCGTGCCGTCGGCGTCCTCGACGAGCCACACCGCGACATGCGGGTCGTGCAGCCGCCGGGTCCACGCATCCGGCGCATGCGCGCCCTGCAGGAACGCCGCGAGATCCGCCGGCGGATAGAGATGACCGAAGGTCTCGGTGAAGGTCGCGCCGCCGATGTCGCTCAGTCTGAACGCATCACCGATCGTCGCGCGCCGTATCGCGATCGAACCGGTCATTTCGCCGCCCTCACCATCGTGTCGAGCAGTCGCTCGATGACTGCGGCCGGATCGGTGCAGCGTCCGGTGTGCACGACCGACGTCTGGATGACGGTGCTGCGCGGTGCGACCAGCCAGTCGAAACGCTCGCGCGCCGACAGGCGGCCGATCGGGCCCGCGCCATCGCCGCCGCGGCAGATGACCGGAATGCTCGCGAGATGGCGGTGGATCGACTCGAGGTCGGCACCGGGCGCCAGCGCCAGCAATCGCGGCTCGTCGAGCTCGATGCGCGCCTCGAGGAAGTCGCGCGCGCTGCACAGCACGATGATGCCCGCGTTGACGAACTCCTCGCGCTCGACCCGCGGGACCACGCGGATCACCGCGTAGTCATATGAGCCGGGATCGTGCACGCACGGCCTCCTGCACGAATGTGGCCGATGACTCGAGCCGCTGTGCCAGGAATTCGGCGAATCCCCGGCGCCGCGGGCCCGCGGGCAGCCAGGCCTCCGGCACGAGTTCGACGGCCTGTGCGCAGGCGGCTGCCGTCAGGCGGGTGCGCAGCCTGGCATCGGCCGCCGGCAGCTGGTCGGCGAACGGCAGCAGCACGTGGTCGCGGATCCGCGGGAACGGATCGCGGCTGCGCTCGGCGCCGCCCTGCCAGTCATGCTGGAAATAGAGCGCCGCGCCATGGTCGATCAGCCACAGCTGACGGTGCCAGACGAGCAGGTTCGCATTGCGCGCCGTGCGATCGACGTTCATCACGAAGGCATCGAACCACACGATGTCGGAGGCCAGCCCACCATCCGGTTGCCAGGCGACCGGATCGAACATCACCGCGCCCGGCAGGTAGTCGAAGCCGAGATTGAGTCCGGCGCTGGCGAGGATCAGGTCCTGGATTTCCGGATCGGGCTCGGTGCGGGCGAGTTCGGCATCGACGTGGACGAACACGATCTCCGGCACCGGCAGGCCCGCGGCGCGCCCGATCTCTCCGGCGATCAGCTCCGCGACCAGTGCGTTGACGCCCTGGCCCGCGCCGCGGAACTTGAGCACGTACAGCCCCTCGTCATCCGCCTCGACGATCGCGGGCAGCGAGCCGCCCTCGCGCAGCGGCGTGACATAGCGGGTGGCCGTGACGGTTCTCATCGGCGCCAATTCTACGGGGAGGACCCCCGATCGCGCATATGCCATGATCGGGCCGATGAGCACCGCGTACCGGGTCTACGTCCTTGCCATCCTGGTCGTCGTCTACACGTTCAACTTCATCGATCGGGTGATCGTCGGCATCCTCGCCGAGCCGATCAAGCGCGACCTCGGCCTGACCGACACGCAGCTCGGGCTGATGAGCGGCACGGCGTTCGCGCTGTTCTATACCGTGCTCGGCATTCCGGTCGCGCGGCTCGCCGACCGGCGCAGCCGCACCTGGATCATGACCGCCGCGCTCGCGCTGTGGAGCGGCTTCACGGCGCTGTGCGGACAGGCAGCGTCGTTCGTGCAGCTGCTGGCCGCGCGCATCGGCGTCGGGGTCGGTGAAGCCGGCGGCGTCGCGCCCGCTTTCGCGCTCGTCAGCGACTACTTCCCGCCGCAGCAGCGTGCGCGCGCGCTCGCGGTGTTCTCGTTCGGCATCCCGATCGGCAGCGGCCTCGGTACGCTGCTCGGCGGGCTGGTCGCGAGCGCCGTGGACTGGCGCATCGCCTTCCTGTCGGTCGGCATCGCCGGCCTGGCGCTGACACCGATCTTCCGCCTCACGGTGCGCGAGCCGGTGCGCGGTGGCTACGACGGCCCGGTCGTGACCGGGCCGCAGACTTCGTTCGGCGACGTGCTGCGCGTGCTCGCGCGCAAGCCGTCGTTCTTCCTTCTCGCCTTCGCCGCCTCGAGCTCGTCGATCGTCGGCTACGGGCTGCTGTTCTGGACGCCGTCTTTCTTCATCCGCAGCCACGGCCTGACGCTGGCGCAGACCGCATGGCTCGTCGGTATCGGCACGCTGGTTTTCGGCATCGTCGGTATCTGGCTCGGCGGCTGGCTCGGCGACCGGCTCGGCACTCGGCGCAAAGCAGCCTACGGCATCGTGCCGGGCATCCTGATCGCCGCGATCGCGCCGTTCCTGGCGATCGGCGTGCTGGCGCCGTCGTTGCTCGCCGCGTTCCTGATGTTCAGCGTGCCGATGACGCTGGGCGCGAGCTGGACCGGCCCGACCTACTCGGCCCTGCAGCACCTGGTCGCGCCGCAGATGCGGGCGACGGCCTCGGCCATCTTCCTGTTCATCATCAACCTGGTCGGCATCGGCGGCGGCACGCTGTTCGTCGGTGCGCTGTCGGATTTCCTGGCGCCACGCTTCGGCATCGATGCGCTGCGCTACGCGATCCTGGTCGCGAGCAGCTTCTACCTGCTCAGCGGCGCGCTGTTCTGGCTGGCGTCGGGGCGCCTGGATCGCGAGTGGCACCGGCCGACCGCAGCAGCGCCTCGAGGCTGAGCTCGACGTCGGCATCGGTCGTCGCCCACGAGCACACGCTGATGCGCAATGCGGTGCGGCCCTGCCATTCGGTGCGGCCGCACCAGCAGGTGCCGTCGGCCTGCACGGCGGCGATCACGCGTTCGGTGACTTCCGGCGTGCCGAAGGACACGAGGACCTGGTTCAGCACGACGTCGTTGAGGATTTCGTGGCCCGCCGCCGCGAGACCGGCGGCGAAACGGCGCGCACCGCGGCAGTTGCGTTCGAGCATTTCGGCGATGCCGCTCGTGCCGAGCGACGCGAGCGCGGCCCACACGTCGACGCCGCGCGCGCGGCGCGACAGCTCGGGCGTGAAGTCGGCCGGGTTGCGCGCACCGTCACCGGCCGGCAGGTATTCGGCGCTGATCGCCATCGCGGCGGGCAGCACGCCCGGCTCGCGCACGAAAGCGATGCCGCTGTCGTAAGGCACGTTGAGCCATTTGTGCGCATCGGTGGCCCAGGAATCGGCCAGCTCGAGGCCCGTGGCGAGCGGTGCGAGCTGCGCCGAGGCGCGCGCCCAGAGACCGAAGGCGCCGTCGACATGGACCCAGGCGCCCGCGGCGTGCGCTGGCGCGCAGAGCTCGGCGAGCGGATCGAACGCGCCGGTGTTCAGATTGCCGGCCTGCAGGCACAGGATCGTCGGGCCCCCGATGCGCGGCAGGCGATCCGCGCGCATGCGCCCCTGGCCGTCGACCGGCACGCGCACGAGCCGCCGGCGTCCGAGCCCGAGCAGGCCGAGCGACTTGAGCAGCGTCGGGTGGGCCTCTTCGCCGACGATCACGGTGATCGGTGGTGCGCCGAACAGTCCTTCGGCTTCGACCGGCCAGCCGGCGCGCGTCAGTACCCGATGGCGCGCCGCCGCGAGCGCGGTGAAGTTCGCCATCGTCGCGCCGGTCACGAACGCGCCCTCGGTCGAGTCCGGCAGGCCGAACAGATCGACCAGCCAGCGCAGGGCCACGGCCTCGACCTGCGCCACGCCGGGCGTCACGGTCGCGAGTGCCGCGTTCTGGTCCCAGGCCGTCGCGAGCCAGTTGGCGGCCACCGTGACCGGCAGCGCGCCGCCGATCACGAAACCGAAGAACCGCGGCCCGGCCATCGCCATCGTCGCGGGTCCGACCAGCTCGTCGAGCTGCGCCAGCACGGCGGCCGGATCGACCGGACCGGCGGGCATCGGCGTGTCGAGCGCGGCGAGGCGGGCGAGTGCTTCGGGGCGCGGTGCGACCGGCCGAGAACCGAGGCCGTCGAGGTAGCGGGCGGCGCGGCGCGCCGCATCCTGCAGCAGCGACGAGCGTGTCATCGCGGTGAGTCTAGCGGGTGGGGCGCCAGCGCATGCCCCGTTTGCCGACCCGCTCGCGATGCACCTGCATCTGCACCGTGTACAGCTCCGGGTCGTAGAACGCCTCGTGGTATTCGAGCAGCGTGCCGTGGCGGTCGCGCACCGAGCGGCGGATCGCGAGCAGCGGTGCACCGATGTTCACCGACAGCTCGCGCGAGAAGATGTGGTCGGCGGCGATCGCGGTGATTTCCTGGTCGCCGATCGACGGGATCAGGCCGATCTTCTCGAACAGCAGCACCGTCGGGATCGAGCGCAGGCGCGACTTCGGCAGTCGCTTCGCGAGCCGCTCGGGCACGTAATGGCTGATGACGACGAACGGCTTGCCGCGGTAGATGCGAGTGCGCTGCATGAACAGCACGCGCGCCCCGAGCTCGGGGCTCGCGGCGAGGATCCGTGGCGGCGTCGAGATCACCGCATACTGCAGCAGGCGGGCCTTGGTGCTCTGCGCCATCGTGCGCAGATCCTTCAGCAGCCCGCGGTAGTCGACGGTCGCCGAGGCCGTGGCGCGCGCCGCGCCCTGGACCGTGGCATAGGTGCCGCTGCCGTGGCGGCGCTCGATCATGCCCTCCTCGGCGAGGCGGGCGAGCGCGCGCCGCACCGTGGTGCGCGACAGATTGGTCGAGCGGGCGAGGTCGGGCTCGCTGGGCAGTGCGGCCCCCGGCGCTATCGTGCCGTCTGTCAGCTGCTGGTGCAGCATCATGTACAGGCGGTGATGTAACGCCAGCCCGTTCGCTTTGGGGCGCCCCCGTCGTCTTGCCATGGCACGATAGCGTACCCGAACAGGAGCAGCTTGTGTGCTAAAAGTTGTATTGCGGTGCCCGAAGTGCCAACGGGGCCGGTTGCGCGCCGGGCACGGCGGGCATGTCTGCGAACAATGCAGCGCCGGATACCCGATGCCCGGCGGCCTGCCATGGCTGTTTGCCGATCCCCGGGGCACCACGGCCGCGTGGCGCGCACGCCTCACGTTGCTGCTCGGTGAGCTGCGGCGCGAGGCCGCCGCGTGTGGCGCAGCAATCACCGCGGATGTCTCTTCGCGGACCCGTGAACGTCTTGGCTTGCTCGAGGCGGCGTACCGCGATCACGCCGACCGGCTCGCAGGGTTACTGGAGCCTTTCGGGACTGGTACGGCGGTCGCATCGCACGATACGCTGCAGGCGCTGCGCACGCGGCTGCCCGGCTCCCAGGGGCTCACGAATTATTACGCCAACATCCATCGCGACTGGGCGTGGGGTGACGACGAGAACCAGGCCTCGCTCGCGCTGCTCACCTCGGTGATCGATGCCGGGCTGGCCGGCGAGCGCGTCCTGGTGCTCGGTGCCGGCGCGGGCCGGCTGGCCTACGACCTGCATCGCGCGCAGCAACCCGCGCTCACGTTCGCGATGGACATCAACCCGCTGCTGCTCGCGGTCGCGCGCGAGATGTACGCAGGTCGCAGCCTCGAGTTGTATGAGTTCCCGATCGCACCGCGCGGGATCGCCGATCACGCGCGGCTGCGCACGCTGCGCGCACCCGCGCCCGCCGACGAGCGCCTGCACCTGATCGCCGGCGACGCGCTGCATGCGCCGTTCGAGCCGGGCACTTTCGACGTGGTCGTCACGCCATGGTTCATCGACATCGTCGAGGCGCCGTTCACGCTGCTCGCCGCGCGCGTCAACGGGCTGCTCGCGGACGGTGGGCGCTGGCTGAACCTCGGCTCGATCGCCTTCGCGAGCGCGCAGCGTGCGGAGCAGCTGAGTCTCGAGGAAGCGCTGCAGGTCGTGCAGCAGTGCGGATTCGCGCCGCCCGTCGTGCGCGAGGCCGAACTGCCGTACATGCGCTCGCCGGCGAGCCGCCATGCGCGCATCGAGTCGACGGTCGCCTGGTGCGCGCGCCGCCACTCGGCCGCGACCGAGCCTGCCGCGCCGGACCTGCTGCCGCCGCACCTGCTCGATGCCACGTTGCCGGTGCCGCTGCCGCCCGAGCTGGCGGCGCATGCGGCCGCGACGCGCATCCATGCCTTCCTGCTGTCGCTGATCGATGGCCGGCGCTCGCTCGCGGACATCGCCGGCGTGCTGGTCGAGCAGCGCATGATGGCTCCCGCGGACGCCGCCCCGGCCGTCCGTGCCTTTCTCCTTCGCCTGCACGAGGACGCCGCCCGGCGCGCGAACTACTGATGAGCACCGAAATCATTCCCGTGGTAATGGCCGGCGAGGGCGAGAGCTCGCGCCCGCCCGCCGACCGGCTGCTCGCCGGCGATCCGGTACAGAAGGCCTGGAACGCATACTCGGATGCCGGCGAATCGTTCCACGCCGGCCACTGGTCGAGCACGCGCGGAGTGTGGCGTGTGCGATACACCGAGTGCGAGCTGTGCGTGCTGACGGCGGGAAGGGTCGAACTCGTCAGCGAGTCGGGGGTGCGGCAAAGCTTCGGTCCGGGCGATGCCTTCGTCGTGCCGGCGGGCTACTCCGGCACCTGGGCCGTGCTCGAGGATTGCACCAAGATATACGCGATATTCATGCCTGGCACCTGACTGGTGCGTATAATCCGCCGCGCACGGGTCTATGACCCACTTTCGCTGGCACGAGGGTTGCTTGAGCGGGTGGGTGCATCTCACATCAACGGAGGACTCATGAATCGCCTCAAGAGAACCATCCTGCTCGTCGGGCTGCTGGGTGTTGCGGGCGCGGCACAAGCACAGTTCAGCTCCACGGTCACGGCGACCTCGGATTACGACTTTCGCGGCGTGTCGCTGAGCGCGAAGGATCCGGCGCTGCAGGCGAGCCTCGACTACGCCTTCGGCGAAACGGGCTTCTACGTGGGTGCGTGGGCGAGCAACATCGACTACGGCAGCGACGTCGACGGCTCGCTCGAAGTCGATCTGTACGCGGGCTACGACGGGACGATCAACGACGATACGGGCTGGACGGCCGGCGTCGTCTGGTACACCTATCCCGGTTCGAGCAACTCGGCGACCAAGGTGAAGATCGACGCCTATCCGGAGCTGTGGGCCGGCATCAACTACAAGGGCCTCGAGCTCAAGCAGTGGTATGCGATCGAATACGACGGTTCGAACGATGCGCTCTACACCGAGGCGAACTACACGTTCGAGCTGCCGCAGAACTTCTACCTGGCGCTGCACGCCGGCTACAACTACGGCGACGCGTTCGACGGCTTCGAGTACCTCGACTACAGCGCGGCGGTCGGCGTCAACGTCGGCCAGTTCACGCTCGAGCTGAAGTTCACGGGCACGGACAACAGCGGTGAGGACAAGATCACCGACGACGTGTTCAACAACGAAGGCCGGGTGCTGTTCTCGGTGAGCACCACGCTGCCCTGGGGCAAGTGAGGAACCGGCGCCGGGTCGTCGCGACCCGGCACCTTTCGCGCGCTGCACCGGGCGGATGCCCGGCGCAGGCTCAGAGCACGTCGGCGAGGATGCCGAACATTTCGTCGATGTGCCGCGGCTCGATGATCAGCGGTGGCGACAGCGCCAGGATGTCGCCGGTCGTGCGCACCAGCAGGCCGCGCTCGAAGCATTTCAGGAAGATATCGAAAGCCCGCGCCCCCGGCTTGCCGGGGATCGGCTCGAATTCGATGCCGGCGATCAGCCCGTAGTTGCGCGTGTCGATCACATGCGGCCGGCCGCGCAGGCCGTGCACCGCATCCTCCCAGCGCTTCGACAGTTCCTTCGCGCGAGTGAGCAGGCCTTCGCGCCGGTAGATATCGAGCGTCGCGAGGCCGGCCGCGCAGGCGACCGGATGTGCCGAATAGGTGTAGCCGTGGAACAGCTCGATCACGCCCGGCGGTCCCTGCATGAAGGCATCGTGGATCGCCTGCTTCACCGCGACCGCGCCCATCGGCACGCAGCCGTTGGTCAGGCCCTTCGCCATCGTGATCAGGTCGGGCGTCACGCCGAATTCCTGTGACGCGAACGGCGCGCCGGTGCGGCCGAAGCCGGTGATCACCTCATCGAAGATCAGCAGGATGCCGTGCGCGTCGCAGATCGCGCGCAGCCGCTCCAGATAGCCCTTCGGCGGCAGCAGCACGCCGGTCGAGCCCGCGACCGGCTCGACGATCACCGCGGCGATCGTCGATGCGTCGTGCAGCGCGATCAGCCGCTCGAGATCGTCCGCGAGTTCGGCGCCGTGCGCCGGCTGGCCGCGCGACCAGGCATTGCGCGCGAGGTCATGCGTGTGCGGCAGGTGATCGGCGCCGGGGATCAGGTTCGCGGACCAGGTCCGGCGGTTGGCGACGATGCCGCCGACCGTGATGCCGCCGAAGCCGACGCCGTGGTAGCCGCGCTCGCGGCCGATCAGGCGCGTGCGCGTGCCCTCGCCGCGCAGGCGGTGGTAGGCGAGCGCGATCTTGAGCGCCGTGTCGACCGACTCCGAGCCCGAGTTCGTGAAGAAGATCCGGTCGAGGCCCGGCGGGCAGATCGCGGCGAGCCGTGTCGCGAGTTCGAAGCCGGGGCCGTGGCCCATCTGGAACGGCGGCGCGTAATCCAGCGTCTCGAGCTGGCGTGCGACGGCGGCGGCGATCTCCTCGCGGCCATGGCCGGCGTTGACGCACCAGAGGCCCGCGGCGCCGTCGAGCACGCGCCGGCCATCGGCGGTGAAATACTCCATGCCTTTGGCGCGCGCGAGCAGCCGCGGGGCCTGCTTGAACTGGCGGTTGGCCGTGAACGGCATCCACAGGGCATCGAGATCGGGTTGGGCGCTCATGGCCACGATGATAAGGAAAGTTGACACACATCGCGACATGGGCCGAGATTTGGTCCCTGTTGTCCATGATGCTAAACAGGCGGGACCCATGAGCATCGATGTCGGCGCCCGGCTGCGCGGCGTGCGCGCCATTTACGGCCTCTCGCAGCGCGAACTCGCGCGCCGCGCCGGCGTGACCAACGGCCTCATTTCGCTGATCGAGCAGAATCGCGTCAGCCCCTCGGTCGGCTCGCTGAAGAAAGTGCTCGACGGCGTGCCGATGTCGCTGGCCGAGTTCTTCACGCTCGACATCGAGGCGGCGCCGCAGGTCTTCTACGGCGACGACGAGCTGGTCGAGATCGGCAGCGGCGACGTCTCGCTGCGACTGGTTGCCGCGCAGCGCGCGGCGCGCCAGCTCTCGATCCTGCACGAGCGCTACGCGCCGGGCGCGGCAACCGGCGACGATGCGCTCACGCACCGCGGCGAGGAGGGCGGCGTCGTGGTCCGCGGGCGCATCGAGCTCACCGTCGGCGCCGGCAGCCGTGTCCTCGGGCCCGGCGAGGCCTATTATTTCTCGAGCACGATCCCGCACCGCTTCCGCAACGTCGGTCGCGAGCCCTGTGAGATCATCAGCGCGAGTGCGCCACCCACGTTCTGAGGTCGTCATGTCCGCAGCCAAACCCCCGATCGACTGGCAGCAGCGCGCCGCGAGCCTGCGGCCCGAAACCCGCGCGTTCATCGACGGCGCCCATGTCGAGGCGCTGTCCGGCGCGCGCTTCGACAGCCTGAACCCGGCGACCGGCCAGCTGCTCGGCCGCGTCGCCGCGGGCGACGCGGCCGACATCGAACGCGCGGTGGCCGGTGCGCGCGCGGCGTTCCGCAAGGGCGTGTGGTCGGCGACGAGGCCCGGGCACCGCAAGAAGGTGCTGGCGAAGTTCGCGCAGCTGATCCTCGAGCATCGCGAGGAACTGGCGCTGCTCGAGACGCTCGACGTCGGCAAGCCGATCACCGACAGCCTGAAGGTGGACATTCCGGCCGCGGCGCGCTGCATCCAGTGGTATGCCGAGGCGATCGACAAGATCTACGACGAGGTCGCGCCCACCGGCCCCGATGCGCTCGCGCTGATCACCCGCGAGCCGGTCGGCGTCGTCGGCGCGATCGTGCCGTGGAATTTCCCGCTGATCATGGCGGCCTGGAAGATCGGCCCGGTGCTCGCCGCGGGCAATTCGCTGGTGCTGAAGCCGTCCGAGAAATCGCCGCTGACGGCAATCCGCGTCGCGCAGCTCGCCGTCGAGGCGGGCCTGCCGCCGGGTGTGTTCAACGTGGTGCCGGGGTTCGGCCATACCGCCGGCAAGGCGCTCGCGCTATCGATGGGTGTCGATGCGATCGCGTTCACCGGCTCGACCGCGACCGGCAAGCTCGTGATGCAGTACGCCGCGCAATCGAACCTGAAGCGCGTATCGCTCGAGTGCGGCGGCAAATCGCCGAACATCGTGCTCGCCGACTACCCGGACCTCGAGCGCGCGGCGACCGCTGCGGCCTATGCGATCTTCTACAACCAGGGCGAGATGTGCTCGGCCGGTTCGCGGCTGCTCGTGCAGCGCGCCGCGCGCGACGCGGTGCTCGAGAAGGTACAGGCCATCGGCCGCACGATGCAGCCGGGCGATCCGCTCGACCCGGCGACGAAGCTCGGCGCGATCGTCGACGAGACGCAGCTGCGGCGCGTGCTCGGCTACATCGACGCGGGCCGCGACGAGGGCGCGAAGCTCGCCTTCGGCGGCAGCCGTGCGCGCGAGTCGAGCGGCGGCTGGTTCGTCGAGCCGACCGTGTTCGACGGCGTCGAGCGCGGCATGCGCATCGCGCGCGAGGAGATCTTCGGGCCGGTGCTCGCGACGCTCACCTTCGACACGGTCGAGGAGGCCGTCGAGATCGCGAACGACGTCGAGTACGGCCTCGCCGCCGCGGTCTGGACCCGAGACGTGCGCACCGCGCACCGCGTCGCGCGCGCGCTGCGGGCCGGCGTCGTGTACGTGAACTGCTATGACGCCGACGACATCACCGTGCCGTTCGGCGGCTATCGCCAGTCGGGTTTCGGCCGCGACAAGTCGCTGCACGCGTTCGACAAGTACACCGAACTGAAGACGACCTGGCTCGACCTGACGTGACGGCATTGCTCGACGCGCCGCTTGCGTTCGTCGACGTCGAGACGACCGGCGGGCATCCGCTGTACCACCGCATCATCGAGATCGGCGTCGTGCTGGCGCGCGGCGAGGCGATCGAGGAGTCGTGGACCACGCTCGTCGATCCCGGCACGCGCCTGCCGCCCGCGATCCAGCGCCTGACCGGCATCGATCCGGCGGCGCTCGGCGATGCGCCGCCGTTCCGTGCGATCGGCGGCGAGCTCGCGATGCGCCTCGAGGGGCGCCTGTTCGTCGCCCACAACGCGCGCTTCGACTACGGCTTCGTGCGCAACGAGCTGCAGCGCGCGGGGCGGCTGTTCGATGCGCGCGTCGCCTGCACGGTCAAGCTCTCACGGCGCTTCTATCCGCAGATGCCGCGCCACAATCTCGATGCGCTGATCGCTCATCACGATTTGCCTTGCGCGGCGCGCCACCGCGCGCTGCCGGATGCGATGGCGCTGTGGCAGTTCTGGCGGCTGCTGCGCGCGAACTGGCCGCCCGGGGAACTCGAAGCGGCGCTCGCCGCGGTGACGCGCCGCGCGCAGTTGCCTCCGCGGCTGCCGCCGACACTCGGTGCGCTGCTGCTCGGAGCCCAGGGCGTGCGCGAGCCCGGCGCGGCCGAAGGACGGCGGCGGCGCGCCGCCGGCGAGGAGGCGCTCAGCTGGCAGTTCGGTGATGAGTCCGCGACGCCGCAGCTCATCTCGCTCGCGGACGGCTGGCCCGACGGCGACTGCTTCGGGCTCTATCGCAGTGAGCGCGAGGCGCGCCGCGCGCTCGAACAGCTCGCCCGCGAGCACGGGCTGTGCGCGCGCGTGCTCGGTCTCGAGAGCGGCGAGGGCTCCTGCATCGCCTATCAGCTGCAGCGCTGCCACGGGGCCTGCGTCGGCGCCGAGACGCCGGCGCACCACCTTGCGCGCAGCAAGCTCGCGTTCGCGGCGCAGCGTCTGAAGCCCTGGCCGTTCGATGGCGCCGTCGCGATCGACGAGCGCGCATTCGGCGGTCGCGAGCAGTGGCACGTGATCGACGGCTGGCGTTATCTCGGCACCGTCAGGCGTGACGAGACCGGCGACGGGCCGCCGCCGGCGCTGGAACCGGCCGCCGGTGGCGACGAAGGATTCGACGTCGACACCTACCGCCTGCTCGCGCGCTTCCTCGCGGCGCGGCCGCGCGGCGTCGTGCCCTGGCCGCCGCGCACGTGATGCGCTTCCTCGCGAGCGCCCCGCGCGGCTTCGGCGACCTGCTCGCGGCCGAGCTCGCCGGTCTCGGCGCACAGGAAGTGCGCGAGCGCGCCCTCGGCGTCGACTTCACGGGGCCGCTCGAGGTCGCCTACCGCGCCTGCCTCGAATCGCGCCTCGCGAGTCGCGTCTATCTCGAAGTTGCGCGAGTGCGCGCGGCGAGTGCCGATGAGCTGTACGCGGCCTTGCGCGCGCTGCCCTGGCACGAGCACGTGGATCCCGCTGGCACGCTCGCCTGCGATTTCAGCGGCCGCCACCCGGCGATCCACCACACGCGTTACGGCGCGCAGCGCGTGAAGGATGCGATCTGTGACCCGCTGCGCGAACGCTTCGGCCAGCGGCCGGACGTCGCGCTCACACGGCCTTCGGTGCGCGTGCATGCGCATGCGAACGGCGCGGACGTGACCGTGTCGATCGATCTGGCGGGCGAGGGTTTGCACCGGCGCGGCTATCGCACCGTGGCCGGCGAAGCGCCGCTGCGCGAGAACGTCGCGGCCGGCATCCTGCTGCGCGCCGGCTGGCCGCAACTGGCCGCCGAGGGCGCGGCATTGCTCGATCCGATGTGCGGCTCGGGCACGATCGTGATCGAAGCGGCGCTGATCGCGGCGGGCCGGGCCCCGAACCTCGAACGCGACTATTTCGGTTTCACCGGCTGGCGCGGCCACGATGCCGCGCTGTGGGAGCGGTTGCGCGCGGCTGCGCGTGCGCGCATCCGGACACCCGAGCAGGGCGCGGAGCCGCGTCTGCGCGGCAGCGACATCGATGTGCGCGCGATCCGTGCCGCCGACGACAATGCGCGTCGGGCCGGCGTCGCCGAATGGGTAGCCTTCACTCAGGCGCCGCTCGCCGCGGCGCGGCCGGTGGCGCCGCGCGGACTGCTCTGCACGAACCCGCCCTATGGCGTGCGCCTCGAGGACCAGGAGTCGGCGCGCGCGCTGCACCGCGAGCTCGGCGCCGTACTGCGCGAGCATTTCACCGGCTGGCGCGCGGCGGTGATCACCGGCGCACCGCAGCTGGGCCTCGAGATGGGCCTGCGCGCGGCGCGCACGCACACGGTCTGGAACGGCGCGATCGAATGCCGCCTGCTGCGCTTCGACGTGGAGCCGGCGAGCCGGCATGACTTTCGCCGCCCGCGCAGCTCGCCGATCGACCCGGCGCTGCGCGACACACCCGGCGCGCGCATGTTCGCGAACCGGCTCGCGAAGAACGCGAAGCGGCTCGGCGACTGGGCGGCGAAGTCGGGCGTGACCTGCTATCGCGTGTACGACGCGGACATGCCGGAGTACGCGTTCGCGATCGACCTGTACACCGCGGCTGACTCGCCGACGCGCTGGGCGTATGTGCAGGAGTACGCTGCACCTCGTGAAATCGAGCTCGAGGCGGTGCGCCGCCGCCGCGGCGAGGCACTCTCGGTGCTGCCCGAAGTCCTCGGGCTGCCGGTCGACCGGATCCATGTGCGCATGCGCCGGCGCATGGCGCGCGGGCAGCAGTATGCGAAGGAGGCGGGGCAGGGCGAGTTCCACGTGGTCGCCGAGGCGGGCCTGAGGCTGCGCGTGAACTTCACCGACTATCTCGACACCGGGCTCTTCCTCGATCACCGCATCACGCGTGCGCGCCTGCGCGCCGCGGCAGCGCGCCGCCGCTTCCTGAACCTGTTCGCCTATACCGGCAGCGCGACCGTGTACGCGGCGGCCGGCCGCGCGCGCGCGACGACCAGCGTCGACCTGTCGCGCACCTATCTCGACTGGGCACGCGAGAATCTCGCGCTGAACGCGCTGACCGGCCGCCAGCACCGCTTCGTGCAGGCCGACTGCCGCGAGTGGCTGGCCGAGGCCGCGCGACTCAACGAACGCTTCGACCTGATCTTCCTCGATCCGCCGACCTTCTCGAATTCGAAGCGCATGCAGGGCGTGCACGACGTGCAGCGCGATCACCCGGTACTGATCGAGGCCTGCATGGGCGTGCTCGCGCCGGGCGGCCTGCTGGTGTTCTCGACCAATGCGCAGAAGTTCCGCCTGGAGCCGGCGCTCGCCGACATCTACGTCGTCGAGGACATCAGCGCGGCGACGATTCCCGAGGATTTCGCGCGCAATCCCCACATCCACCGTTGTTTCGAGATCCGCGCGCGCTGAGCCATGCCCGCGGCGGCGCTGGCCGCCGGCAGGAGATCTTGCGAGAATCAGCGGCTATGTCACTCGAAGGACGCATTGCAATCGTCACCGGCGCCGGGGGCGGCCTCGGCCGCGAGCACGCGCTGTTCCTGGCGCGCCAGGGTGCCCGCGTGATCGTGAACGACCAGGCCGAGGGGCCCGCCGGGCGCGTCGCCGACGAAATCACAGCCAGCGGCGGCACGGCGCTCGCGATCGCCGCCTCCGTCACCGATCAGGCCGCGGTCGAGGCGATGGTGGGTCGCGCGATCGCGCAGTGGGGCCGCGTCGACATCCTGGTCAACAACGCCGGGATCCTGCGCGACAAAAGCTTCGCCAAGATGAGCCTCGAGGAATTCCGGCTCGTGCTCGAAGTGCACCTGATGGGTTCGGTGATCTGCAGCAAGGCGGTGTGGGAGCCGATGCGCGCGCAGCGCTACGGCCGCATCGTCTTGACGACCTCGTCGTCGGGTCTGTACGGCAACTTCGGCCAGGCCAATTACGGAGCGGCGAAGATGGCGCTCGTCGGGCTGATGCAGACCCTCGCGATCGAGGGCGAGCGCTACGGCATCAGGGTCAACTGCCTCGCGCCGACGGCCGCGACGCAGATGACGCAGGGCGTCCTGCCCGATGCGAGCCTCGCGTTGCTGGATCCCGCGCTGGTCAGCCCGGCATTGCTCGCGCTCACCGGCGAGTCGGCACCGACCCGCGCGATCGTCTGCGCGGGCGCCGGGCACTTCGCGCGCGCGAACGTCACGCTGACGAACGGGCGCTACCTCGGCGCCGGCGACGGGGCGGGCGAGCGCCTGGTCGCCGAGTGGGACGAGGTGTCCGACCGGGCCGGCGAGATCGTGCCCGACTACGGCTTCATGCAGGCCGAGCGCGAAGTGGCGAGCGCCGGCGCCGCGCGAGGTCCGGCTGCGAACGCGGACACGGCCGATACATGAGCCGCTGAGCGAGGAGCCGTTGAGCGGCTTCGGGATGCGCGCCGCCCGCCGCGTATACTCGACGCCGCCGCGCCGCCGCGGCGCAAGGGGGGAATATGCTGCGCAGAATTTCGGGTTTCATCCTGCTGTGCGGCGCTGCCGCCACCTGCCAGGCCTACGAGAATTTCGGGCCTTACGTCGGTATCGGCGCGGGTCGGGCCGAGGCGGCGGCAGATTTCGCGCTCGACGAGACGACCTCGCTGCGCATCGACGGCGACGACACCGGCCTCAGGGTCTTCGCGGGCTATCGCTTCTCGCCGTACTTCGCGGTCGAAGTCTCGTACGCCGATCTCGGTGACTTTTCCGGAACGGAGGCCGGCGATCGCCTGACGATCGGCTACCGCGGCGTCACGCCCTGGCTGGTCGGCAGCTTGCCGCTCGGCCGCTTCGAGCTGCTCGGCCGGGTCGGCCTGTTCATCAATACGACGGAATACGAATTCACGACGCCGGACGGCACCCTGTCGGGCAACGAAAGCAACAATTCGCTGGCGCTGGGCGCCGGCGCGGGCGTGATGCTGACCCGCCACCTGAACCTGCGGCTCGAGTACGAGTTCATGGACCTCGACGAGGTCGATGACTCGAGCGCGCTGTGGCTCAGTCTCGCCTGGCGCTTCCTCTGAAAGCAGTTCGACAGCCTCGGGCAGCCGGGCCAGACGCAGTACGCCGAGAGCCCGTGGCAGCGTGGGGAGGATTGGGAAGTATTCGTGGAGCGCACTGAGAAACCCTGTCTCTGCGAGAGTGGGTCAAATCATTGAAGTAATGGTTCTTTGTGATGTTCCCGGCGTGGCTGAAATCTGGTTAAAAACTGGGTATAATATGGCGGGGCAGGGTGCGATATTCCGCTGCCCTTTACAGGAGTCTCCATGTCTCAGGCGGCTGCGTCACTTTTCAGAACGGTTGCCAGGACCGACCCGCTGAAGTTCTGGAGCGGGCAAGCGCTTGACTACGAACGTGTCCGGGAATTCGCGGATCTCGACACGAGTGAGGTCGCGCGATTGACCGGACTCAAGAAGTCTTCGGTGCGCTATGACGAGCGTGCCCCCAAGGAACTGCGCGAGCACTTCGCCCTGATCGCCAATATCTGCAATCTGGTTTTCGGCTTCTTCGATGACGACGTGAAGACCAGGTTGTGGTTGACGACGCCCAATCCCATGCTGGGCAACATCACGCCTCGCGACATGATCCGCACTGGCCGGCACGCCAAGCTGCTTCGTTTCATTACGGATGCCCTGGAAGACGAGGCTGCGGCGCGTGAAGAGACCAGGGCGGCGATCGCTTGAGTTCCGGACCGGGCGCGGAGCGTTCCCGACGCTCGCGCCTGGCGAACTGCTGCTCGAGCAGATCAGCGGCGAGCAGCTGGCGCGTTCCCGCAGTCGACAGCAGGCAATCCTGCTCTGGCAGACCCAACAGTTTGCGGAGCTGGAGACGCAGCGCACGCTCCACCGCGCCCGGATACTGGAAGCGCTGCGAAGTATTCCCGGAATCACGGTGGATCTGCAGGGATGGTGTCGCGCCATCAAACTGCGCTATGCGCTCTCGCCCCTGTCGTGTCTCGGGAGTCTGCGCCAGAGTGGACGCTTCAATTTCGGTCGGGATATCGACGAATTCCGGTTCAGCCCCTTTCCGGCGCTCTATCTGGCGGAGTCGCCGGAGACGGCGCTGCACGAAATGTTCGGTGCTACGGCGGAAAAGGGTGTACTCGGCCCCCAGGCGCTTGCGCTCACGCGCGAGCACAGTGTCGCCTTGCTGTCCCTCCGCGGCCAAGTCAATCAGGTCTTCGATCTGACGCAGCCAGGCACATTGCAGCCGTTCGTGGACATCACCAAGACTTTTCGTTTCTCGAGAGAGTACCGTGCTCTCGAACGGACGCTGGGTATCCGACCTGCCAGTATCGTGAACACTGTTTCGATGATGCTCCGCTCGTTCATGGATCCCAGCTGGCGCGTGTTCAACAGCTCCGTCGATTTGCCTGCCAACACCCAGGTCTTTGGTCAACTGGCTGCGGCCAGCGGATTCGAAGGAATCCTCTATCGATCGATTCGCACCCAGGGGCGCTCGCTTGTGGTGTTCCCGCGGAATTTCGCGGGTACGAGTTCGGTGGTTCGGGTGCTTGATCCGCCCGAAGGTGCGCGATGCGTTGAACTGACGTCACGGACGTACGCAGAGATTGAATTTTGATGGAGAAGCTCTGCGGCGGCCGCTAAGGTTTCACCGTGAGGCGAAGCGAGCTCTACGAGAAAATCTGGGCCACGCCGATGCGGTCGCTGGCGAAGGAATTCGGCCTTTCGGATGTGGGGCTGGCGAAGATTTGTCGCGGCCTTCAAATTCCCGTGCCCTCGCGAGGCTACTGGGCGAAAAGGGCGGCCGGGGTGGCGCCGCCACGGCCTGCTTTGCCGAAGATGGAATCGGATCCCAGAGCACGCCGGCCCGCCTGTCGGCCGGCGACTCGTTCTTTTACGCCAATTTCACCTACGATTTGGCCAGCCGCGTGACGCAAGCCTCGCGCCCGGTGAGCGACTCGGACCCGACGGCGCAGACCACCACCACGTACTATGAGGGCCTGACCACGCGCGTGGTGGACGCGCTCGGCAAGCAGGGCAAGCAGATCGCCAACGCACTCGGCCAGGTCGTGCGCTCGAGCGACCACGACAACTATTACCAGAACGTCGACTACGACGCCTTCGGCAATGCCGTGCGCGTGCAGGACTCGGCGGGCGCGACGCTGCAGACGGGCACCTACAATATTCGGGGCCTGCGCACGGCCTCGACCAACATCGACCTCGGCAGCTGGACCTACAGCTATAACGCGCTCGGGGAGATGACGTCGTACACCGATGCGAACTCCAAGACGATCACCCAGACGTTCGACGCGCTCGGCCGCCCGCTTACGCGGGTGATGCCCGAGGGCGGCGGCAGCATCACAAGCACCTGGACCTGGGGCACGAGTGCGGGTGCGCACGAGATCGGGCGGCTCAAGAGCCAGCAGATCTCGGGCAGCGGCATCGCGACCTACAGCGAGACCTTCAGCTTCGACAGCCTCGGGCGGCCGAGCCAGACGCAGTACGCCGAGAACGGCAACACCTACACCGTCAACCAGACCTACAGTACGCTGACAGGGTTCGTGGACACGCTGACCTACCCGACCAGCACCTCGAGCTACCGCCTGAAGCTGCAGTACGACTACCAGAACGGCGCGCTGTGGAAAGTGAAGGACTACAACGCCCCGAGCACCGTGTTCTGGCAGGCCAATGCGGCCAATGCGCGCGGCCAGGTGACCGAGCAGGTGCTCGGCAACGGCCTCAAGACCGTCAGGAGCTTCGATCAGGTCACCGGCTGGATCGACTACATCCAGACCGGCCCCGGTGGGGGCACGTCGGTGCAGAACCTGAGCTACCTGTGGGACAAGGTCGGCAACCTCGCGCAGCGCCAGGACAACAACCAGGGCCTGACCGAGAACGCCTACTACGACAACCTCTACCGGCTCGACTACACGACGCTCAACGGCAGCACGAACCTCGACCTCTCGTATGCCGCCAACGGCAACATCCAGAGCCAGAGCGGGGTGGGGACCTACACCTACCACGGCACCAAGATCCACGCGGTGGCTTCGATCAACACCGGGGGTGGGACCTGGTCGTTCAGCTACGACAGCAATGGCAACATGACCAACCGCAACGGCACGACGCTCGCGTGGTACGCCTCGAACCTGCCGAAGTCGATCACGAAGGACAGCCAGAACTCGAGCACGTTCCAGTACACGCCCTCAGGACGACGCTGGCAGCACGCCTACAAGGCGGCCAACGTGACCTACAGCCACGTGTACGTCGGCCGTCTCCTGGAGAAGGTAACCCAAGGCAGCAACATCGACTGGAAGCACTACATCTTCGCCGAGGGGCAGGCGGTGGCGCTGTACTCAAGGAAGAGCTCGGGCACCAACACGCTGTCCTATCTGCTCCGGGACCACCAGGGCTCGGTGGACGTGATCACCAGCAGCGCTGGGGCGGTCACGGTGCGCGAGAGCTTCAATGCCTACGGCCAGCGACGGGGCACGGCGTGGAGCGGGTCGCCCTCTGCGGGGGATATCACCACGATCAATGGGCTGACCCGCCGGGGTTACAGCGGACATGAGATGCTCGACTCTACGGCCCTCGTCCACATGAACGGGCGGGTGTATGACCCGATCATCGCGCGCTTCGTCAGTGCCGATCCCTATCTCGACACCACGTTCGGGACCCAGGCGTGGAACCGCTTCGCCTACGTCGGCGGCAATCCGCTGAGCTTCATCGATCCGAGTGGGTTCAATGGAGAGAGGAAACGGTTCAAAGTCAAACCTGTCAATGCCCAGTCGCAAGGCGAGAGCACGTCACCACCACCACTGGAGTTGGTCTACGTGCTGGGCCGTCGCGAAGTTTCATCGGGCACCAGGAGTATATACGGCCCGTTCATCAACGGCCCCGGAGGGACTTCAGGGCGCGGCGGAGATGGCGGCGGTGGCGGTGGAGGTGGGGGTGGCTGGAACCCGGGCTCGAATCAGACTCCGGACTCAAGTACCGAGGAAGAACAGCCGCTCGAGGAGGTCGTGGTCGAGGGTGAGCGGCCGCAAAGTCAGCCATGCACCGGCATGGCCGGGGCCGTCCAAGATTTCACGGGTGGCGACAATGGCTTGGGCTGGGGTGAGTGGCTGGATAGCACTAAGTCCAACTACAGCGACACTATGGACTTCGATGTGGTGAGCATTGGGGATCATGGAGTCGGGCTCGATACCCCAATCGCAACGGGGACCGCTCCCTTTGTTGCAAAGACATGGGGTGGTGTCACCCCTGGGCAAGCTTTCTCCCAAGTGGTCGCTGCGGCGCGGGCAACCATCAAGACGCCAGGATTGATCGGATTCCGAACACCGTTGCAGCTCACCGCAACGGTCGGTGCGTCATGGGCATGGAATGCAGTCGTAGCGAACGTCTCCTACAGAGTGGGTGTTGGGGCGGGGTCGGCACTGCGAGCTGGGGTGAACCAATTGGCCACATATGCGTGCAGCAAACAGGATTAGGGAGTCGGAGTTGAGCAGCAAGGTTCCACTTCTTCAGGGGCATCGGCGTCGGCTAATAGTGGGTGCGTGTGTTATCACTCCAGCGGCCTTGGTGGTGCTGTTTCCAGACATGATCGGCAAGCGAATAGGAGTCAGCTCGGGTGCGCTGGAGTTGGGTGCTCTGGTGCTCTTCGTTAGCGTGACGCTGTGGCTTGCACGCGGCGCGCGGTGTCCGTCCTGCAAGACGAATCTGTTCTGGTACGGGGTAAACCACAGGTTCGGAAACTGGCTGGGCTGGCTGCTTACGGAATCAACTTGCCCCAAGTGCGGCTACACCACTTCGGATCGTTCTGATCGTCAGGCAGGATAGCCTCGCGCTTGCTTTTGTGTCCCAATGTGCCCCATTGCTTATCCGCGGTTGCACCGCAACGTTGCCGCCGAGTTGCTTGCGATCTTCTCCGGATCTTCGCCACGAGTGAGCCGCGCGGTTGTCCCGATGTGCGCCGAAATGTTCTCCGCGCCTTGCTCAAAAAGTGATCGCTGATCGACGCGGCTATGGTGGCCAGTTCCCCACTCTGCGGGTCCCGTAGTTCTTCTCACACCTGATGCACAGGTGTGCGTGGGGCACTTTTGGCGCAACTGCCTGACGGGGTTGGCAATGATGCGGGATAAACGGCATGGGGCGTCCGCACCCTGCTTTTGCAACCTGCTGATGGGCCAGCAGAAAAACTGCGCGCTGCTGCGGCGCGGATTTTTAGCCGCGCACGCGGCCGCCGGGCGCATCGGTGGGGCTGGCCGGGATGCGCGCGAGTGCCTGCGCGGCGGGCAGGATCGTGATGTCGTTGAACGTGCCGAGGGTGAGCAGATCGCGGTCGCGGGTGACGATCAGCTGGGCCTTGGCGCCGAGGGCGGCGGCGAGCACGTGATCATCGTCCGGGTCGCACACGATCTCCATCGTTGCGTTCGTTCTTGGCATGCTCGCCTTTGCCTTTGCCCTCAGCGTAGGCACATAGAGGCTTACGGCGATCCACACCTGGGTCTTCACCGCGTTCTCGCAGGTTTCGAAGAACCGTTTGATGCGCAGGTGCTGCGGCAGAATTCTCTAGTCTTGCGAACAGTTATGCCGCACCCCTTGCGGAGGCATTTGTTGGAGTGTTGATGGTCGGCTCGCGAGGCGGCGGCTTGTTGGGTGTTGTGGGAGGCCTGGCAATTGCCGAAACCGGGGCGACGTATGGGGCGCTCGGTGGCGACTGCCCCCTGTAACTGTGAGATCTGAACAATGAACATGTCTACTCAGCGGCAAGCAATGATACTTTTCGCCGTCGGACTGCTGATTGCAGCATTCGGGATCTGGCTGTTTGTGTATTCACCAATAGGTAGCACAAACCCCATGAGCCTGGGCTATGCGGCCGCAGCCGCCCTTATGTTTGCGGGTGTAGCAGGAATCGCTCCGGTTTCAGTTGACATTTCACTTGAGCTGTTTCGCGGGAAATATCCCGACGGTGCGATTCCGACTCGTAGAGTGGTGGTCCTGCTGGCAATGAGCCTTTACGTCGTAGCAGCAATCTTGATAGCAGCGCTGCAGGCGGCAGCGAATGCGATATCTTCATAGCGTGGTGGCGCGCTCTATATTCCTGTCCGGGATCGGCCTAAGGAGGGGGTTAGAGCAGGTCTCTTAACCGGTACCACGCCATCGCAAGCACGAGCGCAGGCCGGCGCAGCAGCGCGCCGCCCGGGAATTCGCGGTGCGGGATGCGGGCGAAGACATCGAAGCGCCCCGCCGTGCCGCTGATGGCCTCGGCGAGCAGCTTGCCGGCGATGCCGGTCAGCACGATGCCGTGGCCGGAGAAGCCCTGCACGTAGTAGACGTTCGGCGCGAGCCGGCCGAAATCCGGCGCGCGGTTCAGCGAGATGTCGACGTAGCCGCCCCAGCTGTAGTCGATGCGCACATCGTGCAGCTGCGGGAACACGTGCAGCATGCGCCGGCGCGTCGCGTGCGCGGTGTTGAACGGATCGAGGCCCGAGTAGCTGACGCGGCCGCCGAACAGCAGCCGGTGATCGCGTGACAGGCGGAAATAATCGAGGATCCAGTTGATGTCGGTGACCGCGGCATCGTTCGCGATCAGCGCGTGCGCGCGGCCGGCGCCCAGCGGCTCGGTCGCGACGATGTAGGTGCCCACCGGCATGATGCGCCGCGCGATCTGCGGCGCCGCGTCGCCGAGCCAGGCATTGCCGCACAGCGCGAGGTGCGCGCAGCGCACGCGACCGCCGGCCGTGCGCACCGTGACGGTCGCGCCGGGTTCGAAGCCGAGTGCGCGGCTGTCCTCGTAGAGGCGCGCGCCGGCGCGCTCGGCCGCGCCGGCAAGGCCCAGCGTGTAGTTGAGCGGATGCAGATGCGCGCTGTTGGTGTCGAGCGTGCCGGCGAGATAGCGCCCGCTCGCGACCGTCGCGCGCAACTCGTCGCGCTCGACGAAGCGCAGGCTGCGGTAGTCGTAGCGCTCGTTGAGCCGTAGGGCCCAGGCGCGCAGTTCGCGCACCTGCCGCTCCTTGACCGCGACGTGCATCTGCCCCGGCACGTAGTCGCAGTCGATCGCGTGGCGCGCGATCAGCGTGCGCATCAGTTCGAGGCCTTCGAGCGTCATGTCCCAGACGCGCCGCGCATCGTCCGGGCCCACCAGCGCCTCGATCTTCTCCTCGCCCGCGGCGATTCCCGGCAGCGCCTGCGCGCCGCTGCGGCCCGAGGCGCCCCAGCCGATGCACTCGGCCTCGAGCAGCACGACGCGCAGGCCGCGTTCGGCGAGGTGCAGCGCCGCGGTGCAGCCGGCGATGCCGCCGCCGACGACGCAGACGTCGCAGTCGACGTCGCCGGCGAGCGCGGCACGGCGCGGCACCGCGTGGCGCGTCGCCGCGTAATAGCTCGCGACGTACTCCTGCCCGCTCACAGCGCGCCCATGTACCACGCACACTCGAGCGGTGTGACGTGTGAATTGAAGTCGGCGAGTTCGGCGTGCTTGACGGTGGCGAAGAGCCGCTGGAAGCGCTCGCCCAGGTATTCGCGCGCGAAGGCGCTGCCGGTGAAGCGCTCGATGGCGGTCGCCCAGTGCGTCGGCAGCGGCTGGCCGGTCGGCTGCGCATAGGCGTTGCCGCGCAGCGGTTCGGGAGGTTCGATGCGCGCGGTGAGTCCGTGGTGGATGCCGGCCAGCATCCACGCGAGCACGAGGTAGGGGTTGGCGTCGGCACCGGCCTGGCGGTACTCGATGCGGCGGTTGGCGGCATCGCTGACCGGGATGCGCACCGCGGAGCCGCGGTTGTTGATCGACCAGCTCGGCGTCAGCGGCACGTAGGCCTCGCTCCTGAAGCGCCGGTAGGAATTCGGTCCCGGGGCGCAGATCGCCATGCCCTCGGCCATCGAGTCGAGCAGGCCTGCGACCGCGTGGCGCAAGGGCACGTGCGTGGCCGGGTCGTCGCAGGCGAAAACATTGCGCCCCCCGGCATCGAGCAGGCTCAGGTGGATGTGCAGGCCGCTGCCGGCCATGTCGCGATAGGGCTTCGGCAGGAAAGTGGCGTCGAGGCCGTGCGCGCGGGCCACGCTCTTGACGATGCGCTTGAAGCGCAGCGCCTGGTCGCAGGCGAGCAGGGCATCGGGCTGGTGCTGCAGGTTCACCTCGTACTGGCCCGGGCCGTATTCGGGCAGCGCGCTGGTCGCCGGCACGCCCTGCGCATGGCAGTCGCGCGAGATCTGCGCGAGCACCGGCGAGTACTCGTTCAGGTCGGCCATGGCGTTGATCTGCGTGCGGAACTCCCGCCGCCCGGTCAGCGGGCCGCGCGGCGGCTGCGGCAGTCCGCCGTCCACGCGCTCGAGGTCGACGAAGTAGAACTCGTACTCGATCGCCACGACCGGCGTGAGGCCGAGTGCTTCGACACGCCGCAGCACGCCAGCCAGCACGTGGCGCGGATCACCGAAGAACGCGCGCCCGTCCGGCTCGTGCATCGTCACCTGCACCTGGGCGGCTTGCGCGCCCTGCCACGGCACCGGGACCAGCGTGCCGGGGATCGGCCGGCACGGCCGGTCCGCGTCGCCATCGTCGAAGCCGAGACCCGTGGCCTCCACGGTGTGGCCGAGCACATCGAGCGCGAACATCGAACCGGGCAACAGCATGCCGCTGCGACAGGCGCTCTCCATGCCGGCGAGGTCGAGGCGCTTGCCGCGCTCGACGGTGTTGAGATCGTGCAGGAAGACGTCGAAGTGCCGGGTCGCCGGGTGCGCTTCGAGAAAACGCTGCAGTTCCTGTTGCGCGTCGCGGGACATCCGGGCCTCGTTTAGGATTTCGGACACCCCGTCCGGTGCCCCCCGGACAAGCTTATGCGCCCCGCGGCGGGGTCAGCAAATCGACCAGGACCGCAAGAGGGGCCGCGACAGGAGCCCGAGGCCGGGATGACGCGTTGCACCATCCGTGCGGTCGCGAGCTGTGGTCTAATGGGCAATGCCCGTCCGGATGGGGCCGGGCGGTCAATATATTAAACACTCCCGGGCAGCTCCGATGGCGATGAGGCGTCCAGTGATCGGCATTCCCGCGGATCGCCGCATGCTCGGTGCGCATCCGTTCCACGGCGTCGGCGAGAAATACATTCGCGCCGTCGTCGACGCGGCCGGCGCGCTGCCGCTGCTGATTCCGGCGCTCGGCGACGAGATCGGCTACGACGAGCTGCTCGGGCACGTCGATGGCATCCTGTTCACGGGCTCGCCATCGAACGTCGAGCCGCGCCACTACGCGGGCGAGCCGAGCGAGCCGGGCACGAAGCACGACCCGGAGCGCGACGCGACCACGCTGCCGTTGATTCCGCGCGCTGTCGATGCCGGCGTGCCGGTGCTCGGCATCTGCCGCGGCTTCCAGGAGATGAACGTCGCGTTCGGCGGCACGCTGTGGCAGAAGCTGCAGGAGCAGCCGGGCCTGCTCGACCACCGCGAGGACCTCTCGCAGCCGCTCGATGCGCAGTACGCGCCGGCGCACGAGGTCACGCTCGTCGAAGGCGGCATGCTGCGCGGGATCGCCGGCGTCGATCGCCTGTGGGTCAACTCGCTGCATTCGCAGGGCGTGCGCGAGCTCGCGCCCGGGCTGACGATCGAGGCGCGCGCGCCCGACGGCGTGGTCGAGGCCTTTCGCGTCGACCGGGCGCCGCGTTTCGCGCTCGCGGTGCAGTGGCACCCGGAATGGCAGGTGATGGGCAATTCGTTTTCACGCGCGCTGTTCGCGGCTTTCGGTGCGGCCAGCGCCGGGCGCGCCGAAGTGCGGCAAGGGTGATTTATGGCAGGTGAGATCAGGCAGTTCTTCCGCGACCACGGCATTTCGGAGGTCGAGGCGATCATTCCGGACATGGCGGGCATCGCGCGCGGCAAGGTGATGCCGGCGGAGAAGTTCGCCGAGGACGGCGGCATGCGCCTGCCGGAGAGCATCTTCCTGCAGACCGTGACCGGCGATTACCCCGAGGATCCCGAGCTCGCGATGAGTCCGGCCGAGATCGACATCGTGCTGCGCGCCGATCCGCGCACCGTGCGCCGCGTGCCGTGGGCGGCCGAGCCGACCGCGCAGGTGATCCACGACTGTTTCTACTCCGACGGGCGGCGCGTGACGATGGCGCCGCGCCACGTGCTGCGCCAGGTCGTCGAGCTGTACGCCGAGCGCGGCTGGGAGGCGGTGGTCGCCCCCGAACTCGAGTTCTACCTCGTCGAACCGAACGCCGATGCCGACTACCAGCTGAAGCCGCCGATCGGCCGCTCGGGCCGCTCGGAGCCGGGGCGGCAGTCGTACAGCATCGCCGCGGTCAACGAGTTCGACCCGATGTTCGACGACATGTACCAGTTCTGCGAGGACCAGGACATCGAGATCGACACGCTGATCCACGAGGACGGCCCGGCGCAGATGGAGATCAACCTGCTGCACGGCAATCCACTCGACCTCGCCGACCAGGCGTTCCTGTTCAAGCGCACCGCGCGCGAGGCCGCGCTGCGCCACAAGATGTACGCGACCTTCATGGCCAAGCCGCACGCCAAGGAGCCGGGCAGCGCGATGCACATCCACCAGAGCATCGTCGAGCGCGCGAGCGGGCGGAACATCTTCTCGAACGAGGACGGCACGCCGAGCGCGCTGTTCTATTCGCACATCGCGGGACTGCAGAAATACCTGCCGTTCGCGATGGCGCTGTTCGCGCCGAACGTCAACTCGTACCGGCGCATCACGCGCTTCCAGACCGCGCCGATCAACGTGCAGTGGGGCTACGACAACCGCACCGCGGGGCTGCGCGTGCCGATGTCGGACGCGGCCTCGCGGCGCGTCGAGAACCGCATCTCGGGCGCCGACGCGAATCCCTACATCGCGATCGCCGCCTCGCTCGCCTGCGGCTACCTCGGCATGGTCGAGGGGCTGCAGCCTTCCGAGCCGATCTCCGGCAGCGCGCACGACCTGCCGTTCGCGCTGCCGCGCTCGCTCGACGAGGGCATCCGCAAGCTGCGCGAGTGCGCGCCGCTGATCCGCGTGCTCGGCGAGCCGTTCATCACCGCGTTCACGATCGTCAAGCAATCCGAGTACGAGGTGTTCCTGCAGGTGATCAGCTCCTGGGAACGCGAGCACCTGCTGCTCAATGTCTGAGGGCTCCGCCACGCCCCGCCGATCACCGCCGCCCCGGAGCACCCGATGACGTCCAGAACCACCGCCGAACTGCAGGCCCTCGACGCCGCCCACTACCTGCACCCGTTCACCGACCACCGGCAGCTCGCCGCCAGGGGGGCGCGGGTGATCACGAGCGCCGACGGCGTGTGGCTCATGGACTCCGAGGGCCACCGGATCCTCGACGGCATGGCGGGCCTGTGGTGCGTGGCGCTCGGCTACGGGCGCAAGGAGCTGGCCGAGGCGGCGCACCGGCAGATGCTCGAGCTGCCGTACTACAACAGCTTCTTCCAGTGCGCGCATCCGCCGGCGATCGAACTCGCGCAGCGCCTGACCGAGGTGACGCCGCCGCAGTTCCGGCACGTGTTCCTGACCGGTTCGGGCAGCGAGGCGAACGATACGATGGTGCGGCTCGTGCGCCACTACTGGCGGCTGCGCGGCGAGCCGGGCCGCAACGTGATCATCGGCCGCTGGAACGGCTACCACGGCAGCACGATGGCCGGCGCCTCGCTCGGCGGCATGCAGCCGATGCACGAGCAGGGCGGGCTGCCGATCCCGGGCATCGTGCACATCAACCAGCCGTACTGGTTCGAACGCGGCGGCGAGCTCTCGCCGGCGGAGTTCGGCCTGCGCGCGGCGCGCGAACTGGCGGAGAAGATCGAGGAGCTCGGGCCGCGCCGCGTCGCGGCGTTCATCGGCGAGCCGGTGCAGGGGGCGGGCGGCGTCATCATCCCGCCGGACACCTACTGGCCGGAGATCCAGCGCATCTGCGACCACTACGGCATCCTGCTGGTCTCGGACGAGGTGATCTGCGGCTTCGGGCGCACCGGTAGCTGGTTCGGCTGCGAGCATTTCGGCACCCGCCCGGACCTGATGCCGATCGCCAAGGCGATGTCGTCGGGCTACCTGCCGATCGGCGGCCTGATGGTGGCCGACCGGGTCGCCGAGGTGCTGATCGACAAGGGCGGCGAGTTCGCCCACGGCTTCACCTATTCCGGGCATCCGGCGGCCTGCGCGGTCGCGGTCGAGTGCATCGACATCCTGCGCCGCGAGCGCGTGGTCGAGCGCGTGCGCGACGAGCTGGCGGGCCATTTCGCGGCCCGCTGGGCGAGCCTCGCGGCGCATCCGCTGGTCGGGGAGGCGCGCAGCGTCGGCCTGCTCGGGGCACTCGAGCTGGTGCCGGCCCGGCCCGCCCGGCGCTTCTTCGGGAAGCGCGGCGAGGTCGGCACGATCTGCCGCGACCTGTGCGTCGAAAATGGTGTCGTCTCGCGGGCCGTGCGCGATACGATGATCTGCGCGCCGCCGCTGGTGATCACCCCGGCCGAGATCGACGAGCTCGTGGCGCGCATCGGCCGCGCGCTCGACCAGACCGCCGCGGTGGTCGCCAGGGAGCGCCGGGTCTAGCAGGCGGCGGGACCTGCGCGAACGCTGTTATCTGCACGGCGGCTGTTATATAAATGCCGTGCCTGCCACAGGGGGATTGCACATGTCGACGTCACTTCGATTGCTGATGCTGGGCGCCACCGCGGCGCTGCTCGTCTCGTGCGGTGGCAAGCCGGCCGGGGAGGCCGCGCCGGCGGCCGATGCCACGGGCGCCGCCGCACTCGACACCGATGCCGAGAAAGTCGTCAACGTCTACAACTGGTCCGACTACGTCGATCCGACCGTGATCCCGGATTTCGAGAAGGAAACCGGCATCAAGGTCAACTACGACGTGTTCGATTCGAACGAGGTGCTCGAGACCAAGCTGCTCTCGGGCAACACCGGCTACGACGTGGTCGTGCCGTCGGCGTCGTTCCTCGAGCGCCAGATCAAGGCGGGCGTCTTCATGACGCTCGACAAGTCGAAGATTCCGAATCTCGCCAACGCCGACCCGGTGATCACCGAGCGCGTCGCGTTGCACGACCCGGGCAACGAGCACTCGGTCAACTACATGTGGGGCACTTCCGGCGTCGGCTACAACGTCGACAAGGTGAAGGCGGCGATGCCCGACGCGCCGGTCGACAGCTGGCGCATGTTCTACGATCCGGCGGTCGTGTCGAAGTTCAAGGACTGCGGCGTCACGCTGCTCGATGCGCCGTCCGAGGTCGTCGGCACCGTGCTGATCTACCTCGGCCGCGACGCGAACAGCGAGAAGCCCGAGGACCTGAAGGCCGCCGAGGACGTGCTGATGAAGATTCGCCCGTACGTGCGCTACGTGAACTCCTCGAAGTACATCGAGGACCTCGCCAACGGCGAGATTTGCCTCGCGCTCGGCTGGAGCGGCGACGTGCTGCAGTCGCGCGATCGCGCCGAAGAGGCCGGCAAGGGCATCACGATCAGCTACCACATCCCGAAGGAGGGCGCGATCGCCTTCTTCGACAACTTCGCGATCCCGAAGGATGCGAAGCACGTCAAGAACGCCTATCTGTTCATCGACTACATGATGCGGCCCGACGTCGCGGCGAAGAACACCAACTACGTCAACTTCGCCAGCAACAACGCCGCCGCGCTGCCGATGATCGACGACGAGGTCAAGAACGACGAGTCGATCTACCCGACCCCCGAGGTCATGGCCAAGATCGTGCCCGATCTCGCCGAGAGTCCGGAGTTCACGCGCCAGCTGACTCGCAGCTGGACCCGCTTCAAGACCGGCAGATAGAATGACCGCGCGGGCGGGCGTCGTTACGACGCCCGCCCGCGCGTGCCCCGCAAACTGCTTTCGTCACCGGAAGACCGCCCGTGGCCGAGCGACGCAACGATAACAAGAACGAACCCTGGCGCGATCCGTCCGCGCAGGCCTACGTCGAGATCCAGAACGTCACGAAGCGCTTCGGCGACTTCGTCGCGGTCAACAACGTCTCGCTGAAGATCTACCAGCACGAGATCTTCTGCCTGCTCGGCGGCTCGGGCTGCGGCAAGACGACGCTGCTGCGCATGCTCGCGGGCTTCGAGGCGCCGACCTCGGGCCGGATCCTGATCGACGGCAAGGACATGGCCGAGACGCCGCCGTACGAGCGGCCGACCAACATGATGTTCCAGTCGTACGCGCTGTTCCCGCACATGAGCGTCGCGAAGAACGTGTCGTTCGGCCTCGAGCAGGAGAAGCTGCCGAAGGCAGAGATCGCCCAGCGCGTCGACGAGATCCTCGACATCGTCAAGATGCGCGAGTACGCGCAGCGCAAGCCGCACCAGCTCTCGGGCGGCCAGCGCCAGCGCGTCGCGCTCGCGCGCGCGCTCGCCAAGCGACCGAAGCTGCTGCTGCTCGACGAGCCGCTCGGCGCGCTCGACAAGAAATTGCGCGAGCAGACGCAGTTCGAGCTGATCAACATCCAGGAGCGCCTCGGCGTCACCTTCGTCGTCGTCACGCACGACCAGGAGGAGGCGATGACGCTCGCCTCGCGCATCGGCGTGATGAACCGCGGCGAGATCGTCCAGGTCGGCACGCCGAGCGAGATCTACGAATTCCCGTCGACGCGCTTCGTCGCCGACTTCATCGGCTCGGTGAACATGTTCGAGGGCCGGCTGATCGAGGATCTGCCCGACCGCGTGCGCATCAGCTCGCCCGAGCTCGGCGGCGTGGTCTATGTCGACCACGGCATCAGCGCCGCGCCGGGCGCCAACGTCTGGGCGGCGATCCGGCCGGAGAAGATCACGCTGTCGCGCGCCGCGCCGGCCGACGCCAGCGAGAACTGCGCGCGCGGCATCGTCAAGGAGATCGCCTACATGGGCGATCTGTCGATCTACCTGGTGAAAATCGAGTCGGGCAAGATGGTCCGCATCACGATGCCGAACGTCGAGCGCCTGGCCGAGCACGAGCGCATCCTCTGGGACGAGCAGGTGTACCTGTCCTGGCACAGCTCGAGCCCGGTGGTGCTGACCCAGTAGCGCGGGCCCGCCGGATGGCACGCCGCCCCCTGCCGCAACCCCCGGTCCGCCTCGTCGGCGGCCGCCTCGGGCTCTGGTGGCAGCTGTTCTTCCGCTTCGGGCCGCCGCGCTGGACGCTGTACATGCGGCACAACTGGGCCGGCAAGCGCCTGGTCATCGCGGTGCCCTACGTGTGGCTGCTGCTGTTCTTCCTGATCCCGTTCATCATCGTCTTCAAGATCTCGTTCTCCGAGGTGCGGCTCGCGATGCCGCCCTACGCGCCGCTGTGGGAATGGGTGTCCGAGCGGGCGGTCGACGTGCGGCTCAACTTCGGCAATTACCTGTTCCTGCTGACCGACGACCTGTACGTCAGCGCTTACCTGTACTCGCTGAAGGTCGCGGCGATCTCGACGCTGTTCTGCCTGCTGATCGCCTATCCGATGGCCTACGGCATCGCGCGCTCGAGCCCGGCGACGCGCAATCTCTACCTGATGCTGATCATCCTGCCGTTCTGGACCTCGTTCCTGCTGCGCGTCTATGCGTGGATCGGCCTGCTGCAGAACAACGGCGTGATCAACAAGGTGCTGATGGCGATCGGCATCATCGACGAGCCGATCACGATGATGCAGACCGACTTCGCGGTGTTCATCGGCATCGTCTACTCGTACCTGCCGTTCATGATCCTGCCGCTGTACTCGAATCTCGAGAAGCACGATTTCACGCTGCTCGAGGCCGCGGCCGACCTCGGTGCGAGCCCGATCAAGTCCTTCCTGCGCATCACGCTGCCGCTGTCGGTGCCCGGCATCGTCGCCGGCTCGCTGCTGGTGTTCATCCCGGCGGTCGGCGAGTACGTGATCCCGTCGCTGCTCGGCAGCACCGACCAGCTGATGATCGGCCGCGTGCTGTCCGACGAGTTCTTCGCCAACCGCGACTGGCCGGTGGCGAGCGCGGTCGCGATCGCGATGCTGCTGCTGCTGATGGTGCCGATCATGATCTTCCAGCGTTACCAGGCGCGCGAGCTGGCGGGGGCGAAATGAGGCTGAAGGGCCGCCACTGGTTCTCGAAGACCGGCCTGTGGCTGGGACTCGCGTTCCTCTACGTGCCGATCATTTCGATGATCGTGTTCTCGTTCAACAACTCGCGCCTGGTCACGGTGTGGGATGCGGCGAATTCGCCGACGCTGAAGTGGTATGGCGAGCTGTTCGCCAACGACCAGATCATGGGCGCCGCGTGGCTGTCGATCCGCATCGCGGCGATGACCGCGACCGGCGCGGTGATCCTCGGCACGCTGGCCGGTCTCGTGCTGGTGCGCTTCGGGCCGTTCCGCGGCCGCGCGCTGCTGTCGGGCATGACCACCGCGCCGCTGGTGATGCCCGAGGTGATCACCGGCCTGTCGCTGCTGCTGCTGTTCGTCGCGCTCCAGCAGCTGATCGGCTGGCCGCAGAGCCGCGACGTCACCACGATCACGATCGCGCACATCACCTTCTCGATGGCCTACGTGACGATCGTCGTGCAGTCGCGCCTCGCGGGGTTCGACAACTCGCTCGAGGAGGCGGCGCTCGATCTCGGTGCGAAGCCGGGCAAGGTCTTCTTCCGCATCACGCTGCCGCTGATCGTGCCGGCGATCCTCTCGGGCTGGCTGCTCGCATTCACACTGTCGTGGGATGACGTGGTCGTCTCGCAGTTCGTTGCCGGCCCCGGCTCGACCACATTGCCGATGGTGATTTTCTCGAAGGTGCGCCTGGGCGTCAGCCCGGACGTGAACGCGCTCGCGACGATCATGGTGCTGATCGTCGCGACCGGAGTCGTCGTGTCCGCGATCTGGATGCGCCGGCAGGAGCGCCGCCGCGCCCGCGAAATGCAGATGGCGGTGGCCGCGAACAAGTAGTCTCGGCCGGTGGCGGACCTGCACCTCGGCATCGACTTCGGCGGCTCGGCGATCAAGGCGGGCCTGGTCGACGTCTCGCAGGGCCACGTGCTCGGCGAAGGCCTCTCGGTGCCGACCCCTGATCCGTCCACGCCCGCGGCGGTCGTCGAGGTGGTCCGCGGGATCGACGCGCGGCTGCATGGTGCCGCGCGGGTCGGCTTTGCAATGCCGTCGGTCGTCAAGCAGGGCACGGCCCGTACAGCGGCCAATATCGACCCGTCATGGATCGGCACGAATGCGACCGAGCTGCTGGCCACTGCGCTCGGCCGCCCGGCGGTGACGCTGAACGACGCCGACGCCGCCGGGCTCGCCGAGATGCGTTTTGGCGCGGCGCGCGGCGTCGCCGGCACCGTGGTCGTGCTGACCTTCGGCACCGGCATCGGCTCCGCGCCGTTCATCGACGGGCAGCTGCTGCCGAACACCGAGTTCGGCCATCTCGAGCTGCGCGGCGGATCGGCGGAGTTGTGGGCGTCGGCACGCGTGCGCAGCGAGCTCGAGCTCGGCTGGGCCGAATGGGGCGCTCGCGTGACCGAATATCTCGCGCAGCTCGAGAAGCTGTTCTGGCCCGACCTGTTCGTGTTCTGCGGCGGGATCAGCGCGCAGTTCGACGAATTCGCGGGCTATCTGCACACGCGCGCGCCGGTGCGCCCGGCGGCGCTCGGACCGATGGCCGGCGTGATCGGCGCGGCGCTCGCCGCCGCGGCATGACCGGCGCCGGCAAGCTGGCCGACGTCGGTACGACCATCTTCACGGTGATGTCGCGTCGCGCCGCCGAGCTCGGCGCGCTCAACATCGGTCAGGGCTTCCCCGACTATCCGATCGCGCCGAAGCTCGCGCAGGCGCTCGCCGACGCGACCGCGCAGGGCCACAACCAGTACGCGCCGATGGAGGGCCTGCCCGCGCTGCGCGAGGCGATCGCGGCGAAGCTGTGCGCGAGCCATGCGCTCGACGTGGATCCGGTCGACGAGGTCACGGTGACCTGCGGCGCGACCGAGGCGCTGTACTCGGCGATCCAGGCCGTGGTCGGACCGGGCGACGAGGCGATCGTCTTCGATCCGGCCTACGACTCCTACGACCCGGCGATCCGTCTCGCCGGCGGCCGCGCCGTGCACGTGCCGCTGCAGCCACCGCGCTTCCGCTACGACTGGGATCGCGTGCGCGCCGCGCTCTCGCCGCGCACGCGGCTCGTGATCCTGAACACGCCGCTGAACCCGGCCTGCACGGTCGCCCGCGCCGGGGATCTCGCCGCGCTCGCGGCGCTGCTGCGCGACCGGCCGATCACGCTGCTCGCCGACGAGGTCTACGAGCACGTGGTCTTCGATGGCCGGCGCCACGAATCGGCGCTCGCGCACGAGGAGCTGCGCGCACGCAGCTTCGTGGTCTTCTCGTTCGGCAAGACGCTGCATGCGACCGGCTGGCGCACCGGCTACTGCGTCGCGCCGCCCGCGCTGACGCGCGAGCTGCGCAAGGTCCACCAGTACAACACCTTCAGCATCGCCGCGCCGCTGCAGGCGGCGATCGCCCGCTACCTGCCGGAGCATCCGGAGAGCTGGCTCGGCCTCGCGGCATTCTTCGAGGCCCGGCGCGACCGCCTGCTGGCGGCGCTCGAGGGCAGCGGCTTCACCGCGCAACCCGCCGAGGGCACGTATTTCCAGCTGCTCGACTACAGCGCGATCGCACCGGATGCCGGTGACCTCGAGTTCGCGACCCGGCTGCTGGAGGAGGGCGGCGTCGCGACGATACCGCTGTCGCCGTTCTATGCCGGGCCGCCGCGGCTGCCGTTCGTGCGCGTGTGCATCGCGAAGCAGGAGGCGACCCTCGATGCGGCCGCACAGCGACTGCGCGCCTACGCCGGGCGCGCCGCGCGGTAGACTGTGCCGATGCGCATCTCACTGGTCCAGGCGGATCTCGCCTGGGGCGATCCGGCGGCCAACCGCGGGCATTTCGACGGCCAGCTCGCGCCGCTCGCGGGCGCTACCGATCTCGTCGTGCTGCCCGAGACTTTCACGACCGGCTTCGACATGGCGGGCGGCGCGGGCGCCGAGGCGATGGACGGTGCCACGACCCGGTGGATCGCGGCTGCGGCGCGCCGGCTCGATGCCGCGGTGACCGGCAGCGTGTTCATCCGCGACGCCGCCGGCGTGCACAACCGCGCGCTGTGGGCGACGCCCGATGGCCGCATCGTGCACTACGACAAGCGGCACCTGTTTCGCATGGCGGGCGAACACGAGCGCTTCGCGGCGGGCACGGCGCCGCTGCTGGTCGAATGGCGCGGTGCACGTATCTGCCCGCTCGTCTGCTACGACCTGCGCTTCCCGGTCTGGAGCCGGCGCCGCACGGCGCTCGACTACGACATCCTGCTCTATGTCGCGAACTGGCCGGCGCCGCGCCACGATGCCTGGCGGCAGCTGCTGCGCGCGCGGGCGATCGAGAACCAGGCCTGCGTGGTCGGCGTGAACCGCACGGGCGCCGACGGCAACGGGATCGCCTACGACGGCGGCAGCGCGGTGATCGACCCGCTCGGCCGGCCCGTGCTCGAACTCGGCTCGCGGCCCGCGACCGTGACGGTGAGCGTCGATCTCGACGCGCTGCGCCGCTTCCGTGAACGTTTCCCCGCCGCGCTCGATGCGGATCGCTTCGAGCTCGCGCCCGACTGAGGTATGCGGATGAAGAAGTCCACGCGAGTCCATCACCCGTCGCCGGTGCAGGTGCCGGCCGACAACCGGCCGGTGGTCGCGCCGATCTACCAGTCGGTCAAGTTCGAGTTCGACACGGTCGAGGAGACCGTGCGCAGCATGCGCGGCGAGCGGCCGGGCTTCTTCTACATGCGTGCCTCGAACCCGACCACGCGCCAGCTCGAGCTGACGCTCGCCGCGCTGCAGGACCGCGACGACTGCCTCGCGACCGCGTCCGGCGTCAATGCGATCACGCAGACGCTGCTCGCGCTAACGAAGCAGGGCGACCACGTGCTGTGCTTCATCGAGAGCTACGGCCCGACCCGCTACGTGATCCGCCGTCTGCTCGGCCGCTTCGGCGTTACGCACACGATGCTGTCGATCACCGACCTCGTGGGCATCGAGCAGGCGCTGGCGACGACCCCGACGCGCCTCGTCGTGTTCGAATCGCCGACGAACCCGGTCACGAAGATCGCCGACATCGAGGCGATCACGCGGCTCGCGCGCCGCCACGGCGCGGCGACGCTGCTCGACAACACGCTCGCCGGCCTGCACCAGCACGGCCAGTACGACATCGATTTCTTCCTGCACAGCCTGACCAAGTACGCCTCGGGTTCGGGCGACGTGATGGGCGGCGCGGTCATCGCGCGCGCCGAGCTGCTGCGTCCGCTGCGGATCGAGTTCTCGGTGCAGGGCGGCGTGCTCGATCCGCATTCGGCCTTCCTGATCCAGCGCGGCCTCAGGACCTACTTCGTGCGCTATCGCGAGCAGAGCGCCGCAGCGGGCAGGATTGCAGAACACCTTGCGCGCCATTCCGCCATCGCCGGCGTGCACTACCCGGGCCTGCCGACTCATCCCCAGCACGCGCTCGCGCGCGCACAGATGACCGACTTCGGCACCGTGGTCAGCTTCGACCTGAGGGCCGGCGCCGAGGCGGGGCGGCGCTTCACGGAATCGCTCCGGCTGTTCGCCAAGGCGGCGAGCCTCGGCTCCACCGAGTCGCTCGCGCTGGCGCCACAGATGCTGCAGCCGCACGACCTGACGCCGGAGCAACGGACGACATCGGGAATCACCGACGGGCTGGTGCGCCTGTCGATCGGCCTCGAGGACGTCGACGACCTGCTGGCGGACATCGACCGCGCGCTTGCCGCGGCGGCCTGATCCGCCGCGGGATCCACGACGGAAGCTAGGCGCTCGCCGCCACCCGCACGCGATGCATGTGGTAGGGCAGCACTTCCATCAGCTCGCCGTCGACGTGGCGCTGCTGCACGGCGCGCCAGAAGGCCGCGGTCAGCACCTCGGCATGCACGCGCATGAATGCGGCGCGCTGCGCCTCGTCGAAGGCGAGGAAGTTGATGAAGGTCTCCGGGAACACGTCGCTGTCGCCGACGTAGAACCAGCTCTCGCCGCGCATCTCGTCTTCCGGATTGGTCGCCTGCGGCAGCTCGCGGAAGCGGCAGTCGGTCACCTGGCACAGCTCGTCGTAGTCGTAGAAGATCACGCGGCCGTGGCGCGTGACGCCGAAGTTCTTCAGCAGCAGGTCGCCGGCGAAGATGTTCGAGTAGGCGAGATCGCGGATCGCCTGGCCGTAGTCGAGCACCGCGAGCTCGGCCTGCGCCGGCGAGGCGGTGCGCAGGTACAGGTTCAGCGGCGTCATGCGCCGCTCGACGTACAGGTGATCGAGGATCACGTCATCGCCCTCGAAGTGCACGGTGCGCGCCGTCTCGGCCTGCAGCTCCTCGAGCAGCGCTGGCGCGAACCGCCCGCGCGGGAAGCGCAGCCGCTTGAACTCCTGCGCGTCGACCAGGCGGCCGGCGCGATCGTGCTTGAACACGTAGCTGTACTTCGCGAGCACTTCCTCGTGCAGCACGTTCTTCGGGTACGGGAAGCGGTCGCGGATCACCTTGAAGACCACGTCGAACGAGGGCAGCGTGAAGCACACCATCACGAGGCCGCGCTCGCCGGCGGCGTGCACGAACTGGTCGGTGGTCTGCTCCATGTGCCGCAGCAGCTCGCGATAGCGCTCGGTCTTGCCCTGCTTGGCGCGGCCGAGCACCGTGAACAGCTCGCTGACCGGCTTCAGCGGCAGCATCGCCTTCAGGAACACGACCGCCTCGCCGACCCGGTCGAGGTCGACGTGGAAATAGGAGCGCGTGAAGCCGAACACGATGCTGACGTCGGCCTCCGACAGCATCACCGCGTCGACGTGCACGCCGCTCTCGGTGTTCTTCAGCGCGATCACCAGCGGCACCGTGAAGCCGCGGCCGGTCATGCGTCCGACGAGGTAGGCGCGCGTGAACTGGTAGAACACGGGCCGGATCATCTCGATGCGGGTCAGCGTGCGCTGCTCGCCGAGCGTCGCGAGATGGGCGCCGACCTCGGCGGCCACGTGGGCGACGCTGCGGTCGAAATCCTTCCACGGCGAGCGGAAGCGCAGGTCGCCGAGCACGTCCTCGAACAGCAGCGGCAGCGAACCGCGGTGCACGTAGGTGTTCTTGACGACTTCGCTGGTGACGCTTGCGAGCGGGTCGAGATCGGCGGCGACGAACTCGATTTCCGGCGCGACGCCCACGGTGCCGTGCAGGCGGCGCGTGATCGAGCTGAAGTAGGTCTTGGTGAACTCGGTGTCGGGCAGCGGCTCGATCTGCTGCGCGAACTCGGCGCGGATCGCGCTCCACAGGGGGCGGTCGAGCGCGCGTTCGCCGAGCTTGAGCCGCAGCTCGGCGATCGCGCGGTCGACCCAGCGGTCGTAGAGCTCGATGCGCTCGACCGCGTCGCGCTGGCTGCCCTTCCAGTCGCGCGCGTCGAAGCGCTGCGGCGCGCGCCGCGTGATCGCGCGGAACTCGGCGTTGTAGTCGGCGAATGCCGCGGCGATGTGCCGTGCGCAGTCGCGCGCGAGCTCCGTGTCCGCGCTCAAGCGGCGGCCCGCGACACTCAGAGGTTCTTGATCAGCGCGTCGGCGAACTCGCTGCACTTGACCTCGGTGGCGCCCTCCATCTGGCGCGCGAAGTCGTAGGTGACCGTCTTCTGGCCGATCGTGCGATCCATCGCGGTGATGATCGCATCGGCCGCCTCGGTCCAGCCCATGTAGCGCAGCATCATCTCGCCCGACAGGATCACCGATCCCGGGTTCACCTTGTCGAGGTTCGCGTACTTCGGCGCGGTGCCGTGGGTGGCCTCGAACACCGCGTGGCCGGTCACGTAGTTGATGTTGGCGCCCGGCGCGATGCCGATGCCGCCGACCTGCGCGGCGAGCGCGTCGGACAGGTAGTCGCCGTTCAGGTTGCAGGTCGCGAGCACGTCGAATTCGTCGGGGCGCGTCAGCACCTGCTGCAACGTGATGTCGGCGATCGCATCCTTGATGATGATCCTGCCGGCCTTCTTCGCCGCGTCCTGCTCCTCGTTCGCCGCCTTCTCGCCCTTCGCGGCCTTGGTGCGCTCCCACTGCTCCCAGGTGTAGGTCTGCTGCGGGAACTCGCGCTCGGCGAGCGCGTAGCTCCAGTTGCGGAACGCGCCCTCGGTGTACTTCTGGATGTTGCCCTTGTGGACGATCGTGACGCTCTTGCGCCGGTTCGCGATCGCATATTCGACTGCCGCGCGGAACAGCCGGTCGGTACCTTCCTGCGACACCGGCTTGATGCCGATGCCCGAGGTCTCCGGGAAGCGGATCTTCGCGTAGGCCTTCGGGAAGTGCTGTTTGAACAGTTCCTTGAACTTGCGGTTGTCCTCGCTGCCGAGCTCGAACTCGATGCCCGCGTAGATGTCCTCGGTGTTCTCGC
>JAHCAN010000020.1 GCA_019634915.1 Steroidobacteraceae bacterium | reverse complement strand
AATCCGCTCGCGAACGCCGACGGCTACGTGTTCGCGCCGAACGTCAACGTGGTCGAGCAGATGGTCGACATGATCTCGGCCTCGCGCAGCTACCAGAACAACGTCGAAGTGATGAACACGGCGCGCGACATGCTGCTCGCGACGCTGCGGATCGGCCAGTCGTGAGCACCGCGGTCGACAATGTGGCCGGCAGCGCGGCCGCGGCGCGTGCGCTCGACGGCGCGTCGAAGACGAGCCTCGGGCAGGACGAGTTCCTGCGCCTGATGCTCGCGCAGCTGAAGAACCAGGACCCGCTGAAGCCGCTCGAGCCGACCGAGTTCGTGACCCAGCTCGCGCAGTTCAGCCAGGTGTCGGGCATCAAGGAGATGAACGACTCGCTCACCGCGCTCGCCGATTCGCTCGCCGGATCGCGCGTGATGGACGGCGCGGCGCTGGTCGGTCGCGGCGTGCTCGCCGAGAGCGACACGCTGGTGCTGCCCGAAGGCGGCAGCGCGCACGGCGCAGTCGACGTGCCCGCCGGCGCCTCGCGCGTGCAGCTGACGATCAAGGACGCCGCGGGTCAGCTGGTGCGCAGCATCGAGCTCTCGCCCAAGGCGGGCGCCGCCGGCTACTCGTGGGATGGCCTGACCAATGCCGGCGAAATGGCCGAGCCGGGCGAATACACGGTTGAGGCGCTCGCGACGATCGGCGGCGACACCGAGTCGCTGCCGGTCTATGCCGCCGGCTACATCGACAGCGTCAGCATCAACCGCGCCGCCGGCACGCTGACCCTCAACACCAGCACCCTCGGATCCCTCGATCTCGCCGACGTGCGCGAGATCTTCTAAGGAGCACTACCCATGCCTTTCAATCTCGCCCTGTCCGGAATGAACGCCGCGATGGCGGATCTCAATGTCACCGCCAACAACATCGCGAATGCGTCGACCTCGGGCTTCAAGTCCTCGCGCGCCGAGTTCGCCGACCTGTTCGCCGTCTCGTCGTTCGGGGTCGCCAAGACCGCGATCGGCAACGGCGTGAAGGTCTCCTCGGTCACGCAGCAGTTCACGCAGGGCAACATCGACTTCACCGACAACAACCTCGACCTCGCGGTCTCGGGCGAGGGCTTCTTCACGCTGTCCGACCAGGGGGCACTCGCGTACACGCGTTCCGGCGCCTTCCACGTCGACAACAACGGCTACGTGATCAACAACGCCGGCATGCGCCTGCAGGTGTATCCGCCGCTGCCGGCCGGCGGCTTCAACACCGGCGGCCTGGCCGACCTGCAGCTGATCGTCGGCGACAGCGCGCCGCGCGCGAGCACCGCGGTCGAGCTGCTGTTCAACCTGCCGGCCAACGCCTCGCCGCCGGCCAGCACGACTTTCGATCCGACCGATCCGACGAGCTACAACAACGCGACCTCGATCACGATCTACGATTCGCTCGGTGCCGCGCATACGGCGAGCTACTACTTCGCGCGCTCGGCCGATCCCAACGAGTGGAGCGCGCGGCTCTACGTGGACGGCACCGCGGTCGGCGGCCCGCAGCCGCTCGAGTTCTCCGACACCGGCGCGCTCGTGACGCCCGCGGGCGGCGAGCTCAGCTTCCCGGCCTATCCGCCGGCGACCGGCGCGGCACCGATCTCGCTCACCGTCGACGTCAGCCGTGCGACCCAGTACGGCAGCCAGTTCACGGTCAATTCGGTCAGCCAGGACGGCTTCACGACCGGGCGCCTGACCGGCATCGACGTCGACAGCACCGGCGTCGTCAGCGCGCGCTACACCAACGGCCGCTCGCTCGCGCTCGGCCAGGTCGCGATGACCAATTTCGCCAATACGCAGGGCCTGCAGCAGCTCGGCGACACGACGTGGTCGGAGACGTTCACGTCGGGGCCCGCGCAGCGCGGTCTCGCCGGCAACTCCGGCTTCGGCCTCGTGCAGTCGGGCGCGCTCGAGGCGTCGAACGTCGATCTGACCGCGCAGCTCGTCAACATGATCACCGCGCAGCGCAACTTCCAGGCGAACGCGCAGATGATCTCGACCGCCGACCAGATCACGCAGACCGTGATCAACATCCGCTGATAAGCCATGGACCGCTTTCTCTATGTCGCGATGTCGGGTGCCCGCGAGACGCTGAAGGCGCAGGCGGCGAACAACCACAACCTCGCGAACGTCAGCACGACCGGCTTTCGCGCCGATCTCGCGGCCTTCCAGGCGCGCGCGGTCGAGGGCGCCGGCTACGACTCGCGCGTCTATGCGACCGCCTCGTCGCCGGGCTGGGATGCGACCAGCGGCGCGCTGCGGGACACCGGCCGCGACCTCGACGTCGCGGTGCGTGGCGAGGGCTGGATCGCGGTCCAGGACGCCGACGGGCGCGAGGCGTACACGCGTGCCGGCGACCTGCACATCGGTGTCGACGGGCTCGTGACCAACGGCACCGGACGCGTCGTGCTCGGTGACAGCGGGCCGCTCGTCGTGCCGCCGCACGCTTCGCTGCTGATCGGCGCCGACGGCTCGATCTCGATCGTGCCGCTCAGCCAGGGGCCGGAGACCACCGCGCTCGTTGGCCGCATCAAGCTGGTGAACCCGCCGGCCGACACGCTCGTGCGCGGCAGCGACGGGCTGTTCCGCTCGAAGGACGGCGCGGAGGCGCCGGCTGACGCGGCGGTGCAGATCGGCTCGGGCATGCTCGAGACGAGCAACGTCAATGCGGCCGATGCGATGGTCAACATGATCGAGCTGTCGCGGCGCTTCGACCTGCAGGTCAAGGCGATCCGCGCGGCCGAGGACAACGGCGCTTCGTCGGCGCAGCTGCTGCGTTCGCGCTGATACCACGGACATGACTGAGGAACCGACATGAATACCGCCTTGTGGGCCGCCAAGACCGGGCTCGATGCGCAGCAGACGCGCATGGCCGTGACTTCGAACAATCTCGCGAACGTCGGCACGACCGGCTTCAAGAAGGGCCGTGCCGTGTTCGAGGACCTGCTCTACCAGAACGTGCGCCAGGTCGGCGCCGCGACCTCGCAGGACACCGAGGCGCCCTCGGGCCTGTCGCTCGGTACCGGCGTGCGCGTCGTGGCGACCGAGAAGATGTACACGCAGGGCGGGCTCACGAACACCGGCAACGCGCTCGACGTCGCGATCAGTGGCCGGGGTTTCCTGCAGATCGAGCTGCCGGACGGTACGATGGGCTATACCCGCGACGGTAGCCTGCAGACGAACTCGCAGGGCGAGCTCGTCACCTCGAGCGGCTACCGCGTGCAGCCCGGCATCACGATCCCGGACGGCGCGCTGTCGGTGTCGATCGGCACCGACGGCGTCGTCAGCGTGCAGCTGCCCGGCCAGGCCGCGCCGGTGCAGGTCGGCTCGCTGCAGCTCGTCGATTTCATCAATCCGGCGGGCCTGCAGCCGCGCGGCGAGAACCTGCTGCTCGAATCGGCGGCCAGCGGCCCGGCGCAGACCGGCACGCCCGGCCTGAACGGCCTCGGCACGCTCGTGCAGGGCTCGCTCGAGGGCTCGAACGTCAACGTCGTCGAGGAGCTGGTCACGATGATCGAGACGCAGCGCGCCTACGAGATGAACTCGAAGGCGATCTCGACCACCGACCAGATGCTCGAATACATCACCAACCAGCTGTGAGCGCCATGATCCGCATCGCCCTGACCGCCGTACTCGTGTTCGCCGCCGGCTGCGCGAGCCGCGGCGAGGCCGTGCCGGGACCGGATCCGTATCCGGTCGACGGCACGGTCACGCACAGCGCCTCGGGCGCGATCTACCAGCCTTATCGCGACGTCGCGCTGTTCGAGAACCCGGTCGCGACGCGCGTCGGCGACATCGTGATCGTGCGTCTCGCCGAGAACACCAATGCCGTGAAGAAGGCGAGCACCTCGACGCAGAAGTCGACCTCGGTGTCGCTGCCGGGGCCGACGATCGCCGGGCGACCGGTCACCGTGAACGGCACCGACGTGCTGACGATGGGTGTCGAGAACGACAACAAGTTCGACGGCGCCGGCAGCAGCGAGCAGAGCAACCGCCTGAACGGCAACATCACGGCGACCGTCGTGCAGCGCCTGCCGAACGGCAACCTGGTGATCCGCGGCCAGAAATGGCTGACGCTGAACCAGGGCAGCGAGTTCGTGCGCATCGAGGGCGTCGTGCGGCCGATCGACATCGAGCCCGACAACTCGATCGCCTCGTGGAAGGTCGCCGACGCGCGCATCGGCTACGGCGGCAAGGGCGCGCTCGCCGACGCGAACCGGCAGAGCTGGTTCGCGCGCTTCTTCAATTCACCGCTGATGCCGTTCTGATGGACGCTGCCATGCCGCACAGTCGCCGCCTGCCTCTCGCCATCATCCTCGCCGGATTGTTCGCGCTCGTCGCGGCACCGGCGAGCCATGCCGAGCGGGTCAAGGATCTCGCCTCGGTCTCGGGCGTGCGCACCAACCAGCTCGTGGGCTACGGCCTGGTCGTGGGCCTCGACGGCACCGGCGACCAGACCAGCCAGGCGCCGTTCACGATCCAGAGCATCAAGAACATGCTCGCGAAGTTCGGCGTCACGATCCCGGCGAACGCCAACCCGCAGCTGAAGAACGTCGCCGCGGTCACCGTGCATGCCGAGTTGCCGCCGTTCGCGAAGCCCGGGCAGACGATCGACGTGACGGTGTCCTCGATCGGTAATGCCGGCAGCCTGCGTGGCGGCAGCCTGATCATGACGCCGCTGCGCGGCATCGACGGCGAGACCTACGCGATCGCGCAGGGCAGCCTGATCGTCAGCGGCTTCGGTGCGGCTGGCAAGGACGGTTCGCGCATCGCCGTGAACGTGCCGAGCGGCGGGCGGATCCCGAACGGCGCCACCGTCGAGCGCGAAGTGGCGACCGCATTCGCGGGCCAGCCATACCTGATGCTGAATCTGCACACGCCCGATTTCTCGACCGCGGCGCGCCTTGCCGACGGCGTCAACCGGCTGCTCGGCGCCGGTACCGCCGAGGCGCTCGACGCCGTGTCGGTACGCGTCGCCGCGCCGCTCGATGCCGGCCAGCGCACCGCCTATCTCGCGACGCTTGAGGAGATCGACGTGCAGCCGGGCGATGCGCCGGCGAAGGTGATCATCAATTCGCGCACCGGCACCGTCGTGATCGGCAACCGCGTGCAGGTGCGCCCGGCGGCGGTCGCGCACGGCTCGCTGTCGGTGACGATCACCGAACGGGTCGACGTCAGTCAGCCGAATGCCTTCGCGCGCGGCGAGACGGTCGCCGTGCCGCGCAGCAACGTCGAAGTGAACCAGCCCGAGGCGCGGATGTTCGTGTTCGGCGACGGCGTCGATCTCAACGAGATCGTCAAGGCCGTCAACCAGGTCGGCGCGGCGCCGGGTGACCTGGTCGCGATCCTCGAGGCCCTGCGGGTCGCCGGTGCGCTGCGCGCCGAGCTGATCGTGATCTGACATGAGCGTTTTGGCCGCCACCAACGTCAACGACCCGGCCGCGCTCGCCGCGCTGAAGCGCGAGGCGCGCACGCAGTCGCCGCAGGCACTGCGCGAGGTGGCGCGCCAGTTCGAGAGCCTGTTCACGCGCATGCTGCTGAAGAGCATGCGCGAGGCGAGTTTCGGTGATTCGCTGACCGGCGGCGACGGCGAGGGCTTCTATCGCGACATGTACGACGACCAGCTCGCGGTCGAGCTGTCGAAGGGCAGCGGCCTCGGTCTCGCCGAGATGCTGGTCGAGCAACTGACGCGCGCGCGCCTCGGCGGCACGCCGGCGGCGGAGCCGGCTACCGCGGCCACCGCCGCCACCCCGGCGGTACCGGCCACGGCAGCCGTGGCCAGCGATGCGCAGCAGCGCTTCGTCGACGAGATCTGGCCGCAGGCCGAGGCGGCGGGCAGGGCGCTCGGCGTCGACCCGACGGCGATCGTCGCCCAGGCGGCACTCGAGACCGGCTGGGGGCAGCACATGCCGCGCGACGCGACCGGCGCGAGCAGTTTCAACCTGTTCGGCATCAAGGCGGGCGCCGGCTGGCGCGGCGCGAGCGTCGATGCGCGCACGCAGGAATACCTGGGCGGGGCCGCCGAAACGCGCACCGAGCGCTTCCGCGCCTACGGCTCGCCGGCCGACAGCCTGCGCGACTACACACAGCTGATCGGCCGTTCGCCGCGCTATGCAGAGGCTCTGGCCGCCGGCGGCGATGCCCGTGCGTTCGGCGCCGCGCTGCAGCAGGCCGGTTACGCCACCGATCCGGAATATGGCAACAAGCTTGCGGCGCTCGCCGGGCAGGTCACGCAGCTGCGGGCGCAGGGCACGCTCAAGAATTCGCCGCCCGCGCCGATGCAGCGGTTCGATCGGGCGGAGACATAAACGATGACCGATCTTCTGTCGACGGCCGTCTCCGGGCTGCGCGCCTTCCAGCGCGCGCTCGACGTGACGAGCCAGAACATCGCCAATGCGGCGACCGACGGCTACAGCCGCCAGCGTGTCGAACTCGCGACCCGCCAGGCGCAGGCCTATGGCAACGGCTATGTCGGCACCGGCGTGAACGTCGTGTCGGTGCGCCGCGTGTACGACGACTTCCTGGTCGCGCAGTTGCGCGGCAGCAGCAGCAGCCACGCGCGCCTCGACGCGTTCGCGGCGGCGGCCGAGCGCGTCGACAACCTGCTCGGCGACTCCGGCACCGGGCTGTCGGCAACGCTGCAGAATCTCGCCCAGGCCTTCCAGGGTGTCGCGAACTCGCCGGCGTCGACACCGGCGCGCCAGAGCCTGCTGTCGCAGGCCGGCGTGTTCGTGCAGCGCATGCAGGGCTATGACAGCCGGTTGCGCGCGATGGACGCGGAGCTGAACGCGCGCATCGAAACCGGCACGGTGGCGATCAATACGCTCGGTGAGGGCATCGCACGCCTGAATGCGGAGATCGAAGAAGCCTATGGGCGCATGGGCCAGCCGCCGAACGACCTGCTCGACCAGCGTGACCGGCTGGTCGACGAGCTCGCGACGCACGTCGACGTGAGCACCGTCGCACAGGGCAACGGCGTCGTGAACGTGTTCATCGGCACCGGCCAGCCGCTGGTCGTCGGCAGCACCGCCTCGCAGCTCGTGACCAGCGCCGATCCGTTCGACGCCGCGCGCCGCGGCGTGGCATTGCGCACGCCGAGCGGGCCGGCAGACATCACCTCGCAGATCACCGGCGGCACGCTCGGCGGCCTGCTCGATTTCCGCCGTGAAATGCTCGATCCGGTGCGCGACGAACTCGGCCGCATCACGGTCGCCGTGACCGACCTGCTCAACACCGAACACGGCAAGGGCATGGACCTGCGCGGTGCGCTCGGCGGCGAGCTGTTCGCAACCGGCGATGCGGTCGCGCTGCCGGCCCGGGCCAACACCGGCAGCGCGGCCATCACGGTCACGCGCAGTGATGCGGGCGCGCTGACCGGCGGCAACTACATCCTCGAATACACGACCGGCGGCTGGGCGCTGCGGGATGCCGCGAGCGGCGTCACGAAGCCGCTCGCCGGCAGCGGCACGGCGCTCGACCCGTATCGTGCCGACGGCCTGTCGATCGTCGTCGGTGGCGGCGCGGCCGCGGTCGGTGACCGCTTCCAGCTGCAGCCGACGCGCGGCGCGATCGACGGCCTCGGCGTGCTGATCACCGATCCGTCGCAGATCGCGGCCGCGGTCCCGGTCGCGACGTCCGCGGCCGCGGCGAACCGCGGCGATGCGTCGATCGGCGCGCCGGCCGTCCTCGACCCGTCGAATCCGCAGCTCGGCAGCGCGGTCACGATCGAGTTCCTGACGCCGACCACCTATTCGATCAACGGTGCCGGCAGCTACGCCTACGTGAGCGGCACCGACATCGACGTGAACGGCTGGCGCGTGCAGATCTCGGGCGCACCGCTGGCCGGCGATCGCTTCGACGTCACGGCCAACACGGCGGGCGTCGGCGACAACGGCAACATGCGCTCGCTGATCGCGAGTCTCGACGGGCCGGCGCTGAACGGCGGCACGACGTCGGTGAACGGTGCGATCGGCAGCCTCGTCGCGCGGATCGGCATCGAGACGCAGCAGGCGCAGGTCAATCGTGACGCGCAGGACGTGATCCGCACACAGGACCGCGCGGCCGTGGATTCGGTGTCGGGCGTGAACCTCGACGAGGAGGCCGCCAACATGCTGCGCATGCAGCAGGCCTACATGGCCGCTGCGCAGCTGATCGCAACCGCGTCGGCCGTATTCGAATCACTGCTCGCGGCGACCAGGAGATAGCCATGCGCGTGTCCTTCATCGGCGCACACCAGCGCATGGTCGATGCGATCATGACGCAGCAGGCGACACTCGCGAAGACCCAGCAGCAGGTCGCGCTCGGGCAGCGGGTGATCACGCCTTCGGACGATCCGGTCGCAGCCGTGCGCATCCTCGGGCTCGAGAAGACGCTCGCGGAATCGGCGCAGTACGGCCGCAACGCGGACATCGCGACCAGCCGCCTGCAGTTCGAGGAGCAGGCGCTCGCGGACGCCGGCAACGTGCTCGATCGCGTGCGCGAACTGCTGATCGAGGCGAACAGCGCCGCCGTCGACGACAAGGGGCGCTCGATGATCGCCGCGGAAGTCGAGGCGCGCATCGCCGAGCTCGAGGCGATCGCGAACCGGCGCGACGCCGGCGGCGAGTACCTGTTCGCGGGCTTCAGCACGCTGTCGCAACCGTTCGTACGCAGCGGCGCCTCGGTCCTCTACCAGGGCGACCAGGGCGTGCGCCTGCAGCAGGTCGGGCCGTCGCAGACGGTGGCCGACGGCCATTCCGGAGCCGAGGTGTTCGGCCGGATCATGACCGGCAACGGGACCTTCGTCGTCGCGGCCGATCCGGCCAACACCGGCAGCGCGACGCTCAGCACCGATTCGGTGACCAACGCCGCGGCCTGGGTGCCTGGCGACTATCGCATCGTGTTCACGTCCGCCACCGCCTGGGAAGTGCGGGACGCCGCCTCCGCCGTGGTCGCGAGCGGCGCCTACGAAGGCAGCGGGACGATCGAATTCAATGGCGCGCGTATCGTGCTGGCGGGGCAGCCGGTGGCGGGCGACGTCTTCGACGTCCGGCCGGCCGGCAACGAGGACATCTTCACGACGCTGCAGGATGCCGTGACCGCGCTCAGGAGCTCGACGGCCACGCCGGCCGGGCGCGTGCAGTTCAATGCGGCGGCGGCGGCCGCGATCCGCCAGCTCGAGACGGCCGGCGATCATTTCCTGAACGTCCGCGCCGATGTTGGCGCCCGGCTCGCGGTGCTCGACGCCGTGGCCGACACCCGCGCCGACCTCGACGTCGAGCTCGAAACGGAGGTCGGCAAGTTGCGCGACGTGGATTATGCCGAGGCGGTGAGCCGGATGACGCGCCAGTACACCGCCCTGCAGGCCGCGCAGCAGTCCTATGTGCGCTATTCCCAGCTTTCGCTGTTCGACTATCTCTGACGTGAAGCCGTTCACACTCCCGAAATCCCGCGGGCCGCGCCCTCAAGTTGGGCAGGGGGGCACCGATACAGGGTCCGTAGAGCGACCGCCAAGGCCGTCAGCTCACCGGGATTCCATTTAGCCAAGGAGATTTTCGATGCCCCAGGTTATCAACACGAACGTGATGTCGCTGAATGCCCAGCGCAACCTCACGACGTCCAGCGGCTCGCTCGCCGTGGCCCTGCAGCGCCTGTCTTCGGGCCTGCGCATCAACAGCGCGAAGGACGACGCCGCGGGCCTCGCGATCTCGCAGCGCATGTCGGCGCAGATCCGCAGCCTGAACCAGGCCGTGCGCAACGCCAACGACGGTATCTCGATGATCCAGACCGGCGAAGGCGCGATGGACCAGATCCAGAACATGATGCAGCGCATGAAGGAGCTGTCCACGCAGGCCGCCAGCGACACGGTCGGCGCCACCGAGCGCGGCTTCCTCAACAACGAAATGCAGCAGCTGAAGGACGAGATCAACGCGATCGCGGGCCGCACCGAGTTCAACGGCCAGAAGTTGCTGAACGGCTCGTTCGCGGTGGCCCTCGACGCCACCTCGACCGCGCAGGTCGGCACCAACCTCGACACGACCGCGGAAGCGGCGATCACCGGCATCAGCGTCGCCGGCGCGACCGCCAGCTCGACCTACACGCTGACCAACGCAGCGGGCGTCGTGACCCTGGACGACGGCGCGGGCCAGTCGCAGGCGATCGACCTGACCGGCGTGACGATCGCCGGGGGCTCGAGCTACACGCTCGACTTCAGCTCGCTCGGCGTGTCGATCACGGTGTCGGCGGCGGCCAGCAAGGCCGGCGCGGATGTCGGCACCGACTTGAACGGCCTCACGGTCGTGACCGGTGCGGCGTCGTCGGCGGTGGTGCAGGTCGGTTCGAGCAGCTCGGCCGACAACCGCATCTCGCTGTCGTTCGTCGACGTGCAGATCAATGCGACCAGCGGCCTGTCGGCGATCAACACGGCGCTGTCGGACTTCAACAGCGCGCAGACGGTCGTCAACGCGCGTGCGCTGCTCGACTCGGTCGAGGGTGCACTGAACTTCGTCAGCGAACAGCGTGCCAACCTGGGTGCCCAGCAGAACCGTCTCGAGTACACGGTGGCCAACATCCAGGCGACGGTCGAGAACCTGTCCGCGTCGCGCAGCCGCATCCTCGATGCGGACTTCGCGTCGGAGACGGCCTCGCTGACGCGTGCGCAGATCCTGCAGCAGGCGGGTACGGCGATTCTCGCCCAGGCCAATGCCGTGCCGCAGAACGTCCTCGCGCTGCTGCGTTGAAGCAGGCGGGAACGCGTGAAGTCCACGGGAGGCGGGGCCGGCAACGGTCCCGTCTCCCGCGGTCGTTTGTGAAGCCGGGAGAGTCGTGATGGCAGACACCGACATGGCTGACGGGGACGGGACAGGCGTCATGCGCGTGCGCATGGCCGTCGCGCCGCTCGATTCGTTCATGCGCGGCGTCAGCCGGCGGCTCGAACTGCGCCGCGATCCGGCGACCGGCGCGATCGTCGCGGCGGTGCGCGACCTGACCACCGGCCACATCGTGCGGCAGATGCCGCCCGCGACCACGGACCACGGAGAATAGCCATGGCGATCGTCGCCTCGGGCCTCGGATCCGGACTCGACGTGAACTCGCTGGTGAGCCAGCTGGTCGCGGCCGAGCGGGCCCCGGTGGCGCAGCGCATCTCGCGCCGCGAGACGACGCTCAACGCCCAGGTGAGCGCGATGGCGACGCTCAAGAGCGCGCTGTCGGCGTTCAAGACCGGGCTCGACCCGGTCAGCAGCACGGCCACCCTGCAGCCGCGCCAGACGAAGGTCGGCAACGAAGAGCTGTTCACGGCCAGCGCCGGCGCGGCTGCCGCGGCCGGCAGTTACCAGGTGGAGGTCGTGCGCATCGCGAAGGCGCAGCAGCTCGCCTCGCAGGCCTTCACGGATGGCGCGACCGCGACGGTTGGCGCCGGCACGCTGACGCTGTCGGTCGCCGGCGAGAGCTTCGACGTCGAGATCGGCGACGAACAGGCGACGCTTGCCGGCATACGCGACGCGATCAATGCGTCGGCCGACAATACCGGCATCCTGGCGACACTGATCACCGCGGACGACGGTGCGCGGCTCGTGCTGACCTCGGCACGTACCGGCGCGGCGAACGAGATCACGGTGACGCAGGCCGGCGGCGATGGCGGTCTCGCGGTGCTCGCGCACGAACCGCCGGCGGCCTCGAACTGGACGACACTGCGCCCGGCCGCCGACGCGCTGGTACGCATCGCCGGTTTCGACGTGACCTCGACGACCAACATGATCGACGGCGCGATCGACGGCGTGACGCTGCAGCTGAAGGCCGAGGCGCCCGGCAATCCGATCACGCTCGATGTGAGCGTGGACACGAGTGCCACGCTCGAGCGCATCAAGAAGTTCGTCGCCGACTGGAACACGTTGTCGACCAAGCTCGCCGGACTGCGCAGCTACGACGCCGGCACCGGCGTCGCCGGCCCGCTGCTCGGCGACGCGATGCTGCGTGGCATCGAGTCACGCCTGCGCAGCCTGCTGACGCAATCCGTGCCCGGCCTCGCCGGCGATTACCAGATGCTGGTCAACCTCGGCATCTCGACCCAGAACGATGGCACGCTGAAGATCGACGAGAGCAAGCTGAACGCGGCGCTTGCCGCCGATCTCGGCGGCGTCGCCCGCCTGTTCGCGGGCGAGGGTGGCGTCGCCTCGTCGATCAAGGCGGCGATCGAGGAGGCGCTCGGCGCAAACGGCAGCTTCGCGACCCGCGATGCCGTCCTGCAGCGCGGGCTGAAGGACACCAAGGCGGCGACCGAGGCGCTCGACCTGCGCATGGCCGTGGTCGAGGCCCGCTACCGCAAGCAGTTCATCGCGCTCGATTCGCTGCTGACCCAGATGCAGTCGACCGCGAGCTACCTGAGCCAGCAGCTCGCGAACGGCGTCAGCAGCTGAGGCCCCCTCAAGTCCCCGGCGGCCGGGCCGTTAAGCTCAGCATGACGGGCTACATGAATTCCAGTCGCCTGGCTGCCTACCGCAGCGTCGCCTCGCATGGCGGGGTCGCGGTCGCCGATCCGCACGGGCTGATCCTGATGCTGATCGACGGCGCGCTCGAGCGGATCGCCGCTGCGCGTGGCAACATGCAGCACCGGCGCATCGCCGAGAAGTGCGCGCTGATCCAGCGCGCCCTCGAGATCGTGCAGGAACTGCGGGCGAGCCTCGATACCGATGCGGGCGGGGAGATCGCGCGCAACCTCGACAGCCTTTATGATTTCATGGCGCGCCAGCTGGTGCGCGCCAATGCGGAGAACCGGGTGGAACTGCTTGACGACGTCTCGCGCCTGCTGCTCGAGGTGCGGGGCGCCTGGGTCGCGATGCCGGTGGAGCGCCGCGCGAGGTGACGGACATGGATGTGGGATCGGATACGATCGTCCTCGACGCGGAGCTCGCGTACGCCGACGTGCTGCCGATACGCTGGGTGCCGCTCGCCGCGGCGCTCGACGTCGAGCGCGCCGCGGCACTGATCGACCAGAACCTGCGCGTGCTGCAGACCTTCGCCGCGATGGAGGACAGCGCCCAGGTCGAGAAGCCCGACGAGGATTCGCCGCACTCGGCCGACCTGCAGCGCATCGAGTTCAAGGTGAACCTGCTGCTCGACCTGGTCGGGCGGATCCTGGCGCGCGAGCAGCCGGTCCCGGAGCTGCTGCCGATACGCTTCAATGCGCGCGGCGCGATGTGGCAGGCGCAGGGCACGGCGCCCGAGCCGGACAGCCACGGCGTGCTCGAGATCTACCTGCGCGAGTCGCTGCTGCAGCCGCTGCGGATGCCCGGGCGGGTCGCGGGCATCGACGGCGGGCGGCGCGTCAAAGTCGACTTCGACGCGGTCGGCGAACCCGTCGCCGACATCATCGAGAAGCTCGCATTCCGTCGCCATCGCCGCCAGGTGGCGAAAGGCCGCAGTCGCCCGGCCTGATTCTTCCGTATTGCGACACAGTCGCAGCCGCGGCGGGGGCGTCGCGGAACTGCGTCACGCCGGGGGCGTGCGCCACACGACAATAATGCGCGCCAACAACGACAAAGAGGGCGGATGAATGTCGAGCGCCGAGCGCCTCGGGATTCACAGGGACGTGACGGGTGAAGATGGTGTCGAGCGTGCGCGCAGCGGCGGGACGCGGCTGCCCACCGGCCGGTCGCCGGCCATCAGCGAGGTCAACCGGCTGATCGCGAGCGTCGCCGCGCACGACTCGAGCGTGCTGATCCTCGGCGAGTCGGGCACCGGCAAGGAGGTCGCCGCCCGCGCGATCCACGAGCTGAGCCCGCGCCGCAACCGGCCCTTCGTCGCGATCAATTGCGGCGCAATCCCGGCCGAGCTGCTCGAGAGCGAGCTGTTCGGTCACGAGCGCGGCTCGTTCACGGGCGCGATCGCGACGCGCCGCGGACGCTTCGAGATCGCCGAAGGCGGCACGCTGTTCCTCGACGAGATCGGCGACATGAGCCTGCCGATGCAGGTCAAGCTGCTGCGCGTGCTGCAGGAGCGGGTTTTCGAGCGGGTCGGCAACCATCAGCCGATCCACTGCAACGTGCGCATCATCGCCGCGACCCACCGTGATCTCGAGGCGTCGATCGAGCGCGGCAGCTTCCGCCAGGATCTCTTCTACCGCCTGAACGTCTTTCCGATCGACATGCCGGCGCTGCGCGACCGCGCGCCCGACCTGCCGGTCCTCATCGACGAGCTGGTCGCGCGCAACGTCTGCGAGGGCCGCGAGCGCATCACGTTCACGCCCGCCGCATTGCAGGCGCTCGCGGCTCATGCGTGGCCCGGCAACGTGCGCGAGCTCGGCAACCTGGTCGAACGCCTCGCGATCCTGTACGGCGGCCGGGCGATCGACGTCGGCGACCTGCCGGCGCGTTACCGGCCGGCGGACTGGGTTCCCGGAGCGCAGATCGAAGTCGCGGCAGGGCCTGAGGGTGAGCCCGGATCCGAGCCCGGCGAAGCTCCGCTGTCGGACACCGAGACCCTGCGGCTGCTCGAGTGCGGGTCGCTCGAGACCCGGGCGGCCGAGCTGCCGCAGTCGGGCATCGATCTTCGCAGCCACCTCGATGGCATCGAGCGCGCGCTGATCGGGCAGGCGCTCGAGCGCTCGAGCGGTACGGTCGCGCAGGCCGCGCGCCTGCTCGGCCTGCGCCGCACGACGCTGGTCGAGAAGCTGCGCAAGTTCGGCGAGTCGGGCGACCGTGCCGGTTCCTTGACGCTCGAGGCGCCGTCGCGCTCCGCTTTGTGAGCGCGGTCACGAAAAACCGCTGAGCGGCGCGGGCACGCTTCTTGCTCCGTGCCGGGGCATGGAACAGGACCACAGGGATGCACATCCCGAACCCGTCGCCTGCGCGCAGAGCTCGCGCGCACTGCTCGACCTCGCGCGCCGCGTTGCGGCCAGCGACTGCGCCGTACTGATCGCCGGCGAGTCGGGCACGGGCAAGGAAGTGCTGGCCCGCTACATCCACCGCCACTCGGCCCGGGCGGCCGCACCGTTCGTCGCGATCAACTGCGCGGCGATTCCCGAGAACATGCTCGAGGCGATGCTGTTCGGCTACGAACGCGGCGCCTACACCGGCGCGCATGCCGCGACGCCGGGCAAGTTCGAGCAGGCTCAGGGCGGCACGCTGCTGCTCGACGAGGTGTCCGAGATGCCGCTCGCGCTGCAGGCGAAGCTGCTGCGCGTATTGCAGGAGCGCGAAGTGGAGCGGCTCGGCGCGCGCGCGCCGATCGCGCTCGACGTGCGTGTGCTCGCGACGACCAACCGCCGGCTGCAGATCGAAGTGGACGCGGCGCGTTTCCGCGAGGATCTCTATTACCGCCTGAACGTCTTTCCGCTGCAGCTCGCGCCGCTGCGCGAGCGCCGCGACGACATCCTGCCGCTCGCGATGCAGCGCCTCGCCGCGCACTGCACGCCGGGTGGCCGGGTGCCGGCGGTGTCGGCCGACGCCGCGCACCGGCTGCTGACCTGGGGCTGGCCGGGCAACGTGCGTGAGCTCGACAACGTCATGCAGCGCGCGCTGGTGCTGCTCGACGGCGCGGTGATCGAACCGGCGCATCTGCGCTTCGGCGCGGATGCTTACGACCCGCCTGCCGCGACCGACCGGCTGGTGGGTGGCAGCGAACTCGATTCGCGCCAGCTGTCGACCGCGCTGGCGAGCGCCGAACGGGACCTGATCCTCGAAGTGCTGCGCGACGGCGTGAGCCGCCGCGACGCGGCCGAGAAGCTCGGCATCAGCCCGCGCACGCTGCGCCACAAACTCGCGCGCCTGCGCGCGTCGGGCGTCGATCTCGCGGTGAGCCCATGAGCCAGCTCGCGATCGAGCAGGTGCTCGCGCAGATCCGCGCGCTGTCCTCGCAGGCCACGAAGCCGCAGGCGGCCCGGCCGCAGGCGCCGGGAGCCGCCACCGAAGCGGGCGGCTTCGCCGCACTGATGAAGCAGGGCGTCGAGCAGGTCAACGCCGCCCAGCAGCGCGCCGCCGACGTCGCGACGCAGTTCCAGCAGGGCGTGCCCGGCGTCGAGCTGCCGCAGGTGATGCTCGAACTGCAGAAGGCGAGCGTGTCGTTCCGCGCCGCGACCGAAGTGCGTAACCGCCTGGTCAATGTGTACCAGGAAATCATGAACATGCCGATCTGAGGATGATTGAATGAGTGCGGACATTGCATCGCCGGTCATGGAGCGCCTCGGCGCGGGGGCGCGGCCGCTACTGCTGCTGCTGGGCCTTGCCGCGGCGGTGGCGGCGGGCGTCAGCGTCGTGCTGTGGTCGCAGGGGCCGTCGATGAGCCTGCTGTACACGCATCTCGATTCCGACGACCTCGTCGCCGTCACGCGCTCGCTCGAGGCGGCCGGCATCGAGCATCGTGCCGATGCCGCCGCGGGCAGCGTCAGCGTCGAAACCCGCCGCCTGAACGATGCGCGCCTGTCGCTCGCCGCGCAGGGCGTGCCGCAAAGCGACGGCGGCTTCGCGGCCATCGCCCGCGATTCGGGCTTCGGCGTCAGCCAGTTCATGGAGGGCGCCCGTTACCAGCACGCGCTCGAGACCGAGCTTGCGCGCACGATCGCGAGCCTGCAGTCCATTTCCGGCGCCCGCGTGCACATCGCGAGCCCGCGCCAGTCGGTCTTCGTGCGCGAGCGCCGTCCGGCGACCGCGTCGGTATTCATCCAGCTGAAGCCCGGCCGCCGGCTCGAGTCGGAGCAGGTGGCCGCGATCGTCAACCTGGTCGCGTCGAGCATCCCCGAGCTCGAAGCCGGTGACGTGACGGTGGTCGATCAGTCCGGCCGGCTGCTGTCGGCGCGCCAGCAGGGCAGCGACGCGGCATTGCAGGAAAAGCAGTTCGAATTCGCGCATCGCCTCGAGACCGAGTACACGCAGCGCATCGAGGCGCTGCTCGCGCCGCTGGTCGGCGAGGGGCGCGTGCGCGCCCAGGTGGTCGCGCAGGTCGACATGTCGATCACCGAGGAGGCTCGCGAGCAGTACCGCCCGGACAGCCAGATCGTGCGCAGCGAGCAGCTCTCGGAGGAGAGCGCGCGCCAGGGCGGCGGTGCGCAGGGCGTACCCGGCTCGCTGTCGAATCAGCCACCGGAGGGCGGTGTTGCGCTGCCACCGGGGTCTTCGGCGACGCTCGCAGCGGTCGGCGCGGCCGGCAGCGGCGCAGCAGCTGTGGCCGTGGCGCCGGCGCCGGAGAACACTTCGCGCCAGAGCACACGCAATTTCGAGATCGACCGCACGCTCGCGTACTCGCGCCAGCCGGCGGGGCGCCTGCAGCGCCTGACCGTCGCAGTGCTGGTCGATGACGTGCAGGGCAAGCCGCTCGCCGACGAGCAGCTCGCGCGCATCACGACCCTGGTCAAGGACGCGGTCGGCTTCGACGCCGAGCGTGGCGACAGCGTCAACGTCGTCAACGCCTCGTTCATTGCCGAGCACGCCGAGCCGATCGAGGAAGACGAGTTGCCGCTGTGGCAGGCACCCTGGGTGCGCGAGCTCGCGAAGATCCTCGCCGGCGCCGGCATCGTGATCGTGCTGCTGCTCGTCGTCGTGCGGCCGCTGGTCCGCGGCCTGCTCGGGCCCGCGACACGCCTGCGCCCGGCCACCGCCGCGCTGCCGGCCGCCGAGGGCCGCGACGGCGGCGTGCTGGTCGAGGAAGCGCCGCGCGCGGCACCGCAGGCGACGGCGATTGCCTACGAACAACAGGTCGCGCAGGCGCGATCGCTCGTCGCGCAGGACCCGAAGCGGGTCGCGCGCGTCGTCAAGACATGGGTCGGCAAAGATGAATGACAAGGCAACGGCACGGCGCAGCGGCACCGACCAGGCGGCGATCCTGCTGCTGACGCTCGGCGAGCAGGAGGCGGCCGAGATCCTGAAGCACATGAGCGCGCGCGACGTGCAGCGGGTCGGCACCGCGATGGCCGCGCTCGACGGCGTCACGCGCGAGGAGGTGTCCGCGGTGCTGCAGCAGTTCTCGACGACGGTCGAGACGCACACCTCGCTCGGGGTCGGCGTCGACGACTATCTGCGCAAGGTGATGACCGCGGCGCTCGGCGAGGACCGCGCCGCGAGCGTCATCGAGCGCATCCTCGGCGGGCGCTCGAGCCGCGGCCTCGAGGCGATGAAGTGGATGGATCCGCGCGCGGTCGCCGAAATGATGCGCAACGAGCATCCGCAGATCGTCGCGATCGTGCTCGCCTATCTCGATCCCGACCAGGGCGCCGCGGTGCTCGCGCAGCTGCCCGAGATGGCGCGCGCCGACATCCTGATGCGCATCGCGACGCTCGATGGCATCCAGCCCAACGCGCTGAACGAACTCGACGAGATGATGGAGAAGCAGTTCGCCGGCACGACCACCAAGGCGTCGACGTTCGGCGGGCCGAAGGTCGCCGCGAACATCATCAACAACCTCGATTCGAGCCAGGAGGCGGCCATCATGGGCCGCATCAACCAGATCGACGACATCCTCGGCGCGAAGATCCAGGACCTGATCTTCACGTTTGCCGACCTGCGCCAGGTCGACGACCGCGGCATGCAGGAGCTGCTGCGCCAGGTGCCCGGCGACCAGCTGCTGCTCGCGCTGAAGGCCGCCGACCCGGAGCTGAAGGACAAGATCTTCGCGAACATGTCACAGCGCGCGGCCGAGATGCTGCGCGACGACCTCGAGGCCAAGGGACCGGTCCGCATCAGCGAAGTGGAGACGGCGCAGAAGGAGATCCTCGCGGTCGCCAAGCGCCTCGCCGATGCCGGCACGATCGCACTCGGCGGCAAGGGCGGAGAAACCTATGTCTGAGGCGGCACTGTGGGCGCCACCGGCCGTCGAAGGACGGCTGCTGTCGCGGTACCAGGAACGCCCGACGGCGGCCGAACTCGACGACATCGGCCGCGCGGCCTGGGAGGAGGGCCACGCGAAGGGACTGCGCGACGGGCTCGCGGCCGCCGCGGCGGAGGCGCAGCAGCGCGCCGCGGCACTCGATGCGCAGCTCGCGCGCGTTGCCGCGCTGCTCGATTCGCTCGGCCAGCCGGTCGGCCAGCTCGACGAGCAGATCGTGCAGCAGCTGGCCACGCTTGCGATGGCGGTCGGCCGACACCTGGTGCGGCGTGAACTGCGCATCGAGCCGTCGCAGGTGATCGGCATCCTGCGCGATACGGTCGCGATGCTGCCTGCGGCCGCGCAGGATGTACGCGTGCATCTTCATCCCGAGGACGCGCGGCTCGTGACCGGGTCGCTGGCCACGCCCGCCACCGGCCGGGCCTGGGAGATCGTCGAGGATCCGGTCATGGCACGCGGCGGTTGCCGCGTCACGGCCCGCCACTCGCGCATCGACGCGAGCCTCGACAGCCGCATCAACGCCGCGATCGCGCACGTGCTCGGCGAGGAGCGCTCGGCGAGCGCGCGCGACGCGACATGACGCACATGGACAGGCAGGCGGCCTGGGGCCAGGGTCTCGCGCGCTACCAGCGCCGTGCCGCCGAGCTGCCGCCGCCGCCGGTCGAGGGCACACTGACGCGGGTCGTCGGCCTGACGCTCGAGGCGGCCGGTTGCGAGGCCGCGGTCGGCGATCGCTGCGACGTGATCGCGCCTGGCGGCAAGCACATCGAGGCGGAGGTCGTCGGCTTCTCCGGCGAGCGCCTCTACCTGATGCCGACCGCCGATGCGCACGGCTTCGCGCCGCATGCGCGCGTCGTGCCGAACCGGGACACACAGACGGTGCGCGTCGGCGATGCGCTGCTCGGCCGCGTGGTCGACGCCTCGGGCCAGCCGCTCGACAGCCTCGGCGCGCTCGATTGCGAGACGCCGGTGCGGCTGATGGGCGGCGCGCCGATCAATCCGCTAGCGCGTCGACCGATTTCCGAGCCCCTCGACGTCGGCGTGCGCTCGATCAATGCGCTGCTGACGGTTGGCCGCGGCCAGCGCATCGGTCTCTTCGCCGGCAGCGGTGTCGGCAAGAGCGTGCTGCTTGGCATGATGGCGCGCTACACGGCGGCGGACGTGATCGTCGTCGGACTGATCGGCGAGCGCGGGCGCGAGGTGCAGGAGTTCATCGATCGCATTCTCGGACCCGATGGACGCCGGCGGGCCGTGGTCGTCGCGACGCCGGCGGACCAGTCGCCGCTGATGCGCCTGCACGGCGCCTGGCTCGCGACCGCGATCGCCGAGTATTTTCGCGACCAGGGCAAGAGCGTGCTGCTGCTGATGGATTCGCTGACGCGTTTCGCGCAGGCGCAGCGCGAGATCGGGCTCGCGATCGGCGAGGCGCCGGCCACCAAGGGCTATCCGCCGTCGGTGTTCGCGCGGCTGCCGCAGCTCGTCGAGCGCGCCGGCAACGGCGCCGCGGGCGGCGGGTCAATCACGGCCTTCTACACGGTGCTGACCGAAGGCGACGACCAGAACGATCCGATCGCCGACGCCGCACGCGCGATCCTCGACGGCCATTTCGTGCTGTCCCGCAGGCTCGCCGAAGCGGGCCAGTATCCGGCGATCGACGTCGAAGCGTCGGTCAGCCGGGCGATGCACGAAATCGTGCCGCCCGGGCATTTCGAGGCAGCGCGGCAGTTCCGCCAGGCGCTGTCGACCTACATGCAGAACCGCGACCTGATCGCAATCGGCGCGTACCGCGCCGGCAGCGACCCGCGCGTCGACGCGGCGCTCGCGCGCTGGCCGCGCATCCAGAAGTTCCTGCAGCAGTCGATGCGCGAGCGCGCCGGCTACGGCGAGAGCGTCGCCGGGCTCGACGAAGTGCTCGCCGACGAGGGTAGCAAGTGACGCGCGTGAAACGCATGCAGCCGGTGGTGCGTGCGGTCAGCCACGAGGAGGACGAGCGCGCGGCCGCGCTCGCTCAGACCGACCGGCTCGTGCACGACGCCGAGCGGCGCCTCGCCGACCTCGAAGCCTACCGGGCCGAGTATGCGGACGGCCTCGGCCGGCGCATCGCGGGCGGCATCAGCGCGACCGGACTGCGCGATTACCAGGCTTTCCTCGCGCGCCTCGGGCAGGCGATCGAGGCGCAGGCCGCGATCGTCGCAGACACGCGCCGCACGCGCGGTCGCGCGTACGAGGAATGGCGCCGCGCGGCGCAACGCGCCAAATCGGTCGATCACGTGGTGGAGCGCTGGCGGGCGGAGGAGCGCGCCGCGCTCGAGCGCCGCGAGCAGAACGAGACGGACGAGCGCGCGCGACAGTTGCACCACCTGCGCAGCAACCGATGAAACGGGATACCAGCATGATGCCGACGATAGTCACGGCGCCGGCGAAGCCGGCGCCAGCCGCGACCGCGACACCGTCACCGGACGAGACGGCCGATACGGCTGTGGCCGGCGAGGGGTTCGACGAAGCGCTGGCGCTCGCCGCGGGCGCGGTCGCCGGTGATGACGAGGCGGACGAGGCGACGGAGTCGCCCGATGCGTCCGCCGCGTCGGCCGCCTTGCCGCTGCCGATCCTGACGGCGGTGCTCGCACGGCCGGTCATCGTGACGCCGCCCGCCGTCGCGCAGCCGCCGCCGGAGGCGATCGAGACGGCGCTGCAATCGATCGAGGCCGAGTGGCAGGCCGCACTGGCGACGCCGCAGGCGTCGACGTCCGCAGAGGAGGCGGCCATGGCGACCGTCGCGCCGGGGCACACGCCCGCACGCGAGGACGCGCCCGAGGCGCTGCCTGCGGCGGCCGCCGACCTGCCGGGCGCGCTGCGATCGACGACTGGGCACGATGCCGGCGCGATCGCGCGCCATACGGCGCCGCTGTCCTCGCAGGTCGGCACGCCCGGCTGGTCCGATGAGCTCTCCGCGCGCCTCGTGTGGCTCGCGAAGGACGGGGTGCAGGCCGCGTCGCTGCGCCTGTCGCCCGCGCATCTCGGCCCTCTCGAGGTCCACATCGCGGTGCGTGGCGACGAGGCGGTCGTGTCGTTCGGCGCGAGCCATGCCGACACGCGCGCCGCGCTCGAACAGGCGCTGCCGCGGCTGCGCGAGATGTTCGCCTCGCAGGGCCTGCAGCTGACGCACGCCGATGTCTCGGGGCGTGATCCGCGCGGCGGCGAGACCCAGGCCTCCCATCATGCGCTGCGCGGGTTGTCGCGTAGTGATGCGCCGGAGGGCGAGGCGGCGACGCCGGCGCGCGTGCGCGTCGGATTGCTCGACCTCTACGCGTAGCTCACGGGGAGACCTTGCGCTTGAGCGCCCGCGCCAGCGGCTGCGGCAGCCTGGCGAGCGAACCGAGCACGTGCGGCAGCAGGCGCAGTTTCAGCCCCGAGAATGCGCTCGGCACCACCGCCTCGATCAGGTGCGGTCCCGGCGCGCGTAGCGCGTAGTCGAGCGCGTCGACCAGTTCGTCGGCGGTGGTGGCGCGCACGGCATGTACGCCCATGCCGGCGCCCATCCGCACGAAGTCGAGACCGGGATTGCCCAGCTCCAGCTGCGCGCGCGCCTTCTCCCCCGCACCGTTGCCGCTGCCGGTCGCACCCATGCGCTGCAGTTCCACGTTGAGGATTGCGTAGGAGCGGTTATTGAGGACGATGGTCGTGACGTTCAGTTTCTCGCGCGCCATCGTCCACAGCGCCTGGAGGGTGTACATCGCCGAACCATCGCCCACCAGCGCCAGCACCGGCCGGTCCGGGCAGGCGATCGCGACGCCCACCGCGTTGGGCAGGCCCTGGCCGATCGCGCCGCCGGTCAGCGTGACGACGTCGTGGCGTGGCGCGCCGCGGGTGAAATGCGGCAGCAGCACCCCGGAGGTCTGGGCTTCATCGACGATGATGGCGCGCTCGGGCAGCAGGTGGCCCACGGCCTTGCACACTTTCTCGGCGGTGAGCTTGCCCCTGGGCCGGTCGGGGCGGACGGGTGCCTGCAGCACGGGCGCCGCCGCGTCGGCGCCGATGCGGGTCGCGAGCCGCTGCAATCCGCCCAGTGCATCTTCGATGGGCGAGGCCAGCGTATGCACCGTGCAGCCTTCGGGAACCAGGTCGCTGGCCTTGCCCGGATAGGCGAAGAACGACACCGGCGACTTGGCATCGACCAGGATCAGGTGCTCGAGTCCATGCAGCTGCACTGCGGCCAGCTCGGCGAAGTAGGCCAGGCGCTCGACGTGCGGCAGGCCGGCGCCGCGCTCGATCCGGGTCGGGAATACTTCGGCGAACAGCCCGGCGCCCGTGTGCGCAGCGATCCGCGAGGCCGCCAGCAGGCCCGGTTCGCGCAGCGCCCTCGCGCCAAGCAGCAGCGCGGTGCGGCCGCCGCTGCGAAGAGCCTGGATGATGGCATCGATCGTGGCCTCTTCGGCCACGGGCGGCGAGGCCATCGGCAGCGGCAGCGCAGGCATGCCTCCCTCGCTCCAGGACACGTCGGCCGGCAGGATCAGCGTGGCGACCTGGCCCGGTGGTCCCATCGCGGCCGCCACCGCCTGCGCCGCGTCGTCGCCCAGCGCGCCGGTGGACGCAGAGGTCCGTACCCAGGTGGATACGTTGCGTGCGACCGTTTCGATGTCGGACTGCAACTGCGCGTCGTACTTGACGTGGTAGGTGGCGTGGTCGCCGACGATGTTGACCACCGGCACGCGGCCCTTGCGCGCGTTGTGCAGGTTGGCCAGGCCGTTGCCGAGGCCGCACCCCAGATGCAGCAGCGTGGCGGCGGGCCTGCCCGCCATGCGCGCATAGCCATCCGCCGCGCCAGTGGCGACACCCTCGAACAGGGTCAGTACCGCGCGCATGCGTGGCTCGCGGTCCAGCGCGGCCACGAAGTGCATCTCGGAGGTGCCGGGGTTGCTGAAGCACACGCTCACGCCCGCATCGGCGAGGGTTTTCATCAAGGCCTGCGCGCCGTTCATCTCGTCGTCTCCTCGTCGTCGAAGCGGGAAAGATCCAGCTGGCCGGCGCCGATGTCCGCCAGGCGACGCACGCCGGCCAGGGTCATGGCGAGCCGCAGTTCCTGCTGCCAGGACGCGAGCAGCGCGGCCAGTGCGCGCTCGCCTCCCGCGGCGAGTGCCCACGCCCACGGGCGACCGACGAGCACGCCGCGCGCGCCGAGCGCAAGCGCCCGCAGCACGTCCACACCGCTGCGGATGCCGCCATCGACCAGCACTTCGACCTGCGCGCCCAGCGCCTGGACAATGGCCGGCAGTCTCGCCGCGGTCGCGGCGACGCCGTCCAGTTGTCGCCCGCCGTGGTTCGAGACCACCAGCCCCTGCGCACCGGCGCTCACCGCCGCGCGCGCGTCGTCTTCGTCGAGGATGCCCTTGAGCAGCAGCACGCCCGGCCATTGCCCGCGCAGCCAGTCGATGTCGGCCCAGGTGACCGACGGATCGAACTGGCGGTCCACCCAGGCCTTGAATGCGTCGAGGTCGCGCGCGTCGGGCAGCTGCCCGGCGAGGCTGCCGAACAGGTGCGGCTTGCCGCGCACGCCCACGTCCCAGGCCCAGCCGGGATGGGACAGCAGGTCCGCGATCCTGAGCATGCGGGCGCGCAACGTGCCCGCGCCCAAGCCATGGCGGGTATCGCGGTGGCGCATGCCGGGCAACGGCAGGTCCACGGTGAACACCAGCGTGCGGCAGCCCGCATCCCAGGCATGTTGCAGCAATGCCTGCACGATGCCGCGGTCGCGCAGCATGTAGAGCTGGAACCAGACCGGCCTTGCCACGGCGAGCTGAATTTCCTTCAGCGGGCAGATGCCCACGGTGGACAACGTGAAGGGCACGCCCGCGGCCTCGGCCGCGCGCGCGGCCTGCATTTCGCCGCGGCGCGCCAGCATTCCGGCCAGCCCCAAAGGCGCCAGCGCCAGCGGCATCGCGCAGGCCTGTCCGGCCAAAGTGGCGCTCGTGTCCACGCCGTCGACGTCGACCAGCACGCGCTGGCGCAACCGTACCCTGGCCCAGGCGGCCTCGTTGGCACGCAGGGTCTGCTCGTCGCCGGCGCCGCCGTCCACGTAGTCGGACAGGAAGTGCGGCAGCCGTGCCACGGCGAGGCGGCGATAGTCCTGCGCGGTGGCGGGGAATCGCAGTGCCATCAGCCACCCTCGCCGATCGAGGCCGCCGCCGCGCGTGCGGTCAGGATGCAGCCCGGCAGGAACGTGCCTTCCAGCGAGCGCTTGCCGTTGGCGCCGCCGCCGCCGAAGCCGGATGCTTCGCCGACGCAGTACAGGCCAGGCACCGCGCTGCCATCGGCGCGCAGCACCCGACTCTGCAGATCGGTCTGCAGGCCACCCAGGCTCTTGCGGGTGATGAGCCGGGTCTGGATCGCGATGTAGGGCCCGGCGCCCTTCGCCTGCAGCGGCGCCGGCTTGCAGGTGCGCAACCGGTCGGGACCCCACTGTCGCGCCTGCAGGATGCGGCGAATCTGCTCGTCGCCTTCCGGCGAGGAGCCATGACTGAAATGGGCGTCGAAGGCGTTGGCGGTCGCCTGCAGCGTCGCCGGGTCGATGTCACCGGTGCCGGCCAGCGCGTTCATCTTTGCCGCCAGTCCTCCAAGGCTGTCGTCGACCAGGAAGTGCCGGCTCTCGCGCTGCATCCGTTCGACCAGGCGAGCGCTGCCGAGCATCGTTTCCAGCACGAAGCGCAGGAACTGCCGGTCGCGGATGCGCGGGTTGTGCTCGGCACCGGAAATCGCGAGCTCCCGCGCCGCGATGCGCCGGTTCAGCAGGTGCCAGGTCCAGGCGCCGTCCAGCGCGGACACGCGCCGGCACAGGTCGCGGGTGTCGAAGCCGGTGACCAGCGGCACGGGACCGATCCGCCGGCCGCGGTGGTCGAGCCACAGCGCCGACTTGCACGGAATCAACGACAGGCCATGGCCGGGGAAGTGCGGCTGTGGATGCGGGATGCCGGCGGCGTAGTTCCACATCTCGCCGACGTGGGTCAGCCGGCCGCCGAGTTCGTCGGCGACGAGTCGGTGCAGCCTGCCGTCGGCGTAGGGATGGGCACCGTTGAGGATTTCGGCCGGGCGCGGGCGGTCGGCCGGCCAGTTCGCGATCGCCTGCCCGAGCGAGCCGTTGATGCCGCCCATGGCCAGCGTCACCACCGGCGCTTCGATGCGCAGCACTTCGCCCGTGGCCTCCCGCTCGACCTGCGCCCCCGAGATCCTGCCACCTGCGCTGTCGATGGCGACGACGCGGTGCCCGCTGAGCACGGTCAACCGCCCGTCGCTGCCGGCTGCGTGCATGGCCTGGATCATGCGCCGGGCCAGTTCGCGTGAAGTACCCCAGACCAGGTGATAGCGTGGCACGCTGTTGCCTTCGCCGGAGTAACCGCGTTCCACCCAGTTGACCGCCGGGAAGAAGCTGATGCCCTGGGCCAGCAGCCAGTCGTACACCCGCGCGCGCGAATGCTCCACATAGTATTCGGCCCAGCGCCGCGGCCAGGTGTCCGCCTCGTCCAGTTCGCCGAAGCTCATCCAGTCGCGCAACGCGAGCTGCGGCGAATCGGCGATCTTCCTGCGCCGCTGCAGCGGCGTGTCGACCAGGGCCATGCCGCCGAAGGCCCATAGCGCGAGGCCACCGAGGCGCGCGGGCGTGTCACGGTCCACCACGGTGACCCGCAGGCCACCGCGCAGGCATTCCAGCGCGGTCACGAGGCCGGCCAGTCCACCACCCGCCACCAGCACGTCGGCGCGGCGCGTTTGCGCCATGTGCGTCCATCTCCCCGTCGTGATCCGATTCCTGGGCAGGAGCTTACCCGACTACACTGCCGTGGATGGACATGCGCGCCGACACACCGACCGCCGAACTGTACTCGACGCTGGAACGCCTGCGTGCCGCCTGGCAGGCGAACAAGCCGGGTTACGCGCAGCGACGCGACGACCTGCGTCGCCTGCGCGCGGCGCTGAAGCGGCGGCTGGACGAAATGGCGCGCACGATCGCGCTCGACTTCGGCCACCGCTCGCTGGACGAAAGCCGCATCGCCGACGGCATGACCGTGCTGAACGACATCGACCATCTCGTCAGGCATCTGCGCGGCTGGATGAAGCCGCGCCGTGTCGGCGTGGGCTGGCGCTTCCTGCCGGCGCGCGCGCAGCTGCGCCCGGTGCCGCTCGGCGTGGTCGGCGTGATCGCGCCGTGGAACTATCCGGTCAACCTGGCGCTGGTGCCGCTCGCGACGGCGATCGCCGCGGGCAACCACGCCTGCCTGAAACCGTCCGAACACACGCCGCACACCAGCGCGTTCCTGCGCGAGCTGCTGGCCGAGGTGTTCCCGGCCGACCGCGTCGCCGTCGCCACCGGCGGCGCGGAAGTGGGCGCGGCGTTCGCGGCGCTGCCGTTCGATCACCTGGTGTTCACCGGCTCCACCGCGGTGGGCCGCAAGGTGATGGCCGCCGCCGCGCCCAACCTCGCGCCGCTGACGCTGGAACTGGGCGGCAAGTCGCCGGCGCTGGTCTGCGATGACTACCCGATCGACAAGGCCGCCGCGCGCATCGCCACCGGCAAGTGGTTCAACGGCGGCCAGACCTGCATCGCTCCCGATTACGTGCTGGTCCCGGCCGGCAAGCGCGACGCCCTGGTCGAGGCACTGCGCGGCGAGGTGCGGGCGCGCTACGGCGCGGACTTCGACAATCCCGGCGATTACACCCGCATCATCAACGAGCGCCAGTACGCGCGCCTGCAGGGCTGTCTCGACGACGCCAGGCAGCGCGGCATCGACATCGTCACGCTGGGCGGCAGCGCCGACCCGGCGCAGCGCCTGCTGCCGCCGACCGTGCTGCTGGAGCCGGGCGATGACGCGAGGGTGATGCAGGAGGAGATCTTCGGCCCGCTGCTGCCGGTCAGGAGTTACCGGACGCTGGACGAGGCCATCGCCTGCATCAACAGGCGCGACCGCCCGCTGGCGTTGTATCCGTTCAGCCACGATCGCGCGCGCATCGAAAGGATCCTGCACGACACGGTCGCCGGCGGCGTCGCGGTCAACGACACGCTGCTGCATTTCGCCATCGCCGGCCTGCCGTTCGGCGGTGTCGGCGCCAGCGGCATGGGTGCCTGCCACGGCCGCGCCGGCTTCGACGCGATGAGCAAACTGCTGCCGGTGCTGTGGCAGGCGCGGCGCAGCGGTGCCGATCTGCTCAGGCCGCCTTATTCGAAGGCGAAATGGCTGATCGACCTGATCGTGCGGTGATCGGTTCGCCGGCCCGGAGGAGGCGGTTGCCGCAGGGCGCCAATCTTCCGTCGCGCCGGCCTCGTGTGCGCTCCGTCACACTGCCCCGGGTCAGCTTACCGTCGTAATTTCATGGACTTGCGTGGGCCGACGCGCCTCTGGCATCGGCCTTGCACGACCTCGCGCGATCGCATGCGTTTGCCCGAGGAAGCCGTCGAGATGTCCGAAACCCAGGCCGAAACCCCCGCCGCGCCACCGGCGAAGTCGAAGAAACTCCTGTGGATCGTGCTGCTGCTGCTCGTCGTCGGCGGCGGTGCCGGCGGCGCCTGGTACCTGAAGGGTGGAGCGCACGACGCGCCGGCCGCCCCGAAACCGCAGCCGGCGCTGTACTACAAGCTCGACCCGGCATTCGTCGTCAACTTCGAGGCCGAGCAGCTCGTGCGCTTCCTGCAGGTCACCGTCGAGGTGATGAGCCGCGATCCGCAGGCGATCGAATTCATCAAGCAGCACGATCCGGTCGTGCGCAACGACCTGCTGATGCTGCTCTCGAACCAGCAGTACGCGGTGATCGCGACGCCCGAAGGCAAGGAGGCGCTGCGCGCGCGCGCCCTCGACACGCTGCGAGCCGTCGCCGCGCGCGAGGGCGGCAAGCCCGACGCGATCGAGGCGGTCTACTTCACCAGCTTCGTGATGCAGTAGGAGCCGCGCCGTCATGTCGGGCCAGCAGATTCTGAACCAGGACGAGGTCGACGCGCTGCTCTATGGCGTCGACAGCGGTGCCGTCGGCACCGATCCGCCGCCGCCACCGGGCGAGGCACGCCCGTACGACTTCGGCAACGAGATGCGCATCGTGCGCGGGCGCATGCCGACGCTCGAGATGATCAACGAGCGCTTCGCGCGCCTGTTCCGCACCAGCATCTACAACCTGCTGCGCCGCTCGCTCGACGTGTCGGTCGGGCCGGTGCAGATGCGCAAGTTCGGCGAGTACGTGCAGACGCTGCACCTGCCGAGCAGCCTGAACCTGGTGCGCGTCGCGCCGCTGCGCGGCACCGGTCTCGTCGTGCTCGGCCCGTCGCTCGTGTTCGCGATCGTCGACAGCTTCTTCGGCGGCAACGGCCGGCACGCGAAGATCGAGGGCCGCGACTTCACGGCGACCGAGTCGCGCGTGATCCACATGCTGCTGAAGAGCGTGTTCGCCGACCTGCGCGAGGCGTGGTCGCACATCGCGCCGATCGAAATCGAATTCCTCTCCTCGGAGGTGAACCCGCACTTCGCAACGATCGTCAGCCCGACCGAGGTGGTCGTGATCACCTCGTTCCACGTCGACCTCGACGGCGGCGGCGGCGACCTGCACGTGACGCTGCCGTACTCGATGATCGAGCCGCTGCGCGACGTGCTCGATTCGGGCGTGCAGAGCGACCGCGCCGAGCACGACGAGCGCTGGCTGCACACGTTGCGCGAGGAGATCGAGGACGCCGAGGTGCAGATCAAGACTTTGCTCGGCCGCGCGCAGCTCTCGCTCGCGCAGCTGCTGAACCTGAAGCCGGGCGACATCGTGCCCTGCGATTTCAACGGCCAGGCCACCGTGCTCGTCGAGGAGGTGCCGCTGTTCCGCGGCGGCTTCGGCGTCTCGCGCGGCCAGCAGGCCGTCAAGGTCGAGGAGCGGCTGCGCCGCTCGCGTCCCCCCAGCCCCTCCCAGGACAGCCTCGCCAGAGGCCAGTGAAGGTCAACCATGAATGCCACCGCCACCGAAGCGGCCGCACCGGCGGCCGAGTTTGCCACCCTCAACGAAGACGCCGCCGCATCGCGCGAGGTCAATCTCGACGTGATCCTCGACGTGCCGGTCACGCTGTCGATGGAAGTCGGCCGCACGCGCATTCCGATCAGGAACCTGCTGCAGTTGAACCAGGGCTCGGTCGTCGAGCTCGAGCGCGCCGCCGGTGAGGCCCTCGACGTGTTCGTCAACGGCACGCTGATCGCGCACGGCGAGGTGGTCGTCGTCAACGAGAAATTCGGCATCCGGCTGACCGACGTGATCAGCCCCGCAGAGCGGATCCGCAAGCTCAAATGAGCCAGCCGCTGCTTGATGCCGTGCCGGCCGCCGCGCCGGCACCGTTCGCTGCGCCGCAGGCCGCCGGCCATGCCGCGGCGTCGGCGGCGAGCGGCGCCGGGGAGGTGCTGGTCGCGCTCGGCGTCGTGCTGCTCGTGATCTTTGCCTGCGCGTGGGCGATGAAGCGCCTGCGCGGGTTGCCGCGCGGCGGCGCGCGCGTGCTGGCGATCGTCGATGAACTGGCGGTCGGCCAGAAGGAGCGCGTAGTGCTGCTCGCGTGCGGCGGCTCGCGGCTGCTGATCGGCGTCAGCGCAGGCCAGGTGAGCCTGCTGCAGGAAGTGCCGGCCGACGCCTTCAGCAGCGCGGGCCCCGACACGGCCGGCCTGCCGTCGAAGGCGCCGCAGGCCGACTTCCGCGCACTGCTGCGTCGCAGCCTGGGGCTCGGCAAGTGAAACGGCCGGCGCTCATCGCGCTGCTCGGCCTGCCTGGCGCCCTGTTGCTGCCGGCGCTCGCCTCGGCGGCCGCCGGCCTGCCGGCGATCACGGTGGAGAACGCGCCGGGCGGCGGCCAGACCTGGTCGCTGTCGTTGCAGGTGCTCGCGCTGATGACCGCGATCACCTTCCTGCCGGCGATCCTGCTGATGATGACTTCGTTCACGCGCATCGTGATCGTGCTCGCGATCCTGCGCCAGGCGCTCGGCGCCGGACAGGCGCCGCCGAACCAGGTGATCGTCGGCCTGTCGCTGTTCCTGACGCTGTTCGTGATGGCGCCGGTGTTCGACCGCATCAACACCGAGGCATTGCAGCCCTACATGGCCGGCACGATAGAGATGAGTGCGGCGCTCGACAGCGCGGGCGGGCCGCTGAAGCAGTTCATGCTGAGCCAGACCCGCGAGAGCGACATCGCGACCTTCGTGCGGATCGCCGGTGGCGAGGGCTATGCCGGACCCGAGGACGTACCGTTCTCGGTGCTGGTACCGTCCTTCATCACGAGCGAGCTGAAGAGCGCCTTCATGATCGGCTTCCTGATCTTCATTCCGTTCGTGATCATCGACCTCGTGGTCGCCAGCATCCTGATGTCGATGGGCATGATGATGCTCTCGCCGGTGCTGATCTCGCTGCCGTTCAAGCTGATGCTGTTCGTGCTGGTCGACGGCTGGTCGCTGGTGATCGGCACGCTCGCCGCGAGTTTCAACCCATGACGCCGGATGAAGTGCTCGCGATCGGCCGCCACGCGCTCGAGGTGACGCTGCTGCTCGCCGCGCCGCTGCTGCTGGTCGCGCTGGCGGTGGGCCTGCTGGTCGGCGTGTTCCAGGCGGCGACCCAGATCAACGAGATGACGCTGTCGTTCATCCCGAAGCTGTTCGCGATGGCGGTCGCGCTGATGCTCGCGGGCCCGTGGATGCTCAAGCTGATCGTCGGCTACACGCGCGAGCTGTTCGAGAGCATCCCCGGGATGCTCCGCTGAGGCACCGGCATGCTGACGCTCACGACAGGACAGCTGACTGCACTGATTGCCGACTACCTGCTGCCGTTCGTGCGCATCGGCGCCTGCCTGATGGTCGCGCCGGTGTTCGGCGCGGTGTTCGTGCCGGCGCGCATCCGTCTCGTGCTCGCGCTCGCGATCACCGTGATCGTCGCGCCGCTGGTGTCGTCCCCGGCCGTCGACCTGCTGTCGGCCTCCACGGTCCTGCTGATCGCCGAGCAGCTGCTGATCGGCGTCACGATCGGCTTTGCATTGCAGGTCGTCTTCGACGCCGTCGGCCTCGGCGGGCAGCTGCTCGCCAATACCAGCGGCCTGTCGTTCGCGTTCAACATGGATCCGGTGCGCGGCGTCAGCACGCCGGTGCTGGGCCAGCTGTACACGCTGATCGTCGTGCTGACCTTCCTCGCGCTCGACGGTCACCTCGCGCTGGTCGAGCTGCTCGCCCGCGGGCTGCAGACGCTGCCGCCCGGCGCCGGCGGCCTCGGCACCGATGAACTCTGGACGCTTGCGATCTGGACCGGCCGCGTGATCTCCGGCTCGCTGATGGTCGCCCTGCCGGGCATGACGGCGATGCTGGTCGCCAATCTCGCCTTCGGCGTGATGAGCCGCGCGGCGCCGACGCTGAACCTGTTCGCGGTCGGCTTCCCGGTCACGCTCGCCTTCGGCCTCGCCGTCGTGCTGCTCGGTCTGCCGGCCGTGCAGTCGGGCTTCATCACGCTGCTGGGCGAAGCCTCCGCCGTGCTGGCCGGCTTCACGCATTGAGGGGCGGGGGATGGCGGAGCACGACCAGCAGGAACGCACCGAACGAGCTACACCGAAGCGTGCCCAGGAAGCGCGCCGCGACGGTCAGGTGGCGCGCTCGCAGGAGCTGTCGGCTTGCGTCGTGCTGGTCGCGGCATCGACCGCGATCACGCTGCTCGGCGGCCATCTCGGCACTGCGGTGCTCGATGCGCTGCGCCACGGGCTCGCGATCGCACCGGCTGAGGCGCTCGACGAGACGCGCATGGTCCCGGCGCTGTCGAGCGCGCTGCTCGAGGTCGGTCTCGCCTGCCTGCCGGTGTTCGTGATCGTCGTGCTGGCCGCGCTGCTTGCGCCGCTCGCAATCGGCGGCTGGAATTTCACGACCAAGGCGCTGCAGCCGCAGTTCGGCCGCCTCAATCCGCTCAAGGGCATGCAGCGCATTTTCTCGGTGCGCGGCCTCGTCGAGCTGTGCAAGGCCTTCGCCAAGTTCGGGCTGGTCGCCACGCTCGCCGTCTGGTCGCTGTGGCGCAGCGCGCCGCAGCTGCTCGGGCTCGGCGCCCAGCCGACCGAGGTCGCGATCGCCGCCGCGTTCGGTCTCGTCGGCACGACCCTGATCGTGCTCGCCGCGGCGCTCGTGCTGATCGCCGGCGTCGACGTTCCCTACCAGCTGTGGCGCCACGCGCGCGAGCTGCGCATGACGCGCGATCAGGTCAAGCGCGAGTACCGCGAGTCCGACGGTTCGCCGGAAGTGAAGGGCCGCATCCGCCAGATCCAGCAGACGCTCGCGCAAGGACGCATGCTGCAGGACGTGCCGACCGCCGACGTGGTCGTGACCAACCCGACCCACTACGCGGTGGCGCTGCGCTACGACGACAGCCGCATGCGCGCGCCGGTCGTCGTCGCCAAGGGCGCGGACCTGATCGCCGCGCGGATCCGCGAACTCGCCGCCGAACACGCCGTGCCGATCGTCGAGGCGCCGCCGCTCGCTCGCGCGCTGCATCGCAGTGTCGAGATCGGCAGCGAGATCCCGGCCGCGCTCTATGCGGCGGTCGCCCAGGTACTCACCTATGTCTTCCAGCTGCGTGCCGCCCGTGATGCCGGCACCGCGCTGCCGCCCCCGCCGAGGATGAACTGACGATCATGGCTGCCACCACACCCGCTTTCGCAATGCCTTCGCTCACCACGCTGCTGCGTTCAGGCCTCGGCGTGCCGATCGGCCTGCTCGCGGTGCTCGCGATGGTTATCGTGCCGCTGCCGCCGCTCGCGCTCGATGCGCTGTTCACGTTCAACATCGCGCTGTCGATCGTGATCGTGATGGCGGTGTTCTACGTCGCGCGGCCGCTCGAGTTCGGCGTGTTTCCGTCGGTGCTGCTGCTCGCGACGCTGCTGCGGCTCGCGCTCAACGTCGCCTCGACGCGCGTCGTGCTGATGCACGGCCACCAGGGCACCGGCGCCGCGGGCCACGTGATCGAATCGTTTGGCGAGTTCGTGATCGGCGGCAACTACGTCGTCGGCGTGGTCGTGTTCGTGATCCTGACGATCGTGAACTTCGTGGTCGTCACCAAGGGCGCGGGCCGCATCTCGGAGGTGAGCGCGCGCTTCACGCTCGATGCGATGCCCGGCAAGCAGATGGCGATCGACGCCGACCTGAACGCGGGCCTGATCACGCAGGACGAGGCGCGCAAGCGCCGCACCGAAGTGCGCGCCGAGGCGGATTTCTACGGCTCGATGGACGGCGCCAGCAAGTTCGTGCGCGGCGACGCGGTCGCCGGCATCCTGATCGTGGTCATCAACATGGTCGGTGGGCTCGCGATCGGCACGATGATGCACGACATGGCCGCCGGCGATGCGGCGCGCAACTACGCGCTGCTGACGATTGGCGACGGCCTGGTCGCGCAGCTGCCGGCGCTGCTGCTGTCGACCGCGGTCGCACTGATCGTCACGCGCATGTCGGGCGAGCAGGACATGGGCAGCGAGGTGGCACGGCAGCTGTTTGGCCGGCCGCGCGCGCTGTGGACGGCCGCCGGGCTGCTGGCGGTGATGGGCGTCGTTCCCGGAATGCCGAACGCGGCCTTCCTCACGATGGCCGCCATTTGCGCAGGAGCGGCCTGGTGGCGCCAGCAGCGCGAACGCGTGGCGCGAGCCGCGCCGGCGCCCGTGGCGGCGGTCGCCGAGATGCCGGCGGAACCGCAGGACGTCTCCTGGGACGACGTGCGTCCGGTCGAGGCGATTTCGCTCGAGGTGGGTTATCGCCTCGTGTCGCTGATCGATCGCGCGCAGGCGGGCGACCTGCTCGCGCGCATCCGCGGCGTGCGCCGCAAGCTCTCGCAGGAGCTCGGCTTCCTGGTGCAGCCGGTGCACATCCGCGACAACCTCGAGCTCGGCCCGAACTCCTACCGGATCAACCTCGCCGGCGTCACGGTCGGCGAGGGCGTCGTGCATCCCGACCGCGAGCTCGCGATCAATCCCGGCCGCGTGTTCGGCGCCGTGAACGGCATCGCGACGCGCGATCCGGCCTTCGGCATGGAGGCGGTGTGGATCGAGCCGGCCGCGCGCGAGCATGCGCAGACGCTCGGCTACACGGTCGTCGACCCGGGCACCGTGATCGCAACCCACCTGTCGCACGTGATCGGCCAGCACGCCCACGAGCTGCTCGGCCACGAAGAAGTGCAACAGCTGGTCGCGACGCTCGCGAAGACCGCGCCGAAGCTCGTCGAGGATCTCGTGCCGAAGCTGCTGCCGCTCAGCGTGCTGGTGCGCGTGCTGCAGGGGCTGCTCGCCGAGCGCATTCCGATCCGCAATACGCGCGCGATCGTCGAGGCGCTGGCCGAGCACGCGCTGCGCACCCAGGATCCGGTGGCGCTGCAGGCGCAGGTGCGCATCGCGCTCGGGCGCCAGATCGTGCAGGACATCGCCGGGCTCGCCGAGGAGCTGCCGGTGATGACCCTCGAGCCCGAGCTGGAACAGCTCTTGCAAGGTTCAGGACAAAGCGGCGGTGCCGTGACGCCCGGGCTCGAGCCCGGGCTCGCGGAACGGCTGCAGAAGCAGGTCGCGGATGCCGCGCGACGCCAGGAAATGGCCGGTGAACCCGCCGTGCTGCTGGCGCCGCCGCAGCTGCGGCCGACGCTGGCGCGTTTCCTGCGCGCGGGAGTCCCGGGCCTGCACGTGCTCGCCTGGAACGAGATCCCGGACAACCGCAGGGTGCGCCTCGTGACGGCGATCGGTCGCTGAGCGCGCAACGGAGACGAACCGCATGAACATGAGACGTTACGTCGGGAAGGACATGGCCGAGTGCCTGCGCCAGATCCGCGACGCCCAGGGGCCCGATGCCGTCATTCTCTCGACACGCAAGGTCGAGGGCGGCGTCGAAGTGGTCGCCGCGATGGACTTCGACCTGCAGCCGGCCGATCTCGCGCCGGCCGCGGCCGCCGACACGACCGCCTCGGTCGCGCTCGCGGAACTCGCGGCGCATGTCGCGCCCGGCGGCGCGCGCGCGGCTCCCGGCACGACCGGCGGCAGCGCCGAGGACATGCAGTCGGAGCTGCGCAGCCTGCGCCGGCTGCTCGAGGGCCAGCTCGCGACACTCGCCTGGAACGACCTGACCCGCCGCGCGCCGGTGCAGGCCGAAGTGCTCACCGAACTGACGCAGATGGGCCTCGCGAACGACATCGCGGCCTCGATCATCGCGGACCTGCCGGCGCGGCTCGATCTGCAGCGTGCGCAGCACCGTGCGCGCGCCGTGCTCGCGCAGAAGATTCCGGTCGCCGCCGACCGCTGGCTCACGGGCGGGGGCCGCGTGGCGTTCGTCGGTCCGACCGGCGTCGGCAAGTCGACTGCAATCGCCAAGCTCGCCGCGCGCTGGGTGCTCGAGCGCGGCCCGCAGGGCCTCGCGCTGGTCTCGACCGACGGCGTGCGCTTCGGTGCGCAGGAACAGATCCACAATCTCGGCCGCCTGCTGGGCGTGCCGGCGCATGCGGTCGAGCATCGTCGCGAGCTCGAGCAACTGCTCGCCGATCTCGCCGACGTGCCGCTCGTGCTGATCGACACGGCCGGCACGAGCCAGCGTGACCTGCGCCTCGGCGCGAAGCTCGAGGCGATCGCGGGCTCGCATCCGGCGCTCGAAATGGCACTCGTGCTCGCCGCCAGTGCCCAGGCCGGTGCGGCCGAGGAGTCGCTGGCGCGCTTCGCGTCGGTGCGGCTGTCCTGCTGCCTGCTGACCAAGCTCGACGAGGCGGCGAGCCTCGGCGGCGTGCTGTCGGCGCTGATCCATGCGCGACTGCCGCTGACCTGGGTCAGCGAGGGGCAGCGCATTCCCGAGGATCTCGTGCCCGCGCGGGCCCACCAGCTCGTCGTGCGCGCCGTCACGCTGGCCGAGAAGTCGGGTGCGAGCGCCGACGAGGACCTGCTGCAGCGCCGCTTCGGAGGTCTCGCGCATGCGCTCGCCTGAGATCCGCGGCCTGCGGGTGGTGCGAGGAGGCGCGGTGCAGGGCATGCGACCGGTCAAGGTCATCGCCGTCACCGGCGGCAAGGGTGGCGTCGGCAAGACCAGCGTCGCGGTGTCGCTCGCCACGGCGCTCGCGGCCGGCGGGCAGCGCGTGATGCTGCTCGACGGCGATCTCGGGCTCGCCAACGTCGACGTGTTCCTCGGTCTGACGCCGCGCCATACGATGGCACAGGTACTGTCGGGCGAGCGCAGGCTCGAGGAAGTCGTGCTCGACACGCCGCAGGGCTTCAAGGTCGTGCCCGGCGCCTCCGGCGTCGCAGCCCTCGCGACACTCGGCGCCGCCGAACATCTCGGCATCGTGCAGGGCTTCAGCAGCCTCGCGACCGGGCTCGACGTGCTGATCGTCGACACGGCCGCGGGCATCGCGCACGGCGTGCTGCAGTTCTCGCAGGCCGCGCAGCAGGTGCTGCTCGTCGTCTGCGACGAGCCCGCCTCGCTGACCGATGCCTACGCGCTCGTCAAGGTGCTGAGTCGCAATCATGGCGTACGCAGTTTCCGCGTGCTGGCCAACCGGATTCGCGGGGCGGACGGCGGCGAGTCGCTGTACCGCAATCTCGAGCGCGTGACCACGCGCTTCCTCGACGTGACGCTGGAATTCGCCGGCACGATCCCGGAAGACCCCTGGCTGCCGCGCGCAAACCGTGAACAGCGCACGGTTCTCGAGGTCGCGCCCGGCAGTCCCGCGGCAATCGCATTCAAGAAACTGGCGGGTGCGGTCGATAAGTGGCCTGTACCGGCGGGGCCGCGCGGCAACGTCGAATTTTTCATGGAGCGGCTCGTCGGGCGCCGCGAGCGGCGGCTCGAAGTCGTGCAGTGATGGGTGCGCGGGCCTACGTCACGGAGAATCCGCGGGAGGCCGACGCGCTGGTCGCGCGGCACGCGGAGCTGGTGAAGCGGATCGCCTATCACCTGGTCGGACGGCTGCCGCCGTCGGTCGAGGTGGACGACCTGATCCAGGCCGGGATGCTGGGCCTGCTCGAAGCCGCCGGCAACTTCGTTGCCGATCGCGGCGCGAGTTTCGAGACGTATGCGGGGATCCGCATACGCGGGGCGATGCTCGATGCGCTGCGCCGGCTCGACTGGGCGCCGCGCTCGGTGCATCGGCGGGCACGCGAAGTCGCCGAGGCGGTGCGCGTGGTCGAGGGCGAACTCGGGCGCGAGGCGCGCGACGCGGAGATCGCGGCGCGGATGGAGCTGCCGATCGAGGAATACCACTCGATCGTGCAGAACGCGGCCTGGTGCCAGATCGCGAGCCTCGACGACGCGACCGCGGGCAGCGCGGCGGACACGGAGACCGATCCGTTCCGCGACGCGGCCGACGAGGATTTCAGGCGCGCGCTGACGGCCGCCGTCGACGGGCTGCCCGAGCGGGAGAAACTGGTGATGTCGCTGTACTACGACGACGAGCTCAATCTGAAGGAAATCGGCGCGGTGCTCGGCGTCACCGAATCACGCGTATGCCAGCTGCACGGACAGGCGCTGGTCCGGTTGCGTGCGCGCCTCGCGGGCTGGCGGGACGCGTGCGCCGGGTGAGAACGGCATGAGCAAGAACCTGAAGTTCCTCGTCGTCGACGACTATTCGACGATGCGCCGCATCGTCAAGAACCTGCTGCACGACCTCGGCTACTCCAATGTCGCCGAGGCCGACGACGGCACGAGCGCGCTGCCGATGCTGCAGAAGGGCGGTTACGACTTCGTCGTCACCGACTGGAACATGCCCGGCATGCCGGGCCTCGACCTGCTGAAGGCGATCCGCGCGGACGACAGCCTCAAGGAGATCCCGGTGCTGATGGTGACCGCCGAGGCGAAGCGCGACCAGATCGTCGCCGCGGCCCAGGCGGGCGTCAGCGGCTACGTGATCAAGCCGTTCAGCGCCGAGACGCTGAAGAAGAAGCTCGACAAGATCCTCGGCAGCCGCGTGACGGCGCGCTGAAGCAGGGCCGACCCGCATATCATGGATATCCTGTCACTCTCCGGATTCTTCCTCGCGACGATCGCGATCATCGTCGGCGCCGTGCTGAAGGGCGCGGGCATCAAGGCGCTCGGCTCGAGCGCCGCGTTCATGATCGTCGTCGTCGGCACGATCGCCGCGATCTTCATCCAGACCTCGCTGCCGGTCATGCGCCATGCGCTGCGCATCGCCGGCTGGGTCTTCCGTCCGCCGCAGATCGACTCGAACTCGACGATCCGCAAGATCGTCGAGTGGAGCAACATCGCGCGCAAACAGGGGCTGCTCGGCCTCGAGCCGCTGATCGAACGCGAGAGCGACCCGTTCATGAAGAAGGGCCTGCAGCTGGTCGTCGACGGCAGCGAGCCGGACACGCTGCGGGGCATCATGGAAGTCGAGCTGAGCGCGCGCGAGCACACCGACACCGCCGGCGCGAAGGTCTTCGAGGGCATGGGCATCTACGCGCCGACCCTCGGCATCATCGGTGCCGTGCTCGGCCTGATGGCGGTGATGCAGAACCTCGCCGATCCGAGCAAGCTGGGCAAGGGCATCGCCGCGGCGTTCACCGCGACGATCTACGGCATCGGGCTCGCGAATCTCGTGTTCCTGCCGATGGCGTCGAAGCTGAAGAGCGCGATCGCGGCGCAGTCGCAGGCGCGCGAGATGATCATCGAGGGGCTGATCGGCATTGCCCAGGGCGAGAACCCGCGGGCGATCGAGTCGCGCCTGCAGAGCTTCACGCACGGCTGACGGCTGCGCACGATGTCACGCCGCAGGAAGAAGCACGAGGAGCACACCAACCACGAGGCGTGGGCGATCCCCTATGGCGATCTGATCACGCTGCTGCTCGCGTTCTTCGTCGTGATGTACGCGATTTCGTCGGTCAACGAGGGCAAGTACCGCATCCTCTCCGACTCGCTGGTCGCCGCGTTTCGCGGCACGCCGCGCACGCAGGAGCCGATCCAGGTCGGCGAGAAGCAGGTCGGCTCGGGCGCCGACATCAGGATGACGCTGGTGCAGAATTCGGCCCTCGAGGGCCAGCCGCGGCAGATGCTCGAGGCGGTGCCGATCGCCGAGGACAAGCCGCATCACAACGCGCCGCGCCGCATGGGCGTCAACCTGCCGTTGCCCGACCTCGCGTCGGAGGAGCAGACGCGGATGCTCGAGCGCGTCGCGCGCGAGGTCGAGACGGCGATGCAGGATCTCGTCGATCGCGAACAGGTGCGCGTGCGGCGCTACGCCGACCGCGTCGAGGTCGAGATCCGCACCGACATCCTGTTTCCGAGCGCCGTGGCGACGCTCGCGCCCGAGGCGCGCGTGATCATCGAGCGGCTGAGCGATGCGCTCGCGCCGTTTCCGAACGCGATCCGGGTCGAGGGGCACACCGACAACGTGCCGATCCGCACGCGCGAATATCGTTCGAACTGGGAGCTGTCCGCCGCGCGCGCGGCGACCGTCGTGCGGCTGATGAGCGAGCGCGAGATCGATCCGCGGCGGCTCGCGGTGCTCGGCTACGGCGAGTTCCGCCCGGTTGCCGGCAACGACAGCGCCGAGGGGCGCAATGCCAACCGGCGGGTCCTGCTGGTCGTCACCGGCATACCGGCCGAGCCGACCCTCGCTGCACGCTGAAGGCCGCAGCGCGGGCACGCTTCCTGCATCCCACCACTCCATTGCAGCAGGGACGTCGGCGCGCTGGCGGTCGATGTGAACTGCGTCACGGGAGAGTGGACGATGACCATCTCGGCTGAATGGATCGGATGGCTGGCGCTCGCGGTCACGCTCGTCGGCGCCGGCGTCGCCGTGTCGGCGCACCTCGCGGCGCGCTCGCGTGCCGCCACGCGCCGCGACCTGCAGCGCCTCTTCGAGCAGCTCGACCTCTGCGTCGGCGAGCTGCATGGCCTCGCCGAGTCGCAGGCCTCGCTGCTCACGGCGCTCGCCGAACTGCGCGGCCGGCTCGAGGCCGGACAGCGCACCCCGGCCGCCACGCCGGCGCCCGCGGCCGCGCGCAGCTACGACATCGCGCTGCGCCTTGCGCGCAACGGCTCGAGCCGCGAGGAGCTGATGGCCCACTGCGGCATGAGCCGCCACGAGGCGGAACTCGCCGTGCGGCTGCACGGGCCCGCGAGCCGCGGCGCCGGAGCGAGGGTCGCCGCGGCCGGCTAATGTGACGCGCGTCGCTCAAGGATCGCCGCGACGCCGCCGATATCTTCCCCGGAGCGATCCGTTTGCCATGCCACGAAAAAAGCCAGCCAGGCGCGTGCGGTCCGCCGTCGCGCTGCCGCCCGTGTGCGGCCTCGAGCAAGCCCCGGCGCTGCAGGCGGGGCTGTTGCGCGCGCTGGCGAGCAAAGGATCGGTCACGCTGGATGCCTCGGCAGTCGAGCGCGTCGACACCGCCGGCGTGCAGCTGCTCGTCGCGTTCTGGCGGGATCGGCGCGCGACCGGACGCGGCGTCGCCTGGTACGGGGCCGGCCCCGTGCTGCAGGCCGCCTTCGATGCGCTGGGGCTTGCCGAAACGGTAGCGCTCGCGGCGGGCGGGGATGCGCCGTGACGGTCGATCTCGCGCGCTTCCACGACAGTTTCTTCGACGAGAGCTTCGAGTCGCTCGCGACGATGGAGGCCGCACTGCTGCGCCTCGAGGCCGGCGCCACCGGCGCCGAGACGATCAACACCGTGTTCCGCGTCGCGCATTCGCTCAAGGGCGGCGCCGGCATGTTCGGCTTCCACGACATCGTTTCGTTCACGCACACGCTCGAGGCCGTGCTCGACGCGCTGCGCGGGCGGCGGCTCCAGACGAGCGCCGCGCTGACCGGGCTGCTGCTCGGTTCGGTCGACCTGCTGCGCGGCATGCTCGAAGCGACGCGCGCCGGCCAGCCCGTCGACCTGCAACGCATGGCCGACCTGCAGTTCGATCTCGAACTGCTCGTCGCGCAGCCCGCGGCGCCGGCACCCGCCGCGCGCATCCGCCTGCGCCCGGGTCTCGACCTGCATCGACGCGGCAATGATCCGCTGCAGGTGCTCGGCGAGCTCGCGAAGCTCGGTCGCGTCACGGTGCGCGCGGACATCGCGTCCCTGCCGCCGCTCGCGGACCTCGATCCGGGCACCTGCCATCTCGCCTGGGAGATCACCGCAGATACCGCGGCACCGCGCGAGGCGATCGCGCACGTGTTCGAATGGATGGACCACGACGGGCACGTCGAGATCGACGCAGGGCCCGCTGCGGCCGCGTCATCCGCACCCGCCGTGCCCGCTGCGCCTGTTGCGGTACCAGGGGCTGGCCCGGCCACGGCCGCCGCCGGTGCGCCCGACGCCGGCTCGATCCGCGTCGGCGTCGAGAAGCTCGACGACCTGATGAACTCGGTTGGCGAACTCGTGATCACCCAGACCATGCTCGCGCAGGTCGCTGGCGCCACGGGCGGCCTCGACGAGCGGCTGCACCGCGGCCTGCTGCAGCTCGAGCGCAACGTGCGCGAGCTGCAGGAGAGCGTGATGCGGGTGCGCATGCTGCCGATCAGCGCCGTGTTCAGCCGCTTCCCGCGCCTGGTGCGCGACCTCGCGCAGCGCTTCGGCAAGCGGATCGAGCTGCAGCTCGGCGGCGAACACACCGAGCTCGACAAGACCGTGCTCGAGAAGATCGGCGACCCGCTCGTGCACCTCGTGCGCAACAGCATCGACCACGGCATCGAGCCGCCCGACGTGCGCACCGCGCGCGGCAAGAATCCGGTCGGCACGATCCACCTCGACGCGAGCCAGCGCGGCGGCTGCATCGTCGTCGAGGTCAGGGACGACGGCGCCGGCCTCGACCGGCGGCGCATCATCGAGCGCGCGCGCAAGCTGGGCCTGCTCGTCGCAGACGAGGAGCCCGACGAACTCGCGGTCAACGAGCTGATATTCGCTCCCGGCTTTTCGACCGCGGACCAGGCGACCGACGTCTCGGGGCGCGGCGTCGGCATGGACGTCGTGCGCCGCAACGTCAAGGCGCTCGGCGGCTCGATCGAAGTCGAGTCGCGGGTCGGGGAGGGCGCGCGCTTCACGCTGACGCTGCCGTTCACGCTTGCGATCGTCGACGGGCAGACCGTCGCGGTCGGCGGCGAGCGCTATGTGGTGCCGGTCACCTCGATCGTCGAGTCGCTGCGCCTCGCGCCGGGCGCCGCGACGCGGGTTGCCGGCAGCGGCGGCGACGTGTTCACGTTCCGCGGCGATTACCTGCCGGTCGTACGCCTGCACGAGCTGTTTGGCGTGCAGCCCGCGGCGGATGAACTGCACAGCGGCCTGATCATGGTGGTCGAGGGCGACGGCCGGCGTGCCGGCCTGTTCGTCGATGATGTCGAGGGCCAGCTGCAGGCGGTCATCAAGTCGATCGAGGCCAACTACGAGGCCGTCGACGGCGTGTCGGGCGCGACGATCACCGCCGACGGCAACGTCGCGCTGATCCTCGACGTGCCGGCGCTGGTGCGCACGGCGGGCCAGCGGCGGCCGGGAGTGCGGGCGTGAGCGCGGTGCCCGCCCAGGTGCTGACGTTCTGCGTCGGAGGGGAGACCTACGGGATCGACATCCTGTGCGTCCACGAGATCCGCGGCTGGTCGCCGGTCACGCGCATCCCGAATTCGCCGTCGCAGCTGTCGGGCGTGCTGAACCTGCGCGGCACGATCGTGCCGGTGATCGACATGCGCGTGCGCTTCGGCGTCGAGGCGGGGATCACGCCGTCGACGGTGATCGTCGTGCTGTCGCTGCAGGGTGCGCGCGGCCGCCGTGAGGTCGGTCTCGTCGTCGACAGCGTCGCCGACGTGCTCGAACTCGCGCCCGATTCGGTGCGCGACCTGCCGCCGGTCGGCACGCGGGACAACAGTGATCTGCTCGGACTCGCGACGCTCGGCGGACGCACGGTGATGCTGCTCGAGCCGGCCGGGCTCGTACAGGAGGAACGGGGAACATGAAGCGACTGCAAGTGCTGGCGCCGCTGCTGGCGCTCGCCTGGCTCGCCGCGGGTGATGCACTCGCCGCCTGCAATGCGCCGGTGGCGCCGAGCAGGCTGCCGGACGGTGCGTCGGCCAGCAAGACCGAGATGCTGACGGCGATGACGACACTCAAGCGCTACGACGGCGACGTCAACGCCTACGTCAAGTGCCTCGAGTTCGAGCTCAAGCGCAACCGCATCTCGATCGTCGAGCGCGAGCGCCTGCACAACGCGGCGATCGAGCGCTTGAAGGAGATCGCGGAACAGTTCAACGAACAGGTGCACGTCTTCAAGTCGCTGCACGGCTGATGGAGAGGCAACGATGGCTGTACTGGGTCGGCTGAGGGTGTGGCAGAAGCTCGCGGTGCTGGTCGCCGCGATGCTGGTGCCGCTCGCGATTCTGGTGATCGTGCAATTGCGGGCGGCGGATGCCGCGGCGCAGCTGGCGCGCGACGAGCTGTCGGGCGCCGAGTACACTCAGGCGCTCGGCCAGCTGCTGGTCGCGCTGGTGCGCGAGCGCGGCGCGGCGAGCATGGCTGCCGACGGCGACGACACGCAGCGCGCGGGCGTCGCGGCCGCGCGGGCCGCGGGCGATGCCGCCGTCGATGCGCTCGGGCGGATCGATGCCGACTACGGCGCCGGCCTCGGGACCAGCGCGGACTGGCAGGCATTGCGGCGCGACTGGATCGCGTTGCGCGCCGCGCTGCCGGAGCTCTCCGCCGACCAGAGCTACCGCCGCCACAATGAACTGATCGACAGTGTCGCGCACCTGACCGACCTCGTGGTCGTCAATTCCGGTCTCGCCGTGGACCCGGTTTCGGCGACCAACAGCCTGATCGACGTGGTCACGCAGGCCGTGCCGTCGGCGCTCGACATCGCGGGCCGCGCGCAGGTCCAGGCCGCCGGCAGTGCGCTCAAGGGTTATCTCGCCGAGGCCGATCGCGTCGTGATCGAGGCGAGCCACGCCGACGTGGTCGCGGTGCTGCGCGACGTGGACCGGCGGCTCGCCCAGGCGGGCGCCGGTGTCGGGCGCGTCGATGCCTCGGTCCGTCCCGCCTTCGAGGCGGCGCGCCGGGAGTTCGCGGCGTTCGGCGATTTCGTCGACCAGCGCCTGCTCGGCGCCGAAAGCCTCGCCGAACCCGGCGCCAGCGTGTTTGCCGCCGCGGCGCCGGCGCTCGATGCCTTCGTCGCGCTCGCGCGCGCGGCCTACGACGTGATGCGCGACGAAGTGGCGGCCCGCTCGGCGCGGGCCACGCGACAGCTGCAGATCATGGTCGCGGCCTCGCTGCTGGCGCTCGCGCTGGCCGCGGCGCTTGCCTGGATCATCACGCGCGCCGTCACGCATCCGCTCGCCCGCGCGATCCATCTGTTCGAGCGGATCGCCGCCGGCCACTACGACGACGCGGTCGGCGAGACGAGCCACGATGAGCTCGGCGAAGTGCTGCGCTCGCTCGGCGCGATGCAGTCGACGCTGCGTGCGCGCATCGAGGCCGACAGGCAGCAGGCCAACGCGAACCTGCGCATCCGCCAGTCGCTCGACAAGGTCGCGCAGGCGGTCGTCGTCGGCGATGCCGGCGACCGGATCGTCTACGCCAACGAGGCCGCGCAGGCGCTGTTCGAGCGCTGCGCGGCGCAGTTCCGCCAGGTCGTGCCGGGCTTCGACCCGGCGGGCCTGATCGGCAGCCCGGTCAACCTGCACGGCGCGGCGCTGTCGCAGGCGTCCGAGGTCGCGATCGGCCCGCTGACCTTCAGGCTCACGGTCACGCCGGTGATCGACGCGAACGGCGAGCGGGTCGGCGTCGCGGTCGAGTGGCGCGATCGCACCGAGGCCATCGCGATCGAGCGCGAGGTCAATGCGCTCGTCGCCGGCGCGGTCGCGGGCGATCTCGGCGGGCGCATCGAGCTTGCCGGCAAGACCGGCTTCTTCGGCACGCTGTCGGCCGGCATGAACGCGCTGCTCGACAACATGGAGCAGATCGTCATGCGCATCCGTGACGCCGCGCACGAAGTGCTGGCCGGCGCCGAGGAGATCTCGCAGGGCAATGCGCACCTGAGCCAGCGTACCGAAGAGCAGGCGTCGAGCCTCGAGGAGACCGCTACCGCGATCGAGGAGATGACGACGACGGTGCGGCAGAACGCCGACAACGCGGCACAGGCGAACCAGCTCGCGATCGCGGCCCGTGACCAGGCCGATCGCGGCGGCAGCGTCGTGCAGCGCGCGGTCGAGGCGATGGGCGGCATCAACGAGGCGTCGCGCCGGATCGCGGACATCATCAGCGTGATCGACGACATCGCCTTCCAGACCAACCTGCTCGCGCTCAATGCCGCGGTCGAGGCGGCGCGGGCCGGCGAGCAGGGCCGCGGCTTCGCGGTGGTCGCGAGCGAGGTGCGCAATCTCGCGCAGCGCAGCGCGGCGGCCGCACGCGAGATCAAGGGCCTGATCCAGGACAGCGAACGCCGCGTCGAGGAGGGCTCGACGCTCGTGCTGCAGTCGGGTCAGACGCTCGAGGAGATCGTCGCCGCGGTGAAGAAGGCGAGCGACATCGTCGCCGAGATCGCCGCGGCGAGCCGCGAGCAGTCGGCCGGCATCGAGCAGGTCAACAAGGCCGTCGTGCAGCTCGACGAGCTGACGCAGCAGAACGCCGCACTCGTCGAACAGGCCGCCGCTGCCAGTGAATCGATGGCCGACCAGGCGCGCGCGCTCGGTGCGACGATGAACGGCTACCGGACCCGGGCCGATGCGGCCGGCGAGCCCGGCGCC
>JAHCAN010000002.1 GCA_019634915.1 Steroidobacteraceae bacterium | reverse complement strand
CCTGCGTCTCGGGGTCGGGTTCGACGTGGCGCTGCGCGAGTTCGCGCTGCGCGTGCCGTTGCCGGAACTGCGCCTGCTCGCGACCGCGATCAGCCTCGCGATGCAGCTCGGCGGCAGCCTCGCCGGCACCCTCGATCGCCTGGTCGACAGCCTGCGGCGCAAGCACGCGATCGAGGCCAGGCTGCGCGCGCTGACCGCACAGGGGCGGTTGCAGGCGATCATCGTCACGGCGCTGCCGGTCGCGCTGCTGTTCGCGCTCACGGCGCTCGATCCGGCGTCGATGCGGCCGCTGTTTGCGACGCCGGCGGGTTGGCTCGTGCTCGGCGGCATCGTGCTCCTCGAAGTGACTGGCTGGTTGCTGATCCGGCGCGTCGTGGCGATAGACGTATGAAGCCGCCCGATCCTTCGCTGGCCGCATCCAGTGTGCTGACCGCCGTCGCCGTGGCGGGCATCGTACCGCCGTGCCTGCGCCTGGCCACGGCGCTGCGCCGGAGATGGCGGTGGGCGAGGGCGCCACTGCCGCGATGGCTGCGCGCGCTGTGGCCGCTCGCCGCCCTCATCGCGCCGGCGGCGGCGCCGCTGTGTCCGGCCGGGCTGCGCGCTCATCTTTGCCGGCAGCTGCGGCTCGCCAATCTCGACGAGCATGTGCCATGGCCCGAATGGTGCGCGGCGCACGTGGCGGCAGCGCTCGGCGCGTTCGTGCTGGCGGTGCTCGCCGGCAGCGGGCCCGTCGTGCTGCTGCTGGCCGCCGCCACCGGTGCGGCCTGGCCGGCGCTGTGGCTGCGTGAGCGGCGCCGGCGCCTCGTTCGCGAACTCGATCGGGCCCTGCCGCGCCTGCTCGAGCTGCTGACCCTGGCCGTCGAGGCCGGCTCCTCGCTCGGTGCCGCGCTGCGCATCGGCGCGGAGGGCGCCGAACCGGGCGCGCTGCAGCGTGGTCTCGCCGAGGCATTGCGCGGCATCCATGCCGGCCGCAGCCGTGCCGAAGCGCTCGCCGATCTTGCCGCGCGTTATCAGCACGCCGGCCTCGACTCGATGGTCGCCGCGATCGCGCATGCCGGAACCAGCGGCGCCGGCATCGGCGCCACGCTGCGCGCGCAGGCGATGCAGCGCACCGAGGAGCGTTTCGCGAGGGCCGAGCGTCTCGCGATGGAAAGTCCGGTCAAGATGCTCGGACCGCTGATCCTGTGCATCTTTCCGTGCGCGTTTCTCGTGATCGGCTTTCCGATCGCGTACCGGTTGCTGCAATGGAGCCAGGGCTAGCCATGCGTGAGCGCCGCCTGCTGCACAACGGTCGCGCGCTGGCGCCGCGCGTGCTCGCCTGCGAAACTTTCCTCGAGCGCGCGCGGGGTCTCACGCTGCGACGGCGCACTCTCAGCCCCGCCATCGTCAAGATCGCGCCCTGCGCGGGCGTGCACACCCTCGGCCTGCGGGCGGCAATCGACGTCGTGTTCACCGATCGCGACGGGCGGGTATTGCGCTGCGTCCACCGGCTCGAGCCGTGGCGAGCTGCCGTCTGCGGCCGGGCGCTCGCCGCCTGGGAAATGCCCGCCGGCCTGTGCCGGCGCCTCGGGATCCAGCCCGGAGACCGACTCGATGACATGTCGGCCGTGCCCTGAGCGCCGCGCGCGCGGCAGCGCGACCGTCGAGTTCGTGATCGTCGCGTTCGCGGTGCTGATCCCGCTCGTCTTCGGTACCGTCGAGATCGCGTTGCTCGGCGTCGCGCGACACACGCTCGGCCTGGCCACCTTCATGGCGGCGCGTGCCGGTGCGACCGCGCACGGTGATCGCGGCGCAATGCAGCGCTCGCTGGCGCGCGGCCTCGCGCCGCTGTACGCCGCGCGCGGCGACACGCAGGCCTACGCGCGCAGCCTCGCCGACGTGCTGCGGCCCGATCGCACCCGCATCGAGATCTGGAATCCGGTCGCGACATCGTTCGCCGATTTCGGTGTTCCGGACGACGGCGGCGGCGAACGCATTCCCAACGTCTGGCGGCGCAGCGACACCCGGGTCGGAGCCGCCTCGCGGCAGACGATCGCGGAGGCGAACCAGCTCGGCGTGCGCGTCGGCATCTGCCGCGCGCTGTCTCTGCCGATCACCGCGCCACTGATCGTCGCCGGGCTGCGCCTGACCGACACGAGCCCGTTCGCACAGGGCTGCTATGCCGCGGGACGCGTGCCGCTGTATTCGCGCGCGCTCGTGCACATGCATTCCGATCCGCAACGCGCCGCGCTGGGGCTCTGAGAGCCCGCAGTCCGCGACCTGGCCCGCGCACATGTCCGTGGCGTGGACGGCAGTGTAAACTGCCCGTTCAGGCGGCTTCCGCACCAACGATGAGCGAGGGGTCTTGGTCGAATTCGATTTTGATCTCGGCGAGAGCATCGATCTGCTGCGCCAGACCATCCGGTCGTTTGCCGAGGAGCACATCGCGCCGCGCGCGCACGACATCGACCGCGAGAACCGCTTCCCGAGGGACCTGTGGCCCGAGTTCGGCGAACTCGGCCTGCACGGCATCACCGTCGCGATCGAGGACGGCGGCAGCGGGCTCGGCTATCTCGAGCACGTGATCGCGATGGAAGAGGTGAGCCGCGCCTCGGCCGCGGTGGGCCTGTCCTATGGCGCGCATTCGAACCTGTGCGTCAACCAGCTGCGGCGCTGGGGCACGACTGCGCAGAAGCAGCGCTATCTGCCGAAGCTGCTGTCGGGGGAGCACGTCGGTGCGCTCGCGATGAGCGAGCCCGAATCGGGCTCCGACGTGATCGGCATGCGGCTCACCGCGACGCTCGCGGGCGATCACTACGTGCTCGACGGGCGCAAGATGTGGATCACCAACGGCCCCGAGGCCGACGTCGTGATCGTCTACGCGCGGCTGCCGGGCACACGCGGCCCGCGCGGCATCACCACGTTCATCGTCGAGCGCGGCACGCCGGGATTCCATGCCGCGCAGAAGCTCGACAAGCTCGGCATGCGTGGTTCCGACACCTCGGAACTCGTTTTCGAGGGCTGCCACGTGCCGCGCGCGAACCTGCTGCACGAGGAAGGCCGCGGCGCCGAGGTGCTGATGAGCGGGCTCGACTACGAGCGTGTCGTGCTCGCCGGAGGCCCGCTCGGCATCATGCAGGCCTGCCTCGACACGGTGCTGCCGTACGTGCGCGAGCGCAAGCAGTTCGGCCAGCCGATCGGCCAGTTCCAGCTGATGCAGGGCAAGCTCGCCGATCTCTACACCACCCTGAACGCCTCGCGCGCCTATGTCTACAGCGTCGCACGCGCCTGCGACAAGGGCCGTACCTCGCGTTACGACGCCGCCGGCTGCATCCTGTTCGCGAGCGAGCACGCCACGCAGTGCGCACTGCAGGCGATCCAGGCGCTCGGCGGCAACGGTTACATCAACGACTATCCGGCGGGCCGGCTGCTGCGCGATGCCAAGCTCTACGAGATCGGCGCCGGCACCAGCGAGATCCGCCGCATGCTGATCGGCCGCGAACTGTTCGGTGCCGATGAATAGCGGGGGCGCGCGGCCGCTGCGCGCGCTGCTGATCGCCAATCGCGGCGAGATCGCCTGCCGCATCATGCGCACGGCGCGGCGGCTCGGGCTGCGCACGATCGCGATCTACTCCGACGCCGACCGCGACGCCTTGCACGTGCGCAGCGCCGACCAGGCGGTGCGCGTGGGCCCCGCACCGGCGCGCGCGAGCTACCTCGACATCGAGGCGGTGATCCGCGCGGCGCGCGACAGCGGCGCCGACTCGATCCATCCGGGCTACGGTTTCCTGTCGCAGAACGCGGATTTCGCCGATGCCTGCGCGGCCGCCGGCATCGTGTTCGTCGGCCCGGGCGGTGCGGCGATGCGTGCCATGGGCCGCAAGGACGAGGCGAAGGCGCTGATGCAGGCCGCGGGCGTGCCGGTAGTGCCGGGCTGGCAGGGCGAGGATCAGTCCGCCGGGGTGCTCGCGCGCGAGGCGCAGCGCATCGGCTTTCCGCTGCTCGTCAAGGCGGTCGCCGGCGGTGGCGGCAAGGGCATGCGCGTGGTGCGCAGCGCCGCGGAACTGCCCGCGGCGCTGTCCGCCGCGCGCGGCGAGGCCGCACGGTCGTTCGGCGACGACCGGGTGCTGCTCGAGCGCTTCGTCGAGGCACCACGCCATGTCGAGGTGCAGGTGATCGCCGATGCACACGGCCGCTGCGTGCACCTGCACGAGCGCGACTGCTCGCTGCAGCGCCGCTACCAGAAGGTGATCGAGGAATGTCCGGCGCCGGGCCTGCCGGCCGCACTGCGCGCGCGCCTGCACGATGCGGCAGTGAGGGCCGCCGCGGCGGTCGGCTATGTCAACGCGGGCACCGTCGAGTTCATCGTCTCGGGCGAGGAAGGCTGGTTCCTCGAGATGAACACGCGGCTGCAGGTCGAGCACCCGGTCACCGAGGCTGTGCTCGGCATCGATCTGGTCGAGTGGCAGCTGCGCGTCGCGGCAGGCGAACCGTTGCCGGCGGAGCTGCCGGTGCCTCGTGGACACGCCCTCGAGGCGCGCATCTATGCCGAGGATCCGCGCCATGGCTATCTGCCTGCGGGCGGGCGCGTCGGGCGGCTGCGCTGGCCCGGTGGTCTGGTGCGCGTCGACGCGGCGGTCGAGGAGGGCGACCGGGTCGTCACCGACTACGATGCGCTGCTCGCGAAGCTGATCGTGCGTGGCGAGTCGCGCGAGGCCGCCCTCGACCAGCTCGAGGCGGCATTGCTCGCGACGCGCATCGAGGGCGTGACGACCAATCTCGCCGCGCTCGTCGCGCTGAGCCGCGACGCGGATTTTCGCGCCGCGCGGATGACCACCGCGCTGATCGATGCCCGCGGCGAGAGCCTGTTGCCCGACCGGGCGGCACAGCGTGAGCATGCCGCGCGCATCGCCGCGACGGCGCTGCTGGCACCGTCGCGCGACGCCGATCTCGACCCCTGGGCCGCACGCGACGGCTGGCGTGTGCAGGGTGGCCGCGAGGTCACCGTGCGCCTCGCCGACGTTTCGGCGCCGGGCGCGAATGCGACGGTCGTCGCGACCGCGGGTAGCGGGCTGCTGCCGCCCGCCGCGGTCGAGGTGTCGCCGGAGGAAGTGGCTGTCTGGCTCGATGGCGAGCATTTCCGCTTTGCGCGGGTCGCGCGCGGCACGCCGGCGGAATCCGCCGCGGCTGGCGGCGAGGTGCTCGCGCCGATGCCGGGCACCGTGCTCGACGTGCTCGTGGTCGAAGGACAGCAGGTCGCGCGGGGCGATCCGCTCGTCGTGCTCGAGGCGATGAAGATGGAACACACGCTGCGCGCCGGTGGCGCCGGCCGCGTCGCCGGGGTCAATGCGCAGGCGGGCCAGCGGGTGCGTGACGGGGAGCGGTTGCTGTCGCTGGCGGACGAATAGGCGATCACAGGGAGGGGGCGATGAAAAAAATCGCGCATGGGCGCTACGTGCTGCTGCTCGCAGCCGCCTGGTTTGCGCTGTGGCTGCCGCTCGCTTTCGGGCCGCACGACCGCAGCGACTGGCTGCTCGAGAACAGCCTGCCGGCCGCCGCCATCGTGCTGCTTGCGGCGACCTGGCGGCCGTTTCCGCTCTCGCGCGTGTCGTACACGCTGATCTTCGTATTCCTTTGCCTGCACACAGTCGGCGCGCACTACACCTATGCGCTGGTGCCGTACGACGCCTGGGCGCAGCGCACGCTCGGCTTCTCGATCGATGCGCTGTTCAGCTGGGAGCGCAACAACTTCGACCGCGTCGTGCACTTCAGCTACGGCCTGCTGCTCGCCTACCCGATCCGGGAGGTGTTCCTGCGCATCGCGGCGGTGAAGGGCTTCTGGGGCTATTTCCTGCCGCTCGACCTGACGATGTCGACGTCGGCGCTCTACGAGATCATCGAGTGGATCGCCGCCGAGCTGTTCGGCGGCGACCTCGGTGTCGCCTTCCTCGGCACGCAGGGTGATGTCTGGGACGCGCAGAAGGACATGGCGCTCGCGAGCCTGGGCGCGCTGCTCGCGATGCTGGTGACGGCGGCGATCAGTGCGTACTACCACCGCGATTTCGCGCGCGAGTGGCAGGAGAGCCTGCGGGTGAAGCAACGCGCGCCGCTGTGAGGCGCGCTCAGCCCGTGGCCGGCGGCGAGGGTCCGCCCGTCTCGAGCGCGAGCAGATCCTCGGGCCGGTCGATGTCGAGTGCCGCGGACGGCATGCGCAGGCGCGCGGCGCGATCGGCGTAGCGATGCAGCAGCGCCTGCGCGCCGCGGTCGCCGCGCAGATCGGCGAGGTCGCGGAATGCCCAGCGCGGAAAGATCGCGGGGACGCCCGCGACGCCGCTGTACTGCGCCGCGAGGATCGAATCGGGCTGGCGCCGCCAGGCACCGGCGAGCCGGCGCAGGTCGTCGGCGCTGACCGCCGGCTGGTCCGCGAGCATCAGCAGCACGCCTGCGACCGCACCGGGAACCTGCGACATCCCGGCGCGGATCGAGCTGCCGATGCCTTCCTCCCAGTCGCGGTTGACGAGCACCGAAGCCGGCGTATGCCGCAGCAGCGGCGTCAGTTCGCCGGCGTGCGCGCCGAGCACGACGGTGACCGAATGCCCGGCGACTTCCACGGCCCGGCTGACGATCGCATGCAGCAGCGGCCGCCCGTCGATGCGCACCAGCTGTTTCGGTGAGCCGAAGCGCGTCGAGGCGCCGGCGGCGAGCACGATGGCGTGCAGCGCCGGGGCGTCGCCGCCGCCCTCCATGCTCAGGAACCCGTGTCGAACGCGACGCCGGGCGGCAGCGCCGCGCGCACGGCGGCGAAGCGCTCGCGCTCTTCGAGGATGCTGTCGGCGTCGACCGCCGAGGCGGTGCGCCAGTCGTCGATCGTGTAGTGCTCGGCGAACAGCGGCTCGAGCGAATGCCGGCGCCGGCCGAGCACGCCCTCGAGGAAATCGAGGAAGGTGCTCACGCCGCTGACCGGGTCGCGGCTGTCGCCGAGCGCCTGCCGCGCGGCCTGCAATTCGCCGAGCGTCGCCTCGAGATCGTCGAGCAATGCCGCGGCTTCGCTGCCGGCGGCGACCCGCGGCCGCAGCAGGCGGGCGTGGGCGAGGTCCTGCGAGTGCAGTCGGCCTGTGATGTAGAGCAGGTAGTCACGGGCGGCCGTGAAAAACGGCCCGGCGCCGTCGAGCTTGCGCCCGGAAGGGCGGGCCGCACGACAGGCGGCGCGCACGGCGGCCAGATGGCGCCGCTCGGTGCCCACCTGGCCACGCAGGATCGCGAGTTCTTCCATCAGCGGACTGTAGCAGTCCGCGCCGCGCGGCGCTGCCGGCGCCTCAGCCGGTGGCGCGCTGCGCCATCTGCCCGGGAGCGGGCGCGGCCGGACACAGCGGCGTCGCCTCGAGCACCCAGCCCTTCGATTCACGGCGCCCCGGCGACGGGATCGCGTAGATCACGTCGCCGCGCTCGTAATCGCGCTTGATCCGCTGCATGTCGAGGCGCCAGCCCTTCTTCTCGAACTCGTCGAGCTTGTCGCGGTATTGCGCGATCACCTTGTCGGCCGGCATCAGCAACTCGCGGGCCGTGGACGGCGGGGTCAGTTTCGGCTGCACTTCGCGCACGACCACGATGTCCTCGCCGGCGACGAACATGTTGCGCTCGTTGACCTTCTTGTCGAACCAGTTGTTGAGCTTCGCGCGCAGCCCGCTGCGGTAGAAGACGATGTTGCGGTAATTGACCAGGAAGACGCGCGTGTGCGTCTCGTCGATCGGCGCCTCGAACAGGTACTGGTGCATCGCCTTGGTTTCGGTCATGTGGATGTAGGTCCACATCTGGTTCGGGCCGTAGGTGCCCGAGCCGGCCTGCATCTTGCCGCCCTTGGTGCGCGCGAGGCGCATCACCGATTTGCGCAGCGGCGGGGCGTCGTAGGTGTGCATGAAGCCGAAGCCCCAGGGGTTGTTCTGCGAGGGCACGAGCTCGTTGACGCGATACTCGCTCTCACGCTCGCCCTGGAAGCCGTGGGTCGAATGCACGTACTCGTTGTGCGCGGGGTCGAGCCCGTTCTCGATCGAGCGCTCGTAGTGGAACGGGACATCGAAGGTGACGACCGTCGCGCGCCAGCTCGGGTCGTCCGCTTCGAAGATCGGCATGATCGGCGGGCGCTCGGCTTCGGGCAGGTCGCCGAGGAAGGCGAAGACGATGCCGTAGCGCTCCTCGGTCGGGTAGGCGTCGACGCGCGCGCGCGGCGGAATCTTCGCATCGATGCCGAGTGACGGAATGCGCGTGCACTGGCCGTCGCGGTTGAAGCGCCAGCCGTGGTACGGGCACTGCACGGTGCCGTCTTCCTTGCATTTGCCGCCCGACAGCGAGCCGCCGCGGTGCACGCAGGTATCCGACAGCACGGCGGGCTTGCCCGCCGCATCGCGAAACACGACGAAATTGTGGGCGAGGATGCGCATCCGCTGCGGGGTCGCGCCGAGATCGGCGGAACGGGTGACCGGATACCAGAAGTTGATGAACATGAACCGACCTCGCGATTGCCTGACCCGGAAGTTAGCAAAGGCGCAGCGTGGACGGTACACGCCGCGATGCAAAGATATGTCAGCGCACAGGCTCTTGATTATCCACGCGAATCGCGCCTCGTCGCCGGCATCCGGATGCCGCGCCCGCGCCTCGGTCGCCAGCCGGCGCTCAGGCCGCGAACGCCCGGTACAGCATTCGCGAGGCGACGACGAGCAGGAAACCGCCGAACGCGACCGACAACAGCCGCTTGTCGAGCGCGTGCGCGAGGCGCGCGCCGAGCGGGGCGGCGAGGACCGTGGCCGGCGCGATCAGCAGCACACCGGGCAGGCCCACCAGGCCCACGGTGCCCCAAGGGAGGTCGGCGGGTGGCGTCGCGCACAGAAAGGCGATGGTCCCGGGCAGGCTGATCAACAGCCCGAGGCACGCGGCACTTGCGACCGCCCGATGGATTGGCTCGCCGCAAAGCGCCATCGCGGGTACGGTGAACGTACCGCCGCCGATGCCCATCATCGCGCTGACCGCACCGATGGGCGCCGCGACGGCCGCACCCGCGAGGCCGCGCGGCGGCGCCGAGGCGAGGCGCAGCCGCTCGAGCGGCAGCAGCATCTTCAGCGCCACGACCAGGGCCACGCTGCCGAACAGCGCCGCGAGCCACGCACTCTTCGCTCGTGCAGCAAGCAGCCCGCCGAGCAGCGCGCCCACGATGACCGGGATGCTCCAGCTGCGAACGAGCGGCCAGTCGATCGCGCCGTGTGCGTGGTGTGCGCGCGCCGAGGAAATCGAGGTCGGCACGATCGTCGCTAGCGACGTCGCGATCGCGACGTGCATGCGCCATTCGGGCGCCACGCCCGCAACGCCGAGCAGCAGTTCGAGCACCGGCACGATGACGATGCCGCCGCCGACACCGAGCAGCCCGGCGATGACGCCGGCGATCAGTCCGGTGCCGGCGAGGGCGAGTACGTAAGGCAGCCAGTCGAGCATCAGCCCGGCGCGTGGCTGGCGGATCCCGCCGCGACCTCGGCGTGGATCTGCGCGAGGATCGACAGGGCAATCGACGACGGCGTGCGGGCGCCGATATCGAGCCCGACCGGCGCGCGCAGGCGGGCGCGCAGCGCAGCGGCATCGGCGCCGAGTTCGGCGAGCAGGCGCTCGCGGCGATGGGGCGGGCCGAGCAGGCCGACGTAGCCGACAGGGCTGCGCGCGAGCGCGGCGAGGTAGTCGCGGTCGGAGGGCAGGTGATGGCTCATGACGACTGCGGCGTCGACGCGCGCGAGATCGCAGTGCGCGGCGAGCGCCGCCGGGCGGCATTCGATCACGCGGGCGCCGGCGGGAAAGCGGGCCCGATCGGCGTACTCGCTGCGGTGGTCCACGACCGTCAGGCGATAGCCGAGGAAGCGGGCGAGCTCGGCGACTGGCTGCGCATCGGGGCCGGCACCGAGCAGCAGCAGGTGCAATGGCGCGCGGACCCGGACCACGAACAGGCCGTCGGGGCCCGCCGGCGGATCGGCCGCGGCCATGGTTGTGGTCGTGCCCGCGCCGTCCGGTGCCTGCATCACGACGGTACCGCGCCGGGGCCCGCCGGGCAGGTCGGCCGTCACGACGCCGAACGCGCAGGCCTCGCCGGCGGCAAGCGCCTGCTCGATCGCCTCGAGCGGCTGCCAGCCTTCGGCGCCCCCGACGCGGGTCAGCAGCACGTCCATCGCGCCTTCGCAACCGCTGCCGAGACCCCAGAGTTCGTCGTCGGGGCCGCGCGTGTCATAACGCACGAGCGCGGCGCCGCCCTGCGCGATGATCCGCGCCGCGTGTTCGCGCAGGTCGCCCTCGAGGCAGCCGCCGGAGAGCAGGCCGGCGTAGCGGCCGTCGGCGGCGATCAGCATCCAGGCGCCGGATTTGCGGTAGGTCGAGCCGGCTGTGCGCAGCACGACGGCGAGCGCGAGTGCCTCGCCGGCCGCGCGCGCCTCGGCGTAGAACGGCAGCAGGCGGTGCAGTTCGTGGTCCACGGGCGCGGCAGTATATTGCGTGCCGAGGCACGCAGCCATTAACCTTCCAGAGTTTTGCCCCCTCTCCCGAGACATTAGATGACCGGTTCCGATCGGACCGCCTGGTGCGTCCACAAGTTTGGCGGTTCGAGCGTGGCCGACGCGGCCTGCTTCGAGCGCGTCGCGCAGATCATCGAGGCTTCGCCCGAGGCGCGCCTCGCCGTCGTGCTGTCGGCCTGCCGCGGGGTGACCGATGCGCTCTACCAGCTCGTGCTGCTCGCCGAGCGCCGGCAGGAGGGTGTGCGGCTCGCGCTCGACCAGCTGCGCGCGCGCCACGCGGCGATCGCCGGCGCGACGCTCGACGCCGCCAGCGCGAAGCGCTGGCTCGCCGCGTTCGATCGCGACTGCCACGACCTCGAAGGCATCCTGAACACCGTGCGCCTGACGCGCTCGGCCTCCGGCGCGGTGCGCGACCTGATCGCCGGTTACGGCGAGCTGTGGTCGACGAGTCTGTTCCGCGAGTATCTCGCGGCGCGTGGCCGGCGCGCCGGCACGATCGAGCGGGTCGACGCACGCGAGGTGCTGGTCGTCGACTGGGGTCCGCTCGGGCCGGCCGTGCAGTGGGCCGAGTCGAAGGCGAGGCTCGCCGCGTTCGTGGACGGTGCGCAGCCACGCACGCTGGTGATCACCGGTTTCATCGCCTCGGACCTGAACGGCGTGCAGACGACGCTCGGCCGCAACGGCAGCGACTTCTCGGCATCGATCTTCGGTGCGCTGCTCGATGCCGCCGGCATCGTGATCTGGACCGACGTCGACGGCGTGCTGTCCGCCGACCCGCGGCGCGTGCCGGATGCGCGCGTGATCGACGCGCTGTCGTACAGCGAGGCGATGGAGCTCGCGTACTTCGGCGCGAAAGTGCTCCATCCGCAGACGATGGCGCCGGCGGTCGGGCGCAACATCCCGATCCGCATCTGCAACACCTTCGCGCCCGACCGGCCCGGCACGCTGATCTGTGCCGAGCCGCACTCCCGAATGCTGGTCAAAGGCATCGCGAGCATCGAGGACGTGGCGCTGCTGAACGTCGAAGGGGCCGGCATGATCGGCGTCCCGGGCACCGCCTGGCGCCTGTTCGGCGCGCTGCGCGAGGCGCAGGTGTCGGTGATCGTCATCTCGCAGGGCAGCTCCGAGCACTCGATCTGCTGCGCGGTGCCGCAGGCGCAGATCGAGCGCGCGACACGCGCGGTGCGCGAAGCCTTCGCGCGCGAGCTGGCCGACGGCCAGATCCAGAGCGTCGACGTCGACCGCGATCTCGCGATCCTCGCCGTGGTCGGCGACGGCATGGCCGGCATGCCCGGCGTGTCGGCGAAGGTGTTCAACGCCCTCGGCACGAGCGGCGTCAACGTGCGCGCGATCGCGCAGGGCGCCTCGGAGCGCAATATCTCGGTCGTGGTCGGAGGCAAGGACGCGACCCGCGCGCTGCGCGCGGTGCACGCCGGCTTCTATCTGTCACCCCATACGCTGTCGATCGGCGTGATCGGCCCCGGCACCGTGGGTCGCGTGTTCCTCGACCAGCTCGCGGCGCAGCTGGCGCGGCTGCGCGAGCTGCAGATCGATCTGCGCGTGCGCGGCATCCTCGCCTCGCGACGCATGGCGCTGTCCGAACCCGGTTTCGATCTCGGCCGCTGGCGCGAGGCCTGCGACGTGGCCGGCGAGCCGACCGATCTGGCGCGCTTCGTCGAGCACGTCAACGTCGACCATCTGCCGCATGCGGTGATCATCGACTGCAGCGCGAGCGCCGAGGTCGCCGCGCATTACCGCGAGTGGTTCGCGGCCGGCATCCACGTCGTCACGCCGAACAAGAAGGCGAACAGCGGCGAGCTGGGGTACTACCGCGAGCTGCAGGCGACGCGGCGCGCGAACGGCGCGCATTACCTCTACGAGACCACCGTCGGCGCCGGGCTGCCGGTGATCCAGACGCTGCGCGACCTGCGCGACACGGGCGACGAGCTGCGCAGCATCGAGGGCATCTTCTCAGGCACGCTCGCCTACCTGTTCAATGTCTACGACGGCACGGTGCCGTTCTCGCAGATCGTCGCCGACGCGCGCGCGCGCGGCTACACCGAGCCCGACCCGCGCGACGACCTGTCGGGCACCGACGTCGCGCGCAAGCTGATCATCCTCGGCCGCGAGATCGGCCTCGCGCTCGAGCTGCGCGACGTGTGCATCGAGAGCCTCGTGCCCGACGGACTCGAAGGCGGCACGATCGAGGCGTTCATGCAACAGTTGTCACGCTCCGACGCGGCGCTGCGCGCGCGCTACGAGGCCGCGAAATCGCGCGGCAAGGTGCTGCGCTATGTCGGGCGGATCACGGCGGCCGGCGAGGCGACGGTCGGGCTGATCGAAGTCGACGCGCACCATGCCTTCGCGAACATCGCGCTGACCGACAACATCGTGCGCTTCGAGACGGCGCGCTACAGCGCCAATCCACTGATCGTGCAGGGCCCCGGCGCGGGTCCCGAAGTGACCGCCGGCGGTGTGTTCGCCGATCTGCTGCGCCTCGCCGCCTATCTCGGGGCACAGCTGTGAGTCGCGCGCAGGCGACCGCGTTCGCGCCAGCCTCGGTCGGCAACGTCGCGATCGGCTTCGACATCCTTGGCTTCAGCGTCGGGGCGCTCGGCGATCGGGTGAGCGTGCGGCGCATCGACCGACCGGAGGTGTCGATTGCCGGCATCACCGGTGTCGCCGGCGAGCTGCCGCTCGAGGCCGCGCGCAACACCGCGGGCCAGGCGCTCGTCGCGATGCGCGCGGCGCTCGGGCTCGATTTCGGCTTCGAGATGGCGATAGACAAGGGCATTCCGCTCGGCTCGGGCCTCGGCGGCTCGGCGGCGTCGGCGGTGGGCGCGGTGGTCGCCGCGAATGCGCTGCTCGAGGCGCCGCGGCCGCTGATCGAACTGCTGCAGTTCGCGATGCACGGCGAGGCCGTCGCGAGCGGCTCGATGCACGTCGACAACATCGCCCCGTCGCTCTACGGCGGGCTCGTGCTGACGGTCGGCATCGAACAGCCGCGCGTCAAGCAGATCCCGGTCCCGGCCGGCGTGCAGGCCGTGATCGTCCACCCGCACATGTTCCTCGGCACGCGCGAGGCGCGGGCGATGCTCAACAAGAGCGTCGGCATGGCCGATTTCGTCTGGCAGACCGCGAACCTCGCCGGCTTCATCTCGGGCTGCTATACGAGCGATCTCGACCTGATTCGCGCCTCGTTCGAGGATGTGGTCATCGAGCCGCAGCGGCAGGCGCTGATCCCGGGCTTCGCGCAGGTGCGCGCGGCCGCGATGGCCGCCGGCGCGCTCGGCTGCTCGATTTCGGGCGCGGGCCCGACGATGTTCGCGTGGAGCGAGGCCGGCTCGGCCGAAGCCGTGCGCCGGGGTATGGTCGACGCCTTCGCCGCGCTAGGCACGCAGACCGATCACTGGATCACCGCGATCGACGGCCGCGGCGCGCGGCTCGAGCCCTGAAGTGATGCACTACGTCAGTACCCGGGGCGAAAGCCCCGCTGCCGGATTCTCCGCCGCGCTGCTCGCCGGCCTCGCGCCCGACGGCGGCCTGTACGTGCCGGCCGCCTGGCCGCGACTCACGGCGGCCGACTTCGATGGCTGCACGAGTCTTGCACAGGTCGCCGAACGACTGATCGCGCCGTTCGCGGCCGGCGATGAGCTGGCCGGGCAGCTCGGCGCGATCGCCGCCGACGCGTTCACTTTCCCGGCGCCGCTCGTGCCGGTCGCGGGCGCCGGCTATTCCGTGCTCGAGCTGTTCCATGGGCCGACCGCGGCGTTCAAGGACTTCGGCGCGCGTTTCCTCGCCGCCTGCCTGACGCGCCTGCGCGCCGCGGATGCGCGGCCGCTCGAAATCCTCGTCGCTACCTCGGGCGATACCGGCGGCGCAGTCGCTGCGGCTTTCCACCGCCGGCCCGGCATCCGCGTCGCGGTGCTCTTTCCGCGCGGCCTGGTCTCGCCGGCCCAGGCGCAGCAGCTGACCTGCTGGGGAGAGAACGTGCAGGCCTTCGAGGTGCGGGGCAGTTTCGACGACTGCCAGCGGCTCGTGAAGGCGGCCTTCGTCGATCCGGTGCTGCGCGCGCACCTCGATCTCTCGTCGGCGAACAGCATCAATCTCGGCCGGCTGCTGCCGCAGGCCGCCTACCACGCGGCGACGGCGCTCGCCGTCTGGCGCGCCGGGGGGCGCGCGCCGTCGTTCGTGATCCCGAGCGGCAATCTCGGCAATGCGCTCGCCTGCGTCTGGGCGCGTCACGTCGGCCTGCCGATCGGCGACATCGTGCTCGCCCACAACGCCAACCGCGCGGTCGCCGATCACCTTGCCGGCAAACCCTGGCAACCGAGGCGCAGTATCGCTACGCTGGCGTCAGCCATGGACGTCGGTGCCCCGAGCAACATGGAACGTCTGCAGGCGCTCTTTCCGGCCTTGCCGGACCTGCAGGCGGCGGTCACGGCCGACGTCGTCGACGACGGCGCGATCCGCCGCCGCATCGCCGACGATTACCGCGCCTATGGCGCGATCTGGTGCCCGCATACCGCGACTGCAGCCGAAGTGATGGCGCGCATGCCGGCCGAGCGGCGCGCGCGCGGTCCGTGGATCATCGCCGCGACGGCGCATCCGGCCAAATTCCGCGAGATCGTCGAGCCGCTGATCGGCCGTGACGTGCCGGTTCCCGAATCGCTCGCGCAGCTCTACGAACGCCCGTCGGCGAGCACGGCGCTCGAGCCGCGGCTCGACGCGTTGCGCGCGGCGCTGCTGCCGGCCGCGGCTGCCGGGGAGGGCGGCGCGTGAACCATCTGCCCGCCACGCCGATACTGGTCGCGCTGGTGCTCGGCGGCGTCGTGCTCGGGCTCGGGCTGTCCTGGCTGTGGCGCTGGTGGCGCCAGCGCCGCGCGCGGCGGCGGCTCGTGCATGCGATCACGTCCACCGGTTTCGAGCACCTGCAGGACGTGCTGGTTCCGGACGGCAGCGGCAGCACCTATCACGTCGATTTCCTCGTGCTGACGCCGCGCGGCATCCTCGTCGTCGATCTGCGCGACGTCGCCGGCAACGTCTTCGGCGGCGACCAGATGACCGACTGGACCGTGATGAATGGGGCATCGCGCCACACGTTCCCGAACCCGCAGGGCGCGCTCTACGACCGGGTCGCCGCGGTGAAGGTGCTCGCCGGCGAAGTGCCGGTGGAAGGGCGCATCGTGTTCACGCGCCGCGCGCAGTTCCCGAAGGGCCTGCCGAAGTGGACCGTGCCGGTCGATGCGCTGCGCGCCGAGTTCCCGCCCGGTGACCGCAGCCTGTTCGACGGCGTGCTGGCCGGATTCAGCGGCGGCTGGGCGGCGGTGCGCTCGGCGACGTCGCCGAGTGCGCTCGGCCGGCCGCGTCCGCTGTAGCGGGAACCGCGAGGCCGAACAGTCTCCGCGCCGTCGCCGTCGTGTGGGCGGCGAGCGCCGCGAGCGACTCGCCGCGTGCGCGCGCCACCGCCGCGGCGACATGCGGCAGATGGCAGGGCTCGTTGCGCCTCGAGGCGGGCTTCGGCGCGAGATCACGCGGCAGCAGATAGGGTGCGTCGGTCTCGACCAGCAGGCTTCCTGCGGGAATCTCCGTCATCAGCGGCGGCAGGTGCCTGCCGCGCCGCTCGTCGCAGATCCAGCCGGTGATGCCGATCGCGAGATCGAGCCCGAGATAGCACTCGAGTTCGTCGCGCCCGGCCGTGAAGCAATGCGCGACGCCGCCGGCGAGCGCGGCACGGTGCTCGCGCAGGATCGCCGCGAAGTCGGCATGGGCGTCGCGCTGGTGCAGGAACACCGGCTTGCCGCTGCGGGCGGCGATCTCGAGCTGGCGCACGAAGGCGCGCCGCTGCACGTCGCGTGGCGAGAAGTCACGGAAGTAGTCGAGGCCGCATTCGCCGACCGCGACGACGGCAGGGGCGAGCGCGAGCTGCCCGAGCCGCGCGGCAGTCGCGTCGTCGAGATCCGCGGCGTGATGGGGGTGCACGCCGGCCGTCGCGTAGAGCACCCCCGGCCGCGTGCCCGCGAGTGCGATCGCGGCTTCGGTACCGGCGAGGCTCGCGCCGGTCACGACGAACTGCACGACACCGGCCGCGTGCGCACGCGCGATCACCTCGTCGCGGTCGGCATCGAAGCTGTCGTGCGTGAGATTGACGCCGATGTCGATCAGCGGCGGGGGCGGTGTGCTATCGTGCGTCACGATCCGCCGCATTCTATCCTGCCCGCATGCTTCGCCGCGCCGCCGCCATGCTCGCCTGCCTCACGTTGCTGCCGGTCGCCGCGCCGGCCGGCGACTGGCCCGACGTCGAGTCGCGCATCCAGTTCGCCTGGTACACCGGGGACCTGCGCGCGCTGCGCGGCACGCTGTCCGGCCTCGCTGCGCAGCCGGACACCGATGCGCTGCACGACTACTACCTCGGGCTCGGCGAGTACCGGGTCGCGCAGCTGACGATGGAACGCGACGACCGGGACGGTGCGCGCGTCGCGGCCGAGGCCTGCGTCGATCATCTCGCGCGCGCCAATGACGGGCAGCGCGATTTCGCCGACGCGCTCGCATTGCAGGCGCGTTGCCTGTCGCTGCTCGCGGGGCTGAAGCCGTGGAAGGCGCCACTGATCGTGCCGCGCATCGGCACGCTCGCCTCGCGCGCGGTCATGCTGGCGCCGCGCAATCCACGCGTGCTGCTGCTCGATGCGCTCACCGACAAGGACCAGGTCCGCGCGCTCGCGACGCTGCGCCGCGCGATCGATGCCTTCGAAGCGGAGCGCCAGCGCGTCGCGCCGACGCCGTCGTGGGGCGCGCCGGAGGCCTGGCTGCAGCTCGCCCGCGCCGAGCTCGGCGGCGGCGATGCCGCCGGCGCGCGCAGCGCGCTCGAGCGGGCACTGCTGCTCGCGCCCGATTTCGCGGCCGCGAAGCGCCTGCTCGCGACGATCACCGCCGGCTGAGCCTCACGTCGTCGCGGTTGCGGCGAGCGCCCGGCACAGCGCCGCGGTGGCGGCCGGATCCTGGTCCCACGAGGCGACAAAGCGCGCCTCGCCGGAGCCCGCGGCTCCCCAGTCGTAGAACCCGAAGCCCTGCGCGCGCAGCGCCGCCTTGGCCGGCTCGCCGATGCGCACGAAGACCTCGTTGGCCTCGACGGGCTCGAGCAGCGTGGCCTCGCAGTGCGCGGCGATTTCACGGGCCGCTGCATTGGCGTGCGCCGCGTTGCGCCGCCATGCGCCGGTCGTGACGTAGGCGAGCAGCTGCGCCGATGCATAGCGCGACTTGGACAACAGGTGGCCGGCGCGCTTGCGCCGCAGCTCGAAGTCACGCACCAGCTCGCTGCGGAAGAAGACGACCGCCTCGGCCGCGAGGGCACCGTTCTTGGTGGCGCCGAAGGACAGCACGTCGACGCCCGCCTTCCAGGTGATGTCGGCCGGCTCGCAGTCGAGTGCGACGAGCGCGTTCGCGAGCCGCGCGCCGTCCATGTGCACGTGCAGGCCACGCGCGTGGGCGAGCTGCGTGAGCGCCGCGACCGCCTCCGGGCGGTAGACGCGGCCAAGCTCGGTCGCCTGCGTGATCGAGACGGCCGCGGGCTGCACCGTATGCACCGACGGCGGCGTCGCGTCGAGCGCGCGCGCGAGCGTCGGCGCATCGAGCATCGCTCCCGCGCCGCCGAGCGACACGAGGCGCAGGCCGCCGCTGAAGAACTCCGGGGCGCCGCACTCGTCGCGCACGACGTGGGCTTCGTCATGCACGTACACGGCGCCATACGGCGGCACGAGCGTCGCGAGGGCGAGCGCATTGGCGGCGGTGCCGGTGCTGACGACGAAGGCGCGCACCTCGGTGCCGAAGAAGGCGCCGAAAGCCGCATCGAGCGCTTCGGTCCAGCGGTCGTCGCCGTAGCCGAGCGTGGGCCCGGCGTTGGCGTCGTGGATCGCGGCGAGCAGTTCGGGACAGACGGTGGCGTTGTTGTCGCTGTAGAAGAGCAAACGGGACTCCCGGTCAGTCGGTGCGCCAGCGGAACGACCAGGCGCCGAAGGCGAGCAGCACCAGCGCCATCAGCGCGAGAAAGACGAGCTGCGGCAGGACGTCGGTGAAGCCGGCGCCATCGAGCATCACGGCGCGCGCGGCATCGAGCATGTGCGTCAGTGGCAGCAGGCGGGCGATGGCCCGCACCCAGTCGGGCGAGCCCTCGAGCGAGAACCAGACGCCCGACAGCAGCATCATCGGCCAGGTGAGCGTGTTCAGCAGTCCGCCGACCAGCTCGTCGCTCGAGAAACGGGCCGCGATCGTCAGGCCGAGCGCGATCAGCGCGAGCGAGCCCGCGGCGGCGATCAGCAGCAGCAGCGCCGGGTTGCCGGCCGAGTGGAAGCCGATCGCGTAGCTCGTGCCGGCATAGAGGATCACCGTGACGACGAGGATCAGGCCGAGCCGGGACAGCACCTGCGCGGTCAGGAACTCGAAGGCGGTGATCGGCGTCGCGTGCAGGCGCTTCAGGAAGCCGCTCTTGCGATAGCGCAGCACCACGTAGCCGACGCCGAACAGGCAGCTGAACATGATGTTCATGCCGAGGATGCCGGGCAGCAGCCAGTCGACGTAGCGCACCGCCTCGCCGCCCACCGGCTCGCGCTGTGCGCCCGGGTCGGTCTGCAGCAGCAGCCGCTCGGCGACGTAGCCCTTCGGCGAGTCGGGATTGACCCAGTAGCGCATTGCGCCGCCCTGCTGGTCGAGCAGCAGGTCGAGCTGATGGCGCGCGACCTTGCGTACCGCCGCCGCCTGGTCGTCCATGGCGATGAAATCGACGTAGCGCTCGCTCATGAACGGATGCCCGATGCTGCCGAGGTCGTCGGTCAGCACGCCGATCTTGAACACCGCGCGCTCGGGGCCGCCGAACACGAAGCTCATGCCGAGGATCAGCGCGAGCGGCAGCAGCAGCGTGAAGATCAGCGAGCCGCGATCGCGCAGGAACTCGAGGTTGCGCGCGTGCCAGACCGCGAGCAGCCGGCGGATCACGGCCGCAGCTCCTTGCCGGTCAGCTCGAGGAACAGGTCCTCGAGGTTGGGCGGGCGGATCCGCAGCCTGCGCAGCGGCACGTGCACGCCCATCAGCGCCTTCAGCGTGCCGTCGAGATCGTCGGTCTTGATCTCGACGCGCTCGGCGCCCTCGATCACGCGCAGCGGCAGCGCGCGCGCCGCGGCGGTGTAGTCCTCGCGCGGCAGTTCGATCAGCACGTCGGCGAAGTGCTGCGCGAGCAGCTCGTGCGGGGCACCCTGCGCGATGATGCGCCCGCGGTCCATGATCGCGATCACGTCGCAGAGCCGCTGCGCCTCCTCCATGTAGTGCGTGGTCAGGATGATCGTGCGCCGCCGCGCCTTCACCGCCTCGATCAGCTTCCAGAAATTGCGCCGGGCCTGCGGGTCGAAGCCGGTGGTCGGCTCGTCGAGGAACAGGATCGCCGGATCGTTGACCAGTGCGACCGCGAGCAGCAGGCGCTGCTGCTGGCCGCCCGAGAGCTTGCGGTTGTCGCGGTCGGCGAGCTTCTGCAGCGAGCACAGCGCGAGCAGCTCGTCGATGTCGTAGCCGTGCGGGTACAGGCCGCGGAACAGTTTCAGCGTCTGGCGTACGGTCAGGAAATCCTGCAGCGCGGTCTTCTGGAACAGGATGCCGGCCTCGCTGCGAAAGCGCGCGCCGAGCGGCTCGCCGCGGTAGCGCACTTCGCCCGCGGAAGGCGGCAGGATGCCTTCCATGATCTCGACGGTCGTGGTCTTGCCGGCGCCGTTCGGGCCGAGCAGGCCGAAACAGGTGCCTTCCTCGACGCTGAACGAAACACCATCGACGGCGGTCACGCGGGGATAGAGCTTGACGAGGTTACGGACTTCGAGGATCGCGGACACCCGATCATGCTAGCCGATCGGCTGTTATCATGGCAGCGTTCGCAGCCGACACTCCATGCCCGAGAAGCCCGCCACCCAGCTGTCCCTGTTCGATGCGCGCGAGGCCGCGCCTCTGCCGTGGACCCTCCGCCGCAGCCGCCGCGCGCGCCGCCTTGCCGTGCGCGTGTTCCCCGGCGGGCGGGTCGAGGTCGTCGTGCCGCCGCGCACCTCGGCGCAGGCGGTGCGCGAGTTCCTGCAGCACCACCGCCAGTGGATCGAGTCGCGGCGCGAACGCGCGCGGCGCGAATGCCCGGCACCGGCGCCGTTTCCACCCGAATCGATCGCGCTGCCGGCATTCGGCGAGCACTGGACGCTGCGCCCGGTGGCCGGCGCCTCGCGACCCCGACTCATCGGGATCGGCGACGGCGTGCTCGAACTGCGCGGCGCGCCCGCCGACGGCGAGACATTGCGGCGGCTGCTGCGCGGCTGGGTCGCCGGGCGCGCGGTCGTCGGGCTCGGACCGTGGCTCGCGGCGCTCGCCGACCAGTACGGCTTCCGGTTCGGCCGCATGTCGGTGCGCCGCCAGCGCACCCGTTGGGGCAGCTGCTCGGTTCGTGGCACCATCAGCCTGAACGCCTGCCTCGCGTTCCAGCGCCCGGCGGTCGTGCGTTACCTGCTGCTGCACGAGCTTGCACATACCCGGCACATGAACCACTCCGCCCGCTTCTGGGGGCTCGTCGCCCGACACGAACCCGACTGGCGCTGCCTCGACCGCGAACTGCTCGCCGGCTGGCGGCAGGTCCCCGCATGGATGTTCGCCGATGGCGAGTGAGCCGCCGGCCGGCTGCCCGTTCGCGCCGAGCGAGCGCGTCGACCTGTCGAACGAACCCGTCCACTGGGACCTGGCCGTCTCGCAGTCCTATGGCGGCTACCTCGCGCTCGACAAGCTGCTCGATGCGCAGCACCCGAACTCGCGCGAGCACGACGAGCTGCTGTTCATCGTCGTGCACCAGACTTCCGAGCTGTGGATGCGGCTGATGCTGCACGAACTGGCCGGCGTGCTCGAGTGCGTGCGCCGCGACGACCTCGACCCGTCGTTCAAGATGTTCACGCGCATCGCGCGCATCCAGGTGCAGCTGCTGTCGATCTGGGACGTGCTGTCGACGATGACGCCGGCCGACTACTCGGCGTTCCGCAACTCGCTCGGCCGCTCGTCGGGCTTCCAGTCGGTGCAGTACCGGCTGCTCGAATTCCAGCTCGGCAACAAGAACGCCGACTACCTCGCCGCGCACCGCCGCGACCCGCAGGCGAGTGCGCAGCTCAGGCGCGCGCTCGAGGCGCCGTCGATCTACGACGAGGCGCTGCGGCTGCTGTCCCGGCGCGGCTACGGCATACCGGAGGACTACCTGGTGCGCGATTTCACGCAGCCCTACCGGGCCAGCAAGCAGGTGGCCGGCGCCTGGCTCGGCGTGTACCACAATGCCGAGAAGGACTGGGACCTGTACGAATTCGCCGAGTGCCTGATCGACGTCGACCACAAGTTCCAGTCCTGGCGCTTCCACCACATGAAGACCGTGGAGCGCATCATCGGCTACAAGCCCGGCACCGGCGGTACCGGCGGCGTGTCCTATCTCGCCAAGGCGCTCGAGCTCAAGTTCTTTCCGGAGCTGTGGCAGATCCGTACGTCGATGTGACCGGCGTGCGCCGCCGGCGGTGCCAGAGCCGCCAGCCGAGCAGCAGTGCGACGATCCCGGCGTAGATCAGCGGCTCGGTGACGTCGCGCTTGACCTGCCAGTAGTAGTGCCACACCGCGAGGATCGCGATCGGGTAGACGAGCCGGTGCAGCGACTGCCAGCGCCGGCCGAGCCGGCGCATCATGCGTTGCGTGGACGTGGCCGCGAGCGGCAACAGCAGCAGCAGCGCGACGAAGCCGAGCGTGATGTACGGGCGCTTCGCGACGTCCGCGACGATCATCGCGCCGTCGAGGCCGCGGTCGAGCACGAGATAGACCGTGAAGTGCAGCAGCACATAGAAGAACGCGAACAGGCCGAGCATGCGCCGCAGGCGCAGCAGCTGCGGCAGCCGGGCGAGCTTCGACAGCGGCGTCACTGTGAGCGTCAGGCACAGCAGATTGAGCGCCGTCTTGCCGCAGGTCAGCAGCAGCGCTTCGACCGGGTCGGCGCCGAGGCGTCTGCCCGCGATGCCAAAGGCGCCGGCGAGCATCAGCAGGGCCGGCGTCAGCGCCGCCACGAACACGAGCGGCTTCCAGAGCCAGCGATAGCGCTGCGTGACGGTCATTCAGAACCAGCGTCGCAGATCCATGCTGCGATAGAGCCCGGCCACGTCGGCGGCGTAGCCGTTGAACGGCAGGGTAGGCCGCGTCGCCGAGAACAGGCTGGCACCAATGCGGCGCTCGCTCGCCTGGCTCCAGCGCGGATGGTCGACCGCCGGGTTCACGTTCGCGTAGAAGCCGTATTCGTCGGGCGCCGCGAGGTTCCAGCTCGTCGGCGGCTGGCGCTCCGTGAAATGGATCGCAACGATCGACTTGATGCCCTTGAAGCCATACTTCCACGGCACGACGAGGCGCAGCGGCGCGCCGTTCTGGTTCGGCAGCACACGCCCGTAGAGACCGACCGCGAGCAGCGTCAGCGGGTGCATCGCCTCGTCGATGCGCAGTCCCTCGACATACGGCCATTCGAGCCAGCCGGCGCGCTGGCCCGGCATCTGCCGCGGGTCGTGCAACGTCGTGAAGGCGACGTACTTCGCCTTCGAGGTCGGCTGGAAACGCCGCAGCAGGTCGGCGAGCGGGAAGCCCACCCACGGGATCACCATCGACCAGCGCTCGACGCAGCGCATGCGGTAGACGCGTTCCTCGAGTGCATGCGGCTTGAGGATGTCCTCGAGCGTGTAGCGGCCCGTCACCCCGGCCTCGCCGCCGATCGTGACGCTCCACGGCCGCGTGCGCAGCGCCTGGGCGTTGCGTTGCGGGTCCGCCTTGCCGGTGCCGAACTCGTAGAAGTTGTTGTACGAGGTGATGTCCTCGAAGCTGGTCTGCGTCTCGTCGGCGACGAAGCGCGCATTGCGCGGTGCGCGCAGTTTCGCGAGTGCCGTCGCCTCGGGCATGGCCTTCCCGGCCGCAGTGCCCGCCACGCCGACGGCGCCGAGCGCTGCCGCGCCCATCAGCCATCGCCGGCGATCGAGGTAGACCTGCGGCGGCGTGATCTCCGATGATTTGGGAGATATACTCTGTAGTATTAGTTGTTTACGAGATTTCATTAATGTAAATACTCGTATGCGGCGGGGTCCATCCGCGCGCTCCGTGCGCTTTGGATCAGCGCCGGGCCCGCCATGTTCCCCGCCATTGCACGCAATTGACGCCGAGGGCCCGGGCTTCGCGACGCGCACGCCGCGATCCGTTCACCAGCACGCCGCGATCCGCAAGCTGCAGATGGGCGAGGTCGGAGCCGCTGTTGCCGTAGGCGACGAAGCGTGCGGTCGCGTGCTGCGCGCGCAGTGCTTCGAAGCAGCGCGCCTTCTCCTCGCCGCGCCGATTCGCGCTGGCGAGTGCGCCGTCGAGTGTCTCGCCGTTCCAGCGCACCTCGGTGCAGATCACGCGCTCGAAACCGAGCCGGCGGCCGAGCGCCGGCACGTACAGGTCGACGCTCGCCGACATCAGTACCAGCAGGTCGCCGCCGGTCGTATGCGCCTCGAGCACATGCACGGCATCGTCCAGCAGCCCGCGCGCGATCACGCGCGGCAGGTAGCGTTCGTTCCATGCCTCGATCGCCGCCCGGGACTCGCCGCCGAGCGCATGGCGCAGCAGCGCGGCCTTGAGCCGGCCGCGGTCGTGGCCGTCGAACAGGTAGCGGCAGGCGGCGGGCAGCACGCGCAGCAGGCGCGCGAGCCGCCACGGGCGGCGCGCGAGGTAGTGCCAGACGTAAGGGAAGAGCGTGTCGCGGCGGGTGAGCGTGCCGTCGAGATCGAAGACCGCGACCACGCGCCCGCCGCCGCTCATCGCGCGCCGCTCATGCAGCCTGGCCCGTGGCGGCGAGCTGGCGCAGTACGTACTGCAGGATGCCGCCGTGACGGTAGTAGTCGCGCTCCTTCGGCGTGTCGATGCGCACGCGTGCCGCGAACGTGACCGGCTTGCCGCCGTCGGCCGGTGTCGCGGTGACCGTCACCGTTTTTGCGGTTTCGTCCGCGACGCCGGTGATGTCGAAGGTCTCGCGACCCGTGAGACCGAGGCTCTGCGCATTCTGGCCGGCGGGGAACTGCAGCGGCAGGACGCCCATGCCGATCAGGTTCGAGCGATGGATGCGCTCGAAGCTCTCGGCGATCACCGCGCGCACGCCGAGCAGCATCGTGCCCTTCGCGGCCCAGTCGCGCGACGAGCCGGTGCCGTATTCCTTGCCGGCGAGCACGACCAGCGGCGTGCCGTCCTGCCGGTAGCGCATCGCGACGTCGTAGATGCTGCCGGGCTCGCCGGACGGCAGGTGTACCGACACGCCGCCCTCGGTGCCGGGCGCGAGCAGATTGCGCAGGCGGATGTTGGCGAAAGTGCCGCGCATCATCACCTCGTGGTTGCCGCGACGCGAGCCGTAGGAGTTGAAGTCGGCCGGCTTCACCCCGGCCTCGACCAGGTAGCGCGCCGCCGGGCTCGTCTTCGCGATGTTGCCGGCGGGCGAGATGTGGTCCGTGGTCACCGAGTCGCCGAGCAGCGCGAGCACGCGGGCGCCCCGGATGTCGCGCACGGCCTCGGGCTGCATCGTCATGCCGTCGAAATAGGGCGGGTTCTTCACGTAGGTCGAGCGCTCGTCCCAGCGGTAGATCTTTCCGGCCGGCACGTCGATGCCCGCCCAGTTCGCGTCGCCCTCGAACACGCTTTCGTAGCTCTTCCTGAACATGCCCGAGGTGATCGCCGCGTGCACGGTATCGGCGACTTCGCGATCGCCCGGCCAGATGTCCTTGAGATAGACCGGCGTGCCGTCGGGGTCGGTGCCGATCGGATCGGCGGTCAGGTCGATGTCGAGCGTGCCGGCGAGCGCGTAGGCGACCACGAGCGGCGGCGAGGCGAGGAAGTTCATCTTCACTTCCGGGTGCACGCGGCCCTCGAAATTGCGGTTCCCCGACAGCACCGCGCACGCGATGATGTCGCCGGCCGCGACGCCGGCCGAGATTTCCGGCTTCAGCGGGCCGGAATTGCCGATGCAGGTCGTGCAGCCGTAGCCGACCAGGTAAAAACCGGCGAGCGCGAGATCGTCGAGCAGCTGCGCCTTGCGCAGATAGTCCGTGACGACGCGCGAGCCGGGCGCGAGGCTGGTCTTGACCCACGGCTTCGCCGCGAGACCGCGCCGCGCGGCGTTGCGCGCCAGCAGGCCCGCGCTGATCATCACGTAGGGGTTCGACGTGTTGGTGCAGCTGGTGATTGCCGCGATCAGCACTGCGCCATCCTTCAGCTCGAAGCTGCGGCCGTCGAGCGTGACTTGGGCGCTGCCGCTGCGGCCGGACTTGCGGTGGCGCTCTTCGGCCATCGGCACGAGCGCCTTGGCGTAGGCGGTCTTCGCGGTGCGCAGCGGCACGCGATCCTGCGGCCGCTTCGGTCCCGCGAGGCTCGGCTCGACGTCGGCGAGATCGAGCTCGAGGATATCGGTGTAATCCGCGGCGCGCTGGCCGTTCTCGCGCCACAGGCCCTGTGCCTTCGCATAGGCCTCGACCAGTGCGATCTGCTCTTCGGAGCGGCCCGAGAGACGCAGGTAGCGCACGGTTTCCGCGTCGATCGGGAAGATCGCGCAGGTGCTGCCGAATTCGGGCGACATGTTGCCGATCGTCGCGCGGTCGGCGAGCGGCAGGTTCGCGAGGCCGTCGCCGAAGAATTCGACGAACTTGTCGACGACGCCCTTCTTGCGCAGCATTTCGGTGACGGTCAGCACCAGATCGGTGGCGGTGGCACCCGGCCGCAGCTCGCCGACGAGCCGGAAACCGATCACCTGCGGGATCAGCAGCGGGATCGGCTGGCCGAGCATCGCGGCTTCCGCCTCGATGCCGCCGACGCCCCAGCCGAGCACGCCGAGGCCGTTGATCATCGTCGTGTGCGAATCGGTGCCGACCACCGTGTCGGGGTAGGCGCGGCGCCTGCCGTCGCGTTGCGCATCGAACACCACGCGACCGAGGTACTCGAGGTTGACCTGGTGGACGATGCCGGTGTTCGGCGGCACGACCTTGAAGTTCTCGAACGCGGTCTGGCCCCAGCGCAGGAACGCGTAGCGCTCGCCGTTGCGCTCGAATTCGATGCGGTTGTTTTCCTCGAGCGACAGCGGCGTGCCGTAGGCATCGACCTGCACCGAGTGATCGATCACGAGTTCGGCGGGCGCGAGCGGGTTGACCTTGTCCGGGTCGCCGCCGAGCCGTGCGATCGCTTCGCGCATCGCGGCGAGGTCGACCACGCAGGGCACGCCGGTGAAGTCCTGCATGATCACGCGCGCCGGCGTGAACGAGATCTCGTGCGACGGCGCGGCCTTCGGATCCCAGTCGAGCAGCGCCTCGATGTCGCCGCGGGTCACGTTGACGCCGTCCTCGAAGCGCAGCAGGTTCTCGAGCAGGATCCTGAGCGAGTAGGGCAGGCGCGCGACCTTGTCCTGCGGCAGCGCCGCGAGGCTCATGATCTCGTAGTCGAGCGATCCCACGGCGAGCTGCGCGCGCGCCTTGAAACTGTCGGTCATCGTGTTCTCCGCGACGGGGCGATAAGGCTCAAAACAGCCGCTAATTATAGCGTGCGTGCGCCGCTCCCGCGAGCGCCCCGGCGCGCTCGGCCGCGGTCAGCCATCCGTAGTTTCCGGCATCGGGATGACCCGGAAGCCGCGCAACTTCACCTCGCGCGACAGGTAGTGCGGCTTGCATTCCTCGTCGCTGCACAGATCGGTCGACAGGTACTTGCGATTGTCGTCACAGAAAACCGTGGTGACGACGGCGCCGGCGCCCTGTTCGTGCGCGATCTCGAGGGCACCGAGCAGGTTGGCGCCGGAGCTGATGCCGACCGCGATGCCGAGCTCGCCGGCGAGCTTCTGCGCCATGCAGATCGCATCGCCGTCCCAGACATCGATGATGCGGTCGAGCGCATCGAGCTGCAGGATCGAGGGCACGAACTCGTCGCTGATTCCCTGGATGCGATGCCGCCCGACCTTCGTGCCGGTGCGCAGCGTCGGCGAATTGGCCGGTTCGAGCGGATGCACGGTCGCGCCCGGTACGCGCTCGCGCAGCAGCCGCCCGACGCCCATCACGGTGCCGCCGGTGCCGACGCCGGCGACGAACGCGGTCGGCGGGCAGGGCAGCTGCGCCAGCAGTTCGGGTCCGGTGGTGTCGTAGTGCGCGCGGGTATTCGCCGCGCTGTCGAACTGGCGCGGCCGGAAGACGCGCGGCGTCGCGGCCGCATACTCGTCGGCCATCGCGATGCTGCCGAGGAAGCCGCCCTGTTCATGCGATACCGGAATGATCGAGGCGCCGAGGCTCTGGATCACGAGTACGCGCTCGCGGCTCATCCAGTCCGGCATGTAGATGCGCACCGGGTGGCCGAGCGCCCGGCCCATCGCGGCGAAGGCGATGCCGGTATTGCCGCTGGTCGCTTCGGCGATTTCGTCGCCGGCCTGGATCTCGCCGTCGGCGTAAGCGCGCTCGAGGATGTGCAGCGCCATGCGGTCCTTGATGCTGCCGGTGAAATTGAGCGCCTCGTGCTTGGCGTAGATGTGGTGCGTGCGGCCGCGGAACTCGCATTCCAGCTCGAGCAGCGGCGTGCGTCCGGTGAGGCTTTGGAGCGCCGACAGGCGCGGCGGGAGGGCTCGGGATCTCGACATCGGTTTACCTTGATGTGGCTGCGGTGGGAAATGCGGGCTCGCTGTCGGCGGCCGGCTCGGTCGATTCGATCACGCCACCGCCGAGGCAGCGGCTGCCGTCGTACAGGACAGCGTACTGGCCGGGCGCCACCGCGCGTTGCGCGTGGTCAAACCCGACGTGGACGCCGCCGCCCGCGAGCGGTGTGACGCGCGCCGGCTGGTCCTCCTGGCGGTAACGCACCTTGACCGCGGCCGTGAACGGCTCCTGCCGCTCGGTCGAGAGCCAGTTCACCGGGCCGGTGCGCAGCGCGCGCGACAACAGCAGCGGATGATCGTGGCCCTGCACGACGATCAGCGCATTGCGGGCCGGATCCTTGCGCGCGACATACCAGGCGCCGCCCGTGTGGCCGACACGCCCGCCGACTTCGAGTCCGCCGCGCTGCCCGAGTGTGTAGAAGGCGAGGCCGTGATGCGTGCCGAGGCGCTCGCCGGCGGGCGTTTCGATCGTACCGGGCGTATCGGCGATGTAACGCGCAAGAAACTGGCGGAAAGGGCGCTCGCCGATGAAGCAGATGCCGGTGCTGTCGGGCTTGTCGTGGACGGCGAGACCCGCGCGACGGGCGCGCTCGCGTACCTCGTCCTTCGGCAGCTCGCCGACCGGAAACTCGATCGCTGCGAGCGCCGTCCGCTCGATGCCGTGCAGGAAGTACGACTGGTCGCGGCCGGGATCGGCGCCCTTGTGCAGTTCGACGCCGCCGGGGCCGGCGCGCAGGCGCGCGTAGTGGCCGGTCGCGAAGCGCTCGCCACCAAGCCTGCGTGCATGCTCGAGGCACAGGCCGAACTTGATCTCGCGGTTGCATGCCACGTCGGGGTTCGGCGTGCGGCCGGCCGCGTACTCGTCGAGGAAATGCGCGAACACGCGGTCGCGGTACTCGCACGAGAAATCGACCCGGTGCAACGGAATGCCGAGCACCTCGGCGACCCCGCGCGCGTCCTGGAAATCGCGGGCAGCCGTGCAATAGCCGTCGTCGTCTTCTTCCCAGTTGGCCATGAACAGGCCCTGGACCTCGGCGCCGCGCTCGAGCAGCAGCAGCGCCGCGACGGCGGAATCGACGCCGCCCGACAGCCCGACGATGACACGGTGATGCGCGCTCATGCGCGCATTGTACGGTGCGGCTCAGCCGACCTTGACGGCGTGCATGTGCGCGGCCGACTGCAGGTCGAGGTGCGCGATCGTCTCGAGCGGCAGGCGGCGCCCGGCGAGGTAGTCGTCGATGCAGCGCAGGACGAGCGGGCTGCGCAGGCGCGGGTGCGCGGCCTCGAGCTGATCGCGGCTCATCCAGTGCGTGCCGGTGATGCCGAGGTCGAGCGCGGCGCCGGGATCGTGGTCCGAGACCTCGCCGGCGAAGGCGATGCGCAGCGTCGACTTGCCGCTCCGCGCATTGCGCCACAGGTAGACGCCGAGCACGTGGCGCGGCGTGAAGCGCCACGCGCTTTCCTCGCGCGTCTCGCGCACCACCGCCTCGAGCAGCGTCTCGCGATCCTCGACGTGGCCGGCGGGCTGGTTCAGGACGAGCCGGCCGCTGACACGCTCCTCGACGACGAGGAACTGCCCCGCGCGTTCGACGACGGCGGCGACGGTGACTGCGGGACGGGAGGCCATCAGCGGATGATACGCAGCGGGGCTCAGCGGCGCGCGACCCGGTAGCCGAAGTCCGGCGCGTGGGCGATCCACTGGGCGTCGAATTCGGCGAGGTGCATGCGCGCGACCGCCGGGTTGTCGAGGTCGGCGATGCCGTCCCACTGCGCGGCGTTCGCCCGGTACAGGATCGCGCGGTCGTCGGCGATGATGTAGCCGGGATGGGGTTTCGGCGCATCGGCGCCGAGCACGCGGATGTCGATGTAGCTGGTCAGGCGCCGGCTCATCGCGACGAAGCGGTGCACGTCGCGCATCAGGCGGCTGCCGTCGCCGATCAGCACGCGCACCTTGGCGAAGCTGCGCGCCAGCACGAAGCGCTTGACGATATCGAGGAAAGAGGTCTGGTCGTAGAGATCGGGCTCGAGGTTCGGCGTGCAGATCGACATCAGCCGCTGCGCGCTGCCGGCGACCAGGATCGTGGCGGCCAGTGCTTCCTCCAGCGTCGTGACGACATTGACCTGTGGCGGCGCTTCGAGGGGCGGCAGTTCGAGCCGTGGCGCAGGCGACTGCGACAGCAGACTCAGCTCGAATTCCCCGGTCGTACTCACGATTGCGCAGCCTCACGCCTGGTGGCGTTTGCCGCGGATTGTCCGGCGTTCGACCGGGCCGGCGTGTCGACGCGGTCACGGTTTGCCGCGGCTTGACATAGGCCGGGGCGCCAAAGCGTGCCGCAGGTCTCAGTTCCGGGCGGGCAGTTTCCCGGCCAGATCCGCCGCGAGGCCCGTGTAGGCGGACGGCGACAGCCGGCGCAGCTCCTCGCGCGCCGCCTCCGGAATCGGCAGCCCGTCGATCAGTTCGCGCAACATCGCCGCGTCGATCGGCCGGCCGCGCGTGAACTCCTTCAGCAGCTCGTAGCCGTTCGGCACGCCGTGCGCGCGTAGCACGGTCTGCACCGCTTCGGCGAGCAGCTCCCAGGCATCGTCGAGATCCGCCGCAAGCCGCGCCGGGTTCGCCTCGATCTTGCCGAGGCCGCGGCCGAGCGACTGCCATGCGACCAGCGTATGCGCGAGCGCGACGCCGAGATTGCGCAGCACGGTCGAATCGGTCAGGTCGCGCTGCCAGCGCGACACCGGCAGCTTGGCCGAGAAGTGCCGCAGCAGCGCGTTCGCGACGCCGAGATTGCCTTCCGCGTTCTCGAAATCGATCGGATTGACCTTGTGCGGCATCGTCGAGGAGCCGACCTCGCCGCTGACCACCCGCTGGCGCAGATAGCCGAGCGAGATGTAGCCCCAGATGTCGCGTGCGAGGTCGAGCACGATCACATTGATCGCAGCGAGCGCGTCGCAGTACTCGCCGACCCAGTCGTGCGGCTCGATCTGCGTGGTGTACGCGTTGAAGCCGAGGCCGAGCGAGGCGACGAAGCGCGCGGCGAGCGCCGGCCAGTCGAGCCCGGCGAATGCGGCGACATGGGCATTGTAGTTGCCGACCGCGCCATTCCACTTGCCGAGCGCCGCGACCGAGGCGAAGCGGGCGCGCGCGCGCTCGAGGCGCATCACGACGTTGGCGAACTCCTTGCCGAGCGTCGTCGGGCTCGCGCCCTGGCCGTGCGTGCGGGCGATCATCGGCAGCGCGGCATACTGCGCGGCGAAGCCACGCAGCGCGGCGATGCGCGCATCGAGCGCCTCGAGCAGCACCGCGCGGGCCGCGACCAGCAGTCGCGCATAGCTCACGTTGTTGATGTCCTCGGACGTGCAGCCGAAGTGCACGAGCTCGAGCGCAGCGGGCGGCGCGCCCGCCGCGGCGAGCGCATCGCGCACGTAGTACTCCACCGCCTTGACGTCGTGGTTGATGCGCGCCTCGATCTCCTTGACCGCGACGGCGGCCTGCTCGTCGGGCTCGGCCGCGAGCGCGGCGGCGCGTTCGAGCGCGGCCGGCGGCACGTCGAGGGCACGGAATGCCGGCACCTCGCTGACCAGGCAGCGAAACCATTCCGCCTCGACCCGGATGCGCGCGAGAATCAGGCCGCGTTCGCTCAGGATCGGGCGCAGCGGATCGGCCGCACGGCGATATCGTCCATCTATCGGCGACAGGGCGTCGAGCGACTGATCCATGCGGGCGGGTCACCGGGAATGATAGGATTCATGATGATAACGCATGCGGCCGCCCGGCCGATGCGCGCCGATGGTCGGCGCAAGTTCCGGAGTACCGATGACCGCTTCTTCCTTTCGCACCGAGCACGACAGCATGGGTGAGCTGCAGGTGCCGCTCAAGGCCCTGTGGGGCGCGCAGACCCAGCGCGCCGTGCAGAATTTCCCGGTCAGCGGCCTGACGATGCCGCGCGAGTTCCTGCGCGCGCTCGGCCTGGTCAAGGCGGCCGCGGCGAGCGCCAATGCGGCGCTCGGACTGCTGCCGGCGCCGATCGCGCGCGCGATCGAGTCAGCCGCCGCCGAGGTCGCCGCCGGCAGGCACGACGCGCACTTCCCGATCGACGTCTTCCAGACCGGCTCGGGCACCAGCACCAACATGAACGCGAACGAGGTGATTGCCCACCTTGCGAGCCGGGCGTCGGGGCAGGCCGTGCACCCGAACGACCACGTCAACATGAGCCAGAGCAGCAACGACGTGATCCCGACGACGATCCACGTCAGCGCGGCGCTCGCGGTCCGCGAAAACCTGTCGCCCGCGCTCGCGCATCTCGCCGGCGTGATCGCCGCGAAGGAGCGCGAGGTCGGCGCGGTCGTCAAGACCGGCCGCACTCACCTGATGGACGCGATGCCGGTGACCCTCGGCCAGGAGCTGTCGGGCTGGCGCACGCAGATCGAGAACGGCCGGGCACGCCTCGCGGCCTGCGAGCCGCGCCTGCATGCGCTCGCGCAGGGCGGCACCGCGGTCGGCACAGGCATCAATGCACCGCCGGAATTCGGCGCGCGCTTCTGCGAGGCGCTTGCGAAGCTCACCGGACTGCCGTTCGCTCCGAGCCCCAATTACTTCGAATCGCTGTCGTCGCAGGACGCCGCGGTCGAGCTGTCGGGGCAGATGAAAGTCGTGGCCGTGAGTCTGATGAAGATCGCCAACGACCTGCGCTGGATGAACAGCGGGCCGCTCGCCGGGCTCGGCGAGATCGCGCTGCCGGCGCTGCAGCCGGGCAGCAGCATCATGCCGGGCAAGGTCAACCCGGTGATTCCGGAGGCGACCGCGATGGTCGCGGCGCAGGTGATCGGCAACGACGCGACGATCACCGTCGCGGGCCAGGCCGGCAACTTCCAGCTGAACGTGATGCTGCCGGTGATCGCGCACAACCTGCTCGAGAGCGCCCGCCTGCTCGCGAACGTCTCGAAGCTGCTCGCCGATTCGGCGATCGCCGGCTTCACCGTCAACGCAGCAAGGCTGGCCGAGGCGCTCGACCGCAACCCGATCCTCGTGACCGCGCTGAACCCGGTGATCGGCTACGAGAAGGGCGCCGCGATCGCCAAGAAAGCCTATGCGCAGGGCCGGCCGATCATGGCGGTAGCGGCCGAAATGACCGACCTGCCGCGCGAGCGGCTCGCCGAGCTGCTCGATCCCGCCGAGCTGGCCAAGGGCGGAATCAAGGGTGGCGGCGGCGGAGGCTGAGCGCTTGCACGAGCTGGCTGCGATCCGCCCGCCGACCGGTGCCGACCCGCCACTGCGCGAGCGGATCGTTACGCGCCTGCGCGACACGCGACCATCGACCAGCCCCGACGACTGGCGCATCGCGGGCGTGCCGCCGGCGCAGATGCAGCGCCTGCGGGCGCACTTTCCGGCCCAGCCGGTGCCGGCCGCCGTGCTGGTGCCGATCGTCGACCGGCCTGCCGGGCTCACGATGCTGCTGACCGAGCGGGCGAGCACGCTGAGGAATCATGCCGGGCAGGTGAGCTTCCCGGGCGGGCGCATCGAACCGGCGGACCCGTCGCCGGCCGCGGCGGCGCTGCGCGAGGCGCGCGAGGAAATCGGCCTCGATGCCGGCCACGTGCACCTGCTCGGCTATCTGCCCGATCATCTGATCGTCTCGGGGTTTCGCGTCACGCCGGTCGTGGCGTTCGTCGATCCCGATCCGCCGCTGCACATCGATACCCGCGAGGTGCGCGGCACGTTCGAGGTGCCGCTCGAGTTCGTGTTCGATACGCGCAACCATCGGGCGAGCGTGCGGCGCATCGGCGGCGAGGACGTCAAGGTCTACGATATCCCGTATGGGCCGAACCGCATCTGGGGCGCCACGGCCGGCATGCTGATCACACTCTACCGGCTCGTCAGCGGCGGTCCGGATGGCTGAGGCGGGCGCGGAGCTCGCGCGGCTGCTCGACGTGATGGCGCGGCTGCGCGCGCCGGAAGGTGGCTGCCCCTGGGATCGCGAGCAGAGCTTCGAGACGATTGCGCCGTACACGATCGAGGAGGCCTACGAAGTCGCCGACGCGATCGCGAGTGGCAGCCCGCAGCGTCTGCGCGCCGAGCTCGGCGACCTGCTGTTCCAGGTGGTCTTTCACGCACGGCTCGCCGAGGAGCGCGGCTGGTTCGCGTTCGCCGACGTCGCGCGCGCGATCGCCGACAAGCTGACCGACCGGCATCCGCACGTCTTCGCCGGCGCGCGCTTCGCCGATGCGGCCGGGCAATCAGCCGACTGGGAGGCGAGGAAGGCCGCGGAGCGGCAGGCCGCCGGCGAGCGCGGCGTGCTGGCCGACGTGCCGCTCGCGCTGCCGGCGCTCGCGAGGGCCGCCAAGCTCGGGCGCCGCGCGGCACGCGTCGGCTTCGACTGGCCCGACGGACGCGGCGCGCGTGCCAAGGTGCAGGAGGAGCTGGCCGAGGCCGACTTCGCGATCGCGCGGGAATCGCCGGCGCGCCAGATGGAGGAGGTCGGCGACCTGCTGCTCGCGATGGCCAGCTGGGCGCGGCACCTCGGTATCGACCCGGAGGAGGCGTTGCGGGCCGCGAACCGCCGCTTCGAAACACGCTTCCAGCTCGTCGAACGTCTTGCCGACGAAGCCGGCCAGCCGCTCGAATCCCTCGATGCCGCCGGCTGGGACCGGCTGTGGGAGACGGCCAAGGGCGCCAGTGCCCGTGGCCGCGACAACCCATGACGGCTTCAGGCACTGTTCAGTTGCATGTGCCTATCCTTGCCGCGACCATCGTGGCGCACCAGGGACGAGCCGACCCATTCGTACAATGAAACCGCTGACGCTCGCCATCGTTCTCGCCCTCGGCAGTGCACTCGCGGCGCCCGCGGCGCTCGCCGACCGGCCCGCGCAGGCACAGCGCGACCCCGGCGCACGCCACGGCCCGCGCGCCGAGACCGGCATCTCGCTCGACGAAGCGGTCAATCGCGCGGAGCGCAAGTACCGCGCGCGCGTGATCCGCGCGGAGACCCGCGAAGCGAACGGCCATCGCGTGCACGTGCTGCGGCTGCTGTCGGAAGACGGCCGCGTGTGGACCGTGAAGATCGACGCGGCGAGCGGCGCGGAGTACTGAGCCCATGCGCATCCTCGTGATCGAAGATGAGCCGGCGCTGCGCGAGGCGCTCAAGCGCGACCTCGTCGACGCGGGCTTCACGGTCGACCTGGCCGCCGACGGCGAGGAGGGTCTGTACGCGGGCCGCGAATACCCGGTCGATCTCGCGATCGTCGATCTCGGCCTGCCGAAGCTGCCCGGGCTCGACGTGATCCGCACGCTGCGCACGGAGCGCAAGACCTTCCCGATCCTGGTGCTCACCGCGCGCGACCGCTGGCAGGACAAGGTCGCGGGCCTCGACGCCGGCGCCGACGACTATGTCACGAAGCCGTTCCGCTTCGAGGAGGTGCTGGCGCGCGTGCAGGCGCTGCTGCGTCGCGCGGGTGGCTGGGCGAGCCCGCTGCTGTCCTGCGGGCCGGTCGTGCTCGATCTCAGGTCGCAGACCGTCGCGGTGCGCGGCGCCGCGGTCGACCTGACCACCTTCGAATATCGCCTGCTCGAGCACCTGATGATGCGCGCCGGCGAGGTGATCTCGAAGGCCGAGCTGACCGAGCGGCTCTACGACCAGGACTACGAACGCGACAGCAACACGATCGAGGTGTTCATGGGGCGCCTGCGCCGCAAGCTCGATCCCGACGACAGCCTGCAGCCGATCGAGACCCTGCGCAGCCGCGGCTACCGCTTCGCGCTGCCGCGCGATCCGAACTGAGGGTGCGCGATGCGCTCGTTGCGGCGGCGCCTGATCCTGTCGGTCTCCGTCTCGCTGGTGCTGTTCTTCGGCGTCACGATCGTCGCGCTCGACTCCGTGTTCCGCGCGCTCGCCGACCGCTCGCTCGACGAGTTGCTCGACGCGCAGACCGTCGCGCTGATTGCCGCCGCGGAGACGACCGCGGACAGCGTCAGCGTAGGAAGGCTCGCCGATCCGCGCCTCTCGACCCCGGGCTCGGGCCTCTATGCCGCGATCGACGATGGTCGCGAAGGCTGGCGTTCGCCGTCGAGCGTCGGGGTGCCGATCGATTTCGGCCCGGCGCTCGCGCCCGGCGAGCGCCACACCGCACGGATCGACGTCTCCGGCAGCGGCGCGCTCGCGCTGCGCAGCCGCGGCATCGCCTGGCGCGACGACGAGGGGCGCTCGTTCGCGCTCACGTTCAGCATCGCGACGAGCCTCGAACCCTATGCGCAGCAGCTGCGGCGCGTGCGCACGCAGATGTTCGGCTGGTTTGCGGTGCTCGCGCTGCTGCTGCTCGCGACGCTCGCAGTGCTGCTGCGCCGGACGCTGGCGCCGGTGCAGCGCCTCGAGGCGGAGATCCGCGGCATCGAAACCGGCGCGCGCGACGCGCTCTCGACCCACTGGCCGCGCGAGCTCGCCGGCGTGGCCACGAACCTCAATGCATTGCTCGCCGCCGAGCGCGAGCGCATCGCGCGCTACCGCAAGACGCTCGGCAATCTCGCCCACAGCCTGAAGACGCCGCTCGCCGTGATGCGCGCCGGCCTGCACGGGGCGACCTCGGTCGAGGCGCTGCGCGCGCCATTCGAGCACGAGATCGATCGCATGAGCCGCATCGTCGAGCACCAGCTGCGTCGCGCGGCGACCAGCGGCGGCGCAACGGTGGGGCAGGCGCCGATCGCGGTGCGCCCGCTCGTCGCGGACTTGCGCGGTGCGCTGTTGCGCGCGCACGGCCAGCGCGATTTCTCGATCGAGAACGCCGTACCCGAGAACGCGCAGTTCATCGGCGATCGCGACGATCTCGCCGAGATGCTCGGCAACGTGATGGACAACGCCTGCAAGTGGTGTGCGTCGCGCGTGCGCGTCAGCGCATCGCCCGGTGCGGCGGTGCGGGGGCGCCTGCGGATCGTGATCGAGGACGACGGCCCGGGCATTGCGGCGGCCGATCGCGACCGCGTGCTGGGCCGGGGCCAGCGGGCCGACGAGGCGACGCCGGGCCACGGACTCGGACTGTCGATGGTGCGGGATGCCGTCGAGCTCTACGGCGGTACGCTGTCGCTCACGCAATCACCGGCGCTCGGCGGGGCGCGCATCGAACTCGATCTGCCGGGACACTGAGCCGCCGGACGGGGTCTCACCCGACCGCGCAGGCCTTCACGCCGCCGATGACGTAGCGCTTCATGTGCTCGTAGGCCGCTTCGAGCTCGTGCGCGCGGCACAGGCCATTCGACAGCAGGTCGATACGACCGGTCTCGGCGAACACGAACAGCAGGTTCGCGAGCATCAGCTGGTAGGACCACTGGATCTGCTCTTCGGTCGCCTGCGGCAGCGCCATGCGCATCGCACCGAGGAAATGCCGGGCGGTCGGGTCGAACAGCCGGCTCAGCACGGCGGCCCACTGCGGGTGAATCGAGATCTTGGCGACGAGCTGCATGTAGGCCTTCCAGCCCCCACCCCCCTCGAGGCTCAGCACGAGAAACGGGCGCATGAACGTGTCGATCACGTCCTCGATCGGCGGCGGCGTGCCCCGCCAGCGGCTGCGGCAGGCCTCGAGCGCCTCGAGGCGGTCGTTGCGCATCGCCTCGACGCGCCGCGACAGCACCTGTTCGAACAGGCGCAGTTTGTCGCCGAAGTGGTATTTGAGGAGCGCGAGATCGACGTCGGCCTGGCGCGCGAGCTCGCGCAGCGAGACGCCCTCGTAGCTGAACTCGGAGAACAGCGTCTCGGCGATGTCGAGGATGCGCTCCCGGGTGCTCTTCTGGGTGGCTTTCGGCCTGGACGCCTTGACCCGGCGCGGGGGTCTTGACACGGACTTACCCATTGGTGAAATAATCTTTACCAGTTGATGAATACCCGCTCGCCACATGATAGCAGCGGTGTCGCCAAGACCGGGGGTGTCGAATGTCGATCAGAGGCATGCTCGCAGGGTCCGTCGCCTTCGTCCTCGCGGCGGCCCCGGTGGCCGCGCAGGACAGCGGCGCGCTCGAGGAGATCATCGTCACCGCGCAGAAGCGCGAACAGCGGCTGCAGGACGTGCCGTTCTCGGTGGCCGCGCTGTCCGCGGCCGACATCGAGGCGAGCAACGTCGTCAAGCTCGATCAGGTCGCGCTCTATACGCCCGGCCTCTACCTCGAGACGATCGGTCTCGGGCGGCCGTTCCTGTTCATCCGCGGCATCGGCAGTGGTGCGTTCGACGTCGGCTCGGACCCGTCGGTCGCGTTGTTCGTCGATGAGGTCTACGTGTCGCGCTTCACCGGCCTGATGTTCGATCTGTTCGACGTCGAGCGCATCGAGGTGCTGAAGGGCCCACAGGGCACGCTGTTCGGCCGCAATGCGGCGGGCGGTGCCGTCAGCATGGTGACGCGTCCGCCGAGCGATCATTTCACCGGCCAGTTCAGCGCGCAGCTCGGCAACTACGACGCCGTGCAACTGCGCGCCGGCATCAGCGGTCCGCTCGGCGACGACCGCTGGCGTTTCCGCCTCGCTGGCGCGCGCAACGACAGCAAGGGCTACATCCGCAATACGCTGACCGGCAAGCGCCACCAGGACGAGAACAGCTACGGCGCGCGCGGCCAGCTGCAGTTCGTGCCGTCGGATGCCTTCGATGCGCTGCTGACGCTCGAATACGCGCGCGATGACGTCGGCATGCTCGCGCAGCAGAACGTCACCGACAACGTGCTGTTCCGCCCGCTCGGCGACCTCGCCGGCGTGCGCCGCGGTCTCTCCCTCGACCAGCAGTACACGACCGACGGCTACCAGGAGCGCGAGGCGATCATGGCCTCGCTGCACATGAACTGGGACACGCCGATCGGCCGCTTCACGTCGATCACCGCGTTCCGGAGCAACGAGTTCGAGGAACTGCACGACCAGGACGCCTCGGCGCTCGATACGCTCGACCGTTATGCCTACGAGGACAGCGACACGTGGTCGCAGGAGCTGCGCCACGCGGGCCGATCCGGCGGCTCGCGGGTCGACTGGGTGGTCGGCCTGTATTACCTGCGCGAGGACGCTTTCCGCGAGGAGGACTGGATCATCGGCGCCGATACCGCGTTCGCGGCCCTGATGAACGGTGGCCAGCGCTTCCCGCTGCAGGACCTGAATGACGTCACGACCGAGAGTTACGCCGCGTTCGGGCAGGCGACTTTCGCGCTGTCGGAGCGCTGGAACCTGACGGTCGGCGGCCGCTACAGCCGGGACGAGAAATCGAACGTGCGCAGCACCGACAATTTCGGCGTCGGCTCGCAGTGCACGCCGGCGACGCCCTGCGGGCCGTTCCCGGCGAACGTGCTGCTGCCGGCCAACTACGCACTCGACTACGGCGACGAATGGAGCTCGTTCGATCCGGTCGCGACCGTCGACTGGCACCCGACCGAGCACGCGATACTGTATGCGACCTACCGCGAGGGCTTCAAGTCGGGTGGCTTCCAGCCCACGCTGCCTGCCAATGCCGCACGCGCGAGTTTCATCTTCGCGCCGGAGGACGTGACCTCGGTCGAAGTCGGCCTCAAGTCGCAGTGGCTCGCCGGGCGCCTGCAGCTGAATCTCGCGCTGTTCGACAACAGCTACGACGATCTGCAGTTCATCACCGGCTCGGGTGTCGGCCCGGGCGGTGTGCCGATCGTCGTCGTCGACAACGCCGCGAACGCGACGGCCCGGGGTGGCGAGATCCAGATCGTCGCGCGCCCGGTCGAGCGCCTGCGCCTGACGGCGGGTTATTCGTACACCGACGCCACGCTCGACGACTACGTCGACGACGCGGGCGTCAGCCAGGCGGGCAAGCAGATGATCCGCACGCCGAAGAACCAGGCGAACGTGATCGGCGAGTACAGCTTCCCGCTCGGTTCGGCGGGCGACCTGACGCTGCGTGGCGAGTGGAGCTACCGCTCGAAGGTGTTCTTCGATCCGGCCAATTCGCCGGCGACGGGGCAGAAGGGCTTCGACGTCGTCAATGCCCGCCTCGAGTACGCGCCGGCCGGCGCTCGCTGGGCCGTCGCGGCCTACGGCAAGAACCTGACCGACGAGCTGTACTGCCAGAACACCGTGACCCTGTCGGCCGCGACCGTCGGTACCTGCAGTACCGGCGCGCCGCGCACCTACGGCATCGCGTTCTCCTACCGCCATGACTGACCGGATCCGCCGCGTCGTCACGGCGCAGGATGCCGCGGGCCAGTCCTACCTGCTGAGCGACGGCATCGCCGCGAACGCGGTCGAAGTCGCTTCGATGCCTGGGCTCGTCGTGACCGATCTGTGGGAAACCGTGCGCACTCCGGCGGACAACCGCGGCACCGACGATGCCGCGGCGCGTCCTCTGCGCCATGAGCCGCCGGCCGGCGGTTCGCTGTTCCGCACGGTGGAATTTCCGCCGGATCACACCTGGCAGGGATCGGTCGATTCGCAGCAGGCCTTCGACTCGATCGGCGGCGGGCACACGCGCATCGCCGGCAGCAACGACCCGATGATGCACAAGTCGGCCACGATCGATTACGTGATCGTGCTGCGCGGCGAGATCTACGCCGTCATGGACCGCGGCGAGGTGCTGCTGCGGGCCGGTGACGTGCTCGTGCAGCGCGGTACGAACCACTCGTGGTCGAACCGCTCGAACGAGAGCTGCCTGATCGGCGTCGTGCTGATCAGCGCCGATCCGCTCTGAGCATGAACGCGGTGCTGCAGCGGCAGGACCTGCATCCGTTCGTGGGTCTCGACCTGCCGGCGCTGCTCGCCCGGCAGGCCAGCGCGCGGGCGGCGCATGCGTTCCTCGTCTGGCAGCCGCCGGACGGGCCCGCGCAGCGCTACAGCTACGCACGCTTTCATGAACTCGTGGCGCGCTTCGCGGCCGGGCTCGCGGCGCGGGGCATCGAAGCCGGCCAGCGCGTGATCGTGCATCTCGAGAACTGCCCCGAGTTCCTGATCGCCTGGCACGCCTGCGCGCGCATCGGCGCGCTCGCCGTGACGACCAATACGCGCGCGTCGGCGGAGGAATTCGCCTACTTCGTCTCGCATTCACGCGCGCGCGCGATCATCACGCAGCCCGGCCTGCTCGCGGTCGTGCAGCCGGCGCGACGGGCGGACATGCTGCTGATCTGCCTCGACCGCGATCCGGACGGCACGGCGGCGGGCGATGCGCCGATCGATCGCGGCCTCCCTTTCGGTGAGTGTGACGGCGATCCGTCGACATTGCCGCAGCGCGTGCCCGATCCCACGGCCGCGAACAGCGTGCAATACACCTCGGGCACGACTTCCCGGCCCAAGGGCGTCGTCTGGACGCATGCCAACGCGCTGTGGAGCGGCGCGGTGGGCGCCACGCATCTCGGCTTGCGATCCGACGACGTGGGTCTCGCGTTCATGCCGCTCTTTCACACCAACGCGCTCGCGTACTCGATGCTCGCGACGCTGTGGTCCGGCAGCACGCTCGTGCTGATGCACCGCTTCTCGGCCAGCCGCTTCTGGCCGGTCGCGGCCGGGGAGGGCTGCACCTGGGCGAGCATGATTCCGTTCGCGAACAAGGCGCTGCTCGCACTGCCCGACCAGCCGCACGCCTTCCGTGTCTGGGGCAATGCTTTCGTCGATCCGCTCGTCGAGGAGCGCTTCGGGCTGCGCATCGTCAGCTGGTGGGGCATGACGGAGACGATCAGCCACTGCATCGTCGGCACGCCACTGCAGCAGGGCACGGCCGGCGCGATGGGCAAGCCCGCGCCCGAGTACGAGGTCGCGATCGTCGACGAGAGCGGCGCGCCGGTTGCCGCCGGCGGGATCGGGCGGCTTCGGGTCCGTGGCAGGCGCGGGCTGAGCCTCTTTCGCGAATACCTCGACGACCCGGAAGCGACCCGCGCCGCATTCGATGCCGAAGGCTGGCTGCTGACCGGCGATCTCGTGCGCCTGCTCGCGGACGGCAGCATCCAGTTCGTCGACCGCGAGAAGGACGTGCTGAAAGTCGGCGGCGAGAACGTGGCCGCCTCCGAGGTCGAGCGCGTGATTCTCGGCGTGCCGGGCGTCGGCGAAGTCGCGGTCATCGGGCGCGCGCACGAGATGCTGGACGAGGTGCCGGTCGCGCTGGTGATCGCGGCGGAAGGCGCCGCAGACGATCTGCCGGCGCGCATCCAGGCCGCCTGCCGTGAACGGCTGGCCGGATTCAAGGTGCCACGCGAAGTGTATCTGCTGGACGAATTTCCGCGTGCCGCGCTCAACAAGATCGACAAGCGCGCGCTGCGCGTGTGGCTGCGGGAGCAGCGGCCGCCGCCGTGACCGGCATCCTGAGCTACGGCGTGCATCTGCCGGTCCTGCGCCTGTCGCGCGCGCAGATCCTCGCCGCCCACGGCTGGTACAACCCGGCGCTCGCACCGCTCGCGACCGGTGAGCGCGCGATCTGCAACTGGGACGAGGATGCCCTGACGATGGCCGTCGAAGCGGCGCGGGCGGCCCTGACCGGTGGCGATCACGGCGGGATCGCCCGCGTGCTGCTCGCATCGACGTCGCTGCCGTACGTCGAGCGCAGCGGCAGCGCCGTGCTCTGCGAGGCGCTCGGGCTCGAAACCCGGGTCATGCCGCTCGATGCCGGTGGTTCGACGCGCGCCGGCGTCGCGACGCTGCTGACCGCGCTGCAACTCGATGCGGCGAGCGGCGCGACGCTCTGTGTCGCGAGCGACGATCGGCCGGCAAGGCCGGCGAGCGCACAGGAAATGCTGTTCGGCGCCGGCGCGGCGGCGTTCGTCGTCGGCAGGGGCGAGGCGATCGCGACGCTGCGTGCGGTGCATTCGCGGACGGCCGATTTCGTCGACCGGTTGCGTGCGCCGACGGCACACTACGGGTTTCAGTGGGAGGAGCGCTGGATACGCGACGGGGGTCATCTCGGCCTGCTGCCGGAGACGGCGCTGGAACTGCTCGGGCAGCAGAGGCTCACCGGTGCCGACATCCAGCATCTCGTGCTGCCGCTCGCACAGCCGCAAGCCGCGCGGGCGGTGGCGAAGCGCATCGGCGTACCCGCCGAATGCGTCGTCGACACGCTCTACGAACGCAGCGGCGACCTCGGCGCCGCGCTGTCCTCGTGGCTGCTCGTCGCGGCGCTGGAGAAGGCGAGGCCGGGCGAACGCCTGCTCGTCTGCGGTTTCGGCCAGGGCTGTGATGCGCTGCTGCTCGAGGCCACCGATGCGCTGCCGCGCGTGCGTACACAGATGACCGGCGTGGCAGCGGCGCTTGCGCGCCGGCACGCGGAGACGAACTACATGCGCTACCTGGTCGGCAGTCGCCAGCTCGACGTCGAAGCCGGCATCCGGGGCGAGGCGCAGAGGCCGACGGCACCGTCGGTCGCATGGCGCGAGCGGCGCACCGTGCTCGGGTTCCAGGGCGGGCGTTGCCGCCGCTGCGGCACCGTCCAGTTCCCCGCGGGCGCGATCTGCGTCGATCCGGCCTGCAAGGCGCATGGCGACATGGAGCCGGTTGGTTTCGCCGGCCGCCGCGGCCGGATACTCAACTGCACCGCCGATCACCTGGCCGCGTCGCTGCGCCCGCCGGTGCACTACGGCATGGTCGAGTTCGAAGGCGGCGGGCGCGTGCTGCTCGAGTTCGCGGACACCGACGCGCAGCCGCCGCAGGCCGGCATGGCGGTGCGGATGGTGTTCCGGCTGCGGCGCGTGGACCCCGTCCGCCAATGGCGCGACTACTTCTGGAAAGCGACCGGAGTGGGCGCGTGAACGGCGGCATCCGGGACCGTGTGGCGATCGTCGGCATGGGCTGCTCGCGCTTCGGCGAGCGCTGGGACGCGAGCGCCACGCAGCTGATGCAGGAGGCTTTCGCCGAATGTCTCGATGACGCCGGCCTCGGCGCAGACGAGATCGATGCCGCCTGGCTCGGCAGCTGTGTCGAGGACCTGCACGTCGGTCGCTCCGGCATACCACTCGCGATGGCGCTGCGTCTCGGCAACGTGCCCGTCACGCGCGTCGAGAATTTCTGCGCGACCGGCACCGAGGCGTTTCGCGGCGCCGTCTACGCGGTCGCCGCCGGCGCCTCGCGCATCGCGCTCGCGATGGGCGTCGAAAAACTGAAGGACACCGGCTACGGCGGGCTGCCCGAGTTCAGCTTCGGCGCCGAAGCCGATCTCTGGTGGCCGAATCTCACGGCGCCCGGCACGTTCGCGCTGCTCGCGGATGGCTATGCGGCGCGGCACGGCGTGGCGCCGCGTGACCTGCGGCGTGCGATGGCGCACGTGTCGGTCAAGAGTCATGCGAACGGGCTGCTCAGCCCCAAGGCGCACATCCGTCGGGCCGTCACCGAACAGCAGGTGATCGATGCGCCGGTGATTGCCGCGCCGCTCGGCCTGTACGACTGCTGCGGCGTCAGTGACGGCGCCGCCTGCGCGATCGTGACGACTCCGGAGATCGCGCGCAGCCTCGTCGCAGCACGCCGGGACGTCGTGCTCGTCAAGGCGATCCAGATCGCCGCGAGCAATGGCGCGGAAGCCGGCTGCGGCGGCTGGGATGCGAGCCATTTCGTGACGACCCGTGTCGCCGCGGCGCGCGCCTACGCGGAAGCGGGCGTGCGGGATCCGGCTGCCGACGTCGATGTCGCCGAGGTGCACGACTGCTTCTCGATCACCGAACTCGTGACGATGGAGGATCTCGGCTTCGCACAGCCGGGCCGCGCCGTCCACGACGTGCTCGATGGCGCGTTCGATGCGGCCGGGCGGCTGCCGTGCCAGATCGACGGCGGCCTCAAGTGCTTCGGCCACCCGATCGGCGCATCCGGGCTGCGCATGCTCTATGAACTCCACGCGCAGCTGCTCGGGCGTGCCGGCGAGCGCCAGCTCGCACGGGTGGACCTCGGGCTCGCGCACAACCTCGGCGGCTTCCCGTTCCAGAACGTCTGCTCCGTGACCCTGCTCGGCCGGGCCTGAACCCGCGCGCGAAACGCCGCGCTCCCATGGCATCATGTGCGCATGGGGAGAATATTCGAGGTCCGCAAGCACACGATGTTCGCGCGCTGGAACCGCATGGCCAAGCAGTTCGCGCGCATCGCCAAGGACATCACGATGGCCGTCAAGGCCGGCGGCGCCGATCCGGCGTCCAATCCGACGCTGCGCCGCGTGATCCAGAATGCGCGCGCCGTCAACATGCCGAAGGACAAGATCGAGGCGGCGATCAAGCGCGCCTCCGGCAAGGACGCAACGAGCTACGAGCAGGTCATCTACGAAGGCTATGCGCCGCACGGCGTCGCATTGCTGGTCGAGACCGCGACCGACAATCCCACGCGCACGGTGGCGCACGTACGCAGCATCCTCGCCAAGGGCGGCGGCAATCTCGCGACCAGCGGCAGTGTCGCGTTCATGTTCCGGCGACTCGGCGTATTCCGCCTCGCGCCGGCCGGCATCGACCAGGACGACCTCGAGCTGTACCTGATCGACCACGGCCTCGACGAGATGGGCGAGGGCAGCGGCGAGAACGACGAGCCGCAGCTGGTGATCCGCTGCGCCTTCGCCGATTTCGGCAGGGTTCAGGAAGCGCTCGAGGCGCGCGGCCTCGTGCCGCTCTCGGCCGAGCAGGAATACGTGTGCACCGTGCCAATCGAACTGGCGGAGGGCGAGGCCGCCGAAGTGCTCGAGCTGATCAACACGCTCGAGCAGGATGACGACGTGCAGAGGGTGTTTCACACCCTCGCGTAGCGCGGCGGCGCTGTGCGCTCAGTCGCCGACGTCGAAGCGGATGCCCTGCGCGAGCGGTAGTGCGCGCGAGCCGTTGATCGTGTTCGTCTGGCGGCGCATGTAGGCCTTCCACGCATCCGAACCCGATTCGCGCCCGCCGCCGGTGTCCTTCTCACCGCCGAACGCGCCGCCGATCTCGGCACCGGAAGTGCCGATATTGACGTTGGCGATGCCGCAGTCGCTGCCGAGCGCCGACAGGAAACGCTCCGCGTTCTGCAGGCTGTCGGTGAAGATCGCCGATGACAGGCCGTGGGCGGACGCGTTCTGCAGCGCGATCGCCTCGTCCAGCGAATCACAGCCGATCAGGTACAGGATCGGCGCGAAGGTCTCGTGCTGCACGATCGGCCATTCGTTGCGCGCACGCGCAATCACCGGCGTCACGAAGTTCCCCGGGCGGTCGAGCACCTCGCCGCCGCAGAGGATCTCGCCGCCGGCCTCGCGGATCGCGGCGAGCGCTTTGCTGAACTGCTCGACCGCGCGCGCGTCGATCAGCGGTCCCATCAGCGTGTCGGCCTCGAGCGGATCGCCGATGCGCACCTGGCGATAGGCCGCGAGCAGGCGGCGCTCGAGCTCGGCCTGGCGCGAGCGATGCACGATCACGCGCCGCGTGCTGGTGCAGCGCTGCCCGGCCGTGCCGACCGCGCCGAACACGATCGATGGTACAGCGAGTGAGAGATCCGCGGTCTCGTCGACGATGATCGCGTTGTTGCCGCCGAGCTCGAGCAGCGACTTGCCGAGGCGCGCGGCGACCCGCTCGCCGACCTTGCGGCCGACGGTGGTCGAGCCGGTGAACGACACCAGCGCGACGCGCGGGTCGTCGACGAAGCGCGTGGCGAGCTCGGTGCCCGCGTCGATGAACAGCTGGAAGATCGGCGGCAGCTGCTGCTCCGCGAGCACCGCGTCGCAGATCTTCTGCACCGCGAGCGCCGTCAGCGGCGTCTTCGGCGAGGGCTTCCAGACGGTGGCGTTGCCGCAAACCGCCGCGAGCAGCGCATTCCAGGCCCAGACCGCGACCGGGAAGTTGAACGCCGAGATCACGCCGACCACGCCGAGCGGATGCCACTGCTCGTACATGCGGTGCGCGGGGCGCTCGGAGTGCATCGTCAGGCCGTACAGCATGCGCGACTGGCCGACCGCGAGGTCGGCGATGTCGATCATTTCCTGCACCTCGCCGAGGCCCTCGGCGCGGATCTTGCCGTTCTCGAGCGTGACGAGCGCGCCGAGGTCGTCCTTGCAGCGGCGCAGCGCCTCACCGAGCAGGCGCACGACCTCGCCGCGGCGCGGCGCCGGCACCGCGCGCCACGCAGCGGCCGCATCGACCGCGCGCGCCATCACGCGCTCGTAGTCGGCGGCGGCGGCACCGCGCACGCGCGCGAGCGCGGTGCCGGTGGCCGGGTTCGTCACATCGATCCACGCGCCGCCGCCGGACTCGAGCGTCGCCGCATCGAGTCCGAGCCGCGCGAGCAGCGCCGCAATCCCGCTGGTCTCTTTCATGTTGCGCCTGTCGCCGATCCGGAAGGCGCGCATTCTGCCCGTCCATCTGTCGGTGCGCCACCCCGGGCCGATTCCGGTGTAGCATTCGAAAATGCGCTCGACCGACCTCACGACCTGGCAGCCGACGAGCTGGCAGTCCCGCATCGCCCAGCAGCAGCCGCACTACACGGACGCGGCGGCGCTCGAGCGCGCGGTCGCCGACCTGTCGCGCCTGCCGCCGATCGTGGTGTCCTGGGAGGTCGACGCGCTGCGCGAACGGCTCGCCGCCGCGCAGCGGGGCGAGGCCTTCCTGCTGCAGGGAGGTGATTGCGCCGAGACCTTCGTGGGCTGCGAATCCGACCGGATCGCCAAGCAGCTGAAGGTGCTGCTGCAGATGAGCCTCGTGCTGCTGCACGGGCTCAAGAAGCCGGTGATCCGCGTCGGGCGCATGGCCGGGCAGTACGCCAAGCCGCGCTCGGCCGATACCGAGACCCGCGACGGCGTCACGCTGCCGAGCTATCGCGGCGACCTGGTCAACCGGCCGGAGTTCACGCCGGCCGCGCGCAATCCCGATCCCGAGCTGCTGCTGCGCGGCTACGAGCGCGCCGCGCTCACGCTGAATTTCACGCGCGCACTGGTCGCCGGCGGATTCGCCGACCTGCATCATCCGGAGTACTGGGACCTCGGCTTCGTCAAGCACTCGCCGCTGAAGGAAGCCTTCCAGCGCATCGCGAACTCGATCTCCGACTCGCTCGATTTCCTCGAGGGCCTGAGCGGGCTGCGCGTGCACGAGGCGACGCACGCCGGCTTCTTCGCGAGCCACGAGGGGCTGGTGCTGCACTACGAGCAGGCGCAGACCCGCTACATTCCGCGCCAGAACCGCTGGTACGACCTGTCGACGCACATGCCGTGGATCGGCATGCGCACCGCGCAGCTCGATGGCGCGCACGTCGAGTTCTTCCGCGGCGTGTCGAATCCGATCGGCGTCAAGATCGGCACCGCGATGGACAGCGAATGGCTGCAGGGGCTGGTTGCGACGCTGAATCCGCAGAACGTGCCGGGCCGGCTCGCGCTGATCCACCGCTTTGGCGCGAAGGACATCGAGAGCGCGCTGCCGCGCATGATCGACGCGGTGCGCCAGACCGGGCAGGGCGTGCTGTGGATCTGCGATCCGATGCACGGCAATACCGAGACGAGCACCGGCGGCCTGAAGACCCGCCGCTTCGACAACATCCTGAAGGAGATCGAGCTCGCCTTCCGCATCCATCGCGAGATGGGCTCGGCGCTCGGCGGCGTGCACATCGAGCTGACCGGCGAGGATGTCACCGAGTGCACCGGCGGCGCGCGCGGCCTGTCGGATGCCGACCTGCAGCGGGCGTATCGGTCGACCGTCGATCCGCGGCTCAATTACGAGCAGTCGCTCGAGCTCGCATTGCTGATCGCCGAGCGCGCGCACGCGCGGCGCGGCTGACCTCACTCCGTCAGCCGGAAGCTCACGCGGAACGACACGCGGCCGCCGGCCGGCTTGCCCTGCTTCAATGCCGGTGCAAAGCCCACGCTTTCCGCCCACAGCAGCGCGGCTTCATCGAGCGCGGGCGCACCGGACGTGCCGACCACCTCCACCTGCAGCACGCAACCGGCGTCGGAGACTGTCGTTCGCAGTGTGACGATGCCCTCCACCTCGTACCTGCGGGCCAGCGGCGGATAGACCTCCTGCAGTGACTTGTCGCTGCGCACGAGACGCGGCTCCGGGTACTCGGACTGGGGAGGCACCGGAGGCGGGCAGGGCGCTGCGCGTGCCCGCGTCGGCAACGGTGGCCGGTTCGGGATGTCTTCCAGCTGCTCCACGAGTTCCAGGCGCTGCTCGTTGTAATGGACGAGCGCCGCGTGGCGGGCCTCGGTCAGCTCATCGACCGTCTGCAATGCGACGTCAATACTGCCGTCGGCGAGCGCGGCTTCCAGCATGCCGGCCAGGCGCCGTTCGGTCGCGGCGAGGTGATCCAGCACCGGCCCGCTCTGCGCATCCGTCGACCGCGCGAGCCACGGGCGCAGCAGCTCGCGGTGATAGGCCACCGCGTTGGCGCCCCACCAGTAGGTTGACAGCAAGGCGACCTTGCGCATTTCGCTTGCGATCAGCGGCGCGGCCGCTGCGATGCTGTCACGCAAACCTCGCTCGTCTCCCGCCAGGGCCTCGGCGCGGGCCTGCTCGCGCAGCGCATCCAGCCTGGCGACGGTCTCCGGCCGGAGGACCCACTGGTTCCAGTCGGAGTCCTCCGTGTGCCCGCGAATGTCCTTTCCGGCTTCGTCGCTGGAGTCGTAGACGTCCCACGCACTGCGCCGCAGCTCATCCAGCGCTTCGTCCCACTGCTGCAGCGATGCGATCGGTGCGTCCGCGTCGTCGCCTGCGTCCGATGCAGGTGGATCCTGCGCCGCGGCCGGCAGCAGTGGCGCGCACAGAGCCAGGGCCGCCACGGCGACGCCGAGGCGAAATGCCGCGAGCCTGGTGCGGGCCACCATCAGGGCTCCAGCACCTGGACGCCGAGCGCGAGGCCCGTGCGGCGCAGCTGCAGGTCGCGCGGCAGCAGGCGATCTTCGGTCTCGTAGAACACGCTGTAGAGCGTCGCGGCTTGCGGATCGATGCCGGCCGTGTCGCGCGCGCGGCCAACGGCCAGGCGGAACCAGAACCGACTCATGTCCTGGTTGTAGCCCAGACTGCCATCGAAATCCTTCTCCTGGCGCAGCATCTGATCCCAGCGGGTCATCAGCTCGCGACCCGCCGTGGGTACCGGCCGGGCCTGTCGCTGGATGTCCACGTAGGTCGCACTGTCGACTTCCTTGCGCAAGAGCAGGCCGGCGATGTCGCACACGAGCTTGCCGCCGTCGACCAGCGGCACCACGTCCAGCGTCAGCGTGCTGGCGTCCGAGGTCGGCATGACTTCAGGGGACACGACGGCTTTCAGTCGCGGCGATTCGTAGCGCAGACCCTGCGCGCCGCCGGTCGTGATCGTGACGTGCTCGAACAGCGCGGGCCGCAACGCCCGCCGACCGAGAAACGCCCGCCATTGCCCCAGCGTGCCCCGGTAGGGGGCCTGGAAGAAATCGGCCAGCAGTTGCAGCTCCTCGATGACGGGCTCCCTGATGTAGCTGGTGGCGTAGCGGATCAGGCCGGCATAACCATCCGGCGTCGGCAGCGCGAGCACGACCAGATCGAGGTCGGCGAAGCCGAGCGGCCAGACCCGCAGCCGCCAGATGCGTCCGAAACGATCGGTGATGCGTGTATCGCGCGACGCCGGACCCAGCGACGTGACGCGGACTGCTTCGCCGCCGATCGGCCGCGCGACCACCAGGCCCTTCAGCAGCATGTCGATGAACGCACGCGGGTCCGAATAGAAGCCGTCGTCCTGCGCGGCGGCGGGGCGGCGCAGATCGAACAGGCCGGCATCGTCGAGATGGCGGATCACGACTTCGCCTTCACCGGGCAGCTCGCGCCGTTCGCCGTTGAGGCCGGTGTTGGCCTCCCACTGGCGATCCTTGTCCTGGATGATCAATGCCGGCCGGTCCGGCAATTTGTCGGTCGCGAGCAACTTCGCGGAATGGCCGAGCGGGAAGAGCTCGTCGGCCTGCTCGGCGAGCAGGGCCGCGCGCTGCTCGCGGTACCAGGCGAGGCGCGATGCGAGTGCGCGGCGCGCAAATTCGCGGTACTCCAGCGGCAGCGCGAACTGGTCACGGTAGTGCGCGACCCGCGTCCGTTGCAGCACCGGCAGGCGGAAGGATTCGCGCAGGTCGAAGCGCGCGGCCGCATCGCCCGCTGCGAGCACGCGTTCGATCGGCAAGGCGTAGTTGAGGTTCTCGCCGGGAGATCGTGCAATCACGACGCCAATCGCGCGCCCCTCGGCATCGAGCAGGGGGCCGCCGCTGTTGCCCGGCGACGTCGCCGCCGAGAAGCGCATCCACTGCCACTGCCCGTCCTGGTTCTCGGGAGTCATCGACGTCAGCAGGCCGTCACGGATCACGACGCCGTCGCCGAGCGCATTGCCGACGGCGAACACCGGATCGTCGAGCGCGGCGCCGGAATGCAGCTCGAGCGCGGTCACCGGTGCGGCACCGATGACCGTGAAGACCATGAAGTCCTCGCGCAGCGAATACTTCAGGACGCGATCGACCACGTAGGTCTTGCCGGCCGAGTCGCGCAGAGCCGGTGGCCCGAACTGGCTGCCGAGGCCCGTGGTCATCACGTGGCCCGCGGAAACGAAGGTGCCCGGGCCGATCGCGAACGCAGTGCCCACGGACCAGTATTTGTCGTTGCGTTCGGTGAACGGCAGTAACTCGAGCGGCAGTGGTTTTTCGTACTCGAGCAGATCCTGGTCCGGCTTGCGTATCACGACTTCGAACGTGGCGGCGCGGACCTGCCGCTGGATTTCCGGCGTGACCTGGGCCGGGTACGCGGGCAGGCAGAAGCCCAGGGCAATCAGCAGTCCGGTCAGTCTCGGCATCATTGAACCTCGGCTTGAATCCCTGTTTCCCGGCGATGGCCCTGCCATCGCGCAGCGATGTCGGTCAGTCGGCCTTCCAGAACACGACCGTAAATTCCACTTTGCCCGGGACGAACTCGCGGCCCTTCATCGGTGGGCGAAAGAGCGCGGACTCCGTCCACACGAGGGCCGCCTCATCCAGCAAGCTCGTGCCCGAGGTGCGGATTACCTTCGCATGTTCCATGCAGCCGACAGCGGACACTTCCATTTCGAGTACCACGTCCCCCATGACGTCGTTGATTCTCGCGGCGGGCGGATAGTACTTGCCCATCGGCGTGGTGACGCCGGCGGCGTACTTGCGCATGCTGCCTGCTTTGGCAGCGACCGGAGGCGGGCATGGGCTGCTGCGTGTGCGCGATGGCAATTGCGCGGCAAGTGCGGCGTCGGTTTGCTGGTGGGCGAACAGCATGCGCTTGTCGTTGTAGTAGATGGCGGCGGTGCGTCGAAGGCGGCGCATCTGGTCTACCGTCCGGGTCACGTCGTCGCGCGTGGTGGAGAGGGCCTTCTGCAACTGCTCGAGCAGGCGCTGCTCGGTCGCCGTCACGTGATCGAGCGTGACCTTCCGATCGTAATCCGACACGCGCTCCAGCCACGGCAGGAGCAAGTCGCGGTGCAAGCGCACCGCCGTCGAATCGCGCCAGTAGGCGCTCAGCAGCAGTGCTTTGCGCGCTTCGGTGCGGATCAGCGGTGCAGCGGTAGCGACTGTGGCCTGCAAGCCCCGCTGATCGCCGGCTGCAGCCTGCGCGTCAGCAGTCGCGCGCAGGCCCTCAAGCGCGGTGCGCGCCTGAGGCGGGAGAATCTGCGCGTTCCAGTCCTCCACGATGGTCAAACCCCGTATGTCCGTACCGAAATAAGCGCGCGAGACAAGAATCGTTTGCGTCGCCTGGTGCAGGCCATCGATAGCCTGGTCCCACGCCTGGAGTGATTGGATCCTGGCATCGGGATCCGGCAGCTGCTGCGCGGCCGATGGTGGCGCCGTCATGGTGGCAACGATCAAAGCGAACGGCGCGACGAGCAGCGCCAGTGGCGTGCCACCGCGAATCATCGCCGGCGATACACGTTCAGTCCGTGGTTCTGAGCTCACAACGACGCCCCCGCGGGCACGCCGCGCTGCGCGGACAGATGATCTGCGCCGGCGCTTCGAGTGCCTCTGCGACCCAGTCTATCCTGAGTACGTGTGCGACGGTGCGGATGCCGGCGGCTGCCTCTTCGTCGACGGGCCTCGCACCGCCGCGGCGCTGGCAGGCGTCCCAGATGCCCGCGGTCAGCTGCGTCGCATCGAGTCCCTGCGCGGCCAGTGCCGGTGCCAGATCGATGCCGACCGACAGCACCCGCGTCGCGTCGGCCGCGTCGCGGGTCAGCAGCGAATGGCAGCAGTAGAGCCGCATGCTGTCGCCATCGAGCATGACCGACAGCTGCGACTTCGGCTTCACCTGCGAAGCGCGCGCCGCGGCGGGTTCGCGCAGCAGCCGGAACACCGCCCAGTGCGGGCACGGGTCAGGCACGACCGACAGATTGCCCCATGGCAGCGGGATGCCGTTGCCGCGGTAGACCGTGCGCAGGTAGCCCGGCGGATAGCCATCGAAGAAATGCCAGTGACGGTACGGCGAGACCGCTGTCATGCGGCGCATGACGACCGCCGGGCCGACGCCGAGCCGGCGATGGATCGCCACGCGGTGCGATTCACGCACCAGCAGTTGCCGGAACGGGGCGCGCGGGCAGAGCAGGGCGCCGGCGAAGAAGCTGCATTCGAACTCGCGCCACGCGTGCAGCGCATCGCGCGCGCCGAGACCCGGCGCAGCGGGCGTGCCGTTGCCGGCGTCGGTCGCGAGATCGACGCGTGCGGCCGAGATCGCACCGTCGCCGTTGTGGAGCAGCTTGTGGCCGAGGAAGAAGGCGAGCTCGTACTTGAGCCGCTCCTCGTGGCTGCGCAGCCGGCCGCTGGCGAGGATCGTGCCGGGCGGTTCGAAGCGCGCCCGCGCGAGTCCGCGGTTCAGGCGCCGGCGATCGTCATCGACCCAGCGGATGTCGAGCCCGTGCCGCGCGCAGATTCCGGTCAGCGCCTCGAGCGACAGCGGCATCTGCCGCCCGCCCGCGGCCTCGGCGGCGCGCTCGATCTCCGGAAAATCGTTCTGCTGCGTCTCCTGCCATACGCGGATCAGCAGCTGCGCGAAGTTCTGGCCGGAGGTGCCGGTCTGCACCAGCAGTTCGGGCAGCGCATGGCGCAGCATCGCCGGCGAGAAGAGGAAAGCGGGCTCGAAGGCCGTGTCGTCGAAGGTGCTTGTCGCGGCGGTCGACGGCGCATCGACGGTGCCGTCGAGGAACCAGGCCGGACTTTTGCCGAACACGCCGGCGATCATCGTCAGCACCTGCGGAGAGGGCGTGCGCTTGCCGGTCTCGAGCATGCTCAGGTAGGAGACCGACGGCGCGATGGCCGGATCGACGTGCACGCAGCGCGCCGACAGCTCATCGAGCGTGAGCCCGTTGCGCTTCCTCAGCGCGCGCAGCTTCGAGCCGAGGAGTGCGCCCTGTCGGACCGTCGTGATGGCCATGCCTGCGGTACCTCTGATGTGAAATTCACATTGTCAAATTTCTATAGTGTAAATCACATTCCGTGTCAGCATAGACTGCCCGCCACCGTCACGCAATCGCGTGATGTGCGCGGAGGACAGATGACAAAAGCCGATGCTGGTGCGCTCGAAATCACGGCCAAGGTGAGCCCGGCTCAGGGCGAGATCCTGACGCCCGAGGCGCTGGCATTCATCGCGGCACTGAGCGCGCGCTTCGCGCCGCAGGTGGCCGCGGTGCTCGCCGCGCGCGAAGCGCGCCAGCGGCGCCTCGATGCCGGCGAGCTGCCCGATTTCCCGCCGGAGACGCGCGCGATCCGCGAAGGCGACTGGCGCGTCGCGCCGATCCCGGCCGACCTGCTCGATCGCCGCGTCGAGATCACGGGCCCGACCGAGCGCAAGATGGTGATCAACGCGCTCAACTCCGGCGCCCGGGTGTTCATGGCCGACTGCGAGGATTCGCTCTCGCCCGGCTGGGACAATGTCGTCGACGGCCAGATCAACCTGCGCGACGCGGTGCGCCGTACGATCGAATTCACGAGCCCGGAGGGCAAGCATTACCGCCTGAATCCGCAGATCGCCGTGCTGCTCGTGCGCCCGCGCGGCTGGCATCTCTACGAGAAGCACCTGCGGCTCGACGGCGCCCCCGTTCCGGGCGCGTTCGTCGACTTCGGCCTCTATCTGTTCCACAACGCGCACGAGCTGCTCGCGCGCGGCACGGGGCCGTATTTCTACCTGCCGAAGCTCGAGAGCCACCTCGAAGCGCGCCTGTGGGCCGAAGTGTTCGCGTTCGCCGAGCGCGAGCTCGGGCTGCCGCACGGCACGGTCCGCTGCACGGTGCTGATCGAGACGATCCTCGCCGCGTTCGAGATGGACGAGATCCTGTACGAGCTGCGCGACTACATCGTCGCGCTGAACTGCGGCCGCTGGGACTATATCTTCAGCTTCATCAAGAAATTCTCGCATCGCCCCGACTTCGTGCTGCCGGATCGCCAGCAGGTGACGATGACGACGCATTTCCTGCGCTCGTATTCGCTGCTGTGCATCCGCACCTGCCATCGCCGCGGTGCGTTCGCGATGGGCGGCATGGCGGCGCAGATCCCGATCAAGAACGATCCAGCCGCGAACGAACAGGCGCTCGCGAAGGTGCGCGCCGACAAGGAGCGCGAGGCCGGCGACGGTCACGACGGCACCTGGGTCGCGCACCCGGCGCTCGTACCGATCGCGATGGAGGTCTTCGACCGGCTGATGCCCGGACCGAACCAGGTCGCGCGGCTGCGCGACGACGTGCAGGTGACGGCGGCCGACCTGCTGACGATTCCCGACGGCACGATCACGATCGACGGACTGCGCAACAACGTCAGCGTCTCGCTGCAGTATCTCGCGGCCTGGCTCGCGGGCAACGGCTGCGTGCCGATCAACAACCTGATGGAAGACGCCGCGACCGCCGAGATCGCGCGCGCGCAGATCTGGCAGTGGATCCGCCATCCGCGCGGCGTGCTCGAAGACGGGCGCCGCGTCACGCTGGCGCTGTTTCGCGAGCTGCTGGCGACCGAGAAGGCACGCCTCGCCGCCGCGCTCGGTGCCGCGCGTTACGAAAGCGGCCGCTTCGAGCTGGCCGCCCAGCTGCTCGACGACATCACGGCGGCCGACGAATTCCAGACTTTCCTGACACTCGCCGCCTACCAGCGGCTCGACTGACATTCACCTCACGGAGCAACGACGATGCGCAGCGCCGCCGACCTTACCCGCGACTGGCAGAGCAACCCCCGCTGGAAGGGCGTCGAGCGCGGCTATGCCGCGGCCGACGTCGTGCGCCTGCGCGGTACCGTGCACGTCGAGCATTCGATCGCGCGGCTGACGAGCGAGAAGCTCTGGCGTTACGTCAACGACAAGCCGTTCGTGAACGCGCTCGGTGCACTGACCGGCAACCAGGCGATGCAGCAGGTCAAGGCGGGTCTCGACGCGATCTACCTGTCCGGCTGGCAGGTCGCCGGCGACGCGAACCTCGCGGGCCAGATGTACCCGGACCAGTCGCTCTATCCGGCCGACTCGGTGCCGGCGGTCGTGCAGCGCATCAACAGCACGCTGAAGCGCGCCGATGAACTGCACCATGCGGAAGGCGACGACTCGATCGACTGGTTCAAGCCGATCGTCGCCGACGCCGAGGCGGGCTTCGGCGGCGTGCTGAACGCCTTCGAGCTGATGAAGCAGATGATCGAGGCCGGTGCCGCCGGCGTGCACTTCGAGGACCAGCTCTCGTCGGCGAAGAAGTGCGGCCACATGGGCGGCAAGGTGCTCGTACCGACGCAGGAGGCCGTCAACAAGCTGGCCGCGGCGCGCCTCGCGGCCGATGTCTGCGACGTGCCGACCGTACTGATCGCGCGTACCGACGCCGAGTCGGCGAACCTGCTGACCTCGGACATCGATGAGCGCGATGCGCCGTTCATCGAATCACGCGAACGCACCAGCGAGGGCTTCTTCCGCGTGCGCGCGGGGCTCGACCAGGCGATCGCCCGCGGGCTTGCCTACGCGCCGTACGCCGACATGATCTGGTGCGAGACCGGGCATCCGGACCTCGCCGAGGCGAAGACCTTCGCCGAGGGCATCCACCGGCGCTTCCCCGACAAGCTGCTCGCCTACAACTGCTCGCCGTCGTTCAACTGGAAGAAGAAGCTCGACGACGCGACGATCGCGAAGTTCCAGCGCGAGCTCGGCGCGATGGGCTACAAGTTCCAGTTCATCACGCTCGCCGGCTTCCACGCGCTGAACTACTCGATGTTCCAGCTCGCGAAGGGCTACCGCGAAAGCCAGATGACGGCTTACGTGCAGCTGCAGCAGGCAGAGTTCGCGGCCGAGCCGGTCGGCTACACCGCGACGAAGCATCAGCGTGAAGTCGGCGCGGGCTACTTCGACGACGTGACGCAGGTCGTGACCGGCGGCAATTCGTCGGTGACCGCGATGACGGGATCGACCGAAGAGGCGCAGTTCCAGGCACGGGGCTGACCGCCCCGTCAACTGTTCGCGCGGAGCCGTTCCCTGTAAGCTTCGCGCGTGCACTACGACCATATCCGTGTGCCCGCCGAAGGCGGGCGCATCACGATCAATCCCGATACGACGATCAACGTGCCGGAGCGGCCGATCGTCGCGTACATCGAAGGCGACGGCATCGGCATCGACGTGACGCCGGCGATGCTGAAAGTCGTCGATGCGGCGGTGGCGAAAGCCTACGGCGGCAAGCATCGCATCGAGTGGATGGAGATCTACGCCGGCGAGAAGGCGAACCGCCTCTACGGGCAATGGTTCCCCGACGAGACGTTGCACGCGCTGCGCGAGTTCGTCGTGTCGATCAAGGGGCCGCTCGCCACGCCGATCGGCGGCGGCATCCGTTCGCTGAACGTCGCGATGCGCCAGAACCTCGACCTGTATGCCTGCGTGCGGCCGATCCGCTATTTCCCCGGCGTCGCGAGCCCGATGCAGGACGCGAGCCTGACCGACATGGTGGTGTTCCGCGAAAACACCGAGGACATCTACGCCGGCATCGAGTATCCGGCGGGCTCGCAGGAAGTGCAGAAGCTGATCAGATTCCTGCAGGGCGAGCTGCACGCGACCGGTATCCGCTTCCCGGCGAGCTCCGGCGTCGGCATCAAGCCGGTGTCGAAGGAGGGCAGCCAGCGGCTGATCCGCAAGGCGATCCAGTATGCGATCGAGAACGACCGCGTTTCGGTGACGCTCGTTCACAAGGGCAACATCATGAAGTACACCGAGGGCGCCTTTCGCAACTGGGGTTACCAGCTTGCGAAAGACGAATTCGGCGCCACCGAGATCGGCGGCGGGCCGTGGCTCAGCTTCAGGAACCCGCGCACCGGCACCGACATCGTCGTCAAGGACGTGATCGCCGACAACTTCCTGCAGCAGGTGCTGCTGCGCCCCGAAGAATACGACGTGATCGCGACGCTGAACCTCAATGGCGACTACATCTCCGATGCGCTCGCCGCGCAGGTTGGCGGCATCGGCATCGCGCCGGGCGGCAACATCGGCGACGGCCTCGCGGTATTCGAGGCGACCCACGGCACCGCGCCGGGCTTCGCCGGCAAGGATCGCGTCAATCCCGGCTCGCTGATCCTCTCGGCCGAGATGATGCTGCGCTATGTCGGCTGGAATGAGGCGGCCGACCTGATCATCAAGGGCGTCGCGAACACGATCGCGGCCAAGGAACTGACCTACGACCTCGCGCGCCTGCGCGAGGCGATCCGTGCGCCGAAACGCGACCTCGCTGCGCGCCGCAATGTCGAAGAGGACATGCAGCGGCTGATTCCGGGCGCGAAGCTGATGAGCTGCTCGGGATTCGCGGAGGCCGTCGTCCGGCACATGGACGACTGAGGCCGCGGTGGCCGCGTCCGCATGCTTCGATGCCGGATGCCAGCGCTGCCCGCGGCTGGTCGCCTACCGCAACCAGTCGAAGTACCGCTACACCGGTTACCACAGCGCGCCGGTGCCGGCGTTCGGTGATGCCGATCCGCGGCTGCTGATCGTCGGCCTCGCCCCGGGGCTGCACGGCGCGAACCGCACCGGCCGGCCGTTCACCGGCGACTACGCCGGCATCCTGCTCTACCAGACGCTGCATGCGCTCGGGCTCGCGACCCAGCCGGTATCGGAATCCGCCGACGATCCGCTGGAGCTGTGCGGCGTGCGCATCACCAATGCCGTCAAGTGCGTGCCGCCCGACAACAAGCCGACGACGGCCGAAGCGCGCGAATGCCTCGACTTCCTGCGCGCGGAACTGATTGCGCACGCACACGCGCGCGTGATCGTCGCGCTCGGCCGCATCGCGCATGATGCGATCCTCGCCGCCAGTGCGCAGAAGCGCGCATCTCACGCGTTCGCGCACGGCGCCGAGCATGAGCTGCCGGGCGGCCGCTGGCTCGTCGACTCGTACCACTGTAGCCGTTACAACACGCAGACGCGGCGCCTGACCGCGGCGATGTTCCACACCGTGCTCGCGCGCGCCGCCACGCTCGCCGGACTGCCGCCGCCGGGACCATGAGCGGGGACTTCGACGCCAGGGCTTTCGTCGCGACGCTGCCGCGGCGGCCGGGCGTCTATCGCATGTACGGGGCCGGCGGCGAGCTGCTCTATGTCGGCAAGGCGCAGCGGCTGCGCGATCGCGTCGGGAGCTACTTCAGCCCGCGAAATCTTGCACCCAAGGTCGCCGCGCTGGTCGCGCAGATCGTGCGGGTCGAGGTCACGGTCACCAACTCCGACACCGAGGCCGTGCTGCTCGAGTACAACCTGATCAAGGAGCACCGGCCGCGTTACAACATCCTGCTGCGCGACGACAAGAGCTTTCCGTACATCCTGCTGCGCACCAATCACGACTTTCCGCGCTTCCTGTTCTATCGCGGCGCGCGACAGCGTGACGGGCGCTACTTCGGGCCGTTCCCGAGCGCGTCCTCGGTCCACGAAATGCTGACCCAGATCCAGAAGCTGTTCCGGATCCGCAACTGCCGCGACAGTTTCTTCGCCAACCGCAGCCGGCCCTGCCTGCAGTACCAGATCGGCCGCTGCACGGCGCCCTGCGTCGGGCTGATCTCGCGCGAGGACTACGCGCGCGACGTCGCGGCGGCGGTCGAGCTGCTGGAAGGTCGCGGTAGCGGGATCGAGAAGCAGCTCACGGAGCGCATGGAGGCGGCCGCCACGGCGCTCGAGTACGAGAAGGCCGCGCAACTGCGGGACCAGCTGGCCGTGCTGCGCGACATCCAGGCGAGCCAGGTCGTCACCTCGGCCAACCGCCGCGATGCCGACGTGTTCGCGATCGTTGGTGAGCCGACCGAGTTCGCGGTGAGCACGATGCTCGTGCGCGGCGGGCGCAATCTCGGCACCTCGACCGCGTTTCCCGCCGCGGGCCTCGCCGAGCCCGGCGAGGCACTGTCGTCCTACCTGATGCAGTACTACGCGCTGACCGCACCGCCGCGCGAAGTCTACGTGAATCTCGCGTTGCCGGATGCCGGGGCGCTCGCCAGCGTGCTCGGCGAGCGGGCGTCGAGGCAGGTGCAGGTCAGCCGCCCGGCGCGCGGACTCGCGGCGCGCTGGGCAGCACTGACGGTCGAGAACGCGACCCAGGCGCTGCGCATGCGGCGCGCGCAGCGCGACGGCGTCGCCGACATGCGCGTCGCGCTGGCGGCGGCGCTCGACCTGCCGGCACCACCCGAGCGCATGGAATGCTTCGACATCAGCCATACGGCGGGCGAGGGCACGGTCGCATCCTGCGTCGTGTTCGGCCCCGACGGGCCGCTCAAGAGCGAGTACCGGCGCTTCAACATCGCCGACGTAACCCCCGGCGACGACTACGGCGCGCTGCGTCAGGCGCTGGCCCGCCGCTATGCGCGCATCCGCGACGGCGAGCTGCCGCCGCCCGACGTACTGTTCATCGACGGCGGGCGCGGGCAGGTCGGCGAGGTGCACGACGTGCTCGCCGAGCAGGGCTTCGCCGATCTCGTGCTCGTCGGCGTCGCGAAGGGCGCGGACCGGCGCCCCGGGCAGGAGCGCCTGTTCGTCTACGGCGAGAGCACGCCGCGCGTGCTCGAGCCGACCTCGCCGGCGCTGCGGCTGATCCAGCGGATCCGCGACGAGGCACACCGCTTCGCGATCACAGGCCACCGCAAACGCCGCGCGCGGCGCTACCACGAATCGATCCTCGAGACCGTGCCGGGGCTCGGCCCGGCGCGCCGGCGGGCGCTGCTCCGGCATTTCGGCGGCCTGCAGGGCGTCCTGAAGGCCGGAGTCGCCGACCTCGAGCGCGTCGCGGGGATCGGCCCCGCGCTCGCGCAAACTCTATATGATCACCTGCATCCCGGTGCATGATGATCTGGAATCTTCCCAACACCCTGACCTGGCTGCGCATCTTCGCGATCCCGCTCGTGGTCGCGCTGTACTACCTGCCGTTCAGGTGGTCGGACCCGGCCGCGGGCCTGCTGTTCGCGGTCGCCGGCATCACCGACTCGCTCGACGGCTACTTCGCGCGCAAGTACGGCCAGACCTCCAAGCTCGGCGCCTTCCTCGACCCGGTCGCCGACAAGCTGATCGTCGCAGTCGCGCTGGTGCTGATCGTCAGCAAGGATCCGCGCTGGTTCGTCGTGATCATCGCGAGCGTGATCATCGGCCGCGAGATCGCGATCTCGGCGCTGCGCGAGTGGATGGCCGAGATCGGCCAGCGCAAGAAAGTCGCCGTCTCGCGCATCGGCAAGCACAAGACGATCCTGCAGATCACCGGCCTGTCGATGATGCTGTTTCGCTGGGACCTCTTCGGCCTGCCGATCTACGAGCTCGGACTCGTGCTGACGGTGCTCGCGGCGGTGCTCACACTGTGGTCGATGTGGAATTACCTGCGCGCCGCGTGGCCCGAGATGCGCTCGGGCTAGGCCCTGATTGTCGTGGAGGCTAGGGTCGGAATCGAACCGGCGTACACGGCTTTGCAGGCCGCTGCATGACCACTCTGCCACCTAGCCGGCGCCGCGGAAATCTGGAGCGGGAAACGAGGCTCGAACTCGCGACCTCAACCTTGGCAAGGTTGCGCTCTACCAACTGAGCTATTCCCGCTGCGTGGTGAGGGGCGGAATTGTAGTGGTGCCATTTGCCAAGTCAAGGACTTACGCCGGCATAGCCGGGCGCGGGGCCATGACTCGTTCCCGGTAAGCCGATATAGTGCCGATGGGAGATGGCATTCCTCCCTTAACCGCCGCTTCCAGCGGCTGATGATGCCTACGACTGGCCGGACAGGCCGCGTAGGTTTTGCTGCCTGTCCTCGATAACGACGCTCAAGAGAGGACATCGCGGTGTGGAAACCCATTCTTGCCATTGCCGTTGGCTCAGTGCTTGGCGGCCTCCTGCGTTGGGGGTTGGGACTCAAACTCAACAGCCTGCTTCCGAACGTCCCGCCGGGCACGCTGGCGGCCAATCTGATCGCGGGCTACCTCGTCGGACTGGCCGTGGCGTATTTCGCGCAGGCATCCAACCTGTCACCCGAGTGGCGCCTCATGGCCATCACCGGCTTCTGCGGCGGGCTCTCCACCTTTTCCACGTTCTCGGCCGAGATCACCGGCTTGCTGCAACGCGGCCTCTTCTCATGGGCCGCCAGTGCCATCGCCGTCCATGTCGCGGGATCGGTGGTGATGACATTTGCAGGCATCGCCACGGTGGCATGGCTCAGGTCTTCATGAGGAGATCATCATGAACGGCTATCAAATCACCTTCTTCACCCAGCAGAACCGGCGCCATGCCGGCAAACCCCTCGCGGATTGGCTGGTTCACCTGGCCGCCGAAATGAACCTGCGCGGCGCCACGCTGATCCCTGGCAGCGAAGGCATGGGGCATGACCGGCGCTTTCATTCGGCGCACTTCTTCGAGCTGGCCGACCAGCCGCTGACGGTACTGATGGCGGTGACGACCGAGGAGGCGGATCGCCTGTTCCGGCGATTGCGCGCCGAAGCCGTCCATGTGTTCTACGTCAAGACGCCGGTGGAATTCGGCAGCATCGGCAATCCCGGCGCCTGAAGCGCCGGTACGCCTGGATTGGTGCCCGGGGCCGGAGTCGAACCGGCATGGGGTCACCCCCGAGGGATTTTAAGTCCCTTGCGTCTACCAGTTTCGCCACCCGGGCGGCGGGCGGGCGGGCATTCTATCAGGGTATCCTCTGCGCCCATGGCCGATACCAACGAGAACGACAAGGGCAGGCTGCTCGCGCAACTGCGGATCGACCGCACCGAAGACAACACCAGCGCGCGCACCGCCTGGATTGCCGGCGGCGCCGTCGCGCTGCTGGTCCTCGCCGGCGCGGGCCTGTGGTGGTGGAGCCGCGCGAACGCCGCCGTCGAAGTCGAACTCGTCACGGCGGCCGCGCCGGCCGCGCCGGGCTCGGGAGCGACTGCCGTGCTGCAGGCCACCGGCTATGTCACGGCGCGCCGCCAGGCGACGGTGTCGGCGCAGATCACCGGCAAGCTCACCGAGGTGCTGATCGAGGAGGGCGAGAGCGTCGAGGCCGGGCAGGTGCTCGCGCGCCTCGAGGACCGTTCGCAGCGCGCGCAGCTGGCCGAGGCGCAGGCACAGCTGGCCACGGCCCGCGCGCGCGTCGGCCAGTATGCGAGCGAACTCGAGCAGGCGCGGCGTGATCTCGAGCGCCAGCAGGATCTGCTCGCGCGCCGCCTCGTGGCCGAGCAGGCGGTCGAAGCCGCGCGCACGCAGGTCGACTCGCTCACCGCGCAGCTCGCCGCGCAGCAGGAGAGCGTGCGCCTCGCGCAGGCGCAGCTGCAGAGCGCACAGGTACAGCTCGATTACACGACCGTGCGGGCGCCGTTCGCCGGCGTCGTGATCGCCAAGGCCGCGCAGGTCGGCGAGATCGTCTCGCCGCTGTCGGCTGGCGGTGGTTTCACGCGCACGGGCATCGGCACACTCGTCGACATGAACTCGCTCGAGATCGAGGTCGACGTCAACGAGGCCTTTCTGAACCGGGTCGTGCCCGGCGGGCCGGCGCAGGCCGTGCTCGACGCCTACCAGGACTGGACGATCCCGGCGCATGTGATCGCGATCATCCCGGCGGCCGACCGCGGCAAGGCGACGGTCAAGGTGCGCATCGGCCTCGACCGGAAGGACCCGCGGATCCTGCCCGACATGGGCGCGCGGGTCTCGTTCCTCGCCGGGCAGGCCGCGGACGGCGCGACGGGCGCGGCAGCCGCGGGCGTGCTCGTGCCGTCCAGCGCGATCGCGCAGCGTGGCGGCGCCGATGTCATATTCTTCGCCGACGGTGACCGCGCGCGTGCGCGGCCGGTCCGCCCCGGACAGCGCTTCGGCGACCTGACCCAGGTCGACGGGCTCGCGATCGGCACGCGCGTCGTGCGCGCGCCGGGCGAGGCGATCCAGGACGGCACGAGGATCACGGAGAAGGGCCCTTGAGCGCGCTGGTCGAAATCCGCGATCTGAGCAAGGCGTATACGCGGGGCCGGCAGACCGTCGAAGTCCTGCACCATGTGACGCTCGATATCAACGAGGGGGATTTCCTCGCGCTGATGGGCCCGTCGGGATCGGGCAAGACCACGCTGCTCAATCTGATCGGCGGGCTCGATTCGCCGTCGAGCGGCAGCATCAGCGTCGCCGGCACGCGCATCGACCAGCTCGGGGGCACGGCGCTCGCGAAATGGCGCGCAGCCCACGTCGGCTTCATCTTCCAGTTCTACAACCTGCTGCCGATGCTCAGCGCGCAGAAGAATGTCGAGGTACCGCTGCTGCTGACGAAGCTGTCGGCGGCGCAGCGCCGCCAGAACGCGAAGATCGCGCTGCAGCTCGTCAATCTCGCCGATAGGGCCGCGCACAAGCCGGCCGAGCTCTCGGGCGGCCAGCAGCAGCGCGTCGCGATCGCGCGGGCGATCATTTCCGATCCCGCGCTGCTCGTCTGCGACGAACCGACCGGCGACCTCGACCGCCAGTCCGCCGAGGAGGTCCTGGGCCTGCTGCAGGTGCTGAACCGCGAGCAGGGCAAGACGATCGTCATGGTCACGCATGATCCGAAGGCGGCCGATCACGCGAGCCATACGCTGCATCTCGAGAAAGGTTCGCTGGTCGAGTCGCCGCCGTGAAATACCTGCATCTGATCCGGGCAGCCCTGATGCGGCGCAAGACCCGCACGGTGCTCACGATCCTGTCGGTGCTCGCGGCCTTCCTGCTGTTCGGGCTGCTCGACGGCGTGCGCGTCGCGTTCAATTCCGGCGGCACGCTCGCCGGCGTCGACCGGCTCGTCGTTGCATCGCGCTTCTCGATCATCCAGAGCCTGCCCGAGAGCCTCGTCAACCGGGTTGCCGCGGTGCCGGGCGTGAAGCTCACGACCTGGGCCAACTGGTTCGGCGGCTACTACCGCGAGCAGAAGAACCAGATGATCATCTTCGCGATCGGCCCGGATTATTTCCAGGCCTATCCCGACTATGGCGTGACCCCGGCGATGGCCGACGCGCTCGCGACGACACGCACCGGTGTGCTGGCCGGCAAGGCGGTTGCCGACCGCTTCGGCTGGAAGACGGGCGACAAATTGCCGATCATGGGTTCGATCTTTCCGAACAAGTCGACCGGCGAGACGACCTGGACCTTCGATATCGTGGGCGTCTTCCAGGCGCCGCAGGCGGCGAACCGCGCGCTCGAACAGCAGATCCTGCTCAACTGGAAATATTTCGACGAGGCGAACGCCTATGGCGGCGGCCAGGTCGGCTGGATCGTCGCCAAGGTCGCGGATCCGAAGCATTCGGCCGAGATCGCGCAGGCGATCGATGCGCTGTCGGCGAACTCCGACCACGAGACGAAGACGCAGACCGAGCAGGAGTTCAACCTGTCGTTCGCGCGGCAGATCGGCGACATCGGCCTGATCGTCACGGCGATCATCGGCGCGGTGTTCTTCACGCTGATGCTGCTGACCGGCAACACGATGGCGCAGGCCGTGCGCGAGCGCATTCCCGAGCTCGCGACGCTGAAGACGATCGGTTTCACCGACGCCCAGGTGCTCGCACTCGTGTTCGGCGAGTCGGTGCTGCTGATCCTGATCGGCGGCCTGCTCGGACTCGCGCTCGCCACGCTGCTGATGCCGATCGTCACCGAGGCGAGCGGCGGCATGATCCAGCTGCCGCCGATCGGCTCGCGCTCCTGGGGCATGGGCATCGCGCTGATGATCGCGGTCGGCGCGATCGTCGGCATCCTGCCGGCGTGGCGGGCGATGCGGTTGCGCGTCGTCGACGCGCTCGCCGGGCGCTGAGGGGGCGTGATGCCACGGTTCATCAGACTGCTGCGCGGCCTGCTGATGCTGCTCGCGATCGCCGGATCGATCGCACTGTGGATCGTGCTGCCGGCGCCGGCATTGCTCGGGCTCGCCATCCTGCTGGCGGCATGGATGGGTCTGACGCGCAGCGGCCGCCAGGCTGCCGCGATCACCCGCGTCGGCATCGCGACGCTGCCGCAACGCCTCGGCGCCTCTTCGGTGATCGTCATCGGCATCGCCGGTGTGGTCGGCGTGCTGGTCGCGCTGCTCGCGCTCGCCGGCGGGCTGCAGCAGACGCTGCGCGGCACCGGCAACGACGACACCGCGATCGTCGTGCGCGGCGGTGCGAGCGCCGAGCTCGACTCGGGGCTCAGCCGCGAGAGCGCCACGCTGATCGCGCAGGCGCCGGGCATCGCGCGCGATGCCGGCGGGCAGCCGCTCGTGTCGGCCGAGGTCGTCGTCGTGACGAACGTGCCGAAGAAATCGAGCGGAACGGATGCGAATGTCGAGATCCGCGGCGTCGGCCTGCAATCCTGGGCCGTGCGCCCCAATGTGCGGATCGTCGACGGCCGGCGCTTCGAGCCGGGCCTGCGCGAGCTGCTGGTCGGGCAGGGCGCCCGCCAGCAGTTCGCCGGCCTCGAGCCGGGCAGCACGATCAATCTCAATGCGCAGCAATGGCAGATCGTCGGCGTGTTCGCGTCCGGGGACGCGCACGAGTCGGAGCTGATCGGCGACGCCGAGACGGTCGCGACGACCTACCGGCGCAACGGCTTCCAGTCGGTCACCGTGCGGCTCGACTCGCGCGGCGCGTTCGATACCTTCAAGGCCGCGCTGGCGAGTGACCCGCGCCTGAAGGTCGATGCGCGCACGACCCGCGACTACTACACGGCGCAATCGGCCGCCCTCAGCAAAGTGATACGCATCGTCGGCATCGTGATCGCGACGATCATGGCGATCGGGGCGGTCTTCGGCGCGCTGAACACGATGTATGCCGCGGTCAACGCGCGCGCGCGCGAAGTCGCGACGCTGCGCGCGATCGGCTTCGGCGCGGCGCCTGTGCTGGTGTCGGTCGTGCTCGAGGCCATGCTGCTCGCGCTGCTCGGCGGCGCGCTCGGCGCCTCGGTCGCGTGGCTGCTGTTCCACGACTATGCGGTGTCCACGCTCGGCGCGAACTTCAGCCAGGTCGTGTTCCGCTTCGACGTCTCGCCGGCCCTGCTCGGTACCGGTGTGCGCTGGGCACTCGCGATCGGCCTGATCGGCGGCCTGCTGCCCGCGGTACGCGCCGCACAGCTGCCGGTGACCGCCGCGCTGCGCGAATCGTGAACGGCGGGACGCAGGCCGCGGGATGTTAAACTGACCGGATGTCCGCGCATCGGCTCACGGGCGAAACCCTGCATGTCTTTCGTGGCGAGCGACACGTGTTGCGGGGTCTGTCGTTCGCCGTCGACGGCGGCGAATACCTCGAGGTCACCGGCCCCAACGGCGCCGGCAAGACGAGCCTGCTGCGCACGCTGATCGGCCTGGTGCATGCCGAGTCGGGCAGGATCACCTGGAACGGCCGGCCGATCCTCGAGGACGCGCGCGCCTACCATTCGCAGCTCGCCTGGCTCGGTCACGAGTCCCCGCTCAAGGCCGACCTGACCGCGGCCGAGAATCTCGCCTTCGGTATCGGTATCCGCCGCAGGATCGATGCCGTCGCGGTGGCGACCGCACTCGACGAGGTGGGCGCGCAGGGCTTCAGCGACCGGCCGGTACGCACCTTGTCGGCAGGCCAGCGCCGCCGCGTGGCGCTCGCCGGCGTGCTGCTCGCGGGGGTGCCGCTCTGGGTGCTCGACGAGCCGGCGACCCACCTCGATGCCGACGGCCAGGCGCTCGTCGGCCGGCTGGTCGAGCGCCAGATCGTCGCCGGCGGAATCGTCGTCGCGGCGGTGCATGCGCCGCTGCCGGTGGTCGAAGCGGGAACGCGGCGGCTCGGACTGTCATCAAAATGAGTGGTGCATGGCAGGCCGCAAGGCTCGTGATCGAACGCGACCTGCGTCTCGCTTTTCGCAATCGCGCGCAACTTCTCCACCCGCTGCTGTTCTTTGCCATCGTGACAACCCTGTTTCCGCTCGCGTTGTCGCCCGAACCGTCGCGGTTGCGCGACGTCGCGCCCGGCGTGCTGTGGGTCGCGGCGCTGCTCGCCTCGCTGCTCGCGATCGAATTCCTGTTCCGCGACGACGCGCAGGACGGCACGCTCGAGCAGTACGCGCTGTCGGGCCAGTCGCTGACCTGGCTGCTGTTCGCGAAAACGCTGTCGCACTGGCTGCTCACGGGCCTGCCGCTGGCGCTGATGAGCCCGGTGGCCGCCTATGGGCTCGGCGTGGCCGTGGAAGCGGTGCCGGGTATCATCGCCTCGATCACGCTCGGCACGATCGCGCTGAGCCTGCTCGGCGCCGTGACGGCCGGACTGACCCTCGGCATCCGGCGCGGCGGTGCGATGCTGTCGCTGCTGACGCTGCCGCTCGCGGTACCGCTGCTGATCTTCGGCGCGCAGGCGACCGCCCGCGCGATCGCGGGTGAACCGGTCGCGGGGCCGATGTACCTGCTGGCCGCCTTCGTCGTGCTCGGCCTGACGCTGGCGCCGCTCGCCGCCGCCGCGGCCGTGCGCATCAGCCTGGAGTGACAATGGACTGGACCTGGTTTCACCGCTTCGGCTCGCCGCCGCACCTCTACCGGCTCGCCGGCACGCTCGTGCCCTGGTTCGCCTGGCCCGCCGCGATCCTGATCGCCGCCGGGCTCTACGGCGGACTCGTGCTCGCGCCGCCCGACTACCAGCAGGGCGACGGCTTTCGCATCATCTACGTGCATGCGCCGAGCGCCTGGCTGTCGCTGATGGCCTACACGATGATGGCGGTCACCGCGGCGATCGGCCTGATCTGGCGGATGAAGGCCGCGCACGCCGTCGCCGCGAGCTGCGCGCCGGTCGGCGCCTGGTTCACGGTCGCGGCGCTCGGTACGGGCATGCTGTGGGGCAAGCCGATGTGGGGCACCTACTGGGCATGGGACCCGCGGCTCACCGCGGAGCTCGTGCTGCTGTTCCTGTATCTTGGTTACATCGGCCTGCGTTCGGCCATCGAGGATCCGCAACGGGCGGACCGGGCGAGCGCCGTGCTCGCGATCGTCGGCGTCATCAACGTGCCGATCGTCCGCTACTCGGTCGAGTGGTGGAACTCGATCCACCAGGCGCCGTCGGTGATGAAGTTCGGCAAACCGTCGATCAGCTGGCCGATGCTGACGCCGCTGCTGATCATGTTCGTCGGGTTTACACTGCTGTTCGCCGCCCTGGTGCTGGTGCGCGTGCGTGCCGAAATCCTGCGGCGCGAGCGGCAGGCCCGCTGGGTAACCGAAATGGTGACGCAATGAGCAGATTCCTGGCGATGGGGGGCTATGCGGGCTCGGTGTGGCCATCGATGGCGCTGACCTTCGGTATCATTGCGTGGAACATCATTGCCGCGCGGCGCAGCCTGCGCAGCGCGCTGGCCGAGGCGCGCCGCCGCGCGCGCATTGGAGACGACCCATGACGCCGCGCCGCCGCCGCCTGCTGCTCGTGATCGGAATCCTCGCCGGTGTCGGCATCGCCGGCGTGCTCGCGCTGCAGGCGTTTCGCACCAACGTGATGTTCTTCTTCGACCCGACCCAGGTGGCCAACGGCGAGGCGCCGGCCGGCGAGCGCTTCCGGCTCGGCGGCATGGTCGAGGACGGCAGCGTCGTGCGCGCGCCGGGCAGCCTCGAAGTGCGCTTCGTCGTGACCGATTTCCAGCGCTCGGTGCCGGTGCACTACACCGGCGTGCTGCCGGATCTGTTCCGCGAAGGGCAGGGCGTCGTCGCGCACGGCCGGCTCGGCAGCGACGGCGTGTTCACCGCCGACGAGGTGCTCGCGAAGCACGACGAGAACTACATGCCGCCCGAGGTCTCGCGCTCGCTGAAGACGCCGCAGCCGGGCACCACGGCGCCGCCGCAGGGCTGATGCGATGCTGCCCGAACTCGGCCATTTCGCACTGATCCTCGCGCTGCTGCTGGCGGCGCTGCAGGCGTTCTTCGGCCTCGCCGGCCCCGCGCTCGGCCGCGACCGCTGGCTCGCGGCCGTGGTGCCCGCGACGGCGGGCCAGGCGGTCATGGTCGCGGCCGCGTTCGGCTGCCTGATCGCGAGCTTCGTGCGCTTCGACTTCTCGGTGGTCTACGTCGCGCAGAACTCCAATTCGGCGCTGCCGCTGGTCTACCGCATCGCCGCGGTCTGGGGTGCGCACGAGGGCTCGCTGTTGCTGTGGATCGTGCTGCTCGCCTGCTGGACGATCGCGGTCGCCTTCGGCATCTCGCGGCTGCCGCCGCGCTTCGCGGCGCGCGTGCTCGGCGTGCTCGGGCTCGTCAGCTTCGGCTTCCTGCTGTTCACGCTCGCGACGTCGAACCCGTTCCTGCGCCTCGATCCGGCCGCGGCCGACGGCCGCGACCTGAATCCGCTGCTGCAGGATCCGGCGCTCGCGATGCATCCGCCGCTGCTGTACACGGGCTATGTCGGCTTCGCGGTGGCATTCGCGTTCGCGGTCGCCGCGATGCTCGAGGGGCGTCTCGACCAGACCTGGGCGCGCTGGACCCGGCCGTGGACACTGGCCGCCTGGGCCTTCCTCACTGTCGGCATCGCGCTCGGTAGCTGGTGGGCCTATTACGAGCTCGGCTGGGGCGGCTACTGGTTCTGGGATCCGGTCGAAAACGCCTCGTTCATGCCGTGGCTGGTCGGCACGGCGCTGGTCCACTCGCTCGCGGTCACCGACAAGCGCGGGCTGTTCAAGAGCTGGACGCTGCTGCTCGCGATCATCGCGTTCTCGCTGAGCCTGCTCGGCACGTTCCTGGTGCGCTCCGGCGTGCTCGTGTCGGTGCATTCGTTCGCGGCCGATCCGGCGCGGGGCGTGTTCATCCTCGCGTTCCTCGTGATCATGATCGGCGGGGCGCTGTCGCTGTACGCGTGGCGCGCACCGCTGCTGAGATCAGCCGCGGGCTTCGAGTTCGCCTCGCGCGAGTCCTTCCTGCTGTTCAACAACATCCTGCTCGTGATCGCCGCGGCGACCGTGTTCGGCGGCACGCTCGCGCCGCTGATCTCCGACACGCTCGGCCTCGGCACCCTGTCGGTCGGGCCGCAGTACTTCAATCCCACCTTCCTGCTACCGATGCTGCCGCTGATCGCGCTGGCCGCGATCGGCGTACACAGCAACTGGAAGCGCGGGCGCATCCGCGAGCGCAGCCGGCCCGTGATCGTGACCGGCCTGATCTCGCTCGCGGTCTCGCTCGCGGTCGTGTTCGGCTACTACGCCGGCCGTCCGGGCCTCGCGCCGGTCAGCATCGCGCTCGGCATCTGGCTCGTGCTGTCCTCACTCGTCGATCCGATCGACCGGCTGCGCCGCCGGCTCTCGCTGCCGCGCGCCGTGCTCGGCATGACGCTCGCGCACGTTGCGGTGGGCGTATTCGTCGTGTCGGTCACCGCCGTCGAGAGCTACACCGTCGAACGCGACGTCGCGCTCGCGCGCGGCGAGACCGTGCAGGTCGGCGGCTTCGACTTCCGCTTCGACGGCGTCGACGCACTGCACGGGCCCAATTACGACGGCGTGCACGGCGTCGTCCAGGTGGCGCGCAATGGCCGGTCGATCGCGACTCTGCAGCCGGAGAAGCGGCGCTATTTCGTGCAGCAGTCGGTGATGACCGAGGCGGCGATCCGCTCGCAGGCGGGCCGCGACCTGTTCGTCGCGCTCGGCGAGGACCTCGGCGCGGGCCGCTGGAGCCTGCGCATCCAGGTGCGCCCGCTGATCAACTACATCTGGCTCGCGGCGCTGCTGATGGCGCTGGGTGGCCTGCTGGCCGCGAGCGACCGGCGCTACCGCACGGCGCGCGCCACGGCGGCGGAGCCGATCGGCGCGGGGCAGGGCAGTATCGCGTGAATCGCTACCTGTGGCCACTCGTGGCCTTCGCGCTGCTCGCGATCGTGCTGGGCGTCGGCATCAAGAACTCGAAGACGAAAGGCGTCGTCGCCTCACCGCTGATCGGCAAGGCGGCGCCGGACTTCGTGCTGCCCGACCTTCGCGACCCCGACCGGCCGTTCGATTCGCGCAGCATGCGGGGCAGATGGTACGTGCTCAACGTCTGGGGAACCTGGTGCGTCGAATGCCGGGCGGAGCACGCAGCGCTGATGGCGGCGAAGGCGTCCGGCAAGCTGCCGATCGTGGGCCTGAACTGGAAGGACGACAGCGCCGGGGCGCTCGGCTGGCTCGCGCAGCTCGGTGACCCGTACGTCGCGGTACCGGTCGACGCGGACGGGCGCGTCGCGATCGACTACGGCGTCTACGGCGCGCCCGAGAGCTTCCTGATCGATCCGCGCGGCATCATCGTCCACAAGCAGATCGGCGCGCTGACCGACGCGATCTGGGAGAGCGACTTCGTCGCGCGGGCGGTGACCCCGTGAAGGCGCGCGTCCTGCTCGCGATCGCCGGCCTGCTGCTCGCGCCGGCAGCCCTCGCGATCGACACGACGCAGCTGCCGGACCCGGCGCTGCAGGCGCGTTACGAGGCGCTCACGCACGAGCTGCGCTGCATGCAGTGCCAGAACCAGTCGATCGCCGACTCGCCGGTGGGTCTGGCATCGGACCTGCGCCGCGAGGTCGCCGAGCAGCTGCTCGCCGGCAGCAGCGACCAGCAGGTACGCGACTACATGTCGGCGCGCTACGGCGATTTCATCCTCTTCCGGCCGCGCATGTCGGCGCGCACCGCATGGCTCTGGGCGCTGCCGGGTGTGTTGCTGCTCGGCGGCGTGGTCGTCGCGTGGCGCATCGTGCGCCGCCGCTCGGCGATGGTCGCCGATGATCCCGATTTCGATACACCGGATTCCTGATGCTGCCGTTCGTCATCCTTGCCGCCACCCTGGTCCTCGGCGCGATCGCCGTCGTCGCGATACCGCTGTTGCGCGGCGAGAAACCGGCACAGTGGGCCGCCCTCGGCAGCATCGCGGTGCTGCTCGCCGGCAGCGTCGGGCTCTATGCCACCTGGAGCAACTGGACCTGGCCGCAGACGCCGTCGGCCGGCACGCCCGCGGGCATGGTCTCGACGCTCGCGCGCCGGCTCGAGCGCGAGCCGAACGACCTCGAGGGCTGGCTGATGCTCGGCCGCTCATACGTCGCGCTCGAGCAGTACCCGCTCGCGTTGCGCGCCTACGAACGCGCCGACCGTCTGGGCGGCGGGCGCAATGTCGAGGCGCTGGTGGGCAGGGCGGAAGTGCTCGCGATCATGGACGAGGGCGAGCTGGCCGGGCGTGCCGGCGAGCTGTTCGAGCGCGCGCTCGAGATCGATCCGAAGGCGGGCAAGGCGCTGTTCTTCGGGGCGATCGTGGCGATGCGGCGCGGTGATCTGCCGCTGGCGCGCGAGCGCTTCGCCACGCTGCTGACGCTGGATCCGCCCGCGAATGTGCGCCCGCTGCTCGAGCAGCAGATCGCGGCGATCGACCATCAGCTCGCCGCGGGTCCGGTCGCACCGGCAGTCGTGCGCGTGAAAGTCAGTGCGGGCGCGGACGTCGCCGCCCGCGCGGGCAGCGGCGCGCCGCTGTTCGTGTTCGTGCGTGACCCCGGCTCGGCGGGGCCACCACTGGCCGTGAAGCGGCTCGCGGCGAAGTTTCCGCTCGAAGTGGAACTGACCGCCGCCGACGCGATGATGCCCGGGCGCGCGATCACCGCCGGCAAGCGAGTCGAGGTCGTCGCGCGAGTGTCGCTGTCGGGCCAGCCGGAAGCGGCGCGCGGCGACCCCTACGGTGAGCTCAGCTACGACGTCGGCACCGACGGCCTGCGCGAGCTCGTACTCGATCGCGTGACGCCCTGAACGGGCCGGCAGCGAACATGGCCGCGAACGTCAATCTGCAGTTCAGGTCGCCGCCGGGCATCTGGGGCAACTATCTCCGTGTCGTCGCGGCGCGCAAGCCGCGCTACATGCCCGCGGACGTGCAGGTGCCGCGCATCGAGGCATCACTCGCGCCGATCCAGCCCGACCCGCAGCGCCTGCAGCGCTATGCCGCCGTCTGCGGCCTGCCGCACGCGGACGTCGTGCCGATCGCCTGGCCGCACATGCTGGCGATCGGCATGCATCTGTCGATGCTGGCCTCGCCGGCGTTTCCGGTCAGCGTGCTCGGGGTGGTGCACGTGCGCAACCGCATCGTGCGCGAGCAGGCGCAGGACCCGGCGCGACCGATGGCGCTGCGCAGCTGGATCGAGGGACACCGTGACACGGAGCGTGGCCAGGAATTCGACCTGGAGACCGAGGCCACCGTCGACGGCGCCGTGACCTGGCGCGAGACCTGCACCTTCCTCGCACGTGCCCAGCGCATGACCGGTGCACGCCAGCTGGTCGTGGAGCGCGCGCGCGAGCGCGAGCGGGAACGCGAGGAAGCCGCCGACCCCACACCGGTGCGCGTGACGCGCTTCAGCGCGCCGGCCGGGCTCGGGCGGCGCTACGCGGCCGTGTCCGGCGACTACAACCCGATCCATCTGGGCGATCTGCTCGCGCGGCCGTTCGGCTTCCCGAAGGCGATCGCGCACGGCATGTGGTCGCTCGCGCGCTGTGCAGCCGAGGTCGGCGAGACACAGGCGCGTGGACGCACCACGCTCGACGTCGTGTTCCGGATGCCCGTCTACCTGCCCGCCGAACTGGCGCTCGAAAGCCGTGCGACCCAGGGTCGCGCTTCGTTCACGCTGAAGGACCCGGGCGGCAAGGCCCATTTGACCGGAGAGCTGCGGACCGCCTCTGCATGACGCCCGCATTGCCGGCATCACGGCAGGGGCACGACGGCCGCCCGCGGGTCGATCATCGCGCGCTGTTGCGCTTCGCGGCACCGCTGATGGCGACCAACGCCATCCAGGCGGTGCTGAATCTGACCGACACCTGGTTCATCGGGCGGCTCTCGACCGACGCGCTCGCCGGCATGGGCGCGATCTACTGGATCATGACCTGCGTGATTCTGGTACTGGGCGGCGTGAGTTTCGCGGTCCAGACTTTCGTTGCGCAGGCGCTCGGCTCACGCCGCCGCGCGCGCGCCTCGCAGGCGGCCTGGTCGGGCCTGTGGTCGGCCCTCGCGACGGTCCCGGCGTTTCTGCTGCTGGCGGTGCTCGGGCCGTGGATGCTCGTGCCGTTTCACCTCGACCCCGAGGTGCAGCGCCTCGCACTCGAGTACTGGGAGCCGCGCATGCTGGGCGCGGCACTGGGCCTCGCGACGTGGTCGGTCACCGGCTTCTTCACGGGCATCGGCGCCACGCGCACGACGTTCGCGATCGCCGGCGTCACGATGCTCGCGAACGTGCCCGCCAACCAGTTCTTCATGTTCGGGCTCGACCTCGGCATGGCCGGCGCGGCCTGGGGCACCAACGCCGCGCAGCTGCTCGGCCTCGGGTTTGCGCTCGCGATCCTGCTGTCGCCGCGCTACGCCGGCGCATTCCGCTCGCGGCTGACCTGGCGGCCGGTGCGCACGCAGATCCTGCGCCAGCTGCGGATCGGCCTGCCGGTCGGCGTGATGTACGGCGCCGACGTGCTCGGCGTCGCGCTCTTTCAGCTGATGATCGTGCAGACCGGCAGCAGCGCGGCAGCCGCAACCCAGGTCGTGATCATGTTTACCTCGCTCGCCTACCTGCCGGCACTCGGCATCGCGGCCGCAGGCACGACCTACGTTGGGCAGGCGATCGGCGCGGGCGAGCGCGAGTGGGCGCGGCAGATCGGCACGCGCGTGATCGCGGTCTGCTGCGCCTTCATGGCCTGCATGGGCCTGCTGATCCTCGCCGGCGGGCGCTGGCTGCTGCCGGTGTTCGTGCCGCCGGTCGACGCCGCGGCGCGCGAGGCGATCGCGGTCGGACTGCTCGTGCTGTGGCCGGCCGCGCTGTATCAGGCCTTCGACGGCCTGTACTTCGGTTCGGCGTCGGCGCTGCGCGGCGCGGGCGACACGCGCGTGCCGGCGGCGACCGCACTCACGCTGTCGTGGCTCTTCTTCGTGCCGCTGTCGCACACCCTCGTGTTCGCGCCGGGGCACGGCTGGATCGACGGCCTGCCGCAGGCCGGGCTCGGCGCGCTCGGCGGCTGGCTCGCGCTGATGAGCTACGCGATGCTGCTGGGGCTTGCGATGCTGTGGCGCTGGCGCTCCGGGCGCTGGCGGTTGATCAGGCTCGCGCGCGGAAGCTGAGCAGCGCGATGCAGCCGCCGAGCATGCCGCCGAGATGCGCGAAGTGCGCGACGTTCGGTTGGCGCCCCGTGACGCCCATGAACAGCTCGAGGATCGCGTAGAGCGAGACGAACAGCCACGCGGGCATCGGGATCGGCGGGAAGAGCAGCATCAGCCGGCGGCGCGGGAACAGCACGGCGTAGGCGAGCAACAGGCCGAAGACGCCGCCCGATGCGCCGAGCGTCGGATACATCACGGCGCTCTTCGAGGCGACGTACAGCTGCGTCAGGCCGGCGAACAGGATGCTCGAGCCGTAGAGGAACAGGTAGCGCCGCGGGCCCCAGTAGCGTTCGAGTTCGCTGCCGAACATGTACACGGCGAACATGTTGAAGAAGATGTGCACCGTGCTGCCGTGCAGGAACGCATAGGTGATGAGCTGCCACGGCCGGAACAGCGGCCCGGGAGGCCACAGCGCGAACTGCAGCGCATACGTTTCGGACGCGCCCTGCAGCAGGAAGGCGACGACGGTGACGATCAGGATCGTGCGTGTAACCGGTGCCATCATCAACTTCAAAGATAGCGGAATGCCAGCGCGGCGACGAGCGTCGGCGCCAGTGCGGCGAGCAGCAGGCCGAGCGGGTGTACGGCACCATCCGCGAAATGCCCGCGCAGGATCGCGATGCCCGCCGGGTTCGGCGCGTTGGCGATGATCGTGAGCCCTCCGCCCGTGACGGCGCCGGCGACCAGCGCGTATTTGAAGGCCTCTGAAAGGCCGTCGACCTGCGAGCCGAGGTAGGTCAGCGCCGCGTTGTCGGTGAAGGCCGTGAGTATCGTCGCACCGACGAACACCGAGTCGCTGCTCATGCCGAGCAGCAGCGGGCTGAGCCACCATTGCTGCAGGCCGCCGAGCACGACCAGGCCCGCGAGGAAGAACGCCACCAGCAGGCCCTCGCGCAGGATCAGCCGGTCCTGGTGGCGCCGGTAGGCGCCGGCGATGCCGAGAAAGAACAGCAGCAGGCCCATGAACATCGCCGGATGATGCGAGAAATAGACGACGCCGGCGAGAAATGCGAGGTGCACGAACGTCAGCGCGACCGGCACCGGTTCACCCTGGCTTGCCGCGAGCGCCGGCGTCAGGTGGCTCAGTTCCCTGCGAAACAGCAGCGTCACTCCGAGCGCGTTCGCGCCGCAGGCAATTGCGGCCTTCCAGCCGAATGCGGACATCATGTAGGCCGTATCCCAGTTCCATGTGTCCGCGACCATCAGCACCGGCGGGGCAGCGAATGGTGTCAGCGTGCCGCCGATCGACACGTTCACGAACAGCACGCCGAGCGTCGCATACTTCAGCCGCGTCGATACGCCGGCCGTAAAGATCCGCTGCGCAAGAATCAGCGCGGCGAGCGTCATCGCGGCCGGCTCGGTGATGAACGAGCCGAGCAGCGGCACGAGCGCGAGCGTCAGGAAATAGAACGCGAGGCTGCCCGGCAGCGGCGCCGCCCGCGCGAGCAGCGTGACGCCTGACTGCGCGGCGCGGATGACCGGCCGCGTCCCGGCGATCACCATGATCGCGAACACGAACATCGGCTCGGTGAAGTTGCGCGCATCGATGTAGCGGGTCGTGGCCTCGCTGCCCTCGAGCGCCATCATCACGACGACCAGCACGAGCGCCCAGAAGCCGAACACGACTTCCACTTCGCCGAGCAGGTGCCAGATGCCGGCATGCGCGGGCCGGTAGCGGGCCATCTGTTCGAAGAATTTCGTCGAAAAAGTGTGCAGAATCGCAACTGCGAACAGCAGGGCGGCAACCAGCTCGATCGGGGACGGGTTCACTCACGGGCCTCCACCGGCCCGGCGGAGACGGGCAACTGCATGCATAATGATGCCATGAGAGCGCTCGTGAAGGCCAAGGCCGAACCCGGCATCTGGATGCAGGACATTTCCGAACCGACGATCGGTCCGAATGACGTGCTGATCCGCATGCGCAAGACCGCGATCTGCGGCACCGACATGCACATCTACAACTGGGACGACTGGGCGCGCCGCACGATCCACGTGCCGATGGCGATCGGCCACGAATACTGCGGCGAGATCGTCGATCTCGGCAGCGAAGTGCGCGGCTTCGCAGTCGGCGACCGCGTATCCGGCGAGGGCCACCTGACCTGCGGTCATTGCCGCAATTGCCGGGCCGGGCGCCGGCATCTGTGCCGCAACACCGTCGGTGTCGGCGTCAACCGCCCCGGCTGCTTCGCCGAGTACATGGCGCTGCCCGCCGTGAACCTGTTCAAGCTGCCGGGCGCGATCGACGACGAGATCGCCTCGATCCTCGATCCGTTCGGCAACGCGACGCATACCGCACTGTCCTTCGGCGTCGTCGGCGAGGACGTGCTGATCACCGGCGCTGGCCCGATCGGCATCATGGCCGTGGCAGTCGCGCGCTTCGCCGGCGCGCGCCACATCGTGATTACCGACGTGAACGAGTTCCGGCTCGGCCTGGCGCGGCGCATGGGCGCCTCGCGCACCGTCAACGTGGCCCACGAATCGCTCGATGCCGCGATGCGTGACCTGGGCATGGAGGAGGGCTTCGACGTCGGCATGGAGATGTCGGGCCATCCGGGCGCGTTCCGTGAACTGCTGCGCACGATGCACCACGGCGGCAGCATCGCGATGCTCGGCATCATGCCGGCAGGTACGGGTATCGACTGGGACCAGGTGATCTTCAAGGGCCTGATGCTGAAGGGTGTCTATGGCCGTGAAATGTTCGAGACCTGGTACAAGATGTCGAGCATGCTGCAGAGCGGGCTCGATGTCCGGCCCGTCATCACGCATCGCCTGCCGATCGATGCCTTCGACGAAGGCTTCGGCATCATGGGTTCCGGCCAGTCGGGCAAGGTGATCCTCGACTGGGCCGGGCACTAGCCGGGCAGTCCCTCTTCCCACAGCTCGCCGTCGCGGAACGCCCGGCGCAGGTGCTCGATGATCGCGCGCACCTTGCGGGACGGATGGCGGGTGTGCGGGTACATCGCCCACACCGCCGCACCGAGCGGCCGCAGGGCCGGCGCAGCATTGACCAGCGTGCCGGCACGCAGCGCATCGGCGACGATGAAGCTGGGCAGAACCACCAGGCCGAGCCCCGCGATCGCGGCCTCGCGCATCGCATCGCCGTTGTTGATCACGATGCGGCATTTCGTCGTGACGGTGCGCGGCTCCCCGCCTTTGCGTGCCGGCTCGAACTGCCAGCTCTGGTCCGCGGGTATCAGCGAATAGCCGATCGTGGCGTGCCGCGCGAGTTCCTCGAGCGTCGCGGGGCTGCCGTGCCGCTGCAGGTACTCGGGGCTCGCGCAGACGATCACGCGCGTGCGCGCCAGGCGCTTCGCCACCAGGCTCGAATCGGCAAGGCGGCCCGAGCGGATGCCGAGGTCATAGCCACCGGCGAGCAGGTCGACGCGGCGATCGTCGAGGTCGAGCGCGACCGACAGCTGCGGATGCGCGCGCAGCAGCGGGAAGAGGGCGGGGCCCAGCCAGCGCGCACCGAAACTCATCGGCGCGGCGATCCGCAGCAGTCCGGCGAGCGTCCCCTCGTCCTCGGTCACCGACTCGGCGGCCGCGTCGAGCTGCTCGAGCACGGTGCGCGAACGCTGGTAGAAATCGACGCCCCGGTCGGTCGGCGTGACACCCTGCGCCGAGCGGTGCAGCAGCGTCGCGCCGAGGGCCCGCTCGAGCCTCGTGACCCGCTCGCTGACGACCGATTTGGCGAGATTGAGCCGCAGCGCGCCGGCGCTGACGCTGCCGGCCTCGACGACCGCGAGGAAAGTCTCGATATCCTCGAGTTTGTACTCCATCGTTCGAGTATACCGAACGCCACATTCGGCTGGCGGTGGCTGGCGGCGGGGCTTCGGTCGCGTACATTGAGGCCCATGAAAAACCTTCACCAGACCACCACCGGGACGCGCGAGGTCACGCAGCTCGTGCGCGGACAGGCCACCAGCGACGGCGACGGCGTGAAGCTGACCCGCGTGATCGGCGGGCGCACGCTCACCGACCTCGATCCATTCCTGCTGCTCGACGAGTTCGGTTCGGACCAGTCGGCCGACTACATCGGCGGCTTCCCGAGCCATCCGCATCGCGGCTTCGAGACCGTCACCTACATGCTCGAGGGCCGCATGCGCCATCGGGACAACCAGGGCAACGAAGGCCTGCTCGTGCCCGGCAGCGTGCAGTGGATGACCGCGGGCCACGGCATCATCCATTCGGAAATGCCCGAGCAGGAGGAGGGCCGCATGCGCGGCTTCCAGCTGTGGGTGAACCTGCCGGCAAAGGACAAGATGACGGCACCGCGCTACCAGGACATCGCGCCGGAGCGCATTCCGCTGGTCGAGGAGGCCGGCGGCGTGCAGGTGCGTGTGATCGCGGGCACCCATGTGGGCGCCGGCGGCACGGAGACCCGCGGGCCGGTCGAGGGCGTGGCCATCGAGCCGCTGTACTTCGACGTCTCACTGCCTGCCGGTGCGAGCTTCGAGCACGCGTTGCCGGCCGATCATTCAGCGTTCGTCTACGTGTTCGAAGGGCAGCTGAAGCTCGGCGAGCGCGCGAGCGAAGCCGTGCGCGGCGACCTCGCGGTACTTGCCAGCGGCGACAGGCTGCTGGCGAAAGCCGACGTGGCGCCGACGCGCTTCATCCTGGTCGCGGGCCGGCCGCTGCGCGAGCCGGTGGTCAAGTACGGGCCGTTCGTGATGAACACGCGCGCGCAGATCATCCAGGCGGTCGACGACTACAGCTCCGGGAGGTTCGCATGAGGATAGTCGCGATCTCCGGCAGCCTGCGCGCCGACTCGCTGAACACGCGGCTGGCGCACGCGGCGGCCGGGCTCGTGCCCGCCGGTGTCGAGGTCGAGGTGGCCACGCTGCAGGGCATCCCGCTGTACGATGAGGATCTGCGAAGCGAGGGCTGGCCGGCAGCCGTGGCCGCGCTCGGCGAGCGTATCGCCGACGCCGACGGGGTGCTGATCGTCACCCCGGAGTACAACTATTCGATCAGCGGCGTGCTGAAAAATGCGCTCGACTGGCTGTCGAGGCTGAACCCGGCGCCACTTGCCGGCAAGCCGACGGCTATCATGAGCGCCTCGCCGGGCATGTTCGGCGGCGTGCGCGCGCAGGACCACCTGCGGCAGATACTGTTCGGGCTCGACGCACGGGTGCTCACGCGCCCGCAGGTGATCGTGAACCTGGCAGCCGACAAGTTTCAGGAAGACGGGAGTTTGTCCGACAGCATGGCGGTCGAACTCATGCGTAAATTGATGGAGGCGCTGACACGCGCCGGAGGAGATCAGGATGCAATCAATGTTCAGCAAACTCACCCTCGGTGGGAGCCTGCTCGCGCTCGGGCTGTCGGCGGCATTCGCGGCGCCGGTCAAGTATGACATCGACCCGAATCACACCTATCCGAGCTTCGAGGCCGACCACATGGGCGGCCTGTCGACGTGGCGCGGCAAGTTCAACAAGTCCTCGGGCGTCATCGTGCTCGACACGGCGGCGAAGACGGGTACGGTCGAGGTCACCATCGACATCGCGTCGATCGACTTCGGCCACGACGAGTTGAATGAACATGCGCTGTCGCCCGAGATTTTCGACGCGGCGCAGTACCCGACCGCCGTCTACAAGGGCAAGCTGGCCGACTTCGAGGACGGCAAACCCACGAAGGCCATCGGCTCGCTGACGCTGCATGGCGTGACGAAGCCGCTGACGCTCGACATCGATGACTTCCTCTGCAAGGAGAATCCGATGTTGAAGAAGGAAGTCTGCGGTGCCGACGCCGAAGCGGAATTCGATCGCAGCGATTTCGGCGTCGACTACGGCGCAGCCTACGGGTTCAAGCAGAAAGTGAAACTGCGGATCCAGGTCGAGGCGGTTCGCGCGGACTGAGCGCATGGTGGGATTCGGCGGCGGGCACCAGGAAACTGTGTCCCGCCTGTCCGAACAGTGTGCTACGGATGCTACGCTTAGTTCATGAGCCGGAGGATCACGCAGCGGGAGCTGCGCAGGCCGGTTCGTCCCCGTCGGTTCGTGCCTCGAGCGATCCTCGCGAAAGTAGCTGACCGCGCGCCTCGAATCGATGCCGGTCGCTTCCGCGCGAATCTCGATGCAGGGCTGGAAACGATCGTCGAGATCGTATCGATCCCTCCGTCACACAAGTCGTAACCGCAGCAGGGTACATATCCGCATCGGAGCATTCACAGGCCACAGCAGATATCTATTATTTGACATAATATCCATTATGCGAAGTAGCTGGGCGATGATACACAATGCGTACCACGCTACTAGGAACTGATGGAGTGGCCGAACCGGCCTACTTGGACTTCGCGGGCGCTTTTGGCGTCTTCTTGGGATCGAGCTTGCCAAAGGCCCGCTCTAGCGCGCCCGGCCGCTCGTCAGCGCCGACTTCCGCGGCCATCGCCTTGAACTCCGCGAGCTGTTCGGCTGGTGTCATGCGCTTGGACTTAGGCAGTGACTTTTCCATAGATCTCGCCATCTTACCGCAAGGCTGCCTGTCTGAATAAACAGTACTACCTTCTGGGTGTCTCAAAGCCCACAATCTGGCGCAGATGGCGGCGGCTCTTGCGCCAAATGTGACTTAGTTTACGGCCGATGCGCCGGGCAAGTTTCTTAATTGGGCTTGGCGGAATGCTCGTGTGCTGATTCGGCTTAGGCTTCTTGTGTAGGTGGTAAAGAACCCCGTTGTGCAAGAGTGTCTTTGGGTCTGGCATCCCGCTGCCACCAAGTGAATTGTCCGGCCTCAAGTACTGATGAACGCGGGCAAGCTCGGTGTTGGTGATTGGGTCGTAGTAGGTGACTTCTTGGCTTCGTGTGCAGTGAGGTTGCCCGGATTCTGGTGGAGCGGGATGTTTGTTATGGCCGACTCGCGTGACTAGCTCGTGGGATTGGGCACGCTCCCAGTACCGGCCTTCATTGAACATTTTGCGCAGCGACCACTCATCAACTCGGACAACAGAGTAAGACTTTTCGGTCATGATTCAGGAATATGAAGTTAGGCAGAAGCTCTTTGATCTTCTTTGTGACCAAGTGTCGCTAGAGGACTTCGAGGATTGGCTTGTTGTTCATAGCTGGAATATGCATCGTGATAGCACGCTTCCTGCTCAGGCGTTGGTTTCGGCGATCGAACTTGCGCTATCAGAGCATTCCAGTTCCCATTTGACTGAGTTCGAGCTGCGCGAGGAACTTCGAAGTCTGCTTCGGCAGGTTACGGCTACGGTGTATCTAGATGGCTCCTCTGGTTCGCAGCGAGCAATTACTACTTCGGCGAGCTCGTATCAGGCTGGTCCGCGACCGTTTGTTGTTGCTTTGCCAGCTTGACAGGAAAGCTGGTCAGAACCTCATCGCCCCATAGGACATCGATCCAGTAAAGCCCGAGTATTGAGGGCGGCAGGGCGAATGTGAGCAAGACATTCGCTCCGTGCTCGCCGCCGTTTAGCAGAATCGGCCACTTTGGGTTCTGCTGACTTATCGTCCCGTCAGGCTTCCTAATCTGAAGGCCAACCTCGAATTGTCCTTTTAGATCGCCTGACTTCAGCACAATTAAAGCTTGGAAGGGCATTTGAGCGTCGGGCGGAACTTCGGGCGATATATCGGGGATATGGTACGTATCCACAATTCGAATCAGGCTACATACGCCATCCTTTTCGGTGAGAATCTTCTCGCAAGAAGTAGCGACGACTACGAAGGGCTTGGTATTTGCCATGTTGGTTATTTCCCAGATGTATTCGTTAGTCGCCGTCTGAAAGAAACTGCAGGTAACAAATTTCGCAGATTTCGTACTTTACCGCCTCTGCGATTTGCTCGGCCTCTAATTCTTTAGGCTTGGCCAGGCCCCCGATAGGTGAGTCGCTTTCCCTTTGCGCCTGCGACCGCAATACCCATCCGCTGAGTGTCGTTGATACCGAGCTTCGCGCGCGTGTTCTGGCGGAAATCGAATTCCGCTAAGTATCGGTCAAGGTGCTTCTTGTCCATGTGCTGGTAGGTGCCAACAAGACCGCGCTTGAAGATCGAGAAGAAGCCTTCCAGCGTATTCGTGTGCACGTCGCCGCGCGCGAACTCGAACTTGGAATGATCGACCGATTCGTGCTGCTCGGGCGTCGGCATGACGAACTTGTAGCTCTGCGCGCCGTCCGTGACCAAGCGCGAGCGTTCATTCAGATGCGTGGCGAGCGCGCCGCGAATGTTCTTGTCATCAAGGTACATCGAGCGGATGCGGCCGTTGCGCTCGACGAGCGAAAGCACCTGCGGGGCAGACTTTGCATTCATGGCGAGACCTTCCGGCTTGCGAGTCTTTGGCGACTTGGCAAGGTAGGTTTCGTCGGCCTCGACCGTCACGCCTTCGCCGCCGAGCGGGCCGACATCGGCAGCGGGAGCCATGGCAAGACGGATGCGATGCGCCATGAACCAAGCGGTTTTCATGCTGCCGCCCAGCATGCGCTGGAGCTGACGGGCGCTAATGCCTTTCTTGCTGCTGCACATCAGGTAGATAGCCTGAAGCCAGTGCGTCATCGGGGCCTTGGAGTCCTCGAAGATCGTGCCTACCTTGACCGTGAAGGGCTTGCGGCATTCTTTGCACTTGCGCGTGCCGATGCGCGTGGACTTGCCCTGAAGCAACGTGATGCGCTTCTGGTCGTCATTGCCGCAATGGGGGCACACAGGGCCGGACGGCCAGAGATGAGCCTCCACGTAGTCGTAGGCGGCCTGTTCGTCGCGGAACTGCGGGGAATTGAGATTCGAGTTCATGGGTAGAAATACTACCCATTGGGGCGCGGTACGTCAAGTGTAACGTCGCCAGTAGCTGATCAAGATGACCCCCGACACTCCGACCGCCTCAAGATGGCCTTGGCCCGCAGGTTCACGGTAGGCTCTCCCGTAATGCTTCGAGATTCCAGACTGCTCCCGTTGCTCGCGTGCGCCGCTTTCATCCTCAACGGCTTTGCCGCGTCGGCTGCACCGATCGCGGCCGAGCCCGTGCCGACCCAGGAGCAGCCATGTCATACGGTGAACGGCACCGGGGCACCGGTGCCTGCGGCACCCGCGGATAGCGGACACGATTGCTGCATGTCCGCGTGCCATTGCGCGATCGTCCATCTGCCTGTGGTCGTCCAACCCGGTGCCGTCGCCCACGCAGCGCCCATACTGCTCACGAGCACGTCGTCGCCGCAGATTGCGTTGCGTACGCCGAAGCTCCCGGAGCCGATCCGACCTCCGATCGCCTGAGCCGATTCCCCGCGGAGAGCCTCGGGCATGACCCGGGGTTCGGCTCAATCGTTCTGGAGTTTGCCGATGTCGATCGATTCCAGCGCCGGCGTCACGCGCCGTCGCTTCGTCCAAGGCCTGGGTGCGGGCAGCGTGCTCGTGGCAGGCGGCCTGCACGCCGCGTCCGGCGCGATGCCCGCCGCCGGCTCGCCGCCGGTACTCGAGGGCACCGATTTCCGGCTCGTCATCGGCGAGGCCGGCGTGAATTTCACCGGCCGCGAGCGCCCCGCCGTGACGGTCAACGGCTCGCTGCCCGCACCGACGCTGCGCTGGCGCGAAGGCGACAGCGTCGTGCTGCGCGTCACCAATCGCCTGCCTCACGCGCCGAGTTCGATCCACTGGCACGGGCTGCTGCTGCCCGCCAACATGGACGGCGTGCCGGGGCTCAGCTTCGACGGCATCGCGCCCGGTGGAAGTTACGAATACCGCTTTCGCGTCAGGCAGTCGGGCACGTACTGGTACCACAGTCATTCGCTGTTCCAGGAGCAGGCAGGTCTCTATGGCGCGATCATCATCGATCCGCGCGAGCCGCTGCCTTATCAGTTCGACCGCGAGCATGTGGTGCTGCTCTCGGACTGGACCGACAAGGACCCCGGCGCCCTCTTCCGCCGGCTGAAGAAGAACTCGGCTTACGACAACTACTATCAGCGCACGCTCGTTGATTTCATCCGTGACGCGCGTCGCGACGGGCTCGCCGCGACGCTCGCCGAGCGCCGCGGCTGGGCGCAGATGCGCATGACGCCGACCGACATCTCCGACGTCAATGCCCACACGTACACGTTCCTGATGAACGGCACGACGCCGGCCGCGAACTGGACCGGCCTCTTCCGGCCCGGCGAGAAAGTGTTGCTGCGCTTCATCAACGGCTCGGCGATGACCTATTTCGACGTGCGCATTCCGGGCCTCAGGCTGACGGTGGTGGCGGCCGACGGACAGCCGATCCATCCGGTCACGGTCGACGAGTTCCGGATCGCGGTCGCCGAGACCTTCGACGTGCTCGTCGAACCCTCGGGCCAGGACGCGTACACGATCTTCGCGCAGGACATGGGCCGCACCGGCTACGCCCGCGGCACGCTCGCGACGCAGGCCGGCCTCGCGGATGCGGTACCGCCGCTCGATCGGCGCCCGCTGCTGACGATGGCCGACATGGGCCACGACGGCACGGACCACAGCGGCCACGACATGCCCGGAATGCCGAAGCATCCGGCGAGCGAGCGCGGCAATCCGCTCGTCGACATGCAGACGATGATGCCGGCGCCGAAGCTCGACGATCCCGGCATCGGCCTGCGGGGCAACGGCCGCAAGGTGCTGACCTATGCCGCGATGCGCAGTGCCTTCGACGATCCGGACGGCCGCGAGCCGCAGCGCGAAATCGAGCTGCATCTGACCGGCCACATGGAGAAGTTCGCGTGGTCGTTCAACGGCGAGAAATTCATGGATGCCGCGCCGTTGCGACTGCGTTACGGAGAGCGAATGCGCATCATTCTCGTCAACGACACGATGATGACGCATCCGATCCACCTGCACGGCCTGTGGAGCGATCTCGAGGATGCGCACGGCCGGTTCCATCTGCGCAAACACACGATCGACATGCCGTCCGGCACGCGGCGCAGTTATCGCGTGCGCGCCGACGCGCTCGGACGCTGGGCCTACCATTGCCACCTGCTCTATCACATGGAAGCCGGCATGATGCGCGAAGTGAGGGTCGAGGAATGAGCGCGCGGACTGATACCACCACGCTGTCGTGGCTGGCAGCCGCACTCGCCGCGAGTTCGATCGCGCATGCGCAGGATCACTCGCACCACGATCACGACGCGATGCAGCGCGCAGCGCCGGCACCGGCCGCGTCGGCCGGCGATGCCGAACCCGTCACGCCGGTGCCGGAACTGACTGATGCGGATCGCGAGGCGGCCTTCCCTGAGCTCGCAGCCGGCATGGAGCACGTGCCCGGGGAGAATGCCTTCGTGCTGGTCGACCAGTTCGAATTCCGCGACGCGGACGCCGGCACGAACCTCGCCTGGAAAGGCGAAGCCTGGTTCGGCTCGGATCTCAACCGCCTGTGGTTGCGCTCGGCGGGTGAGCGTGTCGACGGCGTGACCGAAGGTGCCGAACTCGAGGTGCTGTACGGGCGCAGCGTCGCCGCCTGGTGGGACATCGTCGCGGGTATCAAGCACGACTTCAAGCCGGGCGCATCGCGCAACTGGGCCGCGATCGGAATCGAAGGCCTGCTGCCGGGCCGGTTCGAAGCGAGCGTGATGGCTTACGTGGCGGAGTCAGGGCATTTCGCGGCGAGCATCGAAGTCCAATACGATCTGCTGATCACGAACCGGCTGATCCTGCAGCCGATCGTCGGGCTGAGCCATTTCAGCAAGAGCGATCCGGCGCGCGGCGTGGCGTCGGGGTTGCAGGGCATCGACGCGGGTCTGCGCCTGCGCTACGAGTTCAGCCGGCAGTTCGCGCCGTATGTCGGAGTCACCTACACACGCGCACTCGGCAATACCGCCGATCTGCTCGCCGCCGATGGAGAGGGCCGAAGCGAAACGATGGCCGTCGCGGGCATCAGAGCCTGGTTCTGAGTCCGCGCCGCGGCCTCACGCCGGCGGCCTGCGCTGGTAGCGCCCGGCCGCGCGATGCAGCGAGTCGATCACGGCGAGCACCGCGGGACTCAGCGTGCCGCTGCGGCGGTAATGCAGCGCGATGGGCCGCAGCCAGCGAAAGTCCGGCGCCTCGACCTGGCACAGGATCTCCTGCTCCAGCTCCGTCTCGATCAACTGTGCGGGCAGCACGCTCAGGTAGTTGCCCGCCTGCAGCGCATGCTTGCAGAACTCGATCGAGGTTGTCTCGACGACCGGCTCGGGCACCGGCAGCTCCGCCTGCTCGAACGCGCGGCGCCACGCCTGCTCGATCTCGCCGAGGTTGCGTCCGAGGATCCAGCCGTACTGCGTCAGCTGCATCGCGGTCACCGCCTTCGCTTTCGCGAGCGGGTGGGTGATCGCGCAGACGACGCGGTATTCGTCATCGAGCAGCACCTCCCTGGCCACGCCTTCCGTCACGTCGTCGTCGTTGTCGATGCAGACGAACAGATCGAGCTCACCGGCCAGCAGCTCGCGCTCCATGCCCTGGAAGATGCCCGACAGCACGGCGATCTGCAGTTCGGGTTGCGTCGCCGCGAGGCGCAATACCGCCTCCGTCACGAGTTGCGTCGCCGACGCCGGGCTCGCGCCGAGCCGTACGCGCCCGCGCTCGGCGCGCCGTACGGCCGTCAGCCGTTCGCGAAACGAAGTCGCCTCGAGATCGATGTTGCGCGCGAACGGCAGCAGCAGCTGGCCGAACGCGGTCAGCGCCGATGCCCGCGGGTTGCGGTCGAGCAGGCGCACGCCGAGCGACTGCTCGAGCGCGTGGATGCTCTTCGACAGCGCCTGCTGCGACTTGCCGAGCATCTGCGCGGCCCGCGAGAAGCTGCCGTGATCGACCACGGCCAGAAAATGCCGGAGTTGCCGCAATTCCATCGGGTCCTACGTCTCCTGGTTGTACGGCGCATCGCCGGGTTGTTGGCTTCGATCGGTCGCTGCGGGCATGCTCGTCGGCCCTGCAGATCACCGGTTTCCGAAAGGATGTCGATATGGCGAGTCCGGGTAGCGTAACGCGTTGGGACGATGAAGCCGATGTCGTGATCGCCGGTTACGGCATCGCGGGCGCCGCGGCGGCGATCGAGGCGCACGATGCCGACCCGAAAGCCGATATCCTCGTGCTCGAGAAGATGCCCGAGTGCTACCAGGGTGGCAACAGCCGCGCCTCGGGCCAGTCGCTGCTGATTTCGAAGGACGTCGAGGCGCTGAAGTCGTACCAGCGCGCGATGAGCGAGTCGAACCCGATTCCCGAGGACATGCTCTCGGCGTGGGCCGAGCGCATGTGCGCGCTCGAACCCTACATCCAGGAGCGTGCCAGGGAAGCCGGTGCGCAGTACATCCACGGTGCGGGCTGGAGCGAGCGCGCGGCGATCCTCGAGTTCCCGGAGCTCGGTGCCCGCGAGGCGGTGGCCCACACGGCGACGATCCTGCCGATTCCGAGCGGCGTATGGCTCACGTTCAAGGCCTGCGTCGAGAAGCGGTCGCGCATCCGCCGCGAGTTCGAGTCGCCGATCGTCGACCTGGTGCAGGACCCCGACACGCTCGAGGTATTCGGCGTGCTGGTCGAGCGTGCGGGCCGGCGCCTCGCGATCCGCGCGCGGCGCGGCGTCATCATGGCGACCGGCGGCTTCGAGAACAATCTCGACATGCAGCGCAATTATTTCGGCCTCTCGAACGCCTGGCCGCTCGGCACGCCGGGCAATACCGGCGATGGCATCCGTATCCTGCAGAAAGCCGGCGCCGATCTCTGGCACCTGCGCAACCAGGGGCAGTCGGGCGGCGTGTGGCCGGGCTTCAGGTTCCCGGACCATCCGACCGTGTTCCTGCGCCAGCTCTTCTTCCAGTCCTTCAGCTGGATCGACATCGGCGGCACCGGCGCGCGCTTCTGCGACGAGACCTCCGAATGGCAGCTGACGCACTACAAGCAGAAGGTGCATGGCGAGTGGATCGACCTGCCGCACCAGCGCGTCGGGCGCATGCACATGCTGTTCGACGAGAACACCCGGCTGTACAACAACCTGGTCACCAAGGTCATGTCGTGGAACGCGGTCGTGCACCAGTACGACTGGAGCGACGACAACAGCGCCGAAGTCGCCAAGGGCTGGATCGTCAAGGCCGATTCGATCGCGGAGCTCGCGCGCCGGATCGACCGCGACCCGGCGGTCATCGAGGCCACCGTGCGGCGCTACAACGAGGCCTGCGCGGCCGGGCACGACGCCGAATACGGCCGGCGCGCCGAGACGCTGCAGCCGATCGCGGCACCGCCCTATTACGCGATCGAGGTCGTGCCGGCGATCGTCTGCACCGGCGGCGGCGCGCGCCGCAACATCGAGTCAGAGGTGCTCGATCACCAGCACAAACCGATTCCCCGGCTCTACGAGGCCGGCGAGCTCGGTTCGATGTTCTCGAACCTCTACCAGAACGGCTCCTATCTCACCGAGGCGATGATCTCGGGCCGTGCCGCCGGCGCAAACGTCGTGCGGCTCGCACCCGCGACCGGCTGAGCAGGGCCGGCAGCGAGCCTCAGTGCCCGCTGCTGTCGGCGCGCCGCCCGGTCTCGAAGAGGAACCAGGTGCGGCGCTCGGCCTCGTCGATCCAGTTCTCGATCAGGCTCGTGGTGGCGATGTCGTGGTAGCCGTCGCAGACCACGTGCGCTTCGCGCAACCGGCCCGCGAGCGCGGTGTTGTCGTCGCGCAGTTCAGCGAGCATGTCGGAGGGTTCGACGAATTCCGCATCGTTGTCGAGCACGCGCTGCATGCGGCCGATGTGCCCGATCGAACGCAGCGTCGTTCCGCCGATCTTGCGGATGCGCTCGGCGATCGGATCGGTCATCGCGAACAGCTGCGCGGCCTGCTCATCGAGCAGCAGGTGGTAATCGCGAAAGTGCGGGCCACTCATGTGCCAGTGGAAGTTCTTGGTCTTGACGTACAGCGCGTACACGTCGGCGAGGACCGGGTTGAGCGCCGCGGCAATGTCGCGTGTGGCGGGTGACTTCAGGTCAGTGGGCGTGCCGAGCGGTGCGGACCAGCGCTGCTTCAGCGCGTTCCGGCGCCGGCTGTCGGTGTTCTTCATGGGCTTCGTACCTCGAGGACATGGGGAGTTGCCCGAACTCACCTTAAACCCGCGGTACGCATGCGGACAATCGGCCGAGGCCTGATCTGGAGTGGTTAATCGGTATAAATCAATTGATTACAGGTCTTTTCTTATTCTATATCTAGTATGACATTTGTGCGCTTAACCCTGCCCCGGCTGGAATTCGGCCTCCAGATTACGTTGCCTTTCAAAACCAGCGCGCTATATTCGCGCTCTAGCTCGTTGAAAAGTAACACAACGCCCCCGGGGGACCGATGAGCACCGTGATCGAGCAGGTACAACGCGCCGCATTGACCCTCACTTGCACCGGGCCGATCAAGGAGCGCCTGGCGTGCGCGTACCGGCAGCACCTCGCATCGATCGAAAGCGCCGACCTGCCGCGCGATCTCGCCGACGACCTGATCGCCGTGCGCCGCGCGATGGTACGCGAGCGGCCGTTGTGCCGCACCGAAGACGCCGTGCAGGCCACGGTGCGCAAGATGTCGAATGAAGAGGCGGTCGAGATCGCGGGCCGCGTCGTGATGCTGTTCGGCGCGCTGTGCGGTCAGTCGCAGCACGCCCACAAGGGCGGCGCCGCGGTCGTGCACATCAATCGAGCTTGAATTCGATCACATCCCAGCGCGCCGTGTTCTCGTGGCGCGCCTCGTGGCGGATCGCGTCGACCAGCGCGCGCTCGTCCCAGTCGATCACGACACTCGCAAGCTCGGTCAGCGCCTTCGGCAGCGGCCGCTCGGCGCCGAAGAATTTCATCAGCACGACCGGCTTGCTGCTCGCCTGCGCGAACAGGGCCTGGAACATCGCGAGATCCTGGTTCTGCGCGTGCAGCCCCGGCAGCATCACGACGACCTCGGCGTCCTTGATCTGGCGCCGCAGGTCCTCCTTGAGCGCCTCCTTGTCGCCGCCCGGAATCGCATCCGGCGTGCTCGTGTTGCGGTAGTAGAAATTGCGCGAGCTCTCGAGGAACTCGAACACGCGCAGGTAGTCGTCGGACTGCTCCCACAGGTGGGAGACGAACACGCGGATGGGGTCGGCCTGCGACATGGGCGCAGTGTACAGGAACAGGCGCCGGCGGGCCGCGCGCTCGCCCGTGCGGCGCCGCGCCGATAGACTGTGCCCCTGTCCCACGTCGACGGACCCTGGAATTGCGACTGCTCGTCTACAACATCCGCTACGCGACCGGCACCGGCCCCACCTTCCATCTGCCCGTGCCGGGCGCGGGCTACCTGCGCAGCAGCCGGCGGGTCCTGCAGGGCATCACGCAGTTCGTCCGTGCCGAGAACGCCGACGTGGTCGGCCTGATCGAGGTCGACACCGGCTCGATCCGCTCCGGCATGGTCAACCAGGCGGCCTACATCGCCGGCGAACTCGGCCACTACACCACCTACCAGAGCAAGTACAGCGTCAACTCGCTCAACCAGTTCATGCCGGTCGTACGCAAGCAGGCGAACGCGTTCCTCGCCGCGCCGCGCGTCACCGGCGAGCGCTTCCATTATTTCGACACCGGCATCAAGCGGCTGATCATCGAGCTCGAGCTCGACGAGGTCTGCGTGTTCCTCGTGCACCTGTCGCTCAAGTTCCGCCACCGCCAGTACCAGCTGCGTTCGCTGCACGACCTGATCATCCGCTCGCGCAAGCCGGTGATCGTCGCCGGCGACTTCAACACGTTCTGGGGCAACCACGAGATCTATCTGTTCATGCGCGCCGCGGGCCTCATCAGCGCCAACGCCGACGGCCTGCCGTCGTTTCCGGCGCGCAACCCGCGCGTCGAGCTCGATTTCATCCTGGTGAGCGAGGGCATCGAGGTCAGCAACTTCCGCGTCCCCGACGTGCGCTATTCCGACCATCGCCCGATCGTCTGCGATTTCAAGATAAGGAGTGATCCCGATGTCCGCAGCCCCGTCATGGACCCTGCAGCGTGACGCCGAAGGGCTCGCGACGCTGACGCTCGACAAGCCCGGCGGGTCGGCCAACGTCCTGTCCCGCGAGGTGCTGGTCGAACTCGACGGCCTGCTCGCGAAGCTCGAAGCGCAGCCACCGAAAGCGCTGGTCGTGCGCTCGGGCAAGCCGAGCGGCTTCATTGCCGGCGCCGACATCAATGAATTCGTCGCGCTGCGCTCGCTCGAGGAGGCCTACCAGCTGATCCGCGGCGGCCAGCAGGTCCTCGACCGGCTCGCGGCCCTGCCCTGCCCCACGGTCGCGGCGATCAGCGGCTTCGCGCTCGGCGGCGGCCTCGAGCTCGCGCTCGCCTGCCGCTATCGCGTGGCGGCCGACGATGGCCGGGTGTCGCTGGGCCTGCCCGAGGTGCAGCTCGGCATCCACCCGGGCTTCGGCGGCACGGTGCGCACGGTGCGCCTGATCGGCGCGCGGGCCGCGCTCGAGCTGATGCTGACCGGCAAGCCGCTGCGCGCCGACAAGGCGCTGCGTGCCGGCCTCGTCGACCGGCTCGTGCCGCGCGCGGAACTCGACGCAGCGGCGCGCGCACTTGCGCTGCATCCGCCGGCGCCGCATCGCCCGCCGCTCGCCGCTCGCGCGCTGTCGTGGCCACTCGTGCGGCCCTTCGTCAGGCCGGCGCTCGAGAAACAGGTCGCACGGCGCGCCCGGCGCGACCACTATCCGGCGCCGTACGCGATCATCGACCTGTGGGCGAAGTACGGTGCGAGAGGTGCCGCCGCCTACGAGGCCGAGGCGCGCTCGATCGCGCGGCTGTTCCTGACCGACACGTCGCGCAACCTCGTGCGCGTGTTCTTCCTGCAGGACCGTCTGAAGGGCCTCGGCGGCCGCGCACCGAAGGACCTGCAGCGGGTGCACGTGGTCGGCGCCGGCGTGATGGGTGGCGACATCGCGACCTGGTGCGCGCTGCGCGGCCTCGAAGTCACGCTGCAGGACCGCGAGCTGAAGTATGTCGAGCCGGCGCTCGCGCGGGCGAAAGAGTACTTCGACAAGCGGCTGAAGGACGAAACGCAGCGCGCCGCGGCGCTGGCGCGCCTCAAGGCCGATGTCGCCGGCGACGGCGTGCCCGACGCAGATGTCGTCATCGAGGCGATCTACGAGAACCTCGACGCGAAGCGCGCGCTGTACGCCACGCTCGAGCCGCGCATGAAGGCCGGCGCGCTGCTCGCGACCAACACCTCGAGCATCCGGCTCGAGCTGCTGGCCGAGGGCCTCGCCGATCCCGGGCGACTCGTGGGCCTGCACTTCTTCAACCCGGTCGCGCAGATGCCGCTGGTCGAGGTGGTATCGGGCAGCGCGACGCGCGCCGAGGTCGCGGCCGCAGCGCTCGCATTCGCGCACCGGATCGACAAGCTGCCGCTGCCCTGTCGCAGCGCGCCCGGCTTCGTCGTCAACCGCGTGCTGACCCCGTACCTGCAGGAGGCAATCCTCGCGCTCGAGGAAGGCGTGCCGCCGGCGGTCATCGATCGCGCGGCGGTCGGCTTCGGCATGCCGATGGGCCCGATCGAGCTCGCCGACGTCGTCGGCCTCGACGTCAGCGAGCACGTCGGCGTGATCATCGCGCAGGAGCTCGGCCGGCCGGTGCCGGAATTGCCGGCACTCGCGCGGCATCTCGCCGCGAAGGAACTCGGCAGGAAGAGCGGCCGCGGCTTCTACGAGTGGCGCGACGGCAAGGCCGTCAAGGACGATGCGGGCGGCGCCGCGGCGCCCGATGATCTCGTCGACCGCCTGCTGCTCGCGCTCGTCAACGAATGCGCCGCGGTGCTGCGCGAGGGCACCGTGGACGATGCGGATCTGCTCGATGCGGGCGTGATTTTCGGCACCGGCTTCGCGCCGTTTCGCGGCGGGCCGATCGCCTATGCGCGCGCGCGCGGCGTCGCCGCGATCGTCGCGCGGCTCGAGGAGCTGGCCGCGCGGCACGGGCCACGCTTCACGCCCGATGCGCACTGGCGGACACTCGACGTCCCCGGCACGTGAACTGTGCACCGGGCCCGCGCGCTCACTATGTTACGATCCGGCGATTGGTCGCGCGGTGATGCGCGACGGAACAAGGGCCAATGTCTCAGGAACAGGGTCGACCGGCTACCGTCTCACTGCTGAAGACCTTCGCGCCTCTCGAAGGCATGAAGGCCGAGAACCTGCATGCGCTCGCGAAGAAGATCCAGGTGCGCAGCATGGATGCGGGCCGGTTGCTGTTCAAGGAAGGTGAGTCCGACAAGCGCACCTACTGGCTCGTCAAGGGCATGGTCGAGATGCGCGCCGGCGAGCGCACCGCCGCGATGATCAAGGCGGGCACGCCCGAGGCCCGCAATCCGCTCACTCCGGGCCAGCCGCGCAAGTACACCGCGCGCGCGGTCGACCAGATCGAGTACCTGTCGATCGACAGCGAACTGCTCGACGTGATGATCACCTGGGACCAGACCGGCAGCTACGAAGTCTCCGAGCTGCAGGCCGACCTCGAGGGTGGTGGCAACGCCGACGACTGGATGACGACGCTGCTGTCGACCAAGGCCTTCCACCGCATCCCGCCGGCGAACATCCAGGCGATCTTCATGCGCATGCAGCGCCAGACCTATCGCGCCGGCGAGGTCGTCATCAAGCAGGGCGACGAGGGCGATTTCTTCTACGCGATCGTCAAGGGCCGCTGCCAGGTCACGCGCGAGACGCCGCTCAACAAGGACGGCCTGAAGCTCGCCGAGCTCGGCGTCGGCGACACCTTCGGCGAGGAGGCGCTGATCGCCGAGGCGAAGCGCAACGCCACGGTCACTATGCTGACCGACGGCGTGCTGATGCGGCTCAACAAGCAGGACTTCCGCGAGCTGATGAACGAGCCGCTGCTGCAGTGGGTGACCGACGAGCAGGCGCGCGAGATCGTCGCGAAGGGCGGCAAGTGGCTCGACGTGCGCCTGCCCTCCGAGTACCAGAACCTGCGCATCGAGGACTCGATCAACATCCCGCTCTACTTCATCCGCATGAAGCTCGGCACGCTCGATCGTGGCACGCCGTACGTCGTGTGCTGCGACACCGGGCGGCGCAGTTCGGCCGCGGCGTTCATCCTGGTCGAGCGCGGCTTCGATGCCTACGTGCTCAAGGGCGGGCTCACGAACACCGATCTCGGCCTGCAGCCGAGCAGCTGATCACATGGTGTGCGTGGCCTTGTCGCCGGACAGCGCGCCGGCGAGGTAGGTCTCGATCTTCTTCTGTGTCTGGCCGCGATCCTGGTCGCTGAACTGCACGCCGATGCCCGCGGTGCGCTTGCCCTGCGCGCCCTTCGGGGTGACCCAGATCACGCGCCCCGCCACCGGCAGTTTTTCATCTTCGCCCATCAGGTTAAGCAGCATGAACACCTCGTCGCCGAGGCGGTAGTTGCTGTTGGTGGGAATGAACAGCCCGCCGTTCTTGATGAACGGCATGTACGCGAGGTACAGCGCGCTCTTGTCCTTGATCGTGAGCGTGAGCAGTCCGGGTTTGCTCGATCCGGTGCGCGATGCTGGGTCCTTCATCCGACGTCCGCTGCCTCTCGTGTTGTCAGCCAGAGCCATCTTTCGAGTGCCAACGGCTTGTTGAGGGGGGTGTCGATCTCGCGTCGCAGCTCGCGTACCGCGTCGAGCAAGCCGAAGAGCCTCGCTATATTCCCGTTTGGTGCGTTGGCTGACAAGCGAATTCGCGCGGTCAGGCCGGCCTCGATACAGGCCAACCGCAGGGCGAAATCGTCCCGGGACCAGCGGTCCGCGAGCTGCGAGGCATCGGCCGTGCCGCGCTCGATCGCCGCGAGTGCCTGGGTCGTCTGCGCGTAGCAGCCCGCGACCGCATCCGCGTCCGCATCGAGCAGCGTGAGCGGCGCATCGCCGAGCACGTCCGCCGCCTGCGCGAGTTCGCCCGTCTTGCCGTGCCGGGCGAGCCACTCGAGCGTGGCGGTGCGCGGCGGCGCCGTCACGCGCAGCCTCAAGCAGCGGCTGCGGATCGTCGCCGGCAGGCGCGATGGCGCGGCGCTGACCAGCACGATCAGCGTATCGGGCGGTGGCTCCTCGAGTGTCTTCAGCAAGGCATTGGCCGCCGCGGCATTCATCACATCGGCCGGCGCGACCTGCGCCACGCGATGACCAGCGCCATGGCTCGTCAGGGACAGCTCGGTGGCAAGCGCGCGCACGTCGTCGACCCGGATCTGCTTCGACTCGCCGGTGGGATGCACGCCGAACAGGTCCGGATGCTGGCCCGACGCACACTGGCGGCAGTCCGTGCACTCGCCGCACGGCGCATCATCGCGCCGGCACAGCAGCAGCTGCGCGATCCAGGTCGCGAGCCAGTCGCCGCCGCAGCCCGGGTCGGCATGGATCAGCAGCCCGTGACCCAGCCGGCCGGCCGCCTTCGCCTCGCGCAGTCTCGCCATCGCCGGCTCGAGCCAGAAGCAGTCGCGCGGCCCGATCATCGCGTGCGCGCCTCGATCGCCTCGATCGCCTCGAGCGCGTCGGCCACGACCTTCTCGAGCGGCTGCGACGCATCGATGCGTGCGACGCGAGCGGGCTCGCTGCGCGCGATGTCGAGGTAACGCGCGCGCACGCGCTCGAAGAACGCGGTGCTCTCGGCCTCGAAGCGGTCCGGCGCGCCGCGCCGGGCCGCCGCGCGCCGCATGCCGAGCCCGACCGGCACGTCGAGCAGCAGCGTCACGTCGGGATTCACGTCGGCATGCGTCAGCTGCGCGAGCGATTCGATCAGCGCGGCGGGCAGGCCGCGGCCGCCGCCCTGGTAGGCGCGGGTCGCATCGGTGTAGCGGTCGCACAGCACCCACTCGCCGCGCTCGAGCGCCGGGCGGATCAGGTTGTCGACGTGCACGCGCCGGGCCGCGAACATCAGCAGCATCTCGGCCTCGGGGGCGAGCTGCTCGTCACCGCGCTCGAGCACCAGCGCACGCAGCCGCTCGGCGAGCGGCGTGCCGCCCGGCTCGCGCGTGGTGCGCACGCTGAGGCCGCGAGCGGCGAGCCGGGCACCGAGCTGCGCGATGACCGTCGACTTGCCCGCCCCCTCGATACCCTCGAGCGTGATGAAGCGTCCGCGCGGCATGGTCTCGCCCGTCACTTCGGCACCGCCGGAGTCGCGCGCAGCCGCGCGAGGTAGCGCGCCACCGCGGCATTGTGCTCGGCGAGCGTCTTCGAGAATGTGTGCGAGCCGTCGCCGAGCCCGGTGGCCACGAAGTACAGCTCGCCGGTCTCCTGCGGCTGTACGGCCGCCTGGATCGACTCGCGTCCCGGCAATGCGATCGGCGATGGCGGCAGGCCCGCGCGCGTGTAGGTGTTGTAAGGCGTGTCGGTGGTCAGGTCGCGGCGGCGGATGTCGCCGTCGTACGCCTCCCCCAGGCCGTAGATCACGGTCGGGTCGGTCTGCAGCCGCATGCCCTTGCGCAGGCGCGAGATGAACACGCCGGCGATCCTCGCCCGCTCGGCCGGCAATGCGGTCTCCTTCTCGACGATCGAGGCGAGCACCAGCGCCTCATCGGCGCTGCGCAGCGGCAGGTCGGGCTGGCGCGACTCCCAGGCCGCCGCGAGCGTGCGCGCGAGCATGTCGTAGGCGAGCTGGTAGATCTCGCGGTCGGTGGTGCCATCGGCGAAACGGTAAGTGTCGGGAAAGAATCGCCCCTCTGGATGCTGGTCGGGGTGACCGATCGCCGCCATGATGACTGCCGCCGGTTCGCCCTTCAGCGTTGCGCGGATGTGCGGATGCGCCTCGATCACGCGGCGCATCTCGGCGAACGTCCAGCCCTCGATGACCGTGAGCTGCTCGAGCACGACGCGTCCGGCGTGCAGCTGCTCGATGACGTCGCGCGCGGAGGCGTGCGCCGGCAGGTCATAGTTGCCGGCCTTCGGCGCCACCGGCTCGTGCCTCAGGCGCACATACCATTCGACGGCCCGCGGATGACGCAGCGCGCCCGCGCCGGCGATCTGCTGCAGCGTCGCGCGCAGGCTGCGTCCCGGATAGACGTGGATGCGCACGACGTCGGCGTGCGGGCCCGGCGCACTCATCATCCGGTCGAGCCACGCGAGCCCGCCGACCAGCGCCACGCCCGCGAGCGCAATCGCGAGCAGCACCGCGATCCGCCCGCTACGCATCGGGGACCTCCGCGGCGGCCCGCAGCGCCGCCTGCAGCGGTCGCGTGGCCGGATGTTCGGCGAGTGCGCGATCCTCGAGCCGGGCGACCGGCCACAGGCCGACACGTGCGTTGGTCAGCCAGGCGCTCCCGGTGGCCGCGAGTTCGGCGAGCCCGATCGAGCGCTCTTCGACGTACAGGTCGAGCCGGCGCGCGCAGTCGATCGTCGCGGCGCGCATCACGCCGGCCACCGCGCACTGGCCGGCCGGCGGTGTCACGAGGCGATCGCCCGCCGCGAGGAACAGGTTGGTCATGCCGCCGCTCACGATCCGGCCATCATCGGTGCAAAGCAGCGCTTCGTCGAGCCCGCGTTCGCGGGCCTCGGTGCGCGCGAGCACCTGCTCGAGGCGGTTCAGGTGCTTCACGCCGGCGAGCAGCGGCCGATCCGCGACACGCCGCTGTGCGACCGCAACCCGTGCCGGCTCGGGCGCGTGCTCCGGACCCCCGGGCCAGGCGTAGGCGCAGACGATGCGGCGCGGCGTCTCGTTGCCGGCCGCCGCATAGCCGCGCCCGGTGGCCGACCCGCGTGTCACGATCAGTTTGACGATGACGTGCGCGGCGAGTCCCGCGGCGCGCGCGATCTCGGCGCGCAGTCGTGCCGTGTCCGGCATCGCGATGCCGAGCGCGGCGCAGCCGTGCACGAGGCGCGCCAGATGCGCCGGCAGCAGGCGTGCCCGCCCGCCGCTCGCGGCGATGGTCTCGAACAGGCCATCGCCGTAGTGCAGGCCGCGGTCGTCGAGCGCGACCGAGTGCGTCTCGACGCCGTCGACCCAGGCGGCGATCACGGTGCGCTCTCCAGCGCGGCCAGCATGCCGCGTGCCTTGGCGCGCGTCTCGCCGAGCTCGCGCCCGGGGTCGGAGTCGGCGACGATGCCGGCCCCTGCCCTCGCCTCGAGTCGCCCGCCCTCGAGCGTGAGCGTGCGGATCAGGATGTTGAAGTCCGCGTCGCCGCCGGTGGCGAGCCAGCCGAGCGAGCCGGTGTAGGCATCGCGGCCGATGCCCTCGAGCGCCGCGATGATTTCCATGCAGCGGACCTTCGGCACGCCGGTGATCGTGCCGCCCGGGAACACCGCGCGCAATGCATCGACCGGCGTCGCGCCGGCGCGCAGCCTGCCGCGCACGCTCGAGACGATGTGGTGCACGTGCGCGTAACTCTCGACCACCATGAACTCGTCGACGCGCACGCTGCCCGCTTCGCAGACGCGGCCGAGATCGCTGCGCTCGAGGTCGATCAACATCACGTGCTCGGCGCGCTCCTTCGGGTGCGCGGCGAGCGCCGCCGCTTCGGCGACGTCCTCGCCCGGCCGTCGGCTGCGGGGCCGCGTCCCGGCGATTGGCCGCGTGGCGACGTCGCGGCCCGTGATCGCGAGCAGGCGCTCCGGAGACGAGCTCAGCAGGTCCATGCCAGGAAAACGCGCGAGCGCGGCGAACGGCGCCGGATTCTCGGCCCGCAGACGCTCGTACAGCACGAACGGATCGACGCCGCGGGCGTCCATGCGCCACCAGCGCGACAGGTTCGCCTGGTAGATGTCGCCTGCGCGGATATGCTCCTGCGCGCGGGCGACGCGCTCGAGGAAGCGCCCGGCAGGCTCCTCCTCGATCGCGGCCCGGCCCGCGCCCGTCGGCGCGGGCTGGGCGCTCATGCCGTGCGCGGCGCTCGCGCCGGCCGCGGCCGCGGCCGTGGCCGTGGCGTGGTGCGCGACCTCATCGAGCAGTTCGTCGTCGGCCGCGACCGCCTCGATCGTGCCGGTGGCCAGATCGTGCTCGATCGCCGCGCGCACGCGCATCGCGACCGCGCGCCACGGCAGCACGCCGGGCGGCAGTACGAGGCTCGGCTCGATCTCCTGCGCAAGCTCGTAGCCGAGATAGACGACCCAGCCGCCCGCGAGGCCGCGGCCCTGCGGTGCGCGGCCGTGCTCGAGCTGCCACCAGGCATCGAGCGCCGCGAGGAAGCCACCGGGTCCTGCGGGGGGGGCGATGATTGCCGGCGGCACGTCGCCGCGTGCGACGAGGCGGTTGTCCCGGTCGAGCGCGAGCATAGCGCAGGGCGCGGCCGCGAGCAGCGAGCGCGCGCCGGCATCGGCACTGTCGAAGAGCACGGGGAAGAGATCGGGCCGCGCCCCGGCCAGGCGGCGCAGCGCGGCGGGCGGTATCGGCAGCCGCCGGCGTTTCTCGGGCGGCGTCGTCACGGCCGGTGGCGGGCTCAGCCCCCGAAGCGGCGGAAGACGACGGTCCCGTTCGTTCCGCCGAAGCCGAACGAATTCGACATCGCCACGTCGATCGGCATCGGGCGCGCCACGTTCGGCACGTAGTCGAGATCGCAGTCCGGGTCGGGGGTCTGGTAGTTGATCGTCGGCGGCGCGACGCCGTCGCGGATCGCGAGCACCGAGAAGATGCCCTCGACGACGCCGGCCGCGCCGAGCAGGTGGCCGGTCATCGACTTGGTCGAGCTGACCGCGAGCCGCCGCGCACGCTCGCCGAAGGCGTCCTTGATCGCGATCGTCTCGGCGGTATCGCCGAGCGGCGTCGAGGTGGCGTGCGCATTCAGGTACTGCACGTCGCCCGGCGCGAGCTTCGCGTCGCGCAGCGCGTTGACCATCGCATAGCGCGCGCCCCGCCCGTCCTCGGGCGGCGCGGTGATGTGCCAGGCATCGCCGCTCATGCCGAAACCGATGATCTCGGCATAGATGCGCGCGCCGCGCGAGCGCGCGTGCTCGAGCTCCTCGAGCAGCATCGCGCCGCCGCCGTCGCCCATCACGAAGCCGTCGCGGTCGCGGTCCCAGGGGCGGCTCGCCTCGGCGGGCGCGTCATTGCGCTCCGACAGCGCCTTCGCCTGCCCGAAGCCGGCGAGCGCGGTCGGCGTGCTCGCATGTTCGGCACCGCCGGCGATCATGATGTCGGCGTCGCCGTACTGGATCATCCGCATCGCGAGGCCGAGCGCATGCGTCGAGCTGGTGCACGCGGAGACGATCGCGAGGTTCGGGCCGTGGATCCCGTAGCGGATCGACAGGTGCCCGGCGATCATGTTGATGATCGTGCTCGGGATGTAGAACGGCGAGATCTTGCGCGGGTTTTTCGTCGTCGCCCAGGTGCCGATCTCGCGCTCCATGCCCTCGAGGCCGCCAATGCCGGAACCCATGATCACGCCGCTGCGCGTCGGGTCCTCCTTGGAGAAATCGATGCCCGCATCGTCGACCGCCTGCACGCCGGCCGCAACGCCGTAGTGCATGAACGGATCCATGCGGCGCGCTTCCTTCGGCGCGAAATAGGCCGCGAGGTCGAAGCCCTGCACCTCGCCGGCGAAGCGGGTCGCGAAGATCGTCGCATCGAAACGCGTGATCGGAGCGATGCCACTTTTGCCGGCCAGTACGGCGGCCCAGGCGCTGTCGAGGCTGCTCCCGACGGGGGAGACGATGCCCATTCCGGTAACGACGACGCGGCGATTACCCACGCGGACCTTTCGCACCTCGTGCGGCGGACGGGGAGAGACGGCGCCGGCGCACCGGCGCCACGGGCGCTACGACTTGCGGCGCTCGTTGATGTAGTCGATGGCCTGCTGAACCGTGGTGATCTTCTCGGCGTCCTCGTCCGGAATCTCGATCTCGAATTCCTCTTCGAGCGCCATGACCAGCTCCACCGTGTCCAGCGAGTCGGCTCCGAGGTCGTCGACGAACGAGGCGTCGCTCGTCACCTGCTCCGCCTTGACGCCCAGCTGCTCGGCGACGATGGCTTTCACTTGCTGCTCAACAGTACTCATCTCAGTGGTGTCCTCGTGACTTATCTTTGGTATGGGCCGCGTCGAGCCGGCCGAACGGGCGCGGTATTGTAGGGGAACACCCCCTGCCCCGCCACCAGCCCCGCCCGCGAGTACTTGTTTTTTCTGACAAAGCCCCCTTTTCCTGCGGTGGCACGCGTGGCGCGCGCGCGTCAGGCCATGTACATGCCGCCGTTGACGTGCAGGGTTTCCCCGGTCACGTACGCCGCGCCGGGCGAGCACAGGAAGGCCACCGCGGCGGCGATGTCCTCGGGGCTGCCGAGCCGGGCCATCGGGATCTGGCCGAGCAGCGCGCCCCGCTGCCCGTCGTTCAGCGCGCGGGTCATGTCGGTGTCGATGAAACCGGGCGCCACCGCATTGACCGTGATGCCGCGGCTCGCGACTTCCTTGGCGAGCGACTTGGTGAAGCCGAGCAGGCCCGCCTTGGCGGCCGCGTAGTTCGCCTGGCCCGGGTTGCCGGTCAGCGCGACGATCGAGGTCAGGTTCACGATGCGTCCGCGGCGCTCCTTCATCATGCGTTTGAGGCAGGCCTTGCTCAGGCGGAACACGGACGTGAGGTTGGTCGCGAGCACGCTGTCCCAGTCGTCCTGTTTCATGCGCAGCAACAGCGTGTCGCGCGTGATCGCCGCGTTGTTGACCAGGATCGTCGGCAGCTCGCCCTTCGCGTCGAGGTCGGCGATCAGCGCATCGATCGACGCGGCGTCGCCGACGTCGAGCACCGCGCCCCGGCCGCGCTGCCCCGCGGCGGCGAAATCCGCCGTGAGCTTCGCGGCGCCCTCCGCCGACGTCGAGGTTCCGATGACCTGCGCCCCGGCAGCCGCGAGCGCCGCGGCGATGGCGCGACCGATGCCGCGGGACGCGCCGGTGACCAGCGCCGTGTCGTTCTCGAGCATGTTCACTCCCCTTGCGTGGCGGCCCGCGCCGCATCGATCGACGCCGGATCCTCGAGCGCATGGAACGCGAGGCCGGGTGCGCGTTCGATGCGGCGATTGAGGCCCGTCAGCACTTTGCCCGGACCGCATTCGACCAGCGTCGTCATGCCGGCAGCGATCAGCGCGCGCACCGTGTCGGTCCACTGCACCGGACTCGCGAGCTGCGTCACGAGGAGCGCGCGGATTTCGTCCGGGTCGTCGTGCCGCCGCGCATCGACCGCACTGTAGTACGCGATGCGCGGCGCCGCGATCGCCACGTGTTCGAGCTTCTCGCCCAGGCGCTTTGCCGCGCCCTGCATCAGGCTGCTGTGCACGGGTACGCTGACCGGCAGCAACACCGTGCGCTTGGCGCCGCGTGCCTTCGCAGCCTCCATCGCCCGGGTCACCGCGGCACGTTCGCCGGCGATGACGATCTGCCCGGGGGAGTTGTAGTTGACCGGCTCGACCACCGCGCCCTGGGCGGCATCAAGGCAGGCCGCCTCGACATCGGTATTCTCGAGGCCGAGCACCGCGGCCACCGCGCCGCTGCCGAGCGGCGCCGCCTCCTGCATCACGCGGCCGCGAAACTGCACGAGCTCGATGGCGGTGGCGAGGTCGAGCGCGCCGGCCGCGACGAGGGCCGTGAACTCCCCGAGGCTGTGGCCTGACACCGCGTCCGGCGCCGCCCCGCCCCGCGCCCGCCAGGCCTCGAAGCTCGCGATGCCCGCGGCCAGCATGGCCGGCTGGGTGCGTTCGGTTTCGTTCAGGCGCTCGGCCGGTCCCGTCGCGACCAGTGACCAGAGGTCGTAGCCAAGCGCGCCGGACGCGATGGCAAACGTCTCGCGCACGACCGGTTCCGCTTCCGCGAGCGCGCCCAGCATGCCGACCGATTGCGAGCCCTGTCCGGGAAAGACGAATGCAATGCCCATGCGTAGTCCTGAAGTCCGGGGCGCGGATTATAGCGGCTCGCGTCGCGGCGGCAGGCAGATGGCCGCGGCGAGTCCGCCGAGGGCACCGTAGAGATGCGCCTCGACGATCACCGGCATGTCGCCCGAGAACGGCAGCGGAGCGCGCTGCTCCATCAGCAGCTTGGCGACCAGCAGTGCGACGAGCAGCCAGCGGTCGGCATCGCCGCGGCGCAGATGCACCCAGGCCCCGGCGGCCAGCACGCCGTGCAGCCAGCCGGATGCGCCGACATACCAGCCGACGTCGGGGTCGAGCCACCACAGCCCCGCATCGATCGCGGCGATCGATGCGCCGACGACGAGCAGCCAGTGCGCGGGTCGTAGGTCCCGGGCGAACAGCATCCACAGCAGCGCCAGGCCGAGCGCGTTCAACAACGCGTGATGCGGGTCGAAATGGACCCAGTGGCCGCTCAGCAGTCGCCACAGCTCCCCGGCCCCGATCGCGTCACGCTGGTATGCGAGCAGGTCGATGCCGGCCCGGCCCGCGAATCCGGACAGCAGCACGATCGCGACGAGCGCGAGCAGCGCGAGTCCGTGGCGACCGTCGCCATTCACCGACGCCAGCACGCGCGTGGCGCGGCGGCGTACCGAGCCGTTCGTCATGGTTCGTCCGGGGCCATTTGCTATCATTATCCGCCATATGGCTTCTCCATCCCGTTCGGCGGGGTTCACCCTGATCGAAATCATGGTCGTGGTGGTGATCATCGGCCTGCTGGCCGCGTTCATCGCCCCGCAGATCCTGGGTCGCGTCGACGATGCGAAGATCGTCAAGGCGAAGCAGGACATCCAGGCGCTCGAAACGGCGCTGACGATGTACAAGCTCGACACCTTCCAGTACCCGGGCACCGACGCGGGGCTCACCGCGCTGGTGCAGAAGCCCGCCGACCCGCAGGTGCGCAACTGGCGTGCCGGCGGCTACCTGAAGCGCGTCAACAAGGATCCGTGGGGCAACGACTACCAGTACGTGTATCCCGGCACGCGCGGCGGCGAATATGACCTCTACTCGCTCGGCGCCGATGGCGAGCCCGGTGGCGACGGGATCAATGCCGATATCGGCAACTGGAATCTCGACCGCTAGGGCGCGCCGGCGCCGGACCGCCGGGTCACCGGCCATGACGCAGACACGCGGCTTCACGCTGGTCGAGATCCTGGTGGTCGTGGTGATCATCGGGCTGCTCGCGGTCGGCATGGTGCTCTCGCTCGGCACCGCGAAGCGCGACGATGCGCTCGAGACCGAGGCGCGCCGCCTCGACACGCTGATCGGCTACACGCGCGAACACGCCGAGCTCGCGACGCGCGAATACGGCCTGCGCATCGAGGCCGACCGCTACGCCTTCCTCGCCTTCGACCCGCGACGCGGCATCTGGCACGTGCTCGACGACGACGATGTGCTGCGCGAGCGCACGCTGCCGCCGGGCCTGCGCATCCGCCTGCGCATCGAGGGGCGCGAAGTGATGCTGCGCCCTCCCAAGACCGGTGAGCCGCTGCAACCGCAACTGATGCTGTTCTCGAACGGCGACGTCACGCCGTTCGAGCTGACGCTCGAGCGTGCCGGCAGCACGCCCGTCGCCGTCGCCACGCTCGCGAGCGACGACGACGGCGCCGTCGTGCTGAAGCTTCCCGACGACGGAGCCGCCCGTTGAGCGCCTCCCGCGGTTTCACGCTGATCGAGGTGCTGGTCGCGCTGGTGATCGTCGCGGTCGGCATGGCGGCCCTGCTCGGCTCGCTCACGTCCGCGGCCGACTCCTCGATCTACCTGCGCGACAAGGCCTTCGCCGAATGGATCGCGCTGAACCGCATCAGCGAGCTGCGCCTCGCCGCACGGCGACCGTCGAAGGGCAAGTCGTCGGGCGAGATCGACTATGCCGGACGCAAATGGAAATACGAGCAGGAGATCGTCGAGACCGACGTGCCGGGGCTGCTGCGCATCGACGTGCGCGTCGCCGACGCCGTCGAACAGGCGGGCCGGCGTGCGAAGGATTCGTGGACCGTGACGGCGAGCGGTGTCGTCGGCGACGCCGTGCCGGCCCCGAGCGGCCTCGAGCCGGACTGGAACGGCGGGCCGTTCCAGGGCGAGCCCGCGACCTCGCCAGGCGAGGCGCTGCAACCGGGCGAGGCCCCCGCTCCGACCCCGGGCGGCACGCGGCCGACCACATGATGCGCGCGCGCGGTTTCACGCTGATCGAGTTGCTGGTCGCGCTGTTCGTCTCGGCGATCATGTTCGCGATGGGCTACGGCGCCCTGCAACAGGCGCTCGCGAATCGCGAGGCCGTCAAATCCGGGCAGGAGCGCCTCGGCGCGCTCGTCGGCACGATGCGCATCCTGTCGCAGGACTTCGGCCAGCTCGCGCCGCGGCCGGTGCGCAGCCTGGTCGGCGACGGCGCCGACCCGGCACTGCTCGCCGACGGGCGCGCCGAGGCGCTCGCCACGTTCACGCGCATGGGCTGGGCGAATCCGGCGGGCCTGCAGCGCCCGGCGCTCGAGCGCGTGCGCTACGTGTTCGAGGACGGCACACTCTATCGCGAGCACTGGCGCGTGCTCGATACCGTGCTCGGCGCGCAGCCGGTGCGGCGCAAGCTGCTCGATCGCGTGCGCGCGGTGCGTTTGCGCTTCATGGAAAGCGGCCGCAGCTGGACCGAGCAATGGCCAGGCATCGTCACCGGCGGCGATCCCCGCCAGCCGCAGCTGCGCAGCCGGCCGATCGCGGTCGAGGTGACGCTCGATCTCGAGGACTTCGGCATGGTGACGCGCATCATCGAGGTGCCGGGATGAGACGCGAGCGCGGTGTCGCGATGCTGACGGCGATCATCCTGGTCGCGCTCGCGACGATCGTCGCGGCGGCGATCGCCTTCTCGAACGGCATGACCGCGCGCCGCACGAGCGGCGCGTTCATGTTCGACCAGGGCATCCAGTTCGCCGCGGCGGCCGAGGCGATGGCGGCCTACGTGCTGCGCGAGGACCGCAAGGACAGCGAGCGCGACGACTACAGCGAGAACTGGGCGCGGCCCTACGGCCCGATCGAGCTGATCCCGGGTTCGGGCATCTGGCTCGAAGCGCGTCTCGACGACGCCCAGGGGCGCTTCAACGTCAACAACCTCATCAACGGCGACGGTGTCGCGCGGCCGGAAGTGATCCAGCAGTTCACGCGCCTGCTCGAGGCACTGCAGCTCGAGTCCAAATGGGCCACCCTGCTCGCCGACTGGATCGATGCCGACGTCGAGCCGAACGGCTTCGAGGGCGGCGAGGACACGCTGTATCTCGCGCAGAACCCCGCCTACCGGGCGCCGAACGCGCCGATCGTCAGCGTCAGCGAACTGCTCGCGCTGCCGGGCTTTGGCATCGAGCGCTACCAGCGGCTCGCGCCCTACCTGTCGGCGCTGCCGCCGGGCACGCCGCTGAACGTGTGCACGGCCGCGGGCATCGTGATCGATGCGATGACCGAAGAGCACGAATACGGCCTCGATCCCGAACGCCTCGCGAAATCGCGCGAGGCCGGCTGTTTTCCGACCAAGGCCGATCTGCAGGCCAAGATTCCCGCCGACCAGTGGCAGCTGCTGCAGTATCAGATCACCGACAGATCGGAATACTTCCGCCTGCGCAGCTTCGTCGGTATTGGCACCATGGAGCTCGCCTTGTACAGTCTGCTCAAACGTGAAACGACGGGCGTCCGCCCGATCCTGCGCACCTACGGTACGGATTGATCCATGGCTGACTGGTTCGTTGTGCGATTGCCCCGCGTCAGCGGCGATCCGGTCAGCTGGGTCGCGGTCGATTCGCAGGGCCATTTGCTCGCGGCGCCCGACACCGGCACGCTCGAGCAGGCGGCATCGCAGGCAGGCGGCCGCCGCACCGCGGTCCTGCTGCCGGCCGATCACGTACTGCTGACCGACGCGCAACTGCCGGCGAAGAGCAGCGCAAAGCTCGCGCAGGTCGTGCCGTACGCGCTCGAAGAGCAGGTGGCCGACGACATCGACACCTTGCACTTCGCGGTCGGTCAGCGCGCGCACGGCAGCGCGCGCACGGCGGTCGCGGTCGTCGACCGCGCGGCGATGCAGGCGGTGGCCGATGCGCTCGCTGCAGCGGGGCTCACGCCCATGGCGCTCTACAGCGAAGCGAGCATGATCGCCGGCAATCCCGGCCAGGTCGTCGCCTGGCTCGATGGCGATTCGCTGGTGCTCGCGGCGCCCGCTCACCCACCGATCGTTACGCCCGTCGGCAGTCTCGAGGAGACTTTCGGTTTCCTCGCGGCGAGCGCGGCCTACGGCGAAGGCGTCGAGCCCGCGTCGCTGTCGCTGCTGTTGCTCGCGCCGGCCGCCGACTGGCCGCAGCACGCCGGCGCGCTCGGCTTCCTGCAGGGGCATTTCGCCGCGGCCAAGGTGCAGCTGCTGCCGCAGGGTTCGCTGCCGTGGCTCGCGAGCCAGATCGGCATCGCCGCGCCGCTCAATCTGCTGCAGGGCGACTTTGCGCCGCGCGGCACGGGCACCGGTGGCTTGCGGCGCTGGCGGGTGCCGGCAGCACTCGCGGCCGCGCTGCTGGTGCTGTTCATCGGCGGCAGGATCTTCCAGATCCAGCGTCTGAACGCGGCCGAGCGCGCGCTCGACCTGCAGATCGAGCAGACCTTCCGCACCGCGATGCCCGGCGCGCAGCTGCCGGCCGATCCGCGCAACCGCATGGCCCTGCGCTACCAGACTTTGCAGGACGGCGGCGACCGCGCGGGGCTGCTGCCGGCGCTCAGCGCCTTCGCGCAGGCGCGCAACGCCGCGCCGGGCGCCGAGCTGCTCGGCCTGTCGATGCGCGAGGGCACGCTCGATCTGCGCGTGCACGCCGCCGATGCCGAAAGCCTCGACCGGATCAACCGCGAGCTGCGCTCGAGCGGGCTCGTGACCGAGATCTCGAGCGGCACCGCCGCCGACTCCGGTTACGAGGGTCGCATCCAGATCAAACTGGCGGGGGCGTGATGGGCGCCGTCACGCGCTGGTTCGAGGGCCTCGCCCCGCGCGAGCGCCGCTTCATCGTGATCGGCGGCTGCGCGGCACTCGTGATCGTGCTGCTGATGGTGATATTGCCGCTGCAGCGCGGCGCCGCCGCGCTCGAACAGCGTGTCGCGGCGAAACGCGCCGACCTCGCATGGATGCAGGGCATCGCGCCGGCGCTCGCGGGCGCAGGCCCGGTCGCCGACACGCCGACGAGCCAGGAATCGCTGGTCGTGATCGTCGATCGCACCGCGCGCGAGGCCCAGCTCGGTGAGGCGCTCGCACGCTCCGAGCCGGCCGGCCAGGGTGGCCAGCGCGTGCAGCTGAACGGCGCGCGCTTCGACATCCTGATCGCCTGGCTCGCGCGCCTGCGCCAGCAGCACGGCATCCGGGTCGTCGCGACGACGATCGAGCGCACCGAACAGCCCGGGCTCGTCAACGCCACCGTCGAGCTGAACGCACAGTGAGCGCGCGCCCGGACACGCGCTCCGGCCGTTCGGGCTGGTTCTGGGCGGCGCTGGTCGTCATCGCGCTGCTGGTCACGCTGGTCGTGCGCTGGCCGCTCGCGTGGGCCACGCGCTGGCTGCCCGCGGCGACGCATTGCGAGGCGCCGAGCGGCAGCGTGTGGCACGGCCGCTGCGCATCGCTCGCGGTCGGCCAGCATGCGCTCGGCAGCGTCTCGTGGCAGCTGCGCCCGCTGCGCCTGCTGAGCGGCGGACTCGCGGCCGACGTCGATGCACGCCAGCTCGGCGACGTATTGCGCGGCCGGATCGAACTGCGCGCCGGCGGTCGCATCGTCGCGCGCGATCTCGATGCACGGCTCACGCTTGGCGGCGGCCTGCTCGGCAGCAACGAGATGGGGCTGCGCGGCACGCTGCATGCCCGGCTCGGGCAGCTCGCGCTCAGCGGGCGCGTCGTCGACGACATCGCCGGCACCGTGACCGTGCAGGACCTCGTCCAGGGCAGCGGGCGGGCGACGGCGCTCGGCAACTACGAAATCACGTTCACGGCGGACGCGCCGCGGCGCGGCGCGCTGCGCGACGTCGGCGGGCCGCTCGGCGTCACCGGCACGTTGACGCTGACCGACGAGCCGGGCTACGTCGTCGAAGGACTGGTCGCGCCGCGCGCCGATGCGCCCGAAGTTCTCGTGCGGCAGATCAGCTTCCTCGGCACGCCCGATGCCCACGGCCAGCGGCCCTTCTCGGTCGCCGGCACCTACTGATCGTAAGCGCGGAACGCGCCGAGCAGCGGGAAGTAGAGCGCCGCGCGTACCGGCTCGCGGCCGAGCGCGCGCGCGAGCGTCGCATAGCGCGACAGCTGCGGCCGGTAACGCTCGAGTTCCTGCGCGAGGAAGGCCTCGACATCGCCGCCTTCGTGGCGGCTCGTCTTGTAGTCGATCACCCAGCGCGTGCCGTCCGCATCGACGAACGAGCGGTCGATCACCGCGCTGACGAGCCGGCCGTCGACCAGGCCGCTCAGCGCGAGCTCGGTCGCCGCGTCGCGATGGCCTGGATCGAACAGCCAGCGCCCGCGCGGATCTTCCCAGGTGCGCTGCAGTGCCTCGAGTACCGTGGCGGTCGCCGCCGCGCGCTGCGCCACCGGTACGCCGAGGCGCGCGAGCAGCGCGCCGATCAGGGGCTGCTGCGCGTCGATCCCGGCGGGCGTAGCCGGCCGCGCCTCGTCCCAGTGCTCGAGCATGCGGTGGACGACGGTGCCGACATGGCGCGCGGTTTCCTGCACCCAGCTGAATTCGGGCGCCTCGGTCGCCTCGCGCGCGAGCAAGAGTCCGTGCGCGACGCGGTCGCCGTCGGGCGCGGGCGCCTGCCAGCCGTCCGGCAGGCGCTCGAGCCGCGTGGCGGATGGCGGGACCGCGCCGGCCGGCGTCGTTTCGCCGCCGGTCGCACCGTTGCCGGTTTCACGCATCGCAGCCGGCTCGACGAGCTCGATCCGGCCGGCGAGCGCGGGCCATGCGGCCGCGAGCAGCGTGCCGGTCTGCGGTTCCGGCTCGCCGCCTTCGCGCGCGGAAACACCGGCGATCCAGTGCAGCGACTCGCGCGCGCGAGTGGCGGCGACGTACAGCACGCGCAGCTGTTCGTGGCGGCGGCGCTCGGCATCGAGCTGCCTGAGATACCTGCCGAGCCGGTGCTCGTCCCGCTCCGCGGCCGGAACGATCGGCGCCATCAGCAGATCCGAACCGCCCTCGCCGCGCGGCAGGTCGAGCCAGCGCAGCAGCGGCGCATCGTCGTGCCGTGGCCGGCGCCCGAGGCCCGCGAGCACCACGTGCTCGAACTCGAGTCCCTTGGCGCGGTGGATCGTCATGATCTCGATCGCCGTGTGATCGGTACCGTCCGGGCGTGCGTACAGGTCGGCGAGCAACCCGTCGATCGAGGCCGCGCCTCGCCATTCGCCGCGATGCCACGCGGCATCGAGCGCCGTGAACAGTTCGCGTGCCGCCGCCAGCTCCGCCTCGCCGTGGCAATCGGCGCCGCCGAGGCGCATCCACACCGATGCGAGCGCCTCTCCGGGCGGGTCGCGCCCCACCCTCGCCAGTGCGCTCTCGAGCACCGGGCGCACGCGCGCGATGCGCGCGGCCTCGCGAGGCTCGAGGCTCGCGATCCGGTCCTGCGCCTGCAGGGCCTCCCGGATCGTCAGCGGATCGCGCGGCGGCGACAGCACGCCGAGGCTGCGCAGCGTCAGGCCGCACCAGGGCGCGCGCAACACCGACAGCCAGGCGGCGCGATCGCCACGATGCAGCAGCGCGCGCAGCAGCGCCACCGCGTCACGCACGACCGGCACCTCGGCGAGCGGCACGAGATCGACGCCGAGCACCGTGAAGCCGGCCTCGGCGAGCCGCGCCGAGATCGGCACCGCGGGCGGGCGGGCGGGCACGAGGATCGTGATGCGCCCATGCGCATCGGCGGCGCGCAGTGCGCGCACGCGTTCGACGACCGCCCGCGCCTCGTCATCGCCGTCACCGTTCACGAGCGCGCGCAGCGAGACCGCGGGCAGCGCGCCGGCCGCGCCGCCGCCGTGCTCCGGGGCCGCGCGTGCCGCGACGCTCGGCGTATGGCGCACGGCCGCGGCGCGCACGTCGTCGTGCCGAGGAAAGATGCTGGCGAACAGCTCGTTGCTGAATTCGACCAGCGCCGGCCGCGAGCGGAAATTGCGCGTCAGGTGCAGCGACTCGAGCCGCACCGGTCCGATGCCCTTCTCGCGCGCGTGCAGGAAGAGACCCACTTCGGCCTCGCGGAACTGGTAGATCGACTGCATCGGATCGCCGACGACGAACAGCGTGCGGCCATCGCCGGGTGACCAGTCCTGCACGAGCGCTTCGAGCAGCGCGAACTGCTCGATCGACGTGTCCTGGAATTCGTCGACGAGGATGTGCCGCAGCGCCATCCCGGCGTGGATCGCGAGATCACTCGGCGCGCCGTCCTGATGCAGCGCCGCGCGCGCGGCCCCGGCGACGTACACGTGATCGACCTGCCCGGCCTGCGCGAACTCGACCTGCAGGTAACGGGCTGCCCAGGTCAGCACGCGGGCCAGCGCATCGATCGCCTCGCCATCATCCGCCGGCAGCGCCGCGGGCGGCAGGCGGCGCGTGGCCGCGAGCAGGTCCGCGGCCGCATCGATGCCGTCGAGTCCGGCGATGACGTCCTTCAGCACCGTCTTGTTCGCGGCCTCGCGGTAGGCTGGACCGATACGCGCATCGACCCGCTTGCGCAGCGTGCCCTCCTTCGTCAATGTCGCCGCGGCGAGCGCGCACCAGGCTTCGAGGCTCGTGGTCGCGGCATCGAGCCTGCCGGCGCCGGGCAGCCGCTGCGCCGCGGCCAGCCACTCTCGCGGCAGGGCGGCGAGATTGCGCTCGAGCTGCTCCGTGACGATGTGCCGCAGCGCCGCGTCGATGCGCGCGCGCAGCTCGCTGCTGCTCACGAGCACGTGCGGCAGCCAGTGGGCGCGCCGGGCGAGCATGCTCGCGAGCAGTCCTTCGACCCGGCCCCAGTCGTTGTCGGTGCGCTCGAACAGCAGGTCGAGATCGCGGCGCAGCCCCGGTTCGCCTTCGCCGTCGAGCAATGCGCGCCGGGCGGCGCGCGCGTACAGCTCCACCGGACGATCCGCGATCGACAGGCCCGTGCCGCCGCCCGCCGCGAGCGGGCGCTGCGCGGCCAGCGAGAAATTGAACGCATCGATCGTCAGTATCCGCAGGCGTGAAGCCTGGGCTTCGAGCTGCCAGCCCCGTTCGGCCGAGCGTGCGTGCACCTTCGCCGCGAGCTGCGCGAGCAGCGCCGCCTGCGGATGCGCCGGCTCGATGTCGCCGGCGAGTGCCGCGAGCACGCGCTTGCGCATCTCGGCGGCCGCCTTGCGCGTGAAGGTGATCGCGAGCACTTGCTCCGGCTCATCGACCACGGCGAGCAGCGCGAGCAGGCGTTGCGTGAGCACCGTGGTCTTGCCCGAGCCGGCCGGTGCGCCGAGCAGGATCGAGATGTCGGTGTGCAGCGCGCGCTCGCGCGCGAAGGTATCGAGCTCGGCAAGGTCGGCCGGCGGCGTGGCGTGCTCAGTCATCGCCGGCCTCCTCGGGAGGCGCGTCCCCGCCATCGGCCTGCGCGCGCTCACCGACGCGGCACAGCGTCGCGAGGTGGCAATGGCGGCACGCGCCTTTCGCCGGCAGGACCGCGGCGTCGCCGCGCAGGAATGCCCCCGCGAGCTGCGTGAGCTCGCCGTTCCAGCGCCCGACCCAGTACGCCCAGGCGCTGCCCACCGCCCCATCCGGCGGCGGTGCCACGGCGCGCACGCCGGGCAGCAGGCCGCCCTCGTCGGCCACGCCGTAATAGGCGGGCTTCCGCCAGGTCAGTCGCTGCGTCAGATGCGCGTTGACGAGCGCGCGCACTTCGCCGCCGAGCGCGGCGAGGTAGGCCATCAGCTGCGCGGGCGCCGGGCGGTCCCCGTACCACTGCAGCGGCTTCGGCTCCCCGCTCTTGTAATCGAGCACCGCGAGGCCGCCGGCTTCGAGCGCATCGACACGATCGAGGCGCAGCGTGAGCTGCGCTTCGCCGAGGCCCAATGTGCGCGTGACCTCGAGACCGCGCACGCCGAAGGCCGGGCGCTCGCGCTCGCGCTCGGCGAAGCGCGCGACCAGGTCGGCGAGTCGCCGGGCTTCGCGCTCACGTGCGGCGACGGCGATGTCGGGCCCGGGCGGGAACGTGTCGTCGCGCGCGGCGGCGACGGCCGTGCGTGCGAGCCGCTGCACGGCCGCGCCATCGAGCGCCGCGAGCTGCGCCGAATCACCCAGCTCGCGCCAGAACAGTTCGAGCGCCCGATGCAGCCAGCGTCCGCGCTCGTCGCGCGCGACGCCCGGCGCGGGCGCCTCGAGCGGTTCCGCGCCGAGTTGCAGCTCGGCATGGGCACGGAACGGGCATTCGGACTGCAACTGCAGACTGCGCGTGCCACGCGGCAGCGGCCGGTGCGCAGGCCAGGCCTGGCCGCGGGGATCGTCGAGCATCGCGAGCGTGACCGGCCGGTGCAGCCGCCGCGCGAGCCACGGCAGCGCCGGCTCCGCAGCGTCGATCGCCGGCCAGGCGGCGAGCAGCGGACTCGGCGCCAGCTCGACGTCGCCGGCCGCCGTAGGCGAGCTCAACGTCAGATCGCAGGTCGCGGCACGCCATGCCGCGAGACTCAGCCTCGCACGTTCCAGCTGGCCCGCGCCGCTCGCGGCGGCCACGCCGGCCTCGCGCAGTGCTGGTAGTGGAATGAAAGGATCGGCGAGCGCCGGGGCGGGCCAGGCATCGGCCGTGAGCCCGAGCACGCGAATCGCGTCGTAACCGACGATCGGATCGTCATGGCCCGGCACGATCGTGACGAGCGCATCTCCGGTCGCGGGCTGGTAGGACGTGCGCGAGGCCAGCTCGTGCAGCGCGCGCAGTGCACGGCGCGCATCGAGGAGTCCGGCCACGCCGGCGACGCCGCCGAACTCGTCGAGCAGCGCGATGAATCGCAGCCAGGTCTGCTGCTCGGCGCTCGTGAGCTCGACGGCGCCGCGCAATCCGGTGACCACCGCCCTGAAGCGCTCGGACCAGCCGCGCGCAGTCGCGGCTCCGTTGCCGAGTGCAGTGATCGCCGACTCGATGCCACCGATCAGAACACGCGCGGGCTCCAGCCCCTCGCTGGCGGCCCGGGCCAGGCGCGGCAGGCTCGCACGCGCATCCGCTTCGAGCGGCGCGTCACGGCGCCACCACAGATCGAGCCGCGCGGCGGCATCACCGCCGAGCGCACCGTACGGACTGCGCAGCCAGTCGGAGAAGGCTTCGAACTCGAGCCCGTCGACGATCCAGTCGAGGCCGCCGAGCAGATACTGCACCAGCGGCTGGCGGACGAGCGGCGCGCCGCCATCGATCGCGACGCATTCTTCGGAGGCTTCACCGGCGAAGCTTGCGGCCGGCGCAAGTGCGGTGCGAATCTGCGTGGCCAGCCGTTCCCGCGATTCGGCATCGCCCGCCGCGACGATCAGCAGCCGCGCATCGCCTGAGCGCTCGAGCTGCCGCAGGCACCAGCCGGCCGTACGTTCGAGTTCGTCACTCGTATCGCCGGCGCGATCGACAAGCGGCAGGCAGGTGGGCTCCGCCACGGTCCACCACTCGCCGCCGTCACCCTGGGCGCGCCGCCTGCCGTGGATGGCCTGCAGCGCGGGCGCCTCGAGTCCGGCGAATCCCGCGAAGTGCACGGCGCGCGCGCCGCCGATTCGGGCCAGGCCGGCTGCGATGTGGTGGGCCGTATCGGCGCCGGCCTCGACACGCGCCCGCTGCACCGCCCGGCGCACCGTGTCCAGCAGCTCGGTCTCGCGGCCACCGAGCGCACGCCAGCGTGACATGTCGATGCGGTGCTCGGTCGCGAGCCGATCGGCCCGGCGCAACGCCTCGGCGAGCGCGGCGCCGGCGACGATGTCGCTGTCCCGTGTCGCCTGCAGCGTGCACTCGCGCCACAGCCACCAGTCCTCGGCGGGCGACAGCACGCGCGGCAGTGACGCATCGCGCGCAGCGCGGCGTTCGACCTCGCGCGGGATCCATGCATCCGCGGCGAGCACGTCGGGCGTCGGCCAGACGGCGCGGCCGCGCGCGAGCATGGCGCGCGCGAACGCGAGCCGCAGCGCATGGGCGCGCTGGCGGGTCGGGACGACAAGGGTCCCGCCCTGCTCGAGCGTTTCGAAGATTGAATTATTAAGTGTAATCAAATCAGATGATTACACGCATTCTATGGAAACTACTTGAATCTTGAGGCCGCATCCACGACGCGCGCCGGACCCGGCGTCGCGCGCGCGCCGCTCGCATACATCGACAGCAGCTCGTGCATGCGCCCGAACACGACTTTCAGCGTCGCTGCATCGGGCAGGTTCGTGACACGGAAATGATTGCGGTACGGCACGCTGAAGCTCGTGCCGGGAGCCACCAGCACGCGCTTCTGCTCGAGCAGGTCGAGCGCGAAACCCTGGTCGTCGAAATCGGGCAGCTTCGTCGTGTCGATGCCGATGAATGCATACAGCGCGCCGAGCGGTACCTGCACGCGCAGGAACTCGCTGCCCGCCACTGCCTCGGCGATCGCCGCACGCGATTCGTGCAGCCGCCCGCCCGGCGCGGTCAGCTCGTGGATGCTCTGGTAGCCGCCGAGCGCCGTCTGCACGGCCCACTGTGCCGGCACGTTGCTGCACAGACGCAGCGACGAGAGCAGTTCGAGCCCGCTCAGGTACTCGCCTGCCGATTGCAGGCGGCCGGAGAACACGGCCCAGCCGACCCGGTAGCCGCAGGCGCGATACACCTTCGAGAGACCGGACAGTGTCGCGCACAGCGTGTCGTGCACCAGCGTCGCCATCGGCACGAACTCGGCGCCGTCGTAGAGGATCTGGTCGTAGATCTCGTCGGCCAGCACGACCAGGTCGTGCCGCTCGGCGATCCGCGCCAGCCCCTCGAGCACCGCGCGCGGATACACCGCGCCGGTCGGGTTGTTCGGATTGATCACGACGATCGCGCGCGTGCGGCGCGTGACCAGCGCCTCGACCGCCTCCGGGTCGGGCACGAAGCCGTTCTCCGGCAGGCAGGGATAGTGCACTGCCCTGCCGCGATTGAGGTTCACCGCCGCGGTCCACAGCGGATAGTCGGGGCTCGGCACCAGCACCTCTTCGCCCTCGTTCAGCATCGCGCGCAGCACGAGGTCGATCAGCTCCGAGACGCCGTTGCCGATGAACACTTCCTCGGCGCTGACGCCCTGCACGCCGCGCGCCTGCTGCTGCATCACGACCGCCTCGCGCGCCGGGAAGATGCCCTTCTGGTGGCAGTAGCCCTCGCTCTGGCGCAGGTTCTCGATCATCGCGAGGCGCATCGTTTCCGGCGTGCGAAACCCGAACAGGCCCGGATTGCCGATGTTGAGCGAGATGACCTCGTGGCCCATCCGCTCCATCTCGTGGGCGCGCCGGGCGAGCCGGCCGCGGATCTCGTAGCGGACGTTGCGCAGGCTGTCGCTCGGGCGGATGTGGTCGTTCATCCGCCAAGCATAGCACCGCGCCGGTGCTCAGCCGATCGCGCCCAGCGCGCGCAGACGCGCACATTCTCCGGAACCGAGACCCAGTTCCGTCCCGAGCACGGCCTCGGTGTGCTCGCCGAGCAGCGGCGGGGCCATGCGGTACTCGAGCGCCGTGCGCGAGTAGTTGATCGGGTTCCTGACGCCCGGCACGCGCCCGGCCGTCGGATGCGGCAGGTCGATGCGCATGCCCCTGTGGACGATCTGCGGCTCGGCGAAGACCTGCCCGATGTCGTTGATCGGCCCGCAGGGCACGTTGGCGGCATTCAGCGCGGCGAGCCAGTCGCGCGTCGTGCGCGTGCGCAGTGCCGCCGTGACGATCGGCACGATCTCCGCACGGTGCGCGACGCGCGCGGCATTCGTCGCATAGCGCGCATCGGCGGCCAGGTCGGCGCGGCCCGCCACGGCGCACCAGCTCGCGAACTGCCGGTCGTTGCCGACCGCGAGCATCAGGAAGCCGTCGGCGGTCGCGAACGCCTGGTACGGCACGATGTTCGGATGTGCCGTGCCCTGCCGCCGTGGTGCCTGGCCGGTCACGAGGAAGTTCATGTTCTGGTTGGCGAGCCAGCCGAGCTGCGTGTCGAGCAGCGCGAGATCGATGTGCTGGCCGAGCCCCGATGCGCGGCGCTCGTACAGCGCGGCGGTGATCGCGGTCGCGGCGTACATGCCGGTCATCAGGTCGACGACCGCGACGCCGACTTTCTGCGGCCCGCCGCCGGGCTCGCCATCGGGCAGTCCGGTGATGCTCATCAGGCCGCCCATGCCCTGGATCATCGCGTCGTAGCCGGGCTTGTCGGCATCCGGGCCGTCCTGCCCGAACGCCGAGATCGAGCAATAGACCAGCGCCGGGCAGGACGCGGCGAGATCCGCGTACGCGAGCCCGTACTTCGCGAGCCCGCCGACCTTGAAGTTCTCGACCAGCACGTCGGCACGCGCGGCGAGTCCGCGCGCGAGGCGCGCGCCTTCCGGATGCGCCAGGTCGATCGCGACCGAGCGCTTGCCGCGGTTCGCCGACAGATAGTAGGCCGATTCGGTCGTGTCGCGACCCTCTGCATCGCGCGCATACGGCGGGCCCCACTGGCGCGTGTCGTCACCGCCCTGCGGGCGCTCGACCTTGATCACCTCGGCGCCGAGATCGGCGAGCGCCTGCGTCGCCCACGGACCCGCGAGCACGCGCGAAAGATCGAGTACACGTACACCCTGCAGCGGACCCATGCCATCACCCCGAAGCGGACGGGCCGCGACTATAGCGAGCCGCCGCCGGCAGGTACATTCCGCGCGTTAGGTAATCTCCACGACGGCGCGGGCCGCGCGCATTCGCCAGAATTTCCGCCATGCAGGACATCAGAACCGCGATGCCGATCCTCGCGCGCCAGGAAGGCGTCTGGGACGGTGTATACCGCTACTACGACGACACCGGCCGGCTGATCGACGAACACCGCTCGCGGCTCGTGTGCCGCCTGCCGCGTTCCGGCCCCTACGATTACCACCAGACCAATCACTACACCTGGGCCGACGGCCGCACCGAGGTGCGCGACTTCCCCGCGAAGTTCCGTGATGGCCGCATCCGCTTCAGCAACGAGCTGATCGAGGGCTGGTGCGCCGAGGTGCCGCTCGACGATTTCCGGCGCACGCTGATGCTCTACTGGAAGCGTGTCGGCGAGCCCGACACCTATCTCTACGAGATGATCCAGATCGACGACGACGCGCGGCAGCGCTCGCGGGTCTGGCAGTGGATCACCGGGGGCCACATCCGCATGCGCACGCTGATCGACGAGCGCAAGGTCTCGGATTCGACCGGAGGCTACTGAGGGCGGAGGCTGCCGGCGGTCGCGCTGCGGCCCGCCGGCCCGCAACCAGGGGCCCGCATCGGGCGGGCCCCCGTTGCCTCACTTCCTGCGACGGCGCTTCTTCCTGTGGGTGTGCTCGACCTGGCCGTCACCATGATGGTGCGCCATGTCGCCATGCGCGTGGCCGTGGTCGAAGTCGAAATCGACCGGATGGTTGTGCCCGTGCGTGTTGATCCACTTGTAGAGGTCGGGCATCCAGTGCTGCACGCGGCTCGCCGCACGCTCCTTGTTCTCCTCGACATTGGTCCACGGGTTGAAGTGGAAGTGGTTGTACAGGCGCGAGTCGGTGCGCCCGAGCGCGAGCGTGCCGAGCTTGCAGCCGAAGGCGCCGTGGTTGATGTACGGCGGGCGGTAGAAATAGCCGCCGGTCGGCAGGTCGCCGAACTGCATCATCCATGAGGTGCCCCAGATGTGGTACGCCTCCTCCGCGCAGTCGTGGTACGAAATGTTGTCCTGCCAGAAATTCGGCGTCATGCAGTACAGGAAGGTGAAGGCCTGCGTGCGCTCATCGAAGTGCAGCACCTTGACGAGGCAGCCCGGCGCGGTCGCCGGGAAGAAGTTCGTGGACTGCCACTGCATGTCGTCGTAGGCGTTCACGGCCGCGAACTTCCCGCGCTCGGCGCGCGGATGATCGCTGTCCGATTCGACGAACGAGGGCTCGCCGTAGTTGTAGAACATCAGTCCGGTGGCGCCGCGCGGCGATGACAGCGCACCGATCGTGATGCCGGCCGGCACCATGAAATAGCTGCCCGGTCCGTACACCTTGTCGCCGACCGTGATCGAGCCGGTCATGATGAACAGCTCGTACTCGGTGTAGCTCATGCCCGGCGGCTGGCGGTAGCCCGGCTCGTACATCACGGTCATCGAGCAGGCGCCGCTGTCCGGGTCGAGCGACAGCATCTTGTACTGCATGCCCTTCGGGAAGCCGGGCATCGTGAACTTGCGGAACGCGACGTCGCGGTCGACGAAGGGTTCGATATGGGGACGGGCCATGGAGAACTCCGGCGCTGGGCGCTGTCAGAATACGACGCGGAACTTGCGCTTCGGGCGGACCGGGATTTCCTCGGGTCGGACCTTGCGCATCATGTTGAAGTGCACGTGCGTGCCGCGTGTCTGGATGCGTTGCAGGAAATCCGCAACCCACTTGTCACGCTTTGGCGCCAGCGCGTCCTGCTCGGCGACGATCTTGCGATAACGGGTTTTCTGCTCGGCGATTTCGCGCTTGAGCCAGGCTTCGACTTCCCGGCTGCGCTTGTGCGGTATGGCTTTCACGCTGCTCAACCTGCATTATTGAGTGGACACGGTCTTATACCGTGCGTGCCAGCGCGTCACAACAGTAGCAACCCTTATCCCGATCGCCGCACTTCGACCGCGTGGCGGCCAGAGGAGATTCCCGTGCTCGATGCGATCATCGCCGTCACGCTTGCCGCGCCCGACCTCGCCGCGACCGAGCGTGCCTATGCAAGCCAGCTGGGTTATCGCGTCGTCGAGCGCGCGGTCGTCTCCCGCTCGCTCGCACGCGGCTGGGGCGCGCAGGCGATGCAGGGCCGCAATTACGTGCTGATGCAGCCCGCGAGCGGCGAGCCGGTCTATCTGCGCATCGTCGATGCCGAGGCGGTACCCGGCTATGCGCCGCTGCGGACTTTCGGCTGGAATGCGAACGAGATCCTCGTCGAAGACCCGGTCGCGCTCGCCGCGCAGCTGAAGGCGCCATTCACGGTGATCGGCGAGCCGCGGCCGCTCGACTTCAACCCGAACATCATCGCGATGCAGGCGACCGGCCCCGCGGGCGAGGTCGCCTACTTCACGCGCATTCCGCCGACCGGCTCGGTGTTCAATCTCGGCAGCGCGAAATCCTTCGTCGATCGCACGTTCATCGTCGTCGTCGGCGGACCGGATGTCGACGCGTTGCGCGCCTTCTACCGCGACGTGCTCCGCATGCAGACCACCGACCCGGCGCCGACCCGCGTCAACGTGCTGCAGGATGCCTACGACCTGGGGCGCGACGCCGAGACGCGCATGGGCATCGTGAGCTTTCCGTCGAGCTTCCTGATCGAGCTCGACCAGTATCCTGCGGCGGCCGTCGAGCGCCCCGTGCTGCGCGACCAGCTGCCGCCCGGCATCGCGATGGTGAGCTTCACGACTGCGAGCTTCGATGGCGTGAAGCTGCCGTGGAAAGTGCCGCCCACGGCGCGCCCCGAAGCGCCCTACGACGGGCGCCGCGCCGGCATCATCGTTGGTCCGGCGGGCGAGTGGATCGAGCTGGTGGAGACTCCCCGGCCAGGCGACGACGCGGCACCGCCGGCACCGCCGCGATGAGCCGGCGCGTATAGGCGTCGGCGGGCTGCTCCAGCAGTTCGTCGGTCGCGCCGGCTTCGACGACCCGCCCCTGCCGCAACACCAGCAGGCGGCGGCAGAGCCGTCGCACGACGGCGAGATTGTGGCTCACCAGCAGCAGCGTCAGCCCCGTATCCGCGTGCAGACCGGCGAGCAGGTTCATGATCTGCGCCTGGATCGAGACATCGAGCGCGCTGACCGGCTCGTCGCAGACGAGCACCGACGGCTCGAGAATCATCGCGCGTGCGATGCAGATGCGCTGGCACTGCCCGCCGCTCAGCTCGTGCGGATGGCGCGACAGCACCGCAGGATCAAGTCCAACCCGCTCGAGCATCGCGGCGATTCGCCGCTCGCGCTCCGCCCGCCCGTCGGCCCGGTGCACCAGCAACGGCTCGGCCAGCAGCGCGCGCACGCACATGCGCGGATCGAGGCTCGCGAGCGGGTCCTGGAACACCGGCTGCACCAGCCGGCGCAGCAGGCGCCACTGCCGCGTGCCGAGGCGCGTGACCGACCGGCCACGCCATGCGATGTCGCCGCCCGCGATCGGCACGAGCCCGAGCAGCGCGCGCACGAGCGTCGACTTGCCGCTGCCCGACTCGCCGACGATGCCGAGCGTGTCGCCCGGCTCGAGCTCGAAACTCAGCTCGCGCAGCGCCACCTGCCGCCGGTAGCGCACTTCGAGGTTCGAGACGCGCAGCAGCGGCGCGATACCCGGCGTGCTCATGTGGGCAGCGGGAAGTGACAGGCCACTGCGCGGTCCGCATCCCGCGCGAGCTCCGGCCGCTCGACGCGGCAACGTGCTTCGGCCCGCGGGCAGCGCGGATGGAACGCGCAGCCCGCCGGCAACGATCGCGGCGACGGCGGCTGACCCTCGATCGGCGCGAGCGGCGCGTCGGGCGGATCATCGAGGCGCGGGATGCAGTCGAGCAGGGCCGCGGTGTAGGGATGGCGCGGCGAGCCGACGACACGCTCCGTCGGGCCCTCCTCGACGACGCGCCCGGCATACATCACGAGCATGCGGTCGGCCAGCCGGCTGACGACGCCGATGTCGTGCGACACGAGCACGATCGCGAGCCGCCGCTGCGCGGCGAGCGAGGCGAGCAGCGCGAGCACCTCGGCCTGTACCGTGACGTCGAGCGCGGTCGTCGGCTCGTCGGCGATCAGCAAAGCAGGATCGCAGGCCAGCGCGATCGCGAGCAGCGCGCGCTGGCGCTGTCCGCCCGATAGCTCGTGCGGGTACTGGTCGAGGCGCTGCGCGGGCTCATCGAGCTGCATCTGCGCGAGCAGCTCCTGCGCGCGCGCGCGCGCCGCCCGCCCGCGCGCACGGCCATGGCGTTCGAGCACCTCGATGAGCTGCGCGCCGATCGTGCGATGCGGCGTCAGCGAGGACATCGGATCCTGGAACACGAAGCCGACGCGGGCACCGCGGATGCGATCGAGCGCGCGCTCATCGAGCCCGAGCAGTTCCTCGCCCCCGGCGAGTGCGCGCCCGCCCACCTCGGCCGGCACCGCAGTCAGCCGGAACGGCGCGAGCAGCATCTGGCTCTTGCCGGCACCCGATTCGCCGACGATGCCGATGCACTCCCCCGCCGCGACCTCGAGGCTCACGCCGTCGACGGCGAGCAGCCGGCCTCCGCGTGCCGCGAAGCGCACGGTCAGGTCGCGCAGTTCAAGCGCCGGTGCGGGGATCGAGGACATCGCGCAATGCGTCGCCGAGGATGTTGAGCAGCAGGGTCAGCAGTATCAGGCAGCCGGCCGGCGCGAGCAGCAGCCACGGCGCCGTTTCCATGTCGCGCGCGCCTTCGCTGACCAGGCTGCCGAGACTCGCGAGCGGCTCCTGCACGCCGAGGCCGAGGAAGGACAGGAAGCTCTCATAGAGGATCATCTGCGGCACCGCGAGCGTCGCATACGCGATCACCGGACCCGCGACGTTCGGCAGGATGTGGCGCCACAGGATGCGTCGCGTCGGCACACCCATCGCGCGCGCGGCCTCGATGAATTCCCGCCGGCGCAGCGCGAGCGTCAGGCCGTGCACGATGCGCGCGGTCGTCAGCCAGCCGACGCTGGCGATCGCGAGCAGCAGCACGAGCACGCTGCCGCGCTCGAACAGCGTCGCGAGGATGATCACGAAGAACACGTAGGGCAGCGCGTACAGCACGTCGACGAGGCGCATCATCGCACCGCCGAGCCGCCCGCCGGCATAGCCCGCGAGCGCGCCCCACAGCACGCCGATCGTCACGCTCACGGCGGCAGCGGCGATGCCGATCAGCAGCGAGATCCGAAGGCCCTGCAGCGTGCGCGCGAACACGTCGCGCCCGAGCCGGTCGGTGCCCCACCAGTGGGAGTCGCCAACGCCGGGTGCCGTGGCGACATGGGACCAGTCCATCGCCTGGGTGGCGTGCGGCGAGATCCAGGGCGCGAGCAGTGCGAGGGCGCACAGCAGCACGAGCAGCACGCCGGCGAGCGCGATCGCGCCGCGCCGGGGCGACTCAATGGCGGATGCGTGGATCGAGCCAGCCATAGACAAGGTCCGCGAGCAGGTTGGCGAGCAGCGTGATCGTGCCGTAGACGACGATCATGCCCATCACGAGCGTGTAGTCCCGGTTGAGCGCGCCCTCGACCAGGAAGCGTCCGGCGCCGGGAATCGAGAAGACGGTTTCGACGATCAGCGAGCCGGTCAGCACGAAGGCCGTCGCCGGGCCGAGCCAGGCGACCAGCGGCAGCATCGCGGGCCGCAGCGCATGGCCGACCACGAGGCGCCACCGGCCGAGGCCACGCGCGCGCGCCGCGCGGATCGCGTCGGAGCCGAGCACTTCGAGCAGCCCGGCGCGGACCAGCCGCATCACATAAGCCATCGCCGGCAGCGCGAGCGTCACGACCGGCAGCACCGCCTGGTCCAGGCTGTCGCCCCAGCCGGCCGCCGGCAGCCAGTCGAGCCGCAGCGCGAACACGAGCGCGAGCACCGGGCCGAGCACGAAGGCAGGCAGCGCGATGGCGAGCGCCGCGAGTGCCACGGCCACATGATCGGTCGCCCTGCCCCGGCGCAGCGCCGCGCCGATGCCGAGCGGCACGCCGAGCAGCAGCGCGAGCAGCAGCGCGGCGGCCCCGAGCGCGGCGCTGACCGGCAGGCCACCGGCGATCAGCTCGATCACCGGCGTGTCCTTGTGCTTGAACGACGGGCCGAAGTCGCCGCGCAGCACGCCGCCGACGTAGCGCAGGTACTGCGTCGTCAGCGGCGCATCGAGACCGTAGGCCGCCTCGAGATTCGCGCGCACCTGCGGCTGGATCGCGCGCTCGTCGTCGAACGGCCCGCCGGGCGCGAGGCGGATCACGAAGAACGCCGCCGTGACGAGCAGCAGCAGCGTGGGCACGAGACCAAGGACGCGGGCGGCGGCAAAGCGCAGCATCGCTGCCGGCCTCAGACTGCGGGCACCACCGTTGCGGATGCGACCGGTGGGCGCACCCTGAGCAGCAGCGCCAGCGCGATCGACAGCGTGATCAGCACGCAGATGAGCCCGAAGCCCGGGCTGTAGCTGCCGTAACGGTCATACAGCAGCGAGGTGATCCAGGGCCCGAGGGCGCCGCCGCCGGCGTCGAGCACCGTGACGGCTCCCATCACGCGACCGAGCGAGCGCGAGCCGAAGGCATCGGCGCTGATCGCCTGCAGCAGCGAGTAGTTGCCGCCCCAGCCGAAGCCGAACAGCGCGATGGCCGGCATCACCAGCGATTTGTGCAGCGTCAGCAGCATCAGCGCGCCGCCCAGCATCAGCGCGAGGCTCAGTATCCAGACGCGCTTGCGGCCGAGGATGTCGGACAGCACGCCTGAGACCACCTTGCCGACGAGGCCCATGATGAACAACGGCACGAACAGCGCGGCGCTCTCGGCCGGCGCGAAGCCGAGATCACGCGAATGCAGGAACAGGTTGTTGCTGATGCCGAGGATCGAATAGAAGGTCGCAAAGGCCGAGCCGCCGATCAGCCAGAATTCCTTGCGCGCGACAATGTCCCGGTAGGTGAGCACCGGGCCGGCGAGATGCTCGCCGGCCCCCGGGCTGTCGGCGCCGTACGGCGCAAGCCCGATGCGCGCGGGCCATTCCTTGAACGCAAACCAGATGACCGGCAGCAGCAGCAGCGGCGCGACCGCGGCGAACGAGGCGGCGGCGCGCCAGCCGTGCGTCTCGATCAGCTGCGTGAACACGCTCGGCAGGATGCCGCTGCCGAGGCTGGTGCCCGCAAGCATCAGCCCGAGCGCGAGGCCGCGGCGCGAGACGAACCAGCGCGACACGATCACGACGCAGACGGCGAGCCCGCCGGCCGCGAGGCCGAGGCCCATCGCGAAACGCAGCACATAGAGGCCGCCAACCGTCTGGACGTAGCCGAGGCCGAAGAACGCGACCGCGAGCAGCAGCACGCCGCAGGTCATCACCGGGCGCACGCCGATGCGATCGGCCGCCCAGCCGGTCAGCAGCGTGAAGACCGCGGCAGTGCCGAGCTGGATCGCGTCGCCGAGCTTCAGCGGTGCGCGCTCGATGCCGAGCGCGGCCAGCAGATGCGGGTCGAAGGCCTGGATGCCGCCGATCGTCAGGCCGTTCGTGATCAGGATGAAGAACAGCGAGGCGGCCACGATGCCCCACCAGCCGTAGTAGCGCCAACCGTGCTGAGAGCGTGTCATCCGGCCAGTCTACAGCCTGGGTCGTTCAGATGCCGAGTCCGAGGCTCCCTGGATTCATCCGGTTGCCGGGGTCGACAAGTGCCTTGATCTCCCGAAGCAGCCGCGCTGCCCCGGGCTCGAGGCCGCTCTGGTACGGGTAGAACTTGCCGAGCTGGAAGCTGACGGCGCCCTGGGCGGTGAAGTTCTCCGCAAGCGCCTCGCGGATCCGGGCGACCGCGGCGGTCGCCTCGGCGTTCGGCGGGAAAGTCGGCAACTTCGCGAGGTAATCGGCCGGCAGCACGCGCTCGTGGAACAGCATGCGCGCCTCGGGCCAGTACAGCACCGGCTCGAGCAGGATGCCGGCTGAACCGACCGTCGCGATCAGGTAGCCGTGGTCGATGTCGAGGCGGCGCATCTCGTCGGCATGGCGCGCGAACACCGCCTCGCAGGACCCGTGCAGCGCCGCAGCGCCGGAGAAGGTCGCGATGCCGTGCACCGGCACCCAGCGCTCGCCGCCGGGCCCGAGCATGCTCGTGACGTCGGCGAACGGATTGGCGCGCATCACCTTCGGCACGCTGTTCCCGACCTCGCGCGCCGCGGCGCCGACGGCCGCGCGCACGATGGCGGCCCGTGCATCGGCATCGGCGTCGTCGCGCCCGTCGAGCGACAGGTGCAGCGAATACTCGTTTTCCTCGAGAAAGCCGCGGCCCGCCAGCACGAGCTTCGCGCCCTCGCGCAGGCCCGCCACGCCGCCGCCAGCCGCCTTCATCACCTTGCCGAGGGTCTTCACGTCGTCGGTCAGCCGCGCCCGCTTCATCCGCACGCCCTGCAGCCCGGGATCGAAGGCAAAGCATTCCGCGACGACGTCGGCGCGCGCGACGGCACCCATCGCGGCGAACAGCGCCTCGGCGGTCGCGAACTGGAACGACAGGTGGCGCGCCACGGGCAGCGGGTGCACCAAGCGGAAGGTCGCGCGCGTCTTGATGCCGAGCGCACCGGTGTCCGACAGGAACATGCCCATGGTGTCGGGGCCGTACTGGCGGAAGAACGGCGCCCCCCGTGCATTGGCGTGGCTGCCGAGCTTCAGCAGCGTGCCGTCGACCAGCAGCACGTCGAGGCCGATGACGCTGTCCGCCGCCGGCCCGAACCGGCCCGAACCGAGGAACATGCTGCCTTGCGAGAGCGCGCCGCCGACGGTCGCGCGCTGGCCCGACAGCGGGCCCCAGTACGGCGTGCGCACACCGTGGGGTGCCAGCGCCTCGCTGAGCGCCTGCCAGGTCGCGCCGCACTCGACGGTGACATAAGCGTCCTCGACATTGATCTCGACGACGCGATTCATGCGCAGCAGGTCGACCGTGATCGTGCGCTCGTGCCGCGGCAGGTAGCCGTCGGTGTAGGACATGCCGCCGCCGCGCGGCACGACCGCGAGCCCTTCGCGGGCGATCGCGCGCAGCGCCTCCGCCAGCTCCCCGGCCGAGCCGGGGCGGATCACCGCGAGCGGCAGCGCCCCTTCCCGATAGACGTCCTGGGCATAGAAGCGACGCTCGGTCGGGTCGGTCAGGACGTTTTCCGCGCCGAGCAGCGTGGCGAGTTCCTGGATCAGGGTGGTCGACATGGCGGGCTCCGGCGCGCGAGCTGGGCTGCCCCGCGCAGTGTGACCGTATTGAACCGCATACCAGGGCAGCCCCGCACTTCGGTTTTCCCCAACTTGCGCTCCGCACCGTGGTCGCGGACAACTGTCGGCCATGGAATCGACCCGTCCCATCCGCGCCCTCATCAGGGGGCTCGACGCATTGACCGTGCTCAACCTTCGCAACGGCGCCACCGTTTCCGAGGTCGCGCAGGAGATCCGCCTGCCCCGCACGACCACCTATCGCATCCTCGAGACGCTGAGCCACGCGGGCTACGTCTATCGCGACCCCATCGACGACCGCTATCGCCTCACCATCATGGTGCGCGGCCTGTCGGACGGCTTCGACGACGAGGCCTGGGTTACGCAGATCGCCCGCCCCTACATCAACGAGCTCGGCAAGGAGATCGTCTGGCCGGTCGCGATCGCCTCGCTGTCCGGTACCACGATGATGGTGCGCGAGACCACCGATCACCGCAGCCCGCTCGCCGTCGAGCGCTTCTCGGTGGGCTTTCGCGTGCCGCTGCTCACTTCGGCCTGCGGCCGCGCCTACCTCGCCTTCTCGCCCGCCGCGCAGCGTGACTCGCTGCTCGACATCCTGTCGCGCTCGACCCGTGAAGCGGACAAGCTCGCGCGCAACCGCACCGACGTGCAGAAGATCCTGGGCGAAACCCAGGCGCAGGGCTATGCCACGGCGGTACGCCCGCGCCGGGTCACCGACGAGATCACGATGGCCGTGCCGATCCAGCTCGATGACCGCGTGCTCGCCGCGGTCACGATCCGCTTCTCCGGCACCGCGGTGCCGCTCAAGATGGCGGTCGAGCGCTTCCTGCCGAAATTGCGCGAGACCGCCGGCCGGATCCGCGCGACCTTCCTCGAGCAGCAGCGCGACCCGCCGCATCAGCATCACCGGCCTACCCAGGTGCGCTGAGCCACGAATCCGGCTGCTATACTCATCCGAATGAAGCGAATCCTCGTCGGCGTCAAGCGCGTCATCGATTTCAACGTCCGTGTCCGGGTCAAGCCCGACGGTTCCGGCGTCATCACCGATGGCGTCAAGATGAGCCTCAACCCGTTCGACGAGATCGCGCTCGAGGAGGCGCTGCGCATCCGCGAGCGCGGCGCCGCCGACGAAGTCGTCGCCGTCACGATCGGCCCGAGCGACTGCCAGCAGCAGCTGCGCACCGCGCTCGCGATGGGCGCCGACCGCGCGCTGCACGTCGTGCAGGACGGCGCCGTCGAGCCTTTTACGGCCGCCCAGGCCTTCGCGGCGCTCGCCGCGAAAGAGCAGCCTGTCCTCGTGATCCTCGGCAAGCAGGCGATCGACGACGACAACAACCAGACAGGCCAGATGCTCGCCGCGCTGTGGCAGCGCCCGCAGGCGACCTTCGCCTCGAAGATCGAGCTCACCGACAGCACCGCGCGCGTGACCCGCGAGGTCGACGCCGGCCTCGAGACGCTCGAGGTCGATCTGCCTGCCGTCGTGACCACGGACCTGCGGCTCAATGAACCGCGCTACGTCAAGCTGCCCGACATCATGAAGGCGAAGAAGAAGCCACTCGATTCCGTCACGCTCGCCGACCTCGGCATCACCGCGTCTAGCCGCGTCAAGGTGCTGCGCACCGAGCCGCCCGCGCAGCGGCAGAAGGGCATCATGGTGAAGGATGCGGCCGAACTGGTCGCGGCGCTGCGCAAGCGGGGAGCAATTTGATGAGCCGCATCCTGGTCGTCGCCGAGCACGATGGCGCGAAACTCAACGCGAGCACGGCGAAGTGCGTCAGCTGCGCACGCGCCGTGCCGGATGCCGAGATCACCGTGCTGGTGCTCGCGGCCGACGGCGCCGCCGTGGCCGCCGAGGCGGCCCGGATCGCGGGTGTCGCGAAGGTGCTGCGGGTCGATCGCGCCGAGAACGCCCACGCGCTGGCCGCGGTACTCGCGCCCCAGGTGGCCGCGCTCGCCGCGCCCTACTCGCACGTCTTCGGCCCCTCCACCACCTTCGGCAAGGACCTGATGCCGCGCGTCGCCGCGCTGATCGGCGCGCCGCAGCTGTCCGACATCATGGCGGTCGAGGGCGCGAACCGCTTCCGCCGGCCGACCTACGCCGGCAACGCGATCGTCACCGTCGAGGTCGAGGCTGGCGTGAAGATCGTCGCCACCGTGCGCACTGCCTCGTTCGAGGCCGCACCCGCCGGCGGCTCGGCCGCGGTCGAGGCCGCCACGACCGACGCGGCTCTGCCCACGCACACGCGTTTCGTGTCCGTCTCGGCCGCCAGGAGCGATCGCCCCGACCTGCAGGGCGCGGCGCGCGTCGTGTCCGGCGGCCGTGCGCTCGGCAGCGCCGAGAACTTCAAGCTGCTCTACGGCCTCGCCGACAGGCTCGGTGCCGCGGTCGGCGCCTCGCGGGCGGCGGTCGACGCGGGCTACGCGCCGAACGAGCTGCAGGTCGGCCAGACCGGCAAGATCATCGCGCCCGAACTCTACATCGCGCTCGGTATCTCCGGCGCGATCCAGCACCTCACCGGCATCAAGGACGCCCGCACGATCGTGGCGATCAACAAGGACAGCGAAGCGCCGATCTTCGAAGTGGCCGACATCGGCCTGGTCGGCGATCTGTTCACGATCCTGCCAGAGCTCGAGAAACTGCTGGGCGCGTGACCCGCGACGGGGCCGGCTCGCGCGCCTGGATCCTGCTGCTCGGCCTCGCGAGCGGCTTGTCCACCTTTGGCATGGCGAGCCTCGTGCCGGCGCTGCCGGCACTCGCCGCGGCGCTGCGCACCGATTACGGCGCGATCCAGTTCGTCCTGTCCGTTTACCTGCTCGCGCTCGGGCTCGCACAGCCCGTGCAGGGCCTGCTCTGCGACCGCTTCGGCCGCCGTCCGGTGCTGCTCGGCGGCTTCGCCGCCTTCGCACTGGCGAGCGTCGCGGCGGCGCTCGCGCCGTCGCTGCCGCTGCTGATCGTCGCGCGCTTCGTGCAGGCGCTCGGCGCGAGCGTCGGCACCGTGGTCGCGCGCGCGATGGTGCGCGACACCCACGAACCGGAGCGCGCGGCCGTCGCGCTCGCCTTCATCACCGCGGTCATGGGCATCTCGCCGATCCTGTCGCCGATCGCCGGCGGCCTCGTCGTCGAGACCTTCGGCTGGCGCGCGATCTTTGCGATGCATGCGCTGATCGCCGCGGTGCTGATCGCCTGGATGGGCATCGCGCTGCGCGAGACGCGGCCCGGCACCCGGCCGCCGCCGCATGCCGCCAGCTTCTTCTCGCAGGCGCTGGTCCTGCTGCGCGATGCGCGCTTTCGCGGCTACACGCTGATCTACGGCTTCGCGACCGGCGCGATCTATGTCTTCCTGACGGTCGGCGCCGCACTGTTCGAGCGCCAGTTCGACATGCGTCCGAGCCGCTTCGGCGTGCTGTGGGCCATGCTCGCCTGTGCCTTCGCGTGCGGCGCCTGGTTCGCCGGCACTGGCGCGCGCCGCTTCGGCAGCCGCCGCGTGATGCGCGTGGGGGTCGCGCTGACGCTGCTCGGCGTGCTCGTGTTCGTGATCGCCGCGTTCCTGCCCGCGCCGAGCCTCGGCGCCTACATGCTCTCGCTCACGCTGATGGTGGCCGGCAACGGCATGATCTCGCCGCTGTCACTCGCGGGCGCCGTCAGCGATCACCCGGAGCTGGCCGGCCTCGCGAGCGGCCTGTCGAGTTCGCTCGCGATGCTGACGACGGTGTTGTTCGCGGCGGCCTCCGGTGCGCTCTACCGGGACAGCGCCGGTTCGATCGCGCTGCTGCTCGCGGTGGCTGGTACGGGCATGGTGTTCGCGGTGCGCGCCGCGTTGCGCGAGCCGCTCAGAGGTGCTCGTCGCTGACCCGCACCAGCGTCTTGCCGAAATTCCCGCCGCGCATCAGGCGGCAGAAGGCCTCCGGCGCCCCCGCGAGACCCTCGGTGATGTCCTCGCGATAGCGGAACTGGCCACTGCGTATCCAGTTGCCGACCACGCGCACCATCTCGTCCATGCGATGCATGTGGTCGTAGACGACCAAGCCGCGCATCGTCGCCCGCGCACCGACGACCGGGCCGAGGAACGGCCCCGGCGGCGGCGTATCCATGCTGTAGGCCTCGACCATGCCGCACAGCACGATGCGCGCGTGCAATGCGAGGTTCTTCAGCACGGCCTTCAGCGTGTCGCCGCCGACGTTGTCGAAATAGACGTCGATGCCCGTCGGGCAGGCTTCCTTCAGCTGCGCGGCGAGATCGCCATTGCGGTAGTTGACGCAGGCGGCAAACCCGAGCTCGCGCACCGCGTATTCGCATTTCTCGTCGCTGCCGGCGATGCCGACCGCGCGCGCGCCGACCAGGCGCGCGACCTGGCCCGCGGTGCTGCCGACCGGCCCGGTCGCGGCCGAGACGACCACGGTCTCGCCCGGCTTCGGCTCGCCGAGGTACACGAGGCCCGTGTAACCGGTGAGTCCCGGCATACCGAGCACGCCGAGCGCCGTCGAAATCGGCGCCACGGCCGGATCGAGCTTGCGCACGCCCTGCCCGGTCGACAGCGCATACTCCTGCCAGCCGTTGCGCACGCGGACGAACTCGCCTGCGCGAAACTCGCCGTGCCGCGACTCGACGATCCGCGCCACCGTCTCACCGACCATCACGTCGCCGGGGCTCAGCCGCTCCGCGTAGATCTGGCTGCCCTTCATCACGTTGCGGTAGTACGGGTCGAGCGACAGGTACACCGTGCGCGACAGGAACTGCCCCGGTCCCGGCACCGGGATCGGCGTCGTGTCGGCGCCGAAATCCTCCGGCACCGGCAGGCCTTTCGGCGTGCGCTGGAATGTGATGCGCTGGTTGCGGTCGGCGCCGGCCATTTCAGAGCTGGCCCAGCACGTATTCCGCGGCCGATACCTTGAACTCGCGCGGTGCCTCGACGAACACGTGCGTTGCGACGCCATCTTTGGCGATCAGCGCGAAACGCTGGCCGCGCAGGCCCATGCCGAAGCCGCGACCGTCCATCTCGAGGCCGAGCGCCTTCGAATAATCGCCGTTGCCGTCGGCCAGCATCAGCACCTTGTCGCCGGTGCCGGAGCTCTTGCCCCAGGCATTCATCACGAACACGTCGTTGACGGCCATGCAGGCCACCGTATCGACGCCCTTCGCGCGGATCTCGTCGGCATGCTGCACATAGCCCGGCAGGTGCTTCGCGTCACAGGTGGGCGTGAACGCGCCCGGCACCGAGAACAGCACCACGGTCTTGCCCTTGAACAGCTCCTCGGTCGTGATGTCGCGGGGTCCGTCCTTCGTCATCGTCTTCAGCGTGCCCGAAGGCAGCTTGTCACCGGCCTTGATCGTCATCCTGGGTACTCCTGTTCAGCGGTACGGGCGCGCGAGATAGCGGCCCTTGGGCGATCCGATCACATTACCGTCGCCGTAGATGCGCTCGCCGCGCAGGTAAGTATCGGTGACCGTCGCCGACATCTCCATGCCTTCGAATACCGAATAACCCTGCTGCGACTCGGACAGCTCACCGCTCGCGACGAAGCTGCGCTGCGGGTCGACCAGCACGAGGTCGGCGTCGAAGCCGGGCGCGATGTCGCCCTTGGCGGCGAGGCCGAAGCGCTGCGCGGCATTCCACGACAGCAGCTCGGCCATGCGGTTGTAGGACAGGCCGCGCGCGCTGCCCGTGGTGATCAGCGCCGGCAGCATGAACTCGGTGCCACCGAAGCCCGACTTCGCCTGGAAGATGTCGTCCTTGTCCTGCTTGCCGAGCTTCATCTCGTACTTGCAGCAGGCGTGGTCCGAGCAGACCCAGTCGAGCTTGCCGTCGAGCAGCGTCTGCCACAGGAAGTCGACGTCGTCGCGCGAGCGGATCGGCGGATTCACCTTGGCGAGCGCCTTCACCGGGGTGTCGTAGTCGAGGCACAGGTGCGCGATGGTCACTTCGCGGCGGAAATTCACGTGCGGGAAGGCCTTGGCCATGCGCAGCGCCGACTCGACCGCCTTGCGTGAGGTGAGATGCAGCAGGTTGATGTTGGCGCAGTTCGTCTCGTTGGCGAGATAGGCCGCGATCGTGATCGCGAGCCCTTCGGAATGCGGCGGGCGCGCGGCGCTGTAGGCGCGCAGGCCCGTGAGCGGCGCGCAGTCGGCGCATTCCGGGTCGTTCGACACGCCAGTGAGCCAGGTGTCGAGATCGGTCTTCTTCGCACCGCGCTCGACCATTTTCGTGTAGGCGGCGAGGATCTCGGCGAGCTCGCAGTGCAGCGACAGCGAAATCGCATGCTTCTTGTCCGGGAAGCGCTCCATCGCGCGCTGCACGCCGCGCATCACGAACTCGAAGTGCGCGATGTCGTACTTCTCGTCCTTGCCGATCATCAGGAACTCGTGCTGCGAGCTCGATGCGCCGTGCAGGCCGTAGCCGCCGTAGAACATGAAGATCTTGAACGAGGTGACGCCGAACTTCTCGATCAGCATGTCGATCTCGCCGATGTGCGTGCGATCGAGCGGCGCGAGGTGATAGGCGTAGTCGACGTGGAAGCGGTCCTTCGAGATGTCGAGCACTTCCTGGAAGACCTGCGCGTACGGCCCACCCTTCTGCATGTAGTAGCCGCCGGTGCGCATGTAGTTCAGGCTCGAGGTCACCCCGCCCTGTGCCGCGGCGCGGCTCTCGGACAGTGCGTCCTCGGCGAGCGGACCGTAGATGCCGCAGTGCATGTGCGGATCCACGAGCCCGGGGAATGCGAGCCGGTCCTTGCCGTCGATCACGGTCGCGGCATCGTCGGCGCGCAGCGACTTCGCCACCTTGACGAACTTGCCGTCCTTCACCGCGATGTCCATCCGCTGCACGGTCGTGCGCTTCGGGCGCACGACGCGCACGTTCTTGAACAATAGATCGTATTTCCTGGCGTCGTTCGGCATGGGCAGCTCCACGGGAGATCGTCCGATTATGCCGCAATGCAGATTGCGCGGCGTCCCCGCTGCGGCCAATACCTACGCGTGCATCCGGCACGCCCGGCTGGCCGCCGTAGCCGCTATAGTAAGTGTATGCCGCCGAAACCTGCGATGACCCTGTCGGAGAAGATCCTCGCCCGCGCGTCGGGCCGCGACCAGGTGCGCCCCGGCGAAATCGTCACCTGCAAGGTCGATCTCGCGATGATGCACGACTCCGGCGGCCCGCGGCGCGTCGCGCCCTACCTCGAGCGGCTCGGCGCGAAGATCTGGGACCCATCCAAAGTCGTGATCGCGAGCGACCACTTCGTGCCGCCGCCCGACGTCGACAGCGCCGAGATCCTCGCGCTCACCCGCCGCTTCGCGCGCGAGCATGAAATCGAGTCGTTCTACGACATGCAGGGCATCTGCCACGTCGTGCTGCAGGAACACGCGCACGTACTGCCCGGCATGTTCGCCGTGGGCGGCGACTCCCACTCGCCGTCCGGCGGCGCGGTCGGCGCGTTCATGGTCGGCATCGGCGCGACCGAGATGGCCGGCGTGCTGGTCACCGGCGAGATCTGGGTGCGCGTGCCGGAGAGCTGGCTGATCGAATGGCATGGCCAGCTCGGCGAGGGGCTCGCTGCCAAGGACATCATGCTGTTCCTGTGCGCAAAACTCGGCATGAGCAACGACTACAAGGTCATGCAGTACGCCGGCAGCGCGGTCACCGCACTGTCGATGATGGAGCGCCTGGTCCTCTGCAACATGTCGGCGGAACTCGGCGCGAAGACCGGCATCATCGCCCCCGATGCGTGGACGCTCGCCGCGCTGCGCGAAGGCGGGCACGAGGTCGGCGACGACGCCCTCCGTTGGCAATCCGATGCCGGCGCCCGCTACGAGCGCCATCTCGAATTCGACGCCGGCGCGCTCGCGCCACAGGTCGCCGCGCCACACAGCCCCGCCAACAGCGCGCCGGTCGCCGAGCACGGCGGCGTGCGGATCGACCAGGCCTACATCGGCGCCTGCACCGGCGCGAAGCTGTCGGACCTGCACATGGCCGCGAGCGTGCTGAAGGGCCGCAAGGTCGCGAAAGGCGTGCGGCTGCTGATTGCGCCCGCGTCCACGCTGACGACGCGCGAAGCGGCCGCCGACGGCACGCTCGCCACACTCGTCGAAGCCGGCGCGATCATGCTGCCGAGCGGCTGCGGAGCCTGCGCCGGCTACGGGGCCGGCGTGCTCGCCGACGGTGACGTCTGCATCGCGAGCACCGCGCGCAACTTCAAGGGCCGCATGGGCTCACCGGGTGCGCTGGTCTATCTGGCCTCCCCCTACACCGTCGCCGCCTCGGCGGTGCGCGGTACGATCGGCGATCCGCGCGACCTGCTGGCCATGAAGGCGGCGGCGTGAGCGGCGCCGCTCCCGCACCGCGCGGCCGCGCCTGGGTGTTCGGCGACCGCGTCGACACCGATCAGCTCGCGCCGGGCTATGCGATGCGCAAGCCGCTCGAAGAGCTCGCGAAGCATTGCCTCGAGGCCGTGCGCCCCGAGTTCGCGCGCGACGTCGCACGCGGCGACATCGTGGTCGGCGGCGAGGGCTTCGGCATCGGTTCCTCGCGAGAACAGGCCGCGCAGGCGCTGCGCTTCCTCGGCGTCTCGGTCGTGCTCGCGAAGTCCGCGGCCCGCATCTTCTATCGCAACGCGTTCAACATCGGCCTGCCGGTGATGATCGTGCCCGAAGCCGGACAGATCGCCGACGGCGCGCAGCTCGAAGTGGATCTCGCGGCCGGCCTCGTGCGCGACACGACGAGCGGCCGCGAATACCGCGGCGAACCGGTCCCCGCCTTCCTGCTCGAAATCGTCGCCGACGGCGGCCTGATCCCGAACCTTCACAAGCGACTGCACGGCAAACCGGCCGCATGACAACCCGACATGAACCCGACTGATACCCCAGCGGCCCGCCTGCGTGCGGCCATCGCTGCACCACAGATCCTCGTCGCTCCCGGCTGCTACGACGCGCTCTCCGCCAACCTGATCGAACGCGCCGGCTTTGCCGCCGCCTATCTGTCGGGCGCGAGCATTGCCTACACGCGCTTCGGCCGACCCGACATCGGCCTCGTCGGCATGAGTGAAGTCGCCGAGACCGTCTCGCAGATCCGCGAACGCGTCGAACTGCCGCTCATCGTCGATGGTGACACCGGCTTCGGCAATGCGCTCAACGTACAGCGCACGGTGCGGCTCTTCGAACGCTGCGGCGCCTCGGCGATCCAGCTCGAGGACCAGCAGATGCCCAAGCGCTGCGGTCACCTCTCGGGCAAGACGCTCGTCAGTGCGAAGGAAATGGCGGGCAAGATCCGCGCCGCCTGCGACGCACGCGCACTCGCCGACACCGTCATCATCGGCCGCACCGACGCGCTCGCGGTCGAGGGCATCGACGCCGCGCTCGATCGCGCCGGGCACTACCTCGAGGCCGGCGCCGACGTGCTGTTCGTCGAGGCGCTGCCCGACGTCGCGGCGATGCAGACCGCCCTCGCCCGCTTCCGTGGCCGCGCGCCGCTGCTCGCGAACATGGTCGAAGGCGGCAAATCGCCGCTGCTGCCGGCCGCCGAACTCGAGAAGCTGGGGTTCTCGCTCGCGATCTTCCCCGGCGCGATGGTCCGCGTGCAGACCTTCGCGGCGCAGCGCTATCTCGAAACGCTCAGGCGCGACGGCACGACGAGCGCGATGCTCGGCGAGATGCTCGACTTCGCAGCGCTCAACGAGCTGCTCGGGACGGCCGCGTGGCTGGAGCGCGGGAAGAAGTACGAGTAGCTGGCCGACGGCGCACGCCGGGCCGGCGCGCCGGACTCGCGATTCCGAGCAGCCGCCGGAAAGTCGGACATTCCATGTGGCTCGGCGCGGGGCAGACGGCGGCATGCCGCAGCCCGTCGCGCATTGCGGTGAGCTTGCGGATCGTGGCACCGAGCTCGTCCGCCTTCTTCGCGAGCAGCAGACGGTCGATGCGCGGGCGCTGGCCTGGAGCGAACATCCTTGCCATCTCCCCGAGACTGAAGCCCGCTGCGCGACCCAATGAGATCAGCGCCAGGCGTTCGAGGATTTCGGGATCGAACAGTCGCCTGAGCCCCCGCCGGCCCACTGGCTTCACCAACCCCTTCTCCTCGTAGTACCGCAGGGCCGAGGCCGGCAAACCCGACCGCCTGGCCACTTCGTTGATGTCGAGATCACGCATCCCCTTGACCTCAAGTGAACTTGAAGTGGCACTCTGGCGCCGGTGCCGATGAAAGGCAAGCGGGGAATGGACCATGAAACATCTGCTCGACATCCTGTGGACGGGTCTGGGCGCAACGGCGGCAATGGATATCTGGGCGCTCGTTCGCAGGCGCCTCCTCGGGACGCCGCTCCCGAACTATGGCCTCGTGGGCCGCTGGATCGGCCACATGCCGCGCGGCCGCCTCGTGCACCAACGCATTGCCGCGGCACCCGCGGTGCCCGGTGAGCGCACGATCGGATGGGTCGCGCACGTGACCATCGGCGTGGCATTCGCGGCGCTCGTGCCCGCGATCTTCGGCAATGCATGGCTGGGCGAGCCGTCGCTCGTTCCCGCTTTGCTCGTCGGGATCGGCACCGTGGCGGCACCGCTTCTCGTGATGCAACCGGCGATGGGCGCCGGCATCGCCGCGAGACGCCTGCCGAACCCGCGCGCCGCGCGGCTGCAGAGCCTCGTGACACATACCGTATTCGGCCTGGGGCTGTATCTCGCAGCCCGGGTCTCCAGCAGTCTTTCCTGAATTTCCACGGAGAAACCCATGCAACTGACGGCTTGAGCCACTAGCCTTCCGCTGCGGCACTCCCTTTCAGCCGGGCGATGGCGGCCGCCACATCGGCACCGCTCGGCGCCTGGTACAGGCGCAGCCCGAACTCCGGCAACACCGCCAGCAAGTGGTCGAAGATGTCGCTCGCGAGATTCTCGTGCGGCAACCAGCGCACGTCGGCCGAAAAGCAGTACACCTGCAGCGGCAGGCCGGTCGGCGTGGGTTCGAGCTGGCGCACGAGCAGCGTCCTGTCCTGCGCCACGCCCGGATGTGAACGCAGGTAGGCGGTGACATAGGCGCGGAAAGTGCCCAGGTTGGTGGCGCGCCGGTTGTTGACCGGATCCTTGCCCGCGGCCTCGAGCTTTGCATTGTATTCGGCCAGTTCGACCTGCTTTTTGTCGAGGTACTCGTCGATCAGCGCGATCCGGCGCAGATGCTGGCGCTCCTCCGGCTCGAGGAAACGCACCGAGGTCTGGTCGATCAGCAGCGAGCGCTTGATCCGGCGCCCGCCGAATTCGCTCATCCCGCGCCAGTTGCGATAGCTCTCGCTGATCAGCTTCCAGGTGGGGATCGTGCTGATCGTCTTGTCCCAGTTCTGTACCTTGACCGTGTGCAGACTGATGTCGATCACGTCGCCGTCCGCGTTCTGGCTGGGCATCTCGATCCAGTCGCCGACGCGCAGCATGTC
>JAHCAN010000019.1 GCA_019634915.1 Steroidobacteraceae bacterium | reverse complement strand
CCGCGCTTTCGCGCCGCCTACGATCTGCTGCTGCTGCGCGCGGAGCTCGGGCTCGCGTCGGCGGACATGGCGGCGTGGTGGACGAAACTGCAGGCCGCCGCGCCCGAGGAGCAGGGCCGCATGGCCGATGCGCTCTCCGGTGGCGGGGGCCGTGCCGGTGGCGCCGTGCGCGGCGCGCGGCGCCGGCGCCGGCCGGGCGGAGCCAAGCCCGCCGCATGACCCATTGGCGGCCCGCGTATGTCGGAGTGGGCAGCAATCTCGGCGATCCGGGAGCGCAGGTGCGTGCCGCGATCGATCGGCTCGCGGCGTTGCCGACCACGCGCCATCTGCTGCGCGCGCCGCTCTATCGCACGGCGCCCTTCGGCCCGGTCGCGCAGGCCGAGTTCACCAACAGCGCGGCCGGCTTCCTGACGAGCCTCGATGCGCACGCGCTGCTCGAGGCGCTGCGCGCGATCGAGCGCAAGCTCGGGCGCGAACCCGCGCGGGTGCGCTGGGGACCGCGCATGATCGACCTCGACCTGCTGGTGCTCGGGCGCGAGCGCATCAGAGACGCGCAATTGACGCTGCCGCATCCGGGCATCGCCGAGCGCGCCTTCGTGCTCGTGCCGCTCGCCGCGATCGCGCCGACACTCGACGTGCCCGGCGTCGGCAGGGTGTCGAGCCTGCTCGCGCGGCTGCCGGCCGGCGGCGTCGAGGCGCTGCCGTGACCGCGCCCGCGCCGCATCGCTACATCGCGATCGAGGGGCCGATCGGGGTCGGCAAGACCAGCCTCGCGCGCCGGCTCGCCCCGCGGCTCGACGCCTCGCTCGTGCTCGAGCGCGCCGAGGACAACCCGTTCCTCGAGCGCTTCTACCGCAATCCGCGCGCGGCGGCCTTTCCGGCGCAGCTGCACTTCCTGTTCCAGCGCGCGCAACAGCTCGCCGCGATGAACCAGCAGGACATGTTTGCGAGCGTGCGCGTCGCCGACTACCTGCTCGAGAAGGACCGGCTGTTCGCGCGCCTGACGCTCGAGCCGGCCGAGCTCGAGCTGTACGAGCGGGTGTACGAGCGCCTTGGCATCGATCCGCCGAAACCCGATCTCGTGATCTACCTGCAGGCGCCGGTCGACGTGCTGCAGGGGCGCATCGCGCGCCGGCGGATCGCCCACGAGCAGCTGATCGGGCGGGAGTATCTCGAGCGGCTGAACGAGGCCTATGCGCAGTTCTTCCATGCGTACTCGGCGGCGCCGCTGCTGATCGTCAATGCCGCGGCGATCGACCCGGTGTCGAACGCGGCCGATTTCGAGGAATTGCTCGCGGCGATCGGCCGCACCCACCGTGGCCGCCATTACTTCAATCCGATGCGCCACAGGGCGATTTAGGGCACACTTTTCCCATGTACACGCACCTCGAACTGCGCGATTCGGCGCGCCCACCGGTCTCGCTCGCGACGCTGCACGACATGAAGGCGCGCGGCGAGAAAATCGCCTCCCTTACCTGCTACGACGCGAGCTTCGCCGTGCTGCTCGACATCGCCGACGTCGACGTGGTGCTGGTCGGCGACTCGCTCGGCATGGTGATCCAGGGGCACGACACCACGGTGCCGGTCACGATGGACGACATCGTCTATCACAGCCGCACCGTCGCGCGCGGCATCCACCGCCCGCTGCTGATGGCCGATCTGCCGTTCATGAGCTATCCGTCCAGGGAGCGTGCGCTCGAGAACTCGGTGCGCCTGATGCAGGAGGGCGGCGCGGAGATGGTCAAGCTCGAGAGTGCCGGCGGGCAGATCGAGATCGTCGAGTTTCTCGCCAGGCACGACATTGCGGTGTGCGCGCACCTCGGCCTGAAGCCCCAGTCGGTGCACAAGACCGGCGGCTTTCGCGTGCAGGGACGCGGCGCGGACGCCGCGCGGCGCATGGTCGACGATGCGAAGGCGCTCGAGTCCGCGGGCGCCGACATCGTGCTGCTCGAGTGCATCCCGAACGACCTCGGCGCCGAGATCACCGCCGCGCTCGACGTGCCGGTGATCGGCATCGGCGCCGGCCCGGCGCCCGACGGCCAGATCCTGGTGCTGTACGACATCCTCGACATCACGAGCGGACGCAAGCCGCGCTTCGTCAGGAATTTCATGGCGGATGCGGCGAACAACCTCGAGGCGGTGCGCGCCTACGTGCGCGCAGTCAAGGACAAGAGCTACCCGGCGCCCGAGCACGGCTTCGCCTGAGGAGGCGCATCCTGGACACCTTGGCGACGGTCGCGGAACTGCGTGCGCGCGTGCGCGAGTGGCGCCGCGAAGGCGCGCGCGTCGCGTTCGTGCCGACGATGGGCAACCTGCACGCCGGCCACATCAGCCTGATCGAGCTCGCGCGCCGCCACGGCGACCGCTTCGTCGCGAGCATTTTCGTCAATCCGATGCAGTTCGGCCCGAACGAGGACTTCGCCCACTATCCGCGCACGCCCGGGCGCGACGCCGGGATGCTCGCGGCGGCCGGCTGCGACCTGATGTTCATGCCGGACGTGCACGAGATGTACGGACCGGGCGCCACGCCGCCGACGCGGGTCGAGGTGCCGGAGATCTCCTCGGTGCTGTGCGGGCAGTTCCGGCCGGGGCATTTCGAAGGCGTCGCGACCGTGGTCGCAAAGCTGTTCAACATCGTGCAGCCGGACGTCGCGGTGTTCGGCGAGAAGGATTTCCAGCAGCTGGTCGTGATCCGCCGCATGGTCGCCGATCTGTGCTTCCCGATCACGATCCTCGGCGCGCCCACGGTGCGCGAGGCCGACGGACTCGCGATGAGCTCGCGCAACCAGTACCTCGGCGACGAGGAGCGGCGTATCGCGCCGGCGATCCATCACGCGCTGCTGGCCGCGACGCGCGCGATCGGCTCGGGATCCGCGGACCTCGACGCGATCGAGCGCGACGGCGCCGCGGCGCTCGCGGCGCACGGTCTGCAGGTCGACTATTTCGCGGTGCGCAGGCGGCTCGACCTGCGCGTGCCCGTGGCCGATGACCGCGAGCTCGTCGTGCTCACGGCCGCGCGCCTCGGCAAGGCGCGGCTGATCGACAATCTGCAGGTCGACCGGCTCTGAGCCGGCGACGCGGCTCACCCGCCCGCGGCTGCGTGGCGCGCGAGCGCCCAGGTAACGTGTTCGCGCACCAGCGGCGAGGGGTCCGCCGCGCGAGCGCGCAGCGCGGCGAGCGTCGCCGGCGTCGACGGCGCATTGCCGAGCGCCACCGCGATGTTGCGCAGCCAGCGCTCGTAGCCGATGCGGTAGACCGCCGAGCCGCGCATGCGCTGATCGAACTGCGCTTCGGTCCACGCGAACAGCTCGTCGAGCCGCGGTGCATCGAGTGCGTGGCGCGCGTGGAAGTCGGGGTGGCTCGCCGTGCGCGCGAACTTGTTCCACGGGCACACGAGCTGGCAGTCGTCGCAGCCGTAGATGCGGTTGCCGAGCGCGGGGCGCAGCGCCTCGGGAATCGGGCCGTGCAGCTCGATCGTCAGGTAGGAGATGCAGCGGCGCGCATCGAGCTCGTAGGGCGCGGTGATCGCGCCGGTCGGACAGGCCGGGATGCAGGCGCTGCAGCTGCCGCAATGCGCGCTCGCGGGCGGGTCCACCGGCAGCTCGAGCGTCGTGAATATCTCGCCGATGAAGAACCACGAGCCGGCGTCGCGCGCGATCAGATTGGTGTGCTTGCCGATCCAGCCGAGGCCGGCGTTGCGCGCGAGCGCCTTCTCGAGCACCGGCGCGCTGTCGACGAACACGCGATGGCCGAACGGACCGGCGGCGGCCTCGAGCGTGGCCGCGAGTTTCGCGAGCGCGCGGCGCATCAGCTTGTGGTAGTCGCGGCCGAGCGCGTAGCGCGAGACATAGCCAAGTTCGGGATCGCCGAGCACGGCTTCCGGCGCGCGCGTGCCGGGTGCCCGGTAATCCATGCGCACCGAGATCACGCGGATCGTGCCCGGCAGCAGCTCGGCGGGGCGCGAACGCTTCGTGCCGTGGCGCGCCATGTACTCCATCTCGCCGTGACGGCCGGCCGCGAGCCAGTGCTCGAGCCGGCGCTCGTCGTCGGTCAGGTCGATGCCGGTGATGCCGACCGCCGTAAAGCCGAGCCTCGCGGCTTCGGTGTCGAGCAGCCGGCGGATCGCGGCGTAGTCGGGTGCGGGATTCTCGGTCATGGCTTGCGGCGGCGGACAGTATAATCACCGCATGGCGCTTCCCACGGCGATCTACGGCGCGGCACAGGTTCGCGAACTCGACGACCACGCGATCCAGACCCTCGGCATTCCGGGCTATACGCTGATGAAGCGTGCCGGCGAGGCGGCGCTGCGCGTGCTGCGCTCGCGCTGGCCGACCGCGTACCGCATCGCGATCGTCTGCGGCGGCGGCAACAACGGCGGCGACGGCTATGTCCTCGCGCGCTTTGCCCGCGCGGCCGGGCTCACCGTGTCGGTGTTCGCGGTCACGCCGCCCGAGGCGCTGCGCGGCGATGCGCAGCGCGCGGCGGAGGATTTCCAGGCGAGCGGCGGGCAGCCGCAGCCGTTCGCGGCCGAGGCGCTGAAATCGCACGACGTGATCGTCGATGCGCTGCTCGGCATCGGCGCCCGCGGCGCGTTGCGCGAGGACATGGTCGCGGTGATCGAGGCGATCAATGCGGCGCGGCGGCCGGTGTTCGCGCTCGACCTGCCCTCGGGGCTGTGCGCCGACTCGGGCCTGCCGCTCGGCGCCGCGGTGCGCGCCGAATGCACGCTCACATTCGTCGGCCTCAAGAGCGGCCTGTTCCTCGGCGAGGGCCCGGAGTACATCGGCTCGCTGCAGTTCGACGATCTCGAGGTCGCATCGCCCCCCGGCCTGGTCGAGCCACGGCTGCTGCGCGCGAGCGAGGACGATATCGCGCGCGCGCTGCCCCGCCGGCGGCGGGCTTCGCACAAGGGCAGCTTCGGCCATGTGCTCGTCGTCGGCGGCGGGCCCGGCATGCCGGGGGCCGTGCGGCTCGCCGGCGAATCGGCGCTGCGCGTCGGCGCGGGCCTGGTCACGGTCGCGGTCGCGCCCGAGAACGTCGCGTCGATTTCGGCGGGCTGCCCGGAGCTGATCGTCGTCGGCCTCGACGTGTCGCAGTTCGGTGCGCTGCTCGAGCGCGCCGACGTGGTCGCGGTCGGCCCCGGCCTCGGCCGCAGCGCCTGGGCCTGGGAAGTGCTCGGCGTGACGGTCGCCTCGGGCAAGCCGCTGGTCGTCGATGCCGATGCGCTCAACATCCTCGCCGAGGATCGCTCGCTGCGCGCAGCGAACTGGATACTGACGCCGCATCCGGGCGAGGCCGCGCGCCTGCTCGGCGTCTCGACCGACGCCGTGCAGGCCGACCGGCTCGGCGCGCTCCGCAAGCTCTGCACGGCCTTCGGTGGCACGATCGTGCTGAAGGGCGCGGGCACGCTGGTCGGGCGCGACGGCGAGACGCCGCAGCTGTGCGAGCGCGGCAATCCCGGCATGGCGAGCGCCGGCATGGGCGACGTGCTCACCGGCGCGATCGCCGGCATGCTCGCGCAGCTCGGCGATCCGCTGCTGGCGGCGCGCATCGGCGTGCTGGTGCACGCGCTCGCCGGCGACAGTGCCGCGCGCGGCGGCGAGCGCGGGCTGATCGCGCGCGACCTGATCGGGGAGCTGCGCACCTGGGTCAATCTCTGAGCTACGCGGCTGCCGATGCCGGGGCGATGGCCGGGCTTGGCGCCGCGCTCGCGCGCGCGTGCCCGCTGCCACTCGATGAGCCGCTGCTGCTCTTTCTGTCGGGCGAACTCGGCGCGGGCAAGACGACGCTCGCGCGCGGCCTGCTCGCGGCGGCGGGTGTCGCCGGCCCGGTGCGCAGTCCGAGCTATGCGCTGATCGAGGTGTATCGGCTCGCGCGGCTCACGATCGTGCACGCGGACCTGTATCGCCTGGGCGGCCCCGAAGAGCTCGAACCGCTCGGGCTGCGCGAGCTGCACGCGCCCGGCCATCTGTGGATCGTCGAGTGGCCCGAGCGCGCCGCCGGAGCTTTGCCCGACTGCGACCTGCAGCTCGAGCTCTCGATCGAGGCGGCTGCGCATCCGGTGCGGCTCGCGGGGGGCGGGCCGCGCGGGGCCGCATGGTATGCGGCAGCGCTGGAGCTTGTTCGCGTATCCCATTAATTTATATTGAATTAGCTCCGCACCCGCTTTACATTAAGCCGCCATGCGCACCGTGCTGGCCGCTGCCGTCCTATGCCTTGCCGCGAGTTTCGCGACGATCGATGCGTCGGCCGCCGGCCGCCGCGTCGAGGCGGTGCGCGCCTCGGGCGGGGCCGACGGCGCGCGCGTCGTCGTCGAGCTGACGGCGAATGCCGAGTACAAGCTCTTCACGCTCGACAGCCCGCGCCGCGTCGTGCTCGATCTGGCCGACACGGAACTGGCGGCCGGCGTCAAACTGCCGCGTGCGCAGGGCGCGATCATCGCCGTGCGGTCCGGTGTTCAGCCGGGCGGGGCGCTGCGGCTCGTCGTCGAGACGAGTTCGGACGAGGCGCCGCGCGTGACGCGCCTCGCGCCGTCCGCCGACGGCGGGCACCGGCTGGTGATCGAGCTCGCCGGCGTGGCCGCGACGGCGTCGGGCACGCAGCGCGTGGTGGCCGCCGCGCATGCGCCGCGCGGCGGCACGCGCGACGTCGTGATCGCGATCGACGCCGGCCACGGCGGCAAGGATCCCGGCGCGATCGGCCACGGCGGCACTTACGAGAAGACGGTCGTGCTCGAGATCGCGCGCGAGCTGGCCGCGCGCATCAATCGCGAGCCGGGCATGCGCGCCGTGCTGACGCGCGACGGTGACTACTACATCGCGCACCGCGAGCGCATCCGGCGGGCGCGGGCCGCGAAGGCCGACATGTTCGTCTCGGTGCATGCCGATGCGTTGCGCGACCGCGGCGTGTCGGGCGCATCGGTCTACGTGCTCTCCGAGCGGGGCGCGACCGACGAGGCCGCGCGCTGGCTCGCCGAGCGCGAAAACGCCGCCGACCTGCGCGGCGGCGTGTCGCTCAGCGACAAGGACGACACGCTCGCCTCGGTGCTGCTCGACCTGTCGCAGGCGGCGAGCATCACCGCGAGCATGCAGGCGGCCGAGCGGGTGCTCGATTCGTTCGGCGGAGTGGTGCCGGTGCGCAAGACGCGCGTGCAGCAGGCGGGCTTCCTGGTGCTGAAGTCGCCCGACATCCCGTCGATGCTGATCGAGACCGCCTACATCACCAACGCGGCCGACGAGAAGCGCCTGCGCAGCGATGCGCAGCGGCGGCGGCTCGCCGACGCGATCGTCGACGGCGTGCAGACCTACTTCACGCACAATCCGCCCGAAGGCACGCGCTTCGCCGAACTGCGCCGGCTCGCCGCCGCGGACTGAAGCACGGCCGCCGGCCGGCGGCTGCGGCAATCGCCGAAACCTGCGCACGGGGCCGTAGAATGGCCCCATGTCGATCCGCATCCTCGCCGACGAACTCATCGACCAGATCGCCGCCGGCGAGGTGATCGAGCGGCCGGCCTCCGCGGTCAAGGAGCTGGTCGAGAACGCGCTCGATGCCGGGGCGCGCCGCATCGAGATCGACATCGAGCGCGGCGGCGTCGGGCTGATCCGCGTGCGCGACGACGGCGCCGGCATCGCGGCCGCGGAGCTGCCGCTCGCGATCGCGCGCCATGCGACCAGCAAGATCGCCTCGCTCGAGGATCTCGAGGCGGTCGGCACGCTCGGCTTTCGCGGCGAGGCGCTGCCGTCGATCGGCTCGGTCGCGAAGCTGCGCGTCGTGTCGCGGCCCGCCGGCGCCGGACAGGCCCACGAAGTCACCGTCGAGGGCGGCCACGTCGGCGCCGTGCGGCCGGCGGCGCATCCGCCGGGCACGACGATCGAAGTGCGCGACCTGTTCTACAACGTGCCCGCGCGGCGCAAGTTCGTGCGCAGCGACACGACCGAGACCGGGCACATCGCGCGCTGGGTCGAGCGGCTCGCGCTGTCGCGTCCGGACGTGGCCTTTCGGCTGCGCAGCGGCACGCGCACGCTGCTCGATGCGCCGGCGATCGGGGCCGGCGAGAGTCCCTCGCGCCGCATCGACGCGGTGCTCGGCGCGCAGTTCCTCGAGCGCGCACTGCCGCTGAGTCATTCGGCCGGCCCGGTGACGATCGAGGGCTGGATCGGCGCGCCGACCGCCGCGCGCGCCCAGCCCGATGCGCAGTACTGGTTCGTCAACGGCCGCCACGTGCGCGATCGCCTGCTGATGAACGCCGTGCGACTCGGCTTTCGCGACGTGCTGTACCACGGCCGGCACCCGACGTACCTGCTGCAGCTGACGCTCGATCCGCGGCTGGTCGATGTCAACGCGCATCCGGCGAAGCTCGAAGTGCGGTTCCGCGACAGCCGCCAGATCCATGACTTCGTCTTCCGCGCGGTCGAGCGCGCGCTCGCGGCGACGCGGCCGGCTGCGGCGGGCGCAGTGCAGGGCAGCGCCGCAGCGCCGGGGGTGACGGGCGTGACGGGTGCGCCGGGCGCGCCGGCTGGAACGCTCGCGTCGCTGTGGCCGGGCTACGCCGCGCCGGCGGCGACGCAGCCGTTGCCGTTCGCGCGCCATGCGCCGGAGGCCTTCACGCCGGGCGCCGTCGCCGACGGCGTCGCAATCGGGGGTGGCGGTGCAGGCGTCGGCACTGGTGTGCGAACGGCAGCGGGCGCGGATGATGTCGCGGCGGCGTCCTGGCCGGCGGCCGACCAGCCGCTCGGCACCGCAATCGCGCAACTGCACGGCGTGTACATCCTCGCGCAGAACGCCGACGGCCTGATCCTCGTCGACATGCACGCCGCACACGAGCGCGTGCTGTACGAGCAGTACAAGCGGCAGATGGCGGGCACACCGGCTTCACAGGCCCTGCTCGAGCCGGTGGTCGTGTCGCTGCGGGCGCACGAGGTCGACGCGGTGATCGATGCGGGCGAGGAGTGGACCGCGCTCGGCTTCGACATCGAGCGGCTCGCGCCCGAGCGGCTCGCGGTGCGCCGCGTGCCGGCGCTGCTCGGTCCGCGCACCGATCTGGCGGAGCTGCTGCGCGACGTGGCCCGCGATGCGCTCGATGGCGGCGGCTCGCGCCACTTCGAGGAGCCGGGCCACCGGCTGCTCGGCACGCTCGCCTGCCGCAGCGCCATCCACGCGCATCGCCGCCTGACCTTGCCGGAGATGAACGCGCTGCTGCGCGGGATGGAGGCGACCGAGCGCGCCGATCAGTGCAATCACGGCCGGCCGACCTGGGCACGCCTCACGCTCGCCGAGCTCGACCAGCTGTTCCTGCGTGGGCGCTGATCCGGCGGACATGAGTCGCGCGACCGTCGTCGTCCTCACCGGCCCCACCGGCGTCGGCAAGAGCGACTGGGCACTGCGGCTCGCCGACACGCTGCCCGTGGAGATCGTCAGCTGCGATTCCGCGCAGGTCTATCGCGGCCTCGATATCGGCACGGCCAAACCCGATGCCGCGACGCGTGCGCGCGTGCCGCACCACCTGCTCGATCTGCGTGATGCGGCCGGGAGCTATTCGGCGGGGGAATTCGTCGCCGACGCGACGCAGGCGCTGCGCGACGTCGTCGCGCGCGGCAGACTGCCGGTGGTCGTCGGCGGCACGATGCTCTATCTGCGCGGCCTGCTGCACGGCATCGCGGTGCTGCCGGCGGCGCAGGGCGCGCTGCGCGAGGACATCGACGCACGCGCGGCCCGGCTCGGCTGGCCGGCACTGCACGCCGAGCTCGCGCGTCTCGATCCGTCCGCGGCGGCGCGCATCCACCCGAACGACCGCCAGCGCATCCAGCGCGCGCTCGAGGTGTCGCTCGCGACCGGCGTGCCGATCTCGGCATTGCAGCGCGCCACCTCCGGCGTCGCACCGGCGGAGTTCGATTTCCGGGCCGTCGCGCTCGTGCCCGGCGAGCGGGCAGTGCTGCACGAACGCATCGCGCGGCGTTTCGAGGCGATGATGGCGGCGGGCCTCCTCGAGGAGGTGCGCCGGCTGTACGCCCGCGGAGACCTCACGCCGCGGCACCCGGCGATCCGTGCGGTGGGCTACCGCCAGCTGTGGTCGCATCTGGCCGGCGAGCAGCCGCTGGACGTGGCGGTGACGCGCGCGATCGCGGCCACGCGGCAGCTCGCGAAGCGCCAGCTGACCTGGCTCAAGTCCTCGTTATTGCTGGAAAAAATCGACCCTTTCGCCGGCGGCGCCGAGGCCGCTTGGCAAGCCCGGGTGCAGGCAGGCTGGCCGCGCGCTGTGATATCATTTCCGTAGTTATGCCTCGCCTCGCCGGGGCTGCTTGCCTGCCACCGCGCTGCTGCTGCGGACCCGAGACTCGACAACAAGGAGAACCCAATGGCCAAAGGACAGTCCCTGCAGGACCCCTTCCTGAATGCGCTGCGCAAGGAGCGCATCCCCGTATCCATCTACCTCGTCAACGGCATCAAGCTGCAGGGCCAGATCGATTCGTTCGATCAGTTCGTGGTGCTGCTGAAGAACAGTGTCAGCCAGATGGTGTACAAGCACGCGATCTCGACCGTCGTGCCGGCCCGCAATGTGCGCGTGCCGTCGGCCGACGAGACCGCGGGCGCGGCGGAGCCGCCAGCGGAGTGATGGCGCGCCAGCGACCAGGACCCGAGAGTGTTCGAACGACCCCGCGCCGGTGAGCGTGCGGTGCTGGTGCGCCTCGGCCTCGGCGCCGCTGCCGATCCCGAGGACATCGAGGAATTCACGGCGCTCGCGTGCTCCGCGGGCGCGCAGCCGGTCGCCACGATCACCGGGCGGCGCGAGCGTCCCGATCCGCGCTACTTCGTCGGCAGCGGCAAGGCCGACGAGATCCGCGTGAGCGCGGTCGAACAGTCGGCCGATCTGATCCTCGTCGACCACGCGCTCTCGCCGAGCCAGGAGCGCAATCTCGAGAAGCTGACCGGGCGGCGCGTGCTCGACCGCAACGGCCTGATCCTCGACATCTTCGCGCAGCGCGCGCGCAGCCACGAGGGCAAGCTGCAGGTCGAGCTCGCGCAGCTGAAGCACATCGCGAGCCGCCTGGTGCGCGGCTGGACCCACCTCGAACGCCAGCGCGGCGGCGGCATCGGCCTGCGCGGCCCGGGCGAAACGCAGCTCGAGACCGACCGGCGGCTGCTCGGCAAGCGCGTGCGCCTGCTGACGCAACGGCTTGCGAAGCTGCAGGTGCAGCGCGAGACCGGCCGGCGCGCGCGCGCGGAGATTCCGGTGCCGTCGGTGGCGCTGGTCGGTTACACGAACGCCGGCAAGTCGACGCTGTTTCGCGCGCTGACCGGCGCCGAGGCCTACGTCGCCGACCAGCTGTTCGCGACGCTCGATCCGCTGGTGCGGCGCCTGAAATTGCCGGGCGGCACCGAGGTCGTGCTGGCCGACACGGTCGGCTTCATCCGCGAACTGCCGCACGAGCTGGTCGCGGCCTTCCGCTCCACGCTCACCGAGGCGCGCGAGGCGACGCTGCTGCTGCACGTGATCGACGCGAGCGATCCGCGGCGCGACGAGCACATCGGGCAGGTCAACGCCGTGCTCGACGAGATCGGGGCGGGCGACATCCCGCAGATTCGCGTCTACAACAAGATCGACCGGCTCGAAGTGCAGCCGCGGGTCGAACGCGACGCCGATGACGTGCCGGCCCGCGCATGGATTTCCGCTGCGCACGGCGCCGGCCTCGAGCTGCTGCGCGAGGCGATCGCCGAACGACTCGCACGCAGCGTGCGCGGCGCGACGCTGCGGCTCGCGGCCGGCCAGGGTGCGCTGCGTTCGCGGCTGTACGCCGCCGGCACGGTGCGCGCCGAGCGCGCACTCGACGACGGCGGTTGCGATCTCGACGTGCAGCTGCCCGAGGTCGAGCTGCTGGCGCTCGCGCAGGCCCCCGGCGTGCGGGTGGCGGCCGTGGCGGCCGTGGCGGCCGTGGCGGCCGGGCCGGCCATTCCTGCGGCGGTCGACGGACTGCTAGAATCCCACGTTCCCCTCGCGGTGGCGGATACGCGTTAACAATGGCTTGGAATCAACCTGGCAGTCAGCAGAATCCCTGGGGCAGGCGCCCCGGCCCCGAGGGCCTCGATCAGGCGCTGAAGGAATGGCAGCGCCGTTTCGAGTCGCTGTTCGGCGGCGGCGGCAAGCGCGGCGGCGGGCTCTCGCCGCTGCTGCTGCTCGGCGCGCTCGTGGCCGTCTGGCTGCTGAGCGGCTTCTACCAGGTGCAGCCCGCCGAGCGCGGCGTGCTGCAGCGCTTCGGCAAATTCGTCGGCGTGCGCGATCCCGGCCTCGGCTGGCGCCTGCGCGGCGTCGAGACGATCACCAAGGTCAACGTCTCGCAGGTCAATACCGTCAAGTACGAGTCGCGCGTGCTGACCGCCGACGTCAACCTGGTCAACCTGACGCTGGCCGTGCAGTACCAGTTCAGCGATCCGGTGAAGATGCTGTTCGGCGTGCGCGATCCCGAATCCTCGCTGCGCGAAGTCAGCGAGAGCGCGATCCGCGAAGTCGTCGGCCGCGGCGAGCTCGAGGCGATCCTCGTGTCGGCGCGCCAGCAGGTCACCGAGCGCACCAAGGATCTGATCCAGCGCACGCTCGATTTCTACGGCACCGGCATCCGCGTCACCAGCGTCAACCTGACCGAGGTGCAGGTGCCCGAGGCGGTCGTGCCCTCGCAGCGTGATGCGAACAAGGCGATCGCCGACCGTGACCGCCTGCAGAAGGAGGCCGAGGCCTACCAGAGCGGCATCATTCCGGTCGCCGAAGGCGCGGCGGCACGCCAGATCCAGGACGCCGAAGGCTACAAGGCGCAGGTCACGGCGCTCGCCGAGGGCGAGGCCGCACGCTTCACGCAGCTGCGGGCTGCCTACGAAGCCGCACCGGCCGTGACCCGGCGGCGGCTCTACATCGACACGATCGAAAGCGTGCTGAAGGGCTCGAAGAAAGTGGTGATCGACTCGAAGGGCGTCGGCAACAGTCTGATCTATCTGCCGCTCGACAAGCTGACCGAGGGGCGTGCGCGCGAGGTCGATACCAGCGCCGGCTCGCGGCCGGCATCCGGCGCGGCGTCGGAACCGGAGACCGTCACGGTCGACGGTCGCCAGCGGGGAGAGCGCTGATGTCGCCGCGCGTGACCCCCTGGATGCTCGGCCTCGTGGCGCTGCTGATCGTTGCGAGCTCCTCGCTGTTCACGGTGCAGCAGACGCAGCTCGCGATCCGCACGCAGTTCGGCGAGATCCAGGGCGGCGACTACGGCCCCGGCCTGCACATGAAGTGGCCGTTCATCGACCAGGTCGCGCGCTTCGAGCGGCGCGTCGTCACGCAGAACTACGCGGGCGAGACCTTCCTGACGAACGAGAACCGCGGCCTGCTGGTCGACTTCTACGTCAAATGGCGCGTTGCCGACGCGGCGAAATATTTCCGCGCGACCGGCGGCAACGAGGAGGCGGCCGGCCAGCGCCTCGCCGACATCGTCAAGGACGGCATCAAGAACGCCGTCGCGCAGCGCACGCTGCAGGAAGTCGTGACCGCCGAGCGCGCGGCCGTGACCGGCGAGATGTTCGGCCGGGCGAGCCAGGCCGTCGACGAGTTCGGCATCGAGCTGATGGACGTGCGCGTGCAGCGCATCGACCTGCCCGACGACGTCGCGGCGCGCGTCTACGACAACATGAAGCAGAACTTCGAGAAGCAGGCGCGCCAGCTGCGCGGCGAGGGCGAGAAGGACAACCAGCGCATCAAGGCCGAGGCCGACCGCAAGCGTACCGAGATCCTCTCGGCCGCCGCGCGCGACGCGCTGCGCATCCGTGGCGAGGGCGACGCGGTCGCCGCCGCCACCTACGCGAAGGCGTACGAGCGCAATCCCGAGTTCTACGCGTTCTACCGCAGCCTGCAGGCCTATCGCACCTCGATCGGCAGGGACGACGTGCTCGTGGTGAGCCCCGACAGCGAGTTCTTCCGCTACTTCAAGGACGCCGCGGGAACGCGCTAGCCGCGCGACACCCAAGCCATGGGCAAGTTCGTCGTCGTCATCGGCACCCAGTGGGGTGACGAGGGCAAGGGAAAGATCGTCGATCTGCTGACGGAGCGCGCCGCCGCGGTGGCGCGCTTCCAGGGCGGTCACAACGCGGGCCACACGCTCGTCATCGGCGGCGAGAAGACGATCCTGTCGCTGTTGCCGTCCGGCATCCTGCGCGATGGCGTGCAGTGCCTGATCGGCAACGGCGTCGTGCTGTCGCTCGAGGCGCTGCTGCGCGAGGCGCAGATGCTGATCGGACAGGGCGTGCCGGTGTTCGAGCGCCTGCGCATCTCGCCGCACTGTCCGCTGATCCTGCCCTCGCACGTCGCGCTCGACCGCGCGCGCGAGCAGGCGCGCGGCGCCAACGCGATCGGCACGACCGGCCGCGGCATCGGCCCCGCCTACGAGGACAAGGCCGCGCGCCGCGCGCTGCGCGTGGCCGACCTGTTCCAGCGCAAGCGCTTCGCATCGCTGCTCGGCGAACTGCTCGACTACCACAACTTCGTGCTGCAGCGTTATTTCCGCCAGCCGGTGGTCGATTTCCAGAAGACGCTCGACGAGCAGCTCGCCTACGCCGCGCGCATCGAGTCGCTGGTCGCCGACGTCACCGGCATCCTGCAAGGGCTGCGCGCAGCCGGCGCCAGCGTGATGTTCGAGGGCGCGCAGGGCGCGCTGCTCGACGTCGACCACGGCACCTACCCGTACGTCACCTCGTCGAACACGACCGCGGGCTACGCGGCTACCGGCACCGGCATCGGGCCGCGCGCGATCGACTACGTGCTGGGTGTCGTCAAGGCGTACACGACGCGGGTCGGCGCCGGCCCGTTCCCGACCGAGCTGTTCGACGAGGCGGGCGAGCACATGTCGCGCGTCGGGCGCGAGGTCGGCTCGGTGACCGGGCGGCCGCGCCGCTGCGGCTGGTTCGATGCGGTCGCACTGCGCCGCTCGATCGTGCACTCGAGCGTCTCGGGCCTGTGCATCACCAAGCTCGACGTGCTCGACGGGCTCGACACGCTCAATCTGTGCGTCGACTACCGCGCTGGCGAGCATCCGGGCGAGGTGACGCCGGTCTACGAGGAGCTGCCCGGCTGGTCCGGTTCGACGATCGGCATCACGGCCTACGATGCGCTGCCGGCCAATGCGCGCCGCTACCTCGAGCGCATCGCCGAGCTGACCGGGACGCCGATCGACGTGGTCTCGACCGGGCCCGACCGCGAGCAGACGATCGTGCTGCGCCATCCGTTCGACTGAGACGCGACGGGCCCTTCAGGGCGGCAGCAGCCACGGCACGAGCGTGACGCTCACCGCGAGCGCAATCAGCATGTAGGGCGCGCCGACCCGCACGAAATCGCCGAACCGGTAGTTGCCCGGGCCCACGACCAGCGTGTTCACCGGTGACGACACCGGCGTCATGAAGGCGCACGACGCCGCCAGCGCGACGGTCATCGCGAACGGGTAGGGCGAGGCGCCCATCGCGTCGCCGACACCCATCGCGACCGGCGCCATCAGCACGGCGGTGGCCGTGTTCGAGATGAACAGGCCCATCAGTGCCGTGATGGCGAACAGCGCCGCGAGGATTGTCCTCGGCCCCGCGTCCCCGGCCATGCCGAGCAGCGCATCGGCGGCGAGCTCGACACCGCCGGTCCGCTGCAGCGCGAGCGAGAACGGCAGCATGCCGACGATCAGCACGATGCTCTGCCAGTGGATCGAGCGGTACGCACTGTCGAGATCGATGCAGCGTGTGAGCCCCATCAGCAGACAGGCGATCAGCGCGGCCTGCAGGTGGGTCACGATGCCGGTCACCATCAGCAGGATCATCGCGGCGAGCGCGAACAGGGCATGCGGCGCGCGCGCCGGCGCCGGGATCACGTCGTCGATCTCGGCCGGCAGGTCGAGCACGATCACTTCCTCGCCGCTCGACTGCATGCGCCGGATCTGGCGCCAGCGGCCGGTGAGCAGCAGCGTGTCGCCGAGCCGCAGCTTCTCCGCGAGCAGCCCGTCGCCGGGCGACGCGTTGCCCCGCCGCAGGCCGACCACGTGCAGGCCGTACTGCGAGCGGATCCTCGCCTCGACGATGCTCTTGCCGATGAACCGCGAATCCGGCGGGATCATCACCTCGACCATGCCGATTTCCTGCGACTGGTCCGAGAAATACGCGCCGGCCAGCGTCAGCCGCTCGAGGCCGAGGCGGCGGCACAGCGCTTCGACGTCGATGCCGCCGGCGACGTCGAGGAACAGCACGTCGCCGGTCTCGATCCGGGTCGCCGGCTGCGGACTCAGCATGGCGTTCGCGAAGCGCCCGTTGCGCTCGATTGCGATGATGTTCACGCCCGATGCACCGCGCAGGTCGAGTTCCTGCAGCGTCCTGCCGGCGATCGGTGACTGCGCGCCCACCCGCAGCCGGTGCGCGCGGTCGGCGAGCCCGTACCTGTCGATCCATTCCGACAGGAACGGCCGGAACCGGCCCGCCGCGCCGGCCGGCGCGGGCCCGGCGAGCCAGCGGCGCGCGACCAGCATGTAGCCGATGCCGATCGCGAGCAGCGGCAGGCCGAACGGCGTGATGCCGAACAGCGGGAAGCCGTCGTGGCCGCGCCGCACCAGTTCGCTGTTGACGACGAGGTTCGGCGCGGTCGCGATCAGCGTCATCATGCCGCTGTGCAGGGCGGCGAAGCTGAGCGGCATCATCAGGCGGGCCGGTGCGATGCCGGTCGTGCGCGCGATGCGCAGCACGATCGGGATGAATATCGCGACCACCGCGGTCGAGCTCATCACCGCGCCGACGCCGGCGACCACGAGCATCAGCAGCACGGTCAGGCGCGTCTCGTCGCGCGCCGCCCGCGCCAGCAGCCAGTCGCCGAGCCGCTGCGCGACGCCGGTGCGCGCGAGGCCCTCGCCGACGACGAACAGCGCCGCGATCAGCACGATGCTCGGATCGGCGAGGCCCGCGAGCGCGTCGTTCATGTCGATCACGCCGGTCAGCGGCAGCAGCGTCATCATCAGCAGCGCGACGGCATCCATGCGCGGCTTGCCGGCCGCGAACATCACGATCGCGGCGGCGAGCAGCGCGAGCACGAGCGCGAGATCGCCGCTCATGGCGGGGCCGCTCGGCGCCAGGCATCGATGACCGTGGCGGGCCCGATGCCGAGCATGCCGGGCTTGCCGCCGACCGTGCCGGTCAGCACGACGGCCGGTGTGCTGACGCCACCCGGACGGAAACGCCGCGGATCGGCGACGCCGAACAGCGTGATCGTCGGGCAGCCGAGCGCGGCGGCGACGTGGGCCGGCCCGGTGTCGACCGTGATCAGGCTGTGACACAGCGCGAGCAACGGCAGCAGCACCGGGATCGGCAGCTCGCCGGCGACGTTGTGCAGCCCGTCGACTCCGGCGGCCCGCGCGATGTCCTCGTTGAGCGAACGCTCCTCGCGCACGCCGAGCAGCAGCAGCGCGGCGTCGGGCGCCGCGGCGCGCACGGCGCGGATCACCTCACCCCAGTGCGTTTCCGGCCAGTACTTGGTGTTGCTGGCGCGCCGGCGCAGCAGGCCGCGCGTCGTGCGCTTGTTGCCGGCCTGGAATGCGATGAGCCTGCGGCCGGCGAGACCGCGTTGCGCGAGCCACGCGGCGCAGGCCTGCCGCTCGGCGTCGGTGAGATCGAGCACGGCATTCGCCGCCCGTGCCGGCGGCGGGGGCGGCGGCGGCTCGAGCGCGCGCGGCGTCAGCGCCGCCATGCGCAGCCAGCGTTCGACGAAGTGCTCGCCCGGCAGCCACGGCAGATCCCGCGTATCGCAGACGAGGTCGTCGGTGATGCCGGCCCGCGCGAGCAGCGAGCGGCCGTGGCCGCCGCCGTCGCAGTACCAGGCGGGTCCCGCGCCGCGCGAGCGAAGCCGGCGCACGAGCGCTTGCTGTTCCCGGTCGAGCCAGTAGGGCGTGCGGCGGCTGCGCAGCAGATGGATTTCGCCGACCCCCTGCCGCGGCGCGAGCAGCGGCCGCGCCCAGCCGCCGGAGGTGATCACGTCGACGGGCATGCCGAAGCGCGCATGCAGCTGCTGGATCAGTGCGGTGACGAGCACCATGTCGCCGAGTGCGCCACAGCGCATCACGAGTGGGCGGACCATGGCGCATTCTGCGGGGATTACTCGATGGCCGCCACGATCTCCGGGTCGACGCGGCCGAGCAGCGAGCTCTGGCGCCGGATTTCACCATCGGACGACAGCACCGTGATGATGCTCGAGTGGTTGAACTCCCCGCCCGGCAGGCGCCGGTACTGGATCGACAGCAGCGCGGCGATCCGGCGCACGGTGGCCTCGTCGGCGGTCGCCAGGGTCCAGCGCGTGAGGTCGATGCGGCGGCTCTTCGCGAGCGCGAGCAGCGCGGCCGGCGTGTCACGCTGCGGGTCGATCGAGATCATCAGCACGCGCGTGCGCGCGAGCTGCTCCTTGCCGAGCGAGCGCTCGACCGCGCGGATCGTGTCGATCAACAGCGGGCAGGCCGCGGGGCAGCTCGCATAGAACATCGTGATCATGACCGGATGGCCGCGATGCACGTCGAGGCCGATCGCCTTGCCCGATTCGCTCGTCAGCGCCGCGTCGAGCTGGTAGATCGAATCGGGCGGCAGGTCGGCAGCCGGCGCCGTGCCGGCCAGCAGGGCCAGGGTCGCGAGCGCCAGGGCCGGGATCCCCATCTTCCTCATGGGCTCACCTTCCGGTCGGCCGCGCAGCGAAATCCCATCGTCGCCGACGTGTAGCTCGCCTTCATGCTCGACAGCATCGCGATGCGCATCAGCGTCGTGTAGTTCTCCTTCTCTTCCATCGTGAGCGCGCCCGAGCCGCAGAATTTCATGATGTCCGGGTCGCCCTGGTCGCGGTTGTCGCCCGAGACCATCATCGCGGCGAGATCCTCGACCCATTCCCAGACGAGGCCGTGCAGGTCCTGGACGCCGTAGACGTTGGCGGCCGTCCCGCCCACGTCGGGCAGCGTCGCCGTCGCGGGGCGGGAATACCAGGCGATGATGCGCTGCTGCCACGCGGGGTCGTTGCGGCCGTCGCGCTGCGTTTCGCTCGCCGCCGCCGTGTACTCCCATTCATACCAGGTCGGTAGCCGCGCGCCCTTCGATTCGCAGTAGGCGCTGGCCGCGAACCAGCTGACGTGCACGACCGGCTGGCGTGCGAGCGCCGCGCCGGGTTCGCCGGCGGTGCGCCAATGTTGCAGGTAACCGGTATCGGCGAATACGCGCGCGACGCGGTCGCGCCGCCATTCGGGCCGCTCGCGCACGAAACGTGCGAACTCGGCGTTCGTGACCGGCGTCCGGTCGAGATCGAACGGCGCAACCGTGACCGTCCGGACGCCCTGCGCGGGCGGCAGCACCGAGTTGAAGCGCCCGCCCGGTACTTCGACCGCGAGACAGGGCAGCGCCGCCGCGAGCGCGGCGCTGCCGAGCCAGATGCGGAGGCTCGTCCTCAATGCGCGGCCCCTTCAGGCCGCTTGGTCGAGGTACGCACCCTGGCGACGTCCTGTTTCGCGATCGCCGGTCCGCTGTTGCCCCAGCTGTTCAGCACGTAGGTCAGGATGTTCGCGACCTCGTCGTCGTTCAGCTGGCTCATCGGCGGCATGACCGAGTTATAGGGATTGCCGTTCACGGTGATCGGGCCGGTGAGGCCGTTCAGCACCACTTCGATCGCATGCTGCGGGTCCTTCATCAGGTAGTCCGAGCCGGCGAGCGGCGGGAACACATTGGCGAGTCCGCGGCCGTTCTCCTGGTGACAGGTCGAGCAGGTGCCCTTGAACAGCACGCCGCCGGCCGCGATCTGCTGCGCCTTCGTCAGCGTGCCCGTTGCCTTTGCGGTGGCCGCTTCGGCGACCGGCGCGAGGCTTGCGACCTTGTCGCCGATGTACATCTCGTCGACCTGCTTGCCCGAGTAGATGTGCGGCTTCTCGGCGCCTTCGACCTGCAGGATCGCGAGCGCACCCTTGTTGAACGCGCGGAAGATCGAGTGGTCGACCATCACGTAGCTGCCGGGCACCTCGGTGTGGAATTCGACCGTGACCGCGCCGCCGGCCGGGATCAGCGTGGTCTGCACGTTCTCCTGGAAGTGCGTGCCGCCCTCGTACTGCACCTTGTCGAAGATCTCGCCGATCAGGTGGAAGCTCGACACCAGATTCGGGCCGCCGTTGCCGACGTACATGCGCACGCTCTGGTCGGTGCCGACCTTGAGCGCGTTCGGGCCGGTCATCGACGTCTCGGCGCCGTTGAACAGCACGTAGGTCGGGTTCTCGTCGATCGCCTTCTGCATGTCGAAGGGCTGGTGGCCCTTCTCGCGGTACTTGCCGACCGTATAGAAATCGCCCTGCATCACGTAGTACTCGTGATCGACCGGGGGCAGGCCCTCGGGCGGCTCGACGAGGATCAGCCCGTACATGCCGTTCGCGACGTGCATGCCGACCGGCGCGGTCGCGCAGTGGTAGACGTACAGGCCCTGGTTCAGCGCCTTGAACGTGAACTGCGTGCGATGGCCGGGGGCCGTGAAGGTCGATGCCGCGCCGCCGCCGGGCCCGGTGACGCCGTGCAGGTCGATGTTGTGCGGCATCTTGCTCGACGGATGGTTCTTCAGGTGAAACTCCACCGTGTCGCCCTGGCGCACGCGGATGAAGCTGCCCGGCACCGTGCCGCCGAAGGTCCAGAAGGTGTACGAGACGCCCTCGGCGATCTCCATGTCCTTCTCGATCACCTCGAGCTCGACGATCACTTTCGCCGGGTGCTTGCGGTTGGTCGGGGGTGGCACTTCCGGCGGGCTCGTCAGGATCGCGTGGATCGGCTCGCCCTGTGGCGGACCGAAGTCGCCCTTGCGCGAGCCGCCCGTTTCGGGTGCGCGCGCGGTCGTCGGCGCGGATTGGGTGCAGGCGCCGAGCGCGAGCGCGGCGGTACAAATGAAGAGGGCGAGCAGCTTGTTCATGGTGTCTCTTTCAAGGGGCAATGAGCCATCGCGGGATCAGAATGCGTGCCGTGGAATCAGCGGGCGGTGATACAGGTCGAGTGCGCCCGGATCGTGCAGCAGGCCGAACGGATCGTGGCTGCGTGCGACGCTGATGATGAAGAGGTATACCAGCATCGCGGCGACCCAGCAGACGACACGCATGCGCCGCGTCGCGCCGCGCTTCAGCGCGAGGCTGCCGAGCACGATGTACACGGCGAGCAGCAGCACCTTGACCGTGAGCCAGTCGTGCACGAACGGGTATTGGTGCACGATGGCCATCAGCATCAGTGCCGCGGTGAACAGCACCGTGTCGATCGTGTAGCTGAGCCAGCGCAGCGGCCATGCCATCGTCCAGCGGGCGCCAAGGTGGGCGGCGAGCCCGCGTGCGAACAGGAGCCCGCCGCTCAATACCACTGCAACGACATGTGCCCATTTGATCTGTAGATAGAATTCAGCCAACGCTCTTCCACACCGGCAGCTGGATGATCGGCTGCTGCAGCAATTCCGCGGAGCGAGCGTACCAGTAACCCTCGCCGGTTGCCGCCGGCAGCCTGCGGGCAAATGCTGCGCGGCGGCACCCGCGTGATCACTGACGTGGGTCAAGCGCGGCGCGGCGGCAGGTCAGGTCAAATACCTACTCGCGCAGCACGCTGCGTGCGAGCGCCTCGAGGGCACGCGGCTGCAGGATCTCGATCTCCCGCCGGTCGACCCGGATCAGGCCGTCGTCCTGGAAGCGGCGAAAGACGCGGCTCACGCTCTCGGCGGCGAGCCGCAGGTAGTTGGCGATGTCGGTGCGGGTCATCGAGAGCGTGAAGCGCGTCGGCGGGAAGCCGCGCACCGCATAGCGGCGCGACAGCGAGACGAGGAAGGCGGCCATGCGCTCGTCGGCGGTGTAATTGCCGGCGAGCAGCGCCGCCTTGCCGATGTCCTGGCTCAGCAGGCGGAACATCTGCTGCTGCAGGCCCGGCATGCGGGTGGCGAGCGCGGCCATCGACGGGAACGAGAAGCGGCACAGCACGGTCGGTTCGAGCGCGACCGCGTTGCACGGATAGCGTGCCTGCGAGATCGCGCTGAGGCCGATCATCTCGCCGGGCAGGAAGAAGCCCTGCACCTGCTCGCGGCCGTTCGCGTCGTTCACGTAGGTCTTCACGGTGCCCGAGCGCACGGCCGCGATCGCGTTGAACGCATCGCCCTCGCGGAAGATGTGCTCGCCTTCGGCGAACGGCCCGATGTGCTCGACCAGCACGTGCAGCTCGCGCAGTTGCGACTTGTCATAACCGCTCTCGAGACAGGCGGCCGAGAACGCGCAGGTGCTGCAGAAATGGAAGTCGTCGCCGTCGTCGGCTATCGGTGTGGGTCGGGCGGATCGAAGCACCGCGCCATGATACGCAGCATCAGCCGGCCGCGCGACGTGGCCCTCACGTACGAGGGCATGTGGCTGACGAGCCCTTCGCGCGCACAGGGCTCGAGCCGCCCGAGCGCGTCGGCGAAGTACTCGCCGAACACGATGCCGTAGCGGCGCTCGACCGCTTCGATGTCGATTTCGCCGTTGCGCAGCCACTGGCCGACCACGTCGGTGCGCAGCCTCGCCTCGGTGTCGAGCGTCAACCCGCGCCAGAGCGGCAGCCTGCCGGCGTCGATCGCGGCACTCCATGCGTCGGGGTCGGCAAGATTCTCGCAGATCGCGTCGCCGATGCGCGCGCGCGCGCCGGGACCGAAGCCGATCAGGTCGACCTCCTGGCCGGGCACCGGCGTCGCGCTGTGCCCGGTGACGCCGGCGATGCGGGGTGGACCCTCTTCGAGCCAGGCGAGCGGGCGCGCATCGAGACCGATGTCGCGGTAACCGCCGGCATGCAGTGCCGTGGCCAGCGTCGCGAGCGTGTCGATCGGCGCGGCGCCGTCCGGTACCCCGGCCAGGCGCAGCGCGAGCTGCTGCGGCTGCGCATCGATCATGGCGTCGAGGTCGGGCCCGCCCGCGCTCTCCGCGGTCGCGGGCAGGCTCGCCTCGAGACCGGTGCGGTGCACGCCTTGCGCGCGGGCGGCGGCAATGCCCCGCAGCGCGCTGTCGAGATCCCGGGAGCCGGCCGCGAAATTGACCTGCACGAAGCCGAGAGCGGCAAACGCCGCGAAATCGCCGTGACGCACGCGCCGTGCGCCGACGCCGAGCGAGCGCGCGGCCCGGCCGGCCGGCGCGAAGTGGAAATGGCGCTCGAGACTCCCGAGCAATGCGCCGAGCCTGGCCGGCGAGGGCACGACGGCGGCCTCGACGTGCACCGCGACCACGTCCCGGTCACGATCGAAGTGCGGCGCGACGAGTTCGATCTCGCGGAGCAGCCGTTCGATGTCGCCGCTGGTCTCGATCCGCAGCACGAGCGCGCGCGGAATCGGCTCGGCATTGCTGCGCTCGGCCTCGTCCCGCCAGGCCGGCTCGTCGAATGCCGTGCTGAGGCACGCGTACGGGCGTACCGCGTCGAGGTGGTGCGCATCGGGCATGCGGCATGCTCGCCCGATCGGGGGGTGTGCGCCCTGATCTGGATCAGGCGAGCGGCGGGGCGACGACCACGATCAGGACCGCTACCCAGTGCAGCGCCGCGGCCGTGATCACGAAGCCATGCCAGATCGCGCGGCGAAACGGCAGCCGCTTCGACACGTAGACCGGCACGCCGAGCGAGTAGACGAGCCCGCCGGCCGCGATCAGCCACATCGCCGCCCGCGGCACGCTCTCGAACATCGGTACGAGCGCGACGAGCGCGATCCAGCCGAGCGCGAGATAGCCGGCCACCGACCATTTGCGCGGCAGGCTCGGGAAGGCGAGCTTTGTGACGATGCCGGCGAGCGCGATCGTCCAGACCGCGACGGTCATGCCGACGGCCCACCCGCCGCGCAGGCACCGGGTCGTGAACGGCGTGTAGGAGCACGCGATCATCAGGTAGATCGCGGCGTGGTCGAAGCGGCGCAGCACGCGCTGGCGCGCCGGCGCGCGGGTCAGGTTGTAGGCGATGGAGCAGGTGAAGGTGGCGACGAGTCCGGCGCCGTAGATCGCGACGGCGGCGATCTCGCCGGCCTGTCCGCCCTGCAGCGCAAGCGACAGCAGGAACAGCGCGCCCACGCCGGCGGCGGTGATGCCGACGATGTGCACCCACTGGTCGGCGAGCCGCTCGAGGGCAGAGCCGTAGTGGGGCATCATCGGCGCGTGCCTATCTGCCGGGCTTGATGATCAGCGCGTCGCAGGGCAGCCGGTCGAGGATGTGTTCGGCGGTGCTGCCGACGAACAGGCGCTTCAGCGCCGAGCGCGAGATCGCGCCCATCACGACGATCGACGCGCGGGTATTCCTGACCACGGCGCCGAGCTGCGTCGGCACGTCGCCCATGTGCAGGTGGCGCCTCGCGGCCGGAATGCCGGCCGCCGACGCCAGCCGGTCGAAGGTCTTCCTGACGTTCTCGCCGTGCACGTCCTCGGCGTCCGGCGGCATCGCCAGCGCAACCGGCTGGCCCATCGCGCCGGGCAGCGCCGCGACGAGCGGCAGGTAGGCGTGAAACGCGTGGGCGCGGCCGCGCAGCAGCGCGGCCATGCCTTGCGCGGCGGCGAGCAGCTTCGTGTCGAGCTGCTGCGGTTTCGCGCGCGCATGGAATGGATCGATCGACGCGAGCACCGCCGGCTGCCGGTAGCTGCCGCGCGCCTTCACCAGCAGCAGCGGGCAGGGCGCATGCCGGATCAGCTCCCAATCGGTGTTGCGCAGCAGCAGGCGCTCACCGACGCTGTGGGAGACGGTGGCCGCGACGATCAGGTCGGCGCGCATCACGCCGGCCCGGCGCACGATCGCCTCGTGCGGCGGAAAATCGATCGCGAGGCAGCTGCGCACGTCGAGGCCGGCGAAGATCCTGCGGGCCGCGAGGCGTTCCAGGCGCCCGCGCACCGCCGCGACGGCATGCGCGCGATCGGCATGGATCGCGTGGCACAGCTCGAGCTGCGCGCCGGCGGCGCGGGCGATCTGCGCCGCCTTCTGCAGCTGGCTGGCCGGAACCTTCGAGGGGTCGCCGATCGCGACCAGGATGCGACGGATCTTGAGGCTCATCGGCATAGTCTACATGTGCCGCCTGCCTGTGCGGCATGCCCCCGTGGATCGCTAGACGATCGGCTTGACGACCCCGAAGAAACCGACCGTCGCGATGCCCACCCAGTAGAAATAGGCGAGCACGCGCGCCAGCGCAATCTCGCGGCCGAGCTGCGCTTCGACCGACGAGCGCGAGGCACCGGCGTCGAGGCTGCGAAACAGCGTGACCCAGTGGCGCATCACGACGCGCAGCACGAGCCCCATGATCAGCAGGATCGCGTACAGCGTCACCTTGAACGCGTACCAGCGCGCGGCGAGCGGACCCATGCCGAACAGGCCCATGACGCCCGGTACCAGCAGCGCGGGGATCAGCACGTAGCGCAGCGCCTCGTCGATGCGCGTCAGTTTCAGCCCGAGGTCGGTCTGGTGGGTGAAGAACGCCGCGAGCGTCAGGCACAGCCAGGCGCCGAAGAAGATCCAGGTCGCGGTGATCCACGGCCCGCCGAGCGGCTGCATGCCGAGGTCGTAGCCCATGTGGATGCCGAGCGGCAGCAGCAGGATGATGCCGAGGCGCGCGAGGATGTCGATGCGGAAGGCCGTGTCCATGTGACGGCGGCGCTCGTCGAGCGACAGGTTCATGTTGGTGACGTAGCGCGAGGTGTTGAACACACCCCATTCACCGCCCAGCCAGTAGACCATCGCGAGTACGTGCAGCCAGCGCAGTACCCCGTGAGTCGTGACATAGAATTCCATGGCTCACCCCGTCCCTTGCGATGCGCGGCATGATGATCGCCGGCTTTGCGGCCGGACAAGTGTAGAAACCCGTACCCGCCACCTGCCGGAGGCCGGCCGCCAGGCTGCCGCGCCTGCCATCATGCGTTCGATCAAGGGCTAGAATGGCCGCATGCGCTGGGTCGTGCCGCTGGTCCTCGCCCTGCTCGCCGGTGGTGCCGCCGCCGCCACCGCGCCGGATGCGCTGCGCCGGGAGATCCGCCAGGCCGCGACCGCCGCACAGCAGGGCCAGCTCGAGGACGCCGCTGCGAGGCTCAGGGCGGTCGTGTCGAGCGAGGAGTTCGCCGCGCTCGGCGCAGCCGAGCAGCACGTCGCGCTGGGTTTGCTCGCCGCGCTGGCCCTCGACCTCGACGATCCGCTGACGGCACTCGAGTACTACGCGCTGTCGACCCGGTACCCGCAGGCCGACGACGACGACTGGGCGGGCCGGTTCTCGGCGGCGTATTGGGCGGAGAACTGGACCGACGCCGCGCGCAGCCTCGTCGTGCTCGCCGGGCACTGGCCGCAGCGCCTGTCGCAGTTCGATGAGCGCGCCATCATGGCGGCCTTCGGTGCGCTCGACCCAGCCACCGACCATGCCGCGCGCGTCGAGCTGGCGGGCGCCCTGTTCGATGCCTCGTGGGTGCTCGAGGATGGAATCGAGCCGAGCCACATCTGGCGCTGGCTGGCCGTCGACCTGCTCGGCCGGGGGCAGCAGGAGCGCGCGCAGATCGTGGTCCGCCGCATCACCTCCCCGGAGATGCTGCTGTCGCTGCGCGTCGATCATCGTTATGCGGCCATCGTCACGGCAGCTCCGGAGCAGTTCGACATCGACCGTGCGAGCGCCGCGGCCCGCGCGCAGACGGCGGCGATCGTGCGTGCGCGGCCGCGGTCGCTGCGGGCATTGACCGACCATACCTATGATCTGCTGAGTGTCGGGCAGAACGACGCGGTCCTGGAGTTGACCGGCGATGCGCTCGCGCGCATCGATGCGGCCGGGCCCGATGCGCCGCCGTTCGACGACGTGGCCCGGTACCGGCCGTGGATCATGAACAATCGTGCCATCGCGCTCAGCCGCCTGGGCCGCCGGGACGAGGCGCTGGCGCAGCTCGAGCAGGCGCGCACGCTCGACGAGGACGGCGGGACGAACGTGAGCCAGACGATCAATCTCGCCGGCGAGTATCTCGATGACGGGCGCGCCCGCGAGGCGCTCGCGCTGCTCGGGCAGATCGACTGGACACGCGGTGGCATGAGCTCATACGGGAAGATGCAGATGCAGAGCGTGCGCCATGGGGCGCTGCTGGTCGCGCGGCTCGCGAATGTCGAACAGCGCAACGATGCGCTGCTCGACGTGCAGGACGGCCTCGAGCTGCCGAAAACCGCCGTGCAGCAGGAATACGAACGGCGCTGGCAGGCCTTGCTCGCGCGCCCGGACGTCGAGGCGGCCATCGCGAAGGTCGGGCGGCGCGAGAAATTCAACATCGTTCTCGGGACCGGGTGAGGAGCGGGCAGATGGCGCGCATCGTCGATCGTGACGCACTGGCCGCCGCCGCCGGCGTGCTGCGGATCGGGGGTGATCTCGAGGTGGCGCGCCTCGGTTTCGGTGCGATGCGCATCACCGGCGAGGGCATCTGGGGCGAACCGGCGAGCACCGACGGTGCACGCGCGCTGCTGCGACGTGCGCCGGCGCTCGGCATCGATTTCATCGATACCGCCGATTCGTACGGGCCCGAGGTCAGCGAACGCCTGATCGGCGAGGCGCTGCACCCGTACCCGCCCGGCCTCGTGATCGCGACCAAGGGCGGACTGGTGCGTCCCGGGCCGAACGAATGGGTGTCGGATGGACGACCCGCCCATCTGCGCGCCGCCTGCGAGGGCAGCCTCGCCCGCCTGAAGCTCGAGCGCATCGACCTCTACCAGTTCCACCGCCCCGATCCGCAGGTGCCGTTCGAGGATTCGATCGGCGAGCTCGCACGCCTGCAGCGGGAGGGCAAGCTGCGCCACATCGGCGTCTCCAATGTCAGCGTCGAACAGCTGCGCCGCGCCCAGGCGATCGTCAAGGTCGTCGCGGTGCAGAACCGCTACCACCTCGCCGACCGGGCGTCGGACGACGTGCTCGAGGTCTGCGAACGCGAGGGGATCGCGTTCATTCCGTGGGGGCCGCTTGCGCAACGCGCGCGGGCGGGCGAAGCGCCACCCGCGCCGGTGCGGGCGCTGCAGGCGATCGCGCGCGAGCGTGGCATCGACGTCAACCAGGCCGCGCTCGCGTGGCTGCTGACGCGCTCCCCGGTCATGTTGCCGATACCGGGCACGTCGAGCATCGCGCATCTCGAGCAGAATGCCGCGGCGGGGGGCCTGCGGCTCTGCGATTCGGAAATGCAGCGGATCGGCTGAAGGGCGCGAGGTCTGCGGCCGGCGTGCCGCCGCAGCGCTAACGTGCCGTGCGCGAGCTCGCGATGCCGGCGATGCGCCACTCGCCCGCGTCGAAGCGCAGTACATAGCTCTCCGTGAACTCGCGACTCGTTGCGCTGCCCGTCGTCGGCTCCGTGACCGTGCGCATGCGCGCCCAGACGACCGCGAGCGCGCCGTCGACGTGTGTCGTGACCGCCTCGACGTTGCGCGCATAGCTGCGGCTGGTGCCGTAGAGCACCGGCGTGATCGTGCGCCAATGCAGCGCGAGATCGCTGGTCAGGGGTTCCTTCATGCCCGGCGCGGCGGTGAACGAATGCGCCGAGCCGAAATTGAAGTTCACGGCACCGGGTTCGAGATGCGCGAGAGCGGTGTCGAGTTCGCGCGCCGAAATCGCCGCGTTGAAGTCGCGAACGACGGCCTCCGGTGCCGCCGTCGAATCGTTCTTTGCCGGCGCGCAGGCCGTCACGGTCGCGAGCAGCAGCAGGCAGGGCAGCGTCACGGAACGCGCAAGTATCATTCCCGTCTCTCCTCGATGCGCACGCGATGCCGGCGCTGCGCACATTCTGCCTGCGCGCTCCGGGGTGCTGCCATACGTGCCGCCCGCCGCCGTCGGCTTCCCGCTTGCGTCACTGCGGCGTGGGCGCAATAATGTGGACCAAATCGGTCCCCTATAGCAGCCCGTCGCTGCGAAAGAGCAGTTCCATGCCAGAAGCCAGCTCCCCATCCGCCGCACACCTCTTCGACGCGCGCGGCGTCGCGCGCCGTTTCCGTCACTCGGCCATCTTCGGCGCCCTGAGCGCGCTGCAGCCGGGCGAGGCGATGCGGTTCGTCAACGATCACGACCCGCTGCCGCTGCTCGATCAGCTGCGGCAGCGCTTCGGCGAGCACATTTCGATCGAGTATCAGCAGCGCGAGCCGGGCGCGATCGTCATCGATTTTACGATCGTCGCCTGAGCACAGTGCCCGGTACGGCCCGGCAGTCAGCTGCGCTCTACCGCCTCGCTGTTGTATTCCGAGACGACAACCCAACCTGGTTGGCCATCCAGTCCGATTGCCTGGCGCACCTTGGCTGGAATCTCGATGCCAACAGTGTCGCCGATCGGCGCAGAGTGCGTGACGGGCAGCAGGACGACGAAGCGCGGTTCGATCGCGCTGTCGTTCACGGCGACGAGGCAAGCAGGGCGGTCCTTCCCCTGTGCGCGTCCTTCAGCAGCTTCCCGGGACCACAGGCAGTCATGGCGCACGATGGTCTCGTAGCCGTCATGCACCAAGGGCACGAATGAGATCGATGAGTGTCGGTATGCGGGCAGCTGATGTCGCACCGAGTCGAGGAACCGCTCTATCGGCGTAGCGGGCATGTTCATTCGCGCCTCATCAGGGTCTGCTGCAGCGCCTGTGCCTCGGCGCGCAATCGGAGCGCGCGATCCGCGGCGAGCGCGCGCTCGGTCTCGCTCAACATGCCGAGAAACTGGAAGCCATCGACCACCCGACGAATCATCGTCGGTAGCTCCGGCGTTTGGTCATTGCGCAGCAGATTGCGCAGGTCGCCGACATCGTAGTCGGCGCCACCCTCAATGCTCCGGCGGAACGTGTCGAAGTTGAGCCCGGCACCGCCGCTATTCCACAGCTTCAGGACCGCGAGGCTGCGTACGAGATCCCGGTTGAACGGCCGTGCCGCAAGCTCGCTCAGGTCGTGCAGATCGCGGATCTTGGAGCGTTGATTTGCGGCGCGTACCTTTTCGGCGATCACTTCCTCGAGCGCCAGGCTGGGGATGTCGGCGGGCTCGAAAGGCAGCAACCGGAAGTAGTCCTGCTGCAGCTGTGGCTGAGCAACGACCGGCATGACGGGCTTCTCCCGTATGCTGATCTGGAGCTTGATCTTCACTCCTCGCGGATTGTCGGCGTGACTGCAGACGGGGTTGGCGGCACAGCCATCGTCTGTCAGATACCAGTCCCTGTCCCTGTCGAAGCGAAAGTCGATTCCGTGGTAGGGCTGTTCGAGTGCGTCGAGCAGCAGCAGCATCAGATCATCAAGGGTCATATCCGTCCGGCGGGTGAAATCCAGATCGGTCGATAGCCTGCCGCGTGGGCCAAATACCATCTTGCGCAGCATGGTTCCGCCCTTGAAGGCGAGATGTTCCGTCAGCCCCTTCTCGTGAAAGAGCTGGAGCAGCTGGGTCAGGATGACGTCGATCTCGACATTGGCGATGTCGCGCGCGCCGGAGCGCGCGGCAACCTGGCGCAATTGCTGAGTTGTGAGCATCTATGCCGCCACGGAAGTGATCTGTGGCACGTCGGCCAAGAGGTCGCGGCGGCTGGCGTGAACGAAGAGGCCCCAGTCGTGCACGTAGCCCATGTCTCCTTCCCGCCGCTCCGTACGACCGAAATGGGAGCGCGCGCTCGAAGGGATTGCCGCGCGCAGTCGGGCGCGCAGCGTATGGTCCAGTTTCCAGCGGACCAGGTCGGCGAGAAAGCCCAGGCGCTGGATGAGGGCGGTGGACTGCATGCGCAGCGCGTCTTCGACCAAGGCAGCAGGGTCTGCTTGTGAGGCGCCACCGAACACGATGCGCGCCAGCTCGGATGGGCCGCCGCAGAGGTCAGGGCGATCCACGCAATCGACGATAGTTTTGGCAGCTGTTGACAGTCGGACGGTGCGACCAAAAATTTCGAAGTCCTGACAGCCGTAGAACTTGCGGCGAGCCACTTTCACGAAGCGGATCGCGGTGCCTTCGATCTCGCGAGCCGGCCGCTGGCGCAACACGGCCACGGCAATCGTAGAGGGCTTCTGTGTAGTCAGGCTATGGAAGGTCGCTGCTGCCCACCAGCCGACATAGGAGGTCTCGACGACAGCCGAGGCCAGTGCGAGGGCATTGTTCTCGCCCAAGTTCTCAGGTCCGCGCTCGGGCGGCAGGAACAGGTAGCGTCCGCCGACGAGCCGAATCAGCCATCCTTTCTGCACGAGGCCCTGAATGACATTGCGCGCGCTGCCTTTCGAACCCAGCAGCTCGATGGCTTCAGCGGCGGTAATCGTGTGGCGCCCCTGCTCGCTGAGTGTCAGGACGAGCTGCGCCTCCCGAGGCCCAAGAGTGCGAAAGTGCGTATTCATAATAAAACGCTCTTTATAGGATGAAAATTTGATAAATATTAATCTATGAGGAGCGCCTCAGCAAGACAATTAGATTGATCTATATCTAATATTTATCCTCATAAGATCAATATTTTGATGAGATCGATAGGGATCCGCGGGCTTACGAGGACTCCCCGGCCGCTCGCTAGGGCCTTGACTCTACGCGACTGTATTTATATACAGTATCTCCGGCCAATTTCAGAGAGCCGGTCAGCCAGCAGTCCCCGCCACCGTTGCCGATGATCTGTCACCAAGCCTGGCCCCATTTGAGTCGGTTTTGTCCAGGCGGTCCTGGAACATCGCGGAACCAGCAACCAACCAACCCTGGCTGAAGTCACTGCAGCGCTGACCGTGCTGCGGCGGTTCACCGAACAGCGTCAAGGACAACCCGTCCGAGCCAGACCGCTGGGAACCTTCCGTGAACGATGAAACCAAGGCCGCGGTACGGGCCAAGGCCTTCATGATGTTCGGTGGCGCCGGGTATGTGACCTTTCTGATACTTTGGAAGGGCGCCTTGCAACGACAACAGACGACCGTCCTCGCGCAACTCTTCCCGGATCGCATGGTTCACGATGCCGCAGAGGTACTGCCGCGCTTTCCTCGCGAGTGATGGCGGGATGCCTTGAAGGGCATCGACCGCATCCTTGGTTTTCAGGGTTGCAATGGAGTGTCGGCGCAGGGCGGGGCCCAAGTACGCGTCGATGACGTACTGGGCCTTGCTATGCGTTTTCTCGACCCGGATGTACCCTCATTCGTACGCCCACGAAGGGCGCGATTGCATGGTACGGCGCGAGACTGCCAGATACAAAAAACCCCGCGATTTGCGGGGTCTTGGCGTCGCTTCGAGATTTTTTGAGATGCCCTGAAACTTGGTCGTGGTGCCCAGGAGAGGACTCGAACCTCCACGGAGTTACCCGCTAGCACCTGAAGCTAGTGCGTCTACCAATTCCGCCACCTGGGCAGGTGGGCCGCGAAATCTACGCATGCGCCCCCGCGCTGTCAATTACGCTACGCATATATGAAGAAACGCACACCAAACCGCGCGCCGCGGGGCGCGCAGACGGCGCGACGCCGGGACGGCCGCAAATCGGGCACTTCCGGCCGGCGCGCGCCGGTCGCGGCCGCGAAGGGGCCGATGGCGCAGGGGCCCGTCGAGGGAGTCGTCAGCGCGAACCGTGCCGGCTACGGCTTCGCGCGCGTCGAGGGCATGACCGATTCAGTGTTCATTCCACCGTTCGCGATGGCGGGGCTGATGCACGGCGATCGCATCCGCCTCACGGTCAGGCGCGACCGCGACGGGCGCTTCGCCGGCGAGGTGCTCGGCATCGTCGAGCACGGCGTGCGTGCCTTCCTCGGCACGATCGACTTCGAGGGGCGCACGGCCTATGCCGTGTCGGCCGACCGGCGACTCTCGCTGCGCTGCCAGGTGGCCCCGGCCGAGCTGGCCGGCGCCCGCCAGGGCGACTGGGTCATCGCCGAGATCACCCGCTATCCCGGCGCGAAGGGCGGCGCGCAGGCGCGCGTGGCGCGGCGGCTCGATCCGGACCGGCCGGTCGAGCTCGCGACCGAGACCGCGATCGCGCGCTTCAGCCTGCCGGCGGAGTTTCCGGCGGCGGCGATCGCCGAGGCCGCGGCCTTCGGGCGCGAGGTCGATCCGGAGGAGGCGGCGCGACGCGTGGACCTGCGCGAGCTGCCGCTCGTGACGATCGACGGCGACGACGCGCGCGATTTCGACGACGCGGTCTACGCCGAGCCGCATCCGCAGGGTTTCCGGCTGATCGTCGCGATCGCCGACGTGAGCCACTATGTGCGCCCCGGCGGCGCGCTCGACGCCGAGGCGGTCAGGCGCGGTACCTCCGTCTATTTCCCGGCGCGCGTGCTGCCGATGCTGCCGCCGGCACTGTCCGATCAGCTGTGTTCGCTGCAGCCGCGCGTCGACCGGCTGTGCTTCGCCGCCGACATGATCGTCACGAAGCAGGGGCAGCTGAAGGAGACGCGCGTCTATCCGGCCGTGATGCATTCGGCGGCGCGACTCACGTACACGATCGCGAACGCCGCGCTGATCGAGGGACGGCCCGAAGCGCGGCGGCAGATCGGCGGGCTGGTCGAGCGCCTGCTGCCGCTCGTTGATCTTTTCCGCGCGCTGCAGAAGGCGCGCAACCGGCGCGGTGCGCTCGATTTCGATGCGCCCGAGGCGAACTTCGACATCGACGATCAGGGTCGCGTGAAGGGCATCGTGCTGAAGGCGCGCAACGATGCGCACAGGCTGATCGAGGAGTGCATGATCCTCGCGAACGTCGCGGTCGCACTCGAGCTCGGCAGGCGCCAGGCCGGTACGCTCTATCGCGTGCACGGTCAGCCCGACGAGGAGAAGCTCGACCGGCTGCTCGCGACGCTCGCGGCGCTCGGCTTTCCGGCCGAGATTCCGGAGACCGTCACGCCGCGCGACATCCGCCAGATCACGCACCGGCTCGGCTCCTCGCCCGCGCGGCCTTTCGTCGAATCGCTGGTCGTGCGCTCGATGCCGCAGGCCGTCTACCAGCCGGCGAACATCGGCCACTTCGGGCTCGCGCTGAAAGCGTACGCGCATTTCACGTCGCCGATCCGCCGCTATCCCGATCTGGTCGTGCATCGCACGTTGAAGGCGATGCTCGGCCTGCCGCCGCCGGCGGGCGTGCGCTACGGCGCGGAGGATCTCGCGCGCCTCGGCGAGCTGACCTCGCAGCTCGAGAAGCGCGCCGACGAGGCCGACCGCTACGTCGACCAGTTCCTGAAGTGCTGCTGGCTGCGCGAGCGGCTGGGGCAGACCTTCGAGGGCCTCGTCACGGCAGTGGTCGAGTTCGGCTGCTTCGTGCAGATCCTCGACGTGGCGGCCGACGGCCTGCTGCACACGGCGGCGCTGACCGACGATGTCTACGAGCTCGATGCCGGCGGCCATGCCTGGGTGGGCCGCAAGAGCGGCCGCCGTCTCGGCCTCGGCGAGCGCATCCGCGTGATCGTCACCGGCGCCAATCCGGTCGAAGGCCTGATCGATCTCGAACTGGCATGAACGACACGGCGCGCGTTTTCGGGCTGCATGCCGTGCGGGCGGTGCTGCGGCGCGACCCGGCGCGCGTCGTGCAACTCTCGCTCGCCGGGCAGCGCGATGATGCGCGCAGCGCCGAAATCGAGTCGCTGGCGCGGCAGGCAGGCGTCGCGTTGCGACGCGTCGATGCGCAGACACTGTCGAAGCTGGCCGGCGACGGCGTGCACCAGGGCGTGGTCGCCGAAGTGCGGCCGATGCCGCCCTGGCGCGAGGACGATCTGCTCGAAGCGCTGCGCGAGACGCCGGCGCCGCTGGTGCTCGTGCTCGACGGCGTGCAGGACCCGCACAACCTCGGCGCCTGCCTGCGCACCGCGGATGCCTGCGGGGCGCTCGCCGTGGTGGTGCCGAAGGATCGCGCGGCGCCGCTGAACGCGACCGCGCGCAAGGTCGCGGCCGGCGCGGCCGAGACGACGCCGGTGGTCGTCGTCGTCAATCTCGCGCGCACGCTGAAGCTGCTGAAGGAGGCCGGGCTGTGGGTCGTCGGCGCGGCCGGCGAAGCGCCGAAGCTCGCCTCCGAAGCCGACCTCAAGGGCCCGCTCGCGATCGTGATGGGGGCCGAGGGCCATGGCCTCAGGCAGCTGACCCGCCAGCATTGCGATTTCCTGGTCCGCCTGCCGCAGCTGGGCGCGGTCGAGAGCCTCAACGTCTCGGTGGCCACCGGGATGCTGCTCTACGAGGTGCTGCGGCAGCGGCTAAGCGGTTGATTCCATGGCTGTCTTGCGGGGGCTCCCGCCTTCCAGTATCCTCGCGCGCCTTCCTTGCCCCACCGCCGTGCCTCGGCGGGTGGCATACCCATAAGGAGTACACATGAGGCACTACGAGATCGTTTTCCTGGTCCATCCGGACCAGAGCGAGCAGGTTCCGGCCATGATCGAGCGCTACAAGGGCATGATCGCGGCCGGTGGCGGTCACGTGCACCGGCTCGAAGACTGGGGCCGCCGCCAGCTCGCCTTCCCGATCGCCAAGGTCCACAAGGCGCACTACGTGCTGATGAACGTCGAGACCGACCAGAAGGTCCTGGCGGAGCTCACCGGCGCGTTCCGCTTCAGCGACGCGGTGCTGCGCCACCTGGTCGTGTCGATGGACGAGGCCGTGACCGAGCCCTCGCCGATGGCGAAGGCCGAAGAGGAAGAGTCGGGCGGTGGCCGCCGCGAGCGCGCCCGCGACGATGCGGATGACGACTCCGCCGGCGACAACGCCTGATCCACGAGGAATACGCAGATGCCAGCACCCCGTCAGAGCCGGTTTTCCCGGCGCAAGAAGTTCTGCCGCTTCACCGCGGAAGGCGTCAAGCAGATCGACTACAAGGATCTCGCGACGCTGAAGGGCTATATCACCGAGACCGGCAAGATCGTCCCGAGCCGCATCACCGGCACGAAGTCGTTCTATCAGCGCCAGCTGTCGGTGGCCGTCAAGCGCGCGCGCTTCCTCGCGCTGCTGCCCTACACCGACCAGCACTGAGGCCCGCCATGGAAGTCATCCTGCTGCAGAAAGTGGCCAACCTCGGCACGATCGGCGATCGCGTCAAGGTCAAGAGCGGCTATGGCCGCAACTACCTGTTGCCGCACGGCAAGGCGACGCTCGCGACGCCTGCCAACGTCGCGAAGTTCGAGGCGCGCCGCGCCGAGCTCGAGCGCGTCGCGCGCGAGCAGTTCGGCGATGCCGAGCTGCGCGCGAAGGCGTTCGCGGAGTTCAAGCTCGAGATCACGGCGAAGGCCGGTTCCGAGGGCAAGCTGTTCGGCTCGATCGGCACATCGGACATCGCCGAGGCCGCGACCCGTGCCGATCACAAGCTGGCCCGCAGCGAAGTGCGGCTGCCGAACGGCCCGCTGCGCGTCGTCGGCGAGCACATGGTGATGCTGCACCTCCATACCGACGTGAACGTGCCGCTCGCCATCTCGATCCTCGCCGAGGAGTAATTCCGCTGGCTTTACGCCCGGGTCCATTGCCAAATAGCGCGATGTCGGGCGAACCACGTGTGCCACCGCATTCCGTCGAGGCGGAGCAATCCGTCCTCGGCGGCCTGCTGCTCGATTCGAGCGCCTGGGACAACGTCGGCGACGTGCTGATCGCCGAGGATTTCTACCGCCCCGACCACCGGTTGATCTTCGAGAGCATCGGGCTGCTCGCCGGTGAGGGCAAGCCCTGCGACGTGATCACCGTCTCCGAGCAGCTCGAACGCAGCGGGCGGCTCGAGGACGCCGGCGGGCTCGCGTACATCGGCCAGCTCGCCAGCGACACCCCGACCGCCGCCAACGTGCGCGCCTACGCCTCGATCGTGCGCGAGCGCTCGCTGCTGCGCCGGCTCGCGAAGGCGGGCGCCGACATCGCGGCGTCGGTGTACCAGCAGGAGGGCGAGAGCGCGCGCGATCTGGTCGACCGGGCCGAGCAGGCGGTGTTCGAGATCGCCGAGCAGGGCATGCGCGGCCACGAGGGCGCGCTCGCGGTGCGCTCGCTGCTGCCGGCGCTGATCGACAAGATCGACGAATGGCACAACAATCCCGACGCGCTGCGCGGCCTGCCGACCGGATTCGCCGACTTCGACCGCAAGACCGGCGGGCTGCGCGGCGGCGACCTGCTGATCGTCGCGGGGCGCCCGTCGATGGGCAAGTCGACGCTGGCGGTCAACATCGCCGAGTACGCCGCGGTCAATCCCGACATCAAGGCCTCGGTGGCCATCTTCTCGATGGAAATGCCCTCCGAGCAGGTGATCACGCGCATGTTGTCGTCGATCGGCAGCGTGCCGCTGAACGCGATCAGGAGCGGCAAGGTCGCCGACGAGGACTGGGCGCGCATCACCAGCGCGACCAGCCAGCTGTCAGAATCGAAGATCTTCGTCGACGAGACGCCGGGCCTGACGCCGACCGAACTGCGTGCGCGCTCGCGGCGGGTCAAGCGCGAGCACGGCCTCGACCTGATCGTCGTCGACTACCTGCAGCTGATGCAGGTGCCGGGCACCAAGGAGAACCGCGCGACCGAGATTGCCGAGATCTCGCGCGGCCTGAAGGCGCTGGCGAAAGAGCTCAACGTGCCGGTGATCGCGCTGTCGCAGCTGAACCGCGGCGTCGAGCAGCGCCAGGAGAAAAAGCCGGTGATGTCCGACCTGCGCGAGTCCGGCGCGCTCGAGCAGGACGCCGACATGATCCTGCTGATCTACCGCGAAGAGGTGTACGACAAGAACACGACGAAGAAGGGCCTCGCCGAGATCGAGCTCGCCAAGCACCGCAACGGCGAGATCGGCACGATCCTGCTGACCTTCCAGGGGCCCTTCAGCCGCTTCGTCAACTACGCACCCGACAGCTACGCCGAGGGCGTGTTGCGGTGAGCCGGCTGATCCGCGCGCTGATCGACACGCGGGCCCTCCAAGCCAATCTCTCCCGGGTCAGGGAAGTCGCCGCGGGCCGGCGCGTGATCGCGGTCGTGAAGGCGAACGGCTACGGCCACGGGCTCGTGACCGCGGCGCGCGCCTTCGCGGGCGCCGACATGCTCGCCGTCGCGCGCCTCGAAGAGGCGGTCGTGCTGCGCGAGGCGGGCATCGGTGCGCCGCTGCTGCTGCTCGAGGGCGTGTTCGGCCCCGAGGAGTTCGCGCAGGCCGCGGCGCTGCATCTCGATCTCGTCGTGCACGAGGCCGCGCAGCTCGCGCTGCTCGAGGCCTGGCGCGGGCCCTGGCGCTTTGCGCTGTGGCTGAAAGTCGATTCCGGCATGAATCGCCTCGGCTTTCGGGCGGAGGATTTTCCCGCGGCGCGCGCGCGCGTCGCGGCGCTCGCGGCGCCGCCGGCCGCGGTGCGCGTGCTGACCCATCTCGCGACCGCCGACGAACCCGACGACACCGCCACGCGCGCACAGCTCGCGCGCTTCGAGGCCTGCGTCGGGCGGCTCGGTCTCGAGACGAGCATCGGCAACTCGGCGGGCATCTTCGCCTCGCCGCGTTCGCAGGGTGACTGGGTGCGCCCGGGGCTCGCGCTGTACGGGGCATCGCCGTTCGCGGACCGCCGCGGCGTCGATCTCGGCCTGCAGCCCGCGATGACCCTCGTATCGAGCGTGATCGCGGTGCGCAGCCTGCCGCACGGCGAGGCGGTCGGCTATGGCGCCACCTGGCGTGCCGTACGCGACAGCCGTGTCGCAGTCATCGCGGCGGGCTACGGCGACGGTCTGATCCGCGACTGCGGCGCCGGAGCGTCGGTGCTCGTCGGCGGGCAGCGTGCGCCGCTGGTCGGGCGCGTGTCGATGGACATGCTCGCGGCGGACGTTACCGGCCTGGCGGGCATCGAGGTCGGCACGCCGGTGCAGCTGTGGGGACCGCAGCTGCCGGTCGAGGAGGTCGCCGGGCGCGCCGGCACGATCGCCTACGAGCTGCTGTGTTCGCTCACCGGGCGCGTGCCGCGCGTGCTCAATCCGCCGCCTGCCTGATCGCGTCGAAGTCGCTCACCCAGCGCTCGTAGGGCACGCAGCGGCCGAAGGCCGTGTCGCATTCCTTCTCGGGCGTGCGCCAGAACCAGATCCGGTCGAAGTCTTCGGCCCCGTTGGCCTTGCAGCCCCCGGGGCCGAGCAGCGCATTGTTCTCGCAGGCTGCGGTGACGGCCGGCACCGTGCCGGCCCAGGCCGCGACGTCGCCCTGCGTCTTCGTGCCGATCGACCACTCGAGCCAGCGGTAGGCGCAGTTCGGATGCTTTGCCTGCGCGGCGATCATCGTCGTGTCGGCGCGGCCCGTGGCGCCTTCCTGCGGAATCGTGCCGGCGACGGGGCGCCCCATCGCCTCGAGTTCGTGCAGCTGGCGCGGCCACGCGCCCGACGCGACGACCTCGCCGGCGGCGAACGCGCGCACCTGCTCCTGCGGGTCGTGCCAGTACGCATGCAGCAGCGATCGCTGGCTGCGCATCAGCTCGAGCACCGCTGCGTACTGCGGCTCCTCGAGCTGGTAGGGATTCAGGATGCCGAGCTCGCGCCGGTTGAAGAAGAGATAAAGCGAGGCATCTGCGAGCGCGATCGGTGCGTCGTAGGCCTCGATGCGCCCGGCGTTCGGCTTGCCGTCGGGCAGATCCTGCGGCTCGAAGACGACCGACCACGAGGCCGGCGGGGTCTCGAAGATCGAGGTGTCGTAGAGGAGCAGGTTCGGCGCCCACTGGAACGGCACGCCATAGTGCACGTCGCGCACGTAGTGCCACAGCGCGCGGCGCAGGCGGATGTCGATCGCGTTGTAGCTCGGCACGAGCGCCGTGTTGATCGGCTGCACGAGGCCCGCCCTGATCAGCTGCAGCGACATGTCGCTCGGTGCGATCACGACGTCGTGGCCGCCTTCGGCCATCTGCCCGTAGATCTCCTGCGAGTCCGTCGCCGGCGTGACATTGACCGTGCAGCCGGTCTCGGTCTCGAACTTGCTGATCCAGTCGTAGCGGGCGTCCTCCGCGCCGCGCTGCAGGTACTCCGGGCGCGCGACGATGTCGAGCGCGGACTCGAGCGGGCCGAGCGAGATCGGCAGCGCTGCCGGGCCGTTTGCAGAAGGCTTCCCGCCGCATGCCGCGAGCGTGAGTGCGAAGGCGGCGGTGAGCGGCAACACCGCGGCCCGGACGATGGTCTGGTTCATTGCCGGGATTCTAGGACGGGTGGCACGGGTTGTCGCGCGCGGCCCCGTTCGCTACCGTGCGGGCTCGGCGACGGGCGGGTCGTCCGGCGGAGGAGCGGGTGCAGACGGACGACACGACCACTGAAGTGCGCGCCGGCATGGCGTTCGACGTGCCGCGGCTCGAGGCCTGGCTCGCCCTGCACGTCGAGGGCTTCTCGGGCCCGCTGACGGTGCGGCAGTTCCGCGGCGGGCAGTCGAATCCGACCTATCTGCTCGCGACGCCGGCGCGCCGCTACGTGCTGCGCCGCAAACCCCCGGGGCAGCTGCTCGCTTCCGCGCACGCGGTCGATCGCGAGTATCGCGTGCTGACGGCGCTGCGCGCGCATTCCACTGTGCCGGTCGCGCGCACCTGGGCGCTGTGCACCGACGACGCGGTGATCGGCAGCTGGTTCTACGTGATGGACCACGTCGATGGCCGCGTGTTCTGGGATGGCACGCTGCCCGAACTGCCGCGGGAGGCGCGGCGCGACTACTACGACGCGGCGCTCGCGGCGCTCGCGAGCCTGCACCGCGTCGATCCGGCCGCCGCCGGCCTCGAGGATTACGGCCGGGCGAGCGGCTATCTGCCCCGCCAGATCGAACGCTGGGCGAAGCAGTACCACGCCGACGAGGCGGCCGGGCGCGTCGAATCGATGGAGCGGCTGATCGAGTGGCTGCCCCGCCATCTGCCAGCCGTCGAGCCGCCACCGGCGATCGTGCACGGCGATTACCGGCTCGACAACGTGATGTTCGATCCGGCCGCGCCGCGCGTGCTCGCGATCCTCGACTGGGAGCTGTCGACACTCGGCGATCCGGTTGCCGACTTCGCCTACTACCTGATGAGCTGGCGCATGCCGGCGCTGTCGAAGACCGGGCTCGCGGGCTGCGACTTCGCGGCGCTCGGCATTCCGACCGAGGCGGAGCACGTCGCCACCTATTGCCGGCTCACGGGGCGCGAGAGCCTGCCGGATCTCGATTTCTACGTGGCGTTCTGCATGTACCGCCTCGCCGGCATCTTCCACGGCATCCGCGGCCGCGTGCTGCGCGGCACGGCGGTCAGCGCGCGGGCGCGCGAGTACGCGGCGAATGTCGAGGCGATCGCAGACCTCGCCTGGGAGCAGGCGCGGAAGGCGTCAGCGGGCGACCGCGGTGGCTAGCGTGGCCGCGGGCACGTAGAGGCTCGTCTCCCGGCCGTCGCCGTTCAGGTCGACGCGGCGCTCGAACACGAGCCCCAGCTTGCCGAGCAGGCGGATCGAGCCGGCGTTGTCCGGCGAGACGATCGCGACGATGCGCGGCAGCGCGAGCACGCGCCGGCCATGCTCCATGACGGCCTGCGCAGCCTCGAGCGCGTAGCCCTGGCCGCGCCAGGCGGGCAGGTAGGCGAAGCCGATGTCGACGTCGGCCAGCGTGTCGCGCTTCAGCAGCCCGCACATGCCGATCGGGGCGCCGTCGGCGCGGCGCTCGACGAGCCACAGGCCGAAGCCGTGGCGCGCGTAGCTCGCGAGCGGGCCGGTCTCGATGTAGCGGCGCGCGTCGTCGAGGCTGCGCACGCCGCGATCGCCGATGTGGCGCAGGAAGTCCGCGTCGTTGACGAGCTGCAGGATGAACGCCGCGTCGGCCGGCGTCATCTCCCGGATCGCGAGGCGTTCGGTTTCGATCAACCTTCGAAGAAGCCCATCTTGACGCCGGCCAGCTGGATGACGTCGTTGTCCTGCAGCTTGCGCGCCTGCGCGCCGATCGGCGAGCCGTTGACCAGCGGGAAGTTGCCGTCCGACTCGCTGTCGACGTGCACGATGAAATAGCCATCGGCCCGGCGCGTGATCGCGGCGACCTGCACGCCTGGGCGGCCGAGCGTGGTCAGCGCCTTCGACAGCTCGAGTTCGCGGCCCGCGAACGCGCCCGAGAGCACCTGCAGCTTGGCCGGCCGGAACGCGGTCTGGCCTTCGGCCAGCGCCCGGCGGATGCCGGTCGCGCTCGGCGTCGCGGCCGCATCGGCCGCCACGTCGCGCAGCTTCTCGACCGGGCGGGCCGAGGGCTGGATCACCATCGTCTTCTCGAATTCGTCCTGCTGCTCGTCGTCCTCGACGAAGCGCAGCTGGTGGTGCCCGACCGTGACCACGTCGCCGTGCTGCAGGGCATGCTTCTTGATCAGCTTGCCGTTGACGTAGGTGCCGTTGGTGCTGTTCAGGTCCTCGAGGAACGAGTCGTTCAGGATGTTGATGATCAGCGAGTGGTGGCCGCTGACCGCCGGATTGTCGATGCGGATGTCATTGTCAGGGAGGCGCCCGATCGTGTAGCGCTCCTTGTTCATGTTGTATTCCGCGAGGACCTGGCTGTCCAGGCTCAAAATCAAGCGTGCCATGTGTCCGCCTTCACTCAGCTGAACCAACCCAGGACCCGGTCGAAGACGCCGCGTCGCGCCGGGAACGAATCGAGTATCTGCGCCATCACGACCGAGACGTTGTCACGGCCCCCGTTGTCGTTCGCAAGTTGAATCAAATGCTTGGCGACCGTATCCAGATTATCATTAAAGGTATTGACCGTTAAGTGAATATCGCTGTCTTCGACCATGTCGGACAGGCCGTCGGAGCACAGCACGTAGTGATCGCCCTTCTGGACGGGCACTTCCCGCAGCTCGACCTCGACATTGGCCTCGACCCCGAGCGCCCGGGTGACATAGTTCTTGTTGGCCGCCCGCTGCGCCTCCTCGGGGGAGTAGAAGCCGCGGTCGACCAGCTCCTGCAGCAGCGAGTGGTCCATCGTCACCTGCTCGAAGCGGTTGCTGCGCAGGCGATAGAGGCGTGAATCGCCGACATGGGCGATCGAGATCATGTTGTCGAAGAGCAGGGCGCTGACGACGGTGGTGCCCATGCCCTCGCATTGCGGCTGCGAGCGCGCGGTCTGGTAGATGATCTTGTTCGCGCGCGTGATCGCGTCGCGCAGGATGATGCTCGGCCGGGTCAGCTTGGTCGACGGGTCTTTCGCCGTCATGTCTTCGCGCTCCATCGCCTCGCGCACGAGGTTGACGATCGTCTTGACCGCGATGCCGCTCGCGACCTCGCCGGCGTTGTAGCCGCCCATGCCGTCGGCGAGCACCATCAGGCCGAGATCGGGGTCGATCGCGATCGTGTCCTCGTTGTGCTCACGCACCCGGCCGGTGTCGGTGAGGCCGACCAGGCGCAGCTTGCCGCGCAGGCTCGGCGGAGGTCGGTAACGGCGCGCCACGGCTACCCGGACCTTCCAGGCGCGGGCAGAAGTGTGACGCGCGTCACAGACACGATCTCACCCTGCGCAATCAAGGCCCGCGAACCCCCGGTCATTCGGCAACTGAACGTAGCTGCCAACACTAGCATCGGCGGGCTTCAAGTCCGAGCCCCCGATCACATTTCCCTGCGCGCCATCGCTCCCCGTGCGGGCGATCGTAAAGTAAGTGACGCCGGTCCGTCAGCCATTGCCATGCAAGGCGCGTGCTAGAGTCGAGCGATGGCCCGTCCCGCCCTGGTCTATGTCTGCAGTGCCTGTGGCGCCGAGGCGCCCAAGTGGCAGGGCCAGTGCCCGCAATGCGGCGAGTGGAACTCGCTCGAGCAGCGCGCCGGCCGGTCGGCGGTCGCGAAGGGCAAGTCCGCGCCGGCCCGGTCGGTGCCGGCGAGGCTCACGGTGGCGGCCGATCCCGATCGCGGCCGTTTCACGACCGGGCTCGGCGAATTCGACCGGGTGCTGGGGGGCGGTCTCGTGCCGGGCTCGGTGACGCTGATCGGCGGCGATCCGGGCATCGGCAAGTCGACGCTGCTGCTGCAGGTGGCGGCGAGCGCGATCGCCTCGCGCGCCACGCTGTACGCCACCGGCGAGGAATCGCTCGCGCAGGTGGCGATGCGGGCTCACCGGCTGGGGCTCTCGGGGGACGGCCTCGCGGTGCTCGCGGAGACCGACCTCGAGACCATCCTCGACGCCGCGCGCGAGGCGCGGGTCGCGCTGCTGATCGTCGATTCGATCCAGACCGTGCAGCATGCGGAACTCGGCGCCAGCGCCGGCGCGGTGACCCAGCTGCGCGAGTGCACCGCGCAGCTGGTGCGCTTCGCGAAGTCGACCGGCATCGCGGTCGTGATCATCGGCCACGTGACGCGCGAGGGCACGATCGCAGGCCCGCGCGTGCTCGAGCACCTGGTCGACGCGGTGCTCTATTTCGAGAGCGAGGCGGGCAGCCGGTTCCGCATCGTGCGCGCCGTCAAGAACCGCTTCGGGGCCGTCAACGAGCTCGCGTTCTTCGTGATGAGCGGCGAGGGGTTGCGCGAAGTGCGCAATCCGTCGGCGATCTTCCTCGCGCGAGCGGCCGAGGCTGCGCCCGGCTCGATCGTGATGGTCGCGCACGGCAGCGGCCGGCCGCTGCTGATCGAGCTGCAGGCGCTCGTCGACCGGATGCGCTTCGGCGCGCCGCGCCGCGTCGCGCAGGGCCTCGACGCGAACCGCCTCGCGATGCTGCTCGCGGTGATGAACCGCCATGCCGGCGTCTCGCTGCAGGAACACGACGTGTTCGCGAACGTCGTCGGCGGGCTCGATCTGGCCGAGACCGCCACCGACCTGCCGCTCGTGCTGGCGCTGACTTCCAGCCTGCAGGGCCGGGCCGTGCCGCAGTCGCTGGTCGCGTTCGGCGAGGTGGGCCTGACCGGCGAGGTGCGTCCGGTCGCCTACGGCGAGGAACGCCTGCGCGAGGCGGCGAAGCAGGGCTTCAAGGTCGCGGTCGTGCCGCAGGGCAATGCGCCGCGCAAGCCGGTCGACGGGCTCGAGGTGCGCGCGGTCACGCGCGTGGCCGAGGCGATCGCGGCCTGTCGCTAACCGCGGCCGGCGCCGGCTCCACCGGCGGTGCGCACGCGCACGGTGCGGATCGCGTTGTCCTGGATCTGCAGCACTTCGAACTGCTGCGCGTCGATGCGCAGCGTGGCGCCGGGATCGGGAATGGTCTCGAAGCGCTCGAGCAGCAGGCCGTTCAGTGTCTTCGGCCCGTCGATCGGCAATCGCCAGCCGAGCGCGCGGTTCAGCGCGCGGATCGTTGCGCCGGCATTGATGATGTAGCTGCCCGGCGCCTCGGCATGGATGTCCTTGTGCACCACCGTGGCGGTGTCGTTGGTGAATTCGCCGACGATCTCCTCGAGGATGTCCTCGAGCGTGACGAGGCCCTCGATGCCGCCGTACTCGTCGACGACGAAACCGATGCGGCGCCGGTTCCTCTGGAAGTTCGCGAGCTGTACGGTCAGCGGCGTGCCCTCGGGCACGAAATAGGGCTCGCGGCCGCGCGCGAGTTCCTCGAAGCGCTCGCGCGTCAGCGTGCCGCGGGCGAGCTCCTGCGCGACGCGCTTCATGTGCAGCAGCCCGACGACGTCGTCGAGCTCGCCGCGGTAGACCGGCAGGCGCGTGTGCGGCGTCTGGCGGATCTGGTCGAGGATGTCGTCCCAGTCGTCGTCGAGGTCGATGCCGGCGATGTCCTGGCGCGACACCATGATGTCGTTGACCGAGACGCGCTCGAGATCGAGGATCGACAGCAGCATCTGGCGGTGGCGCTGCGGGATCACGGTGCCGGTCTCGGCGACCACGGTGCGCAGCTCGTCGGCCGACAGCGTGTGGCCGCCGCGGCTGGTGCGCGCGACGCCGAACAGGCGCAGGAACGCATAGGCGAGGTGGTTCGCGATCCACAGCACCGGGCGCGCGATCGCGACCAGTGCGCGATAGATGTAGGTGCTCGCGAGCGCCACGCCCTCGGCGTGCAGCGCCGCGAAGATCTTTGGCGCGAGCTCGCAGAACACGATCATCACGACCGTGAGGCCGGCGCCGGCGACCGGCAGAGCGAGTTCGTAGCCCGAGCGCTGCGCGAGGATCGTCGCGATCTGCGAGGCGAACACGCTCGCCGCCGCGAGGATCACCAGGTTGACGCCGAGCCAGTCGTCGGGCTTGCCGAGCAGCGCATCGAGCGCGCGCGCGGTGCGCTGGCCGGCGCCGGCGCGGTGCTTGATGCGGTAGCGGTTGACGGACAGCATCGCGACCTCGGTGCCCGAGGAGAACGCGATGACGGCGAGCAGCGCGACGAGCGCGGCGGCCAGAACGGCCGTGGGGGCGGTATCCATGACCCCCAAGGATAGGGCCCCGCGTCCGATCCGGCACCTGACGTAAACTGCGCGGATGTTCGACAATCTGACCGCCCGCCTGTCACAGACCGCGGCGACCCTGCGGGGCCGCGGCCGCATCACCGACGAGAACATCGCCGAGACGCTGCGCGAGGTGCGCATGGCGCTGCTCGAGGCGGACGTCGCGCTGCCGGTCGTCAAGCGCTTCATCGAAGCGGTGCGGGCGAGGGCGATCGGCGCCGACGTGCAGCAGAGCCTGACGCCCGGGCAGGTGTTCGTCGGCATCCTGCACGCGGAGCTGGTCGCGCTGATGGGTGGCGCCGCGGCGGGCTTCACGCTGCGGGCGCAGCCGCCGTTCGTCGTGCTGCTCGCCGGCCTGCAGGGCGCGGGCAAGACGACCACCGCCGCGAAGCTCGCGCGCTGGCTGATCGACGCGCAGAAAAAGCGCGTGCTGCTGGTCTCGACCGACGTGCGCCGGCCGGCGGCCATCCTGCAGCTCGAGCGTCTTGCCGCGCAGGTGGGGGCCGGCTTCCACGCGGCCGATCCCGGGATGCCGCCGGCGCAGATCGCGGCCGAGGCGCTCGCGCAGGCGAAGCGCGAACTCGCCGATGTGCTGATCGTCGACACCGCCGGCCGCCTGCACGTCGACCAGGCGCTGATGGACGAGGTACGCGACATCGATCGCGCGATCGGCGCGCACGAGCGGCTGTTCGTGGTCGACGCGATGGCGGGCCAGGACGCCGTCAACGCGGCCAGCGCCTTCGGCGCGGCGCTCGAGCTGACCGGCGTGATCCTGACCAAGGCCGACGGCGATGCGCGCGGCGGCGTCGCACTGTCGGTGCGCGAGGTGACCGGCAAGCCGATCGTGTTCGTCGGCACCGGCGAGAAGACCGAGGCGCTCGAGCCCTTCGACCCCGAGCGCATGGCCACGCGCATCCTCGGCATGGGCGACGTCGTGGCGCTCGTGCAGCAGGTGCAGAAGCAGGTCGATACCGACGAGGCGCAGCGGCTGGCCAAAAAGGTCGCTCAGGGTAAAGGCTTCGATTTCAATGACCTGCGCAGCCAGCTTGAACAGCTTCTGAAGATGGGCGGGCTCGCCGCCGTGATGGACAAGCTGCCGGCCCACCTGGCGCGGGGGGCCGCCAATGCCCCGGCCGACCGCGACGTGCGCCGCCAGATCGCGATCATCAATTCGATGACGCGCCGCGAGCGGCGTCATCCGGCCGTGATCGACGGCTCGCGGCGCCGGCGGATCGCCGGTGGCGCGGGCGTGCAGGTGCAGGATGTGAACCGCCTGCTGAAGCAGTTCCAGGAAATGCAGCGGATGATGAAGAGCATGAAGGGCGGGCGGCTCCAGCGCCTGCTCGGCGGCCTGAAGGGTGGCCGCCCGCCGGGCTTCCTATAAACCGCTGATTTGCGTAGAATCCGCGCTCTTTTTTGGCCGCCCCCGGCGGGGCGGCAGGCAAACGGAAGCTATGGTCACGATTCGACTGACGCGGCGCGGTGCGAAAAACTCGCCTTTCTATCATGTGGTGGTTACGGACAGCCGTAAGCGCCAGGGCGGCAAGAGCCTCGAGCAGGTCGGGTTCTTCAACCCGGTCGCGCGCAAGGGCGATGCGAAGCTGAAGCTCGACCTGCCGCGCATCGATCACTGGGTCGGCAAGGGCGCGAAGCCGTCGGTGCGGGTCGCGACGCTGGTCTCGACCTACCGCAAGCAAGCGGCCGCCTGACGACCACGTCGCAGCCGGTCGAGGTCGGGCGCATCCGTGCGCCGTACGGGATACGGGGTTTCTGCCACGTCGAGTCGTACACCGAGCCGCCGGAGCTGCTGGCCCGGCTGCGCCACTGGCAGCTGCGCCGGACGCAGGGGGCGTGCAGCATGTACGAGGTCGCGGAGATACGTCCGCACGGCAAGCACTACGTCGCGCGGCTGGCGGGTGTCGGGACGCGCGAGGATGCGGCGCGACTGACGGGCGCGGGGATCGAGGTCGAGCGCGCGGCGCTCCCGGATCCCGGTGAACGCCAGTACTACCTGGTCGACCTGCTCGGCCTGGTGGTGCGCAACGTCGAGGGTATCGAACTCGGGCGGGTCGACCATTTCGTCGATGCGCCCGCGAACAGGGTGATGGTCGTGCGCGGTGAGCGCGAGCACTGGCTGCCGGTCACGCCGCAGCACCTGCGCAAGGTCGATCGCGACGCGGGCACGATCGTCGTCGACTGGCCTGCTGATTTCTGATCGGCGGGTGGTCGGTGCAGATCGAAGTCGTCACGCTGTTTCCGGACATGGTCCGGCATGCGCTCGGCTTCGGCGTGCTGGGCCGCGCGATCGAGCGTGGCCTCGTGCGGGTCGGGACCGAGGATCCGCGCGAGCACACGCAGGACGTGCATCGCACGGTCGACGACCGGCCGTACGGTGGCGGGCCCGGCATGGTGCTGAAGCCCGGGCCGATGGCGGCGGCGATCGATGCCGCGGCGGCGCGGGCGCCGCGCGGCGCGCCGCGGGTGTATCTGTCGGCGCAGGGCGAGCGGCTCGAACAGCGGCTCGTCGCGGAGCTGGCGGCCTTCGAGGGGCTCGTGCTGGTCGCGGGCCGCTACGAGGGGCTCGACGAGCGCGTGATCGCCTCGCGCATCGACCGCGAAGTGTCGCTCGGCGACTTCGTGCTGTCGGGCGGCGAGCTGCCGGCGCTCGCGCTGATCGACGCGGTCGCGCGACTGCTGCCGGGAGTGCTCGGCGACGAGCGCTCGAGCGTCGAGGAGTCGTTCGCCGAAGGGCTGCTCGACTGGCCGCACTACACGCGGCCGGTGGAGTTCGAAGGGCACACGGTGCCCGGGGTTTTGCAGCAGGGCCACCACGCCGACATCCGGCGCTGGCGGCTGAAGCAGGCGGTGGGCCGCACGTGGCGGCGCCGGCCGGATCTGATAGCGAGGGGCGGGCTCAGCCGCGAGGCGAGTGCGCTGCTCAACGAGTATCTCGAGGAAGTGCGACATGGCCAACATCATCCAGCAGATTGAACAGAGCCGCGTGACCCGCAAGGTGCCGGCATTCCGCCCCGGCGACACCGTCGTCGTGCAGGTCAAGGTCAAGGA
>JAHCAN010000018.1 GCA_019634915.1 Steroidobacteraceae bacterium | reverse complement strand
AGATCCACAACATCACTCCGTGCTTGACGGGGAACTCCGTAGAGATTTGTTAGACCCCAGCGATCTATGCGACATCGGCGAGTGTAGAGGGGTTCTTGGCGGCAATGAGAATCAGCGTCCGCGCCGCTCCGGAAGGCGCTCGCCGCCCCTGCTCCCACTCCTGCAATGTGCGCACAGAGACACCCAGCAGCCGCGCGAACTCCGACTGCGACAATCCTGTCCGCTCACGCACATCCGCAACCGGCGGGATCTTCGTAACACGCCCATGCTCACCGCGCTTGATCTCGCGAATGCCTGCGAGAATCTCCAAGCCGATATTGCGCTTAGCCTTAGCCATCGATTTCCTCCCGGATCTGCCGCAACACGTTTGCCGGGATGCTCTCCGCGACGTTCTTGGCATAGATCGTCAGCATCCAGATCTCGCCAAGATGCGTTCGGGCGTAGTAAATGATGCGGACTCCGCCGCGTTTACCGCGGCCTGCGATGCCCCATCGAACTTTACGTACACCACCAGTGCCTTTGACCAAATCCCCTGCTGCAGGATCGCTGGCCAACCTCCATTGCAGCGCCGCGTACTCGTCGTCGTTCAAGTATTCATCGACCAAGCGAGTGAAAAGCTTGGTTTCAATGAACGTCAGCATGTGCATATTATACGTCAGAGACGTATATCGTCAACCGCAGCGTTGCTGGGGTCTAACGCCGCAGTTCAGCCGCCGCACGCTGCGCTGTCCAGCGCGCAGCAAGCGCACAATGAAATGACGCGCTTGCTGCGCGCATGCGATTGGGTATCACGGTCGGCTGCAACTGCTTGTTAGACGCCACGCCGCGTTGGCCTCAAATCTGCCAGTAGCTTGCCCGCTGTCTTGCGACCGTGGGCTGTGATGTGGTCGCTCGCCAAGGCGGCACGCAGGTGCTTTTGCGCTTTACGGCGGTTAACAGCAACTCCCGCTCCCCTAATGTATCGACACGCCACTTCGACATGCGCATCTGCATCGCCAAGCCGCGCCGCGCGCTCATGCCACTTGAACTCGAGGCGCGGCCGCGCAGCGTCGCGATACATAGTAGCGATGTTCGTCGCGGATATGGAGGAACCGCGTCGATAGGCCCGACGATACCAATGCATCGCTAAACGCCGGTTCCGACGCGTCCCTCGACCTACGTCGTAAAGGTACCCCAACATGTGACACGCCGAGATGTCGCCTCGCGCAGCCCAGGCGCGGAGCGCGCGAAGGGCTGCCGCGTCGTCTCCGCGCTCAAGGGCCGAGAGTGCTTCATCGACGGTTAACATCGCGATACCGTTCCCGTGGCGTCTAACTACTAATTAGGTAGCGAAAGCGCCGCGATATATTCGGGCATCTGTGACACATAACTACCTGACCCCTTCCGCAAGTATCTGTTTTATTTAGATACGGGTCCCGCCGGTGCAGTCTAATCTACCACCAGGTCCCATTCTCAAATGATGCTACTCCCGACCGCCGGCCTCGTCACCTCGCCCCGCGTTTCACAGAGGGAGCACACCGGATTGAGGTGACCGGCGGTCATGTCTTCGCCTAGGCAAGAGGCTCGTGCCGATCGGCGCCCGAGGGGCGCAGATCACCTCGCCATCGCCCCTAGATCGCGAGCTCCGCAAGATATTCGGCAAGCCCGTCGATATCGTCGACGTCGAGCGGTGCGAGCAGGGCGACGTGATCGGCGGGCATGTTGGGGCGCCGGCCGTCGACGGCATCGTGCAGCTGGCGGCGCAGGTACATGTATTGCTGGCCTGCGAGCCGCGGGATCACTTCCTCGCCGTCGCCCTCACCGCGCGGCCCGTGGCAGCTCGCGCAGTGCTGCGCGTACACCGTCGCGCCATGCTCGGCGCCGATGCCGCTTCCGCCGCCCGCCGGCGGCATGCGCATGCCGGCGATGTACGCGGCGACGTTGGCGATCTGGGCATCGTCGTCAAAACGGTGCTCGGCCATCACGCTTTCCATGCGCGCGTCCCAGCGCTCGCCTTCGCGGTAATCGAGCAGCTGTTTGACGATCACCGAATAATGCTGGCCCGCGAGCGCCGGCACCTGGCCGTTCGCGGTGCCCTGCGCGGTGGCTCCGTGGCAGCCGGCGCAGTCCGCGTAAATCCTCGCGCCCTTCGAGGCGTCGGCGGCGGCCGCGTGCGCGCTGCCGGGTGGCGCGCTTTCCGGCGAACCGGGGCTCACGCAGGCGCAGGCGAGGACCGCGGCCAGCGCGGCGGCGGCGGGAAGTACGGGTTTCGTTGCCATGTGTGCCTCTCCTGCCCTGCTGGGCCTGCTTGGATTCGAACCAAGGACCAAGGGATTATGAGTCCCCTGCACTAACCGCTGTGCTACAGGCCCGTCGGGCAGGCGCGCATTCTAACCGGGACTAGGGGTCATTACGGTGGTATGCAGCGACCACCTGTCGCTAGCATGGCCGCTTTACCCGGAGATAAGGATGGCCGATCCGAATGCGCCGCGCCCCGCCTACCTGCTGGTGCAGGGCGTCGTGACCGATCCCGAAGGTTTCAAGGCCTACAACGCCGCGCTGCCGCCGATCTATGCCAAATACGGCGGCGCGCACATCAGCCTGACCCCCGCCGTGAAGGTCCAGGTGATCGAGGGCGACGCCGAGAACCGCAGCATCGTGATCTCGAAGTTCCCGTCGAAGGAGGCCGCGCTCGCGTTCTGGCACTCGCCCGAGTACACCGCCGCCAAGGCGCTGCGCGCCGGCAAGGGCAGCTTCTTCGTCACGCTGCTGGAAGGTCTTCCGGCGGGCTGAGCGGCGGCGCCGGTCGCGGCCAGAACAGCGCGCCGAGGACCATCAGCGCGGCCGCGATGCCGAGGCAGACGGCACCGGCGCGGCTCGCGGCGGACCAGAACAGGTTCACGGTGCTGATCGCCGGCATCAGCGCGAGCACGATGACGGCCTGCCGCGAGATGCCGCGTGGGACGGTCGCGGCATACAGCAGCACGGCGGCGAGCACGCCGAGTTGCGCGCAGTAGCCGATCCACATCGCGCGCGCGGCCTGCTGGTAGAACGGCTTCAGGCCGCTGTTGGCGATGGCGATCGCGGCGGTGACATACGCCATCAGGAAATACAGCGCGACGCCGCCGATGATCAGCGCCGCGCCCACCATGCACCATCTGAAGATCGCCCGCGAGCTCATGTCGCCCTCCTGTTGACGAAACGCGCGATCGAGGTGGTCGCGCCCCACAGCGCGAATGCGAGCGCCAGCACGGCGAGCGCGCTGACCGCGACGATGCGGCCGTTGCGCGCGACCAGCGCGACGCCCGCCACGCCCTCGTGCAGCGGCGGATAGCGCCCGATCAGCCAGGCGTTGGTCACGTTCTCGATCCAGTCGAATATGCAGCCGACAAAGGCCCATGGCAGCCAGCGCTGCCACGCGCCCGTGGCGAACAGTGCCGGTCGCGCGCGGCGCAGCCCCCAGGCCGCGAGCGCCGCCCAGAACAGCGCATTCAGGAACGGGAAGAAGAAGTCGATCGACGAGAAACGGCCGTAGAGGCGCACCGCCTCGGGCGTGTAGTGCGCGAGTTGCGCGCGCATGCCCTCGATGCCGAGCGCGCCCTGCAGGTCGAACACCGCGTGGCCGGTGAGCAGCCGCATCCTTGCGCTGAGCTCGATCAGCCGCCGCGCCATCAGCGCAATCAGTGCGCCGAGCAGCACGATCGCCCACCAGCGTTGCGAGAGCGTCGCGACGAGTCGTGCGAGGGTCTTCACTCCCCTAGGATGCCGCATTCGCTCCGGCTCGGCCACGCGGCGTCCCGCGGCGACTCGTCGCAGCATCCGGGCGGCTGACCGCGGCGGGCGTTCGATCCGGCTCGGCGCGCGTGCATGATCGCGCATCCATTTTCGGGGGAGATCGTCATGCGCCTCGTCATGCTTGCTTTCGTTTCGCCGCTGTTCGCCGCGCTGCCGCTCGCTGCACCGCCCGCGAGCGCGGGCGACGTGCCGGCCGCCGTTTACACCCGCGCGATCGCCGATCCCGCGCGTCCTGCGAAGGACCGCACACGCGACGAGCGCGATCGCCCGGCGGACGTGCTGGCGCTCGCCGGCTTCGCACCCGGCATGAAGGTGGCCGACATTTTCGCGGGCGGCGGCTATTACTCCGAGCTGCTGAGCGACGTCGTCGGTCCGGGCGGCAGCGTGCTGCTGCTGAACAACACCGCATACCAGGGTTATGCGCGCGAGGAACTGAAAGATCGCCTGAAGGACGATCGCCTGAAGAATGTCCGGCCGATGCTGGTCGAGAGCTGCGACCTGCGCCTCGGCGAGAGCGATCTGGACGGCGCACTGATCGTGATGTCGTACCACGATCTGTACCACGTCGACGAGCAGAACGGCTGGGCGCCGATCAACGCGGGACATTTCCTCGACCAGATCCACGCCGCGCTGAAGCCGGGCGGCGTGTTCCTGATCGTCGATCACGCCGCCAAGGGCGGTACGGGCAAGGACGCTGCGCAGGAGCTGCATCGCATCGACGAGACCTTCGCGAAGCAGGACATCGAGAGCCACGGGTTCCGGCTCGAGAAGACCTGGGACGGCCTGCGCAATGCCGCCGACACACACGAGCAGAACGTCTTCGACCCGGCGATCCGCGGCAGGACCGATCGTTTCGTGCACGTGTACCGGCGCATCTGAGCGCCGGCCGCGCGGGCCGGATCAGCGCCGTCGCTTCGGCCCGCGCGTCGGTTCGGCGTCGAGCGGATTCTCGGGCCAGTGGTGCTTCGGGTAGCGGCCGCGCAGGTCCTTGCGCACCTCCGCGTAGCCGTTGCGCCAGAAGCTGGCGAGATCGCGCGTCACCTGCACGGGCCGCCGCGCGGGCGAGAGCAGCGTGAACGTCACGGCGACCCGGCCATCGCCGATGCGCGGGGTGGCCGCGAGCCCGAACACTTCCTGCAGGCGGACTGCCACGGAGGGCGCCGCGGGATCGCTGTAGTCGACCGGCAGTTTCGAGCCCGTGGGCATCGTCAGCTGCGTCGGCGCTAGCCGCGCGAGGGCCTGGCGCCGATCGTGCGCGAGCCGTGACGCGAGGATCTCGCCCATCGACAGCCGCGCAAGCTGCGAGCGGCGCGTGATGCCGGCGAGCCACGGCGTGAGCCATTGCCCGAGGCTGGCCTCGAGCGCCGCATCGCCGAGATCGGGCCAGTCGCCGCCGATCCCGAGCGCGCGCACGAACGCCACGCGTTGCTGCAGCTGGCGCGCCCCTTCGCTCCACGGCAGCGCGCCGAGGCCGAGCGCGCGCACGCCGTCGAGCATCGCGGCCTCCGCGGCACCGGCGGGCGGCTCGCGCAGTGCCCGTTCGTCGAGCACCAGCGCCCCGATGCGCCGCACGCGGCGCGCGCTCACCGCCTCGGCGCGCGGGTCCCATTCGAGCAGGTCCTGAGTTTCGATGTCGTCGGCGAACAGGCGTTCGAGTGCCGCGCGCGTCAGCGGCGCGGCGAGCCGGATGCGCGCCTCGCGCTCGCCGGCGTCGATCGCGGCCACCGCGATGAACTCGCTCGCCGAGACGGTATCCGCGCGCGGGAACTGCGCGCCGCGGCCGTTCGACAGCGCGTACCGCCGCTCCCCGTCGGCGCGCCGGCGACCGATGCGATCGGGATAGGCGAGCGCGAGCAGTTCGCCGGGCTCGATGTCGCCACGGTCCTGCTCCCGCGCTCCGCGCGCGCCGCCGGCCAGTTGCGCGCGCAACTGCTGTGCGGCGCGGCGCACGCGCTCGAGCGTACCGCGATCGACGTCCACCGCAACCGGGCCGCGTCCGCGCAAGACATCGAGGCGCGTGCGCAAATCCGCATCGCGATCGACGCCGCGCAATACGTCGCGCTCACCAAGCAGCGCGGCGATGTCGGCCGCGAGCGCGGTGGCGTGCAGCTCGCGCGCGCGCAGCAGCATGTGCGCGAGACGCGGATGCACCGGCAGCTCGGCCATCGCGCGACCGTGCGCGGTGATGCGCAGCCCGCGATCGAGCGTGCCGAGCCAGCGCAGCAGGTCGCGCGCGCTCGCGAGCTGCGCGGCCGGCGGCGGATCGAGCCATGCGAGGTGGCCGGCATCGACGGCGCCCCAGGCGGCCAGCTCGAGCGCAAGCGGCGCGAGGTCGGCCTCGAGGATTTCGGCGGGCGTGAACGGCGCGAGGCTGCGTTGCGCGCCCTCGCCCCACAGCCGGTAGCACACGCCGGGCCCGGTGCGGCCCGCGCGGCCCTGGCGCTGGTCGGCGGAAGCGCGCGAGATGCGCCGCGTCTCGAGGCGGCCCATGCCGCTGACCGGATCGAAGGCGGCGCGCCGCACGAGCCCGCTGTCGACGACGACGCGCACGCCGGGGATCGTCAGGCTCGTCTCGGCGATGTTGGTCGCGAGCACGACGCGGCGCCGTCCGGCAGCCGCCGGCTCGAGTGCGGCGATCTGCGCCTCGCCGGCGAGCTCGCCGTAAAGCAGGCGCAGGTCGATATCGCCGGGCTGCTGCGAGGCCTCGAGCATGCCGGCCACGCGGCGGATTTCGCCCGCACCGGGCAGGAAGGCGAGCACGTCGCCGCGCTCCTCGCGCAAGGCGCGCAGGATCGCCAGCGTGACGAGGCGCTCGGGCGATTCGGCCTCGCCGGGCAGCGCCGGCAGGCCGCGACCGAGATAGCGGGTCTCGACCCCGAACATGCGACCCGCCGCGGTGACGATCGGTGCATCGATCAGCTTCGCCGCCGCGCCGCCGTCGAGCGTCGCCGACATCAGCACGATGCGCAGGTCGGGCCGCAGCGCCGCGCGCGCTTCGAGCGTGAGCGCGAGACCGAGATCGGCCTGCAGGCTGCGCTCGTGGAATTCGTCGAACAGCACCGCCGCCGCGTCCTCGAGCGACGGGTCGTGCTGCAGGCGGCGCGTGAGCACGCCCTCGGTGAGTACTTCGATGCGCGTCGCGCGCGACACTTTCGTCTCGAGCCGCATCCGGTAGCCGACGCGCTCGCCGACCCGCTCGCCCAGCGTCGCCGCCATGCGCTCGGCGACCGTGCGCGCGGCGAGCCGCCGCGGCTCGAGCACGAGCAGGCGCCTTCCCGCAACCCAGGGCTCGTCGAGCAGCGCGAGCGGCACGACCGTGCTCTTGCCCGCGCCGGGTGGCGCCTGCAGCACTGCGGCGCGCGCATCGCGCAGCGCGGCCCGCAATGCGGGCAGTGCCTCGTCGACCGGCAGTCCGGACGCTGGCGGGCCCGGCGGCGGGCGCGGGGTTCTCTCTGCTGTCACCGGCGCATTCTAGCGGCCGGAGCCAGCTCGGCCGGCGCCGGCGTTCCGGCCGCACGCTGTCCGCTGCCGGCGGTTCGCTGTAAGCTGCGGGCTCCTTCCTTTCGAGTGGATTCCGTCATGCGCCTGGGTGGCAGCCGACGCAGCACCAACGTCGAGGATTACCGCGGCCAGCCATCGGGCCGCCCCGGAATGAAATTTGGCCTCGGCACGATCGTCGTGCTGGTGATCGGCTATTTCCTCGGCATCAATCCGCTGACGATGCTCGGACTGATGGGCGACATGGGCGGCACGCAGAGTGCGCCGGCCGTGGCGCCCGGCACGCCGGGCGACACTGCGGGCAACCAGATCGCCGCGATGCTCGGCGCGACGGAAGATGTCTGGACCGAAATCTTCCGCCAGCGCGGCGCGCAGTACCCGGCACCCACGCTCGCGTTGTTCTCCGGCGGGCACGCCTCGGGCTGCGGCTTCGCGCAATCGGCGATGGGGCCGTTCTATTGCCCGAGCGACCAGAAGGTCTACATCGATCTCGCTTTCTTCAACGAGCTCGCCGGCAACCTGCAGGCGCCGGGCGATTTCGCGCAGGCCTACGTGCTCGCCCACGAGGTCGGCCATCACGTGCAGAACGTGCTCGGCACGCTCGGCAAGGTGCAGTCGGCGCAGCAGAGCATGGGCGAGGTGCAGCGCAACCAGATGCAGGTGCGGGTCGAATTGCAGGCCGACTGCTACGCCGGCATCTGGGCGCACTACGCCGATCAGCAGCAGCAGATCCTCGAGCCCGGCGACATCGAGGAGGGTCTGCGGGCCGCCGCCGCGGTCGGCGACGATACGCTGCAGCGTCGGGCGCAGGGCCAGGTCGTGCCGGAGTCGTTCACGCACGGCTCATCCGAACAGCGCATGAGCTGGTTCCAGCGCGGTTATCGCGACGGCCGGCTCGAGTCCTGCGACACGTTCGCGGGCAGCTGATCAGCCGCCGCGCGCCGACCAGGCCGTCAGCGCGAACAGCACCCAGCCGGCCATCAGCAGCAGCCCGCCGAACGGCGTCACGATGCCGAGCGCGGCGGGCGCGCCGAACGTGAGCGCGAAGATGCTGCCCGCGAAGCAGACGATCCCGGCGACGATCAGCCGCGCGGCGATCCGCACGCCGCGCCGCTCGCGCGCGACGACCGAGAGACCGATGGCCAGCAGTCCGAGCGCGTGATAGAACTGGTAGCGCACGCCGGTCTCGAATACCTCGAGACGCTCGGGCGCGAGCACGTTCCGCAGGCCGTGGGCGCCGAACGCGCCGAGCGCCGTCGCGAGCGCGACGAGCAGCGCGGCGAGCGTGATGATCCAGCGGGCATCCCGGGTCATGCGATCCTCCATCGGCTCAGGCGCGGCCGAACACGTCGAGCGGCGTGCGCAGATACGCGATTCCGCTCGGGCCCGGCGCGGGCAGCGCGCCGGCACGGATATTCACCTGCAATGCGGGAATGATCAACGCGGGCAGCGCGAGACCCGCATCGCGCGCCTCGCGCAGCGCGACGAACTCCTCGCGGGTCGTGCCGGCGCGCAGATGGAGATTGCCGCGCTGCTGCGCGTCGACGCTGGTCTCGCAGCGCGGCGCCTGGCCGTCCGCCGGATAGTCGTGGCACACGAAGAGCCGCGTCGCCGCCGGCAGCGAGTAAAGCCGCTGCACCGAGTCGTAGAGCCGGCCCGCGTCGCCGCCCGGGAAATCGGTGCGCGCGCTGCCCGCCTCGGGCATGAACAACGTGTCGCCGATGAACGCCGCGTCGCCGACCAGGTAGGCGATGCCGTCGCTCGTGTGTCCGGGCAGCGCCATGACCCGCACTTCGAGCCCGCCGAGCGGAAAGGTTTCGCCGTCGGCGAGCAGGTGGTCGAACTGCGAGCCGTCCTGCGGACACTCGGCGGCACTGAAACCGTAGAGCGGCGCGAAGACCCGCTGCACGTCGCGGATGCCCTCGCCGATCGCGACGCGCCCGCCCGCCTGCGCCGCAAGCCAGGCCGCCGCGCTCAGGTGATCGGCGTGCGCATGCGTCTCGAGGATCCACTCGAGCGTGAGATTGCCCGCGCGCAGCGCCGCGAGCACGGCCTCTGCCGAGCGTGTCGCCGTGCGCCCGGCCCGCGCGTCATAGTCGAGCACGGGATCGATGATGGCCGCGCATCGCGTCGCCGGATCGGCGACGAGATAGGTGAACGTGCCGGTCACCGCGTCGTGGAAAGGCGTGATCGCCGGTGCGCTGCCCGCCTGCACCGCGCGGCTCATCGCGGCCGCGTGTGCTGGGTGCGGAACGGGCGCGCGGGCGCGGCCGGCCGGGGACGCGCCCGCTTGCCCTCGCCGGCGGCGCGCAGGCCCGCGGGCTGCCATGCGGGCACGAGCTGGTGCTTGCCGTTGCCGATCAGGTCGGCGCGCCCCATGCGCCGCAGCGCCTCGCGCAGTACCGGCCAGTTGTTGGCGTCGTGGTAGCGCAGGAAGGCCTTGTGCAGACGGCGGATCCTGAGTCCCTTCGGGATCACGACCTCCTCGGAAGCGTGGCTGACCCGATGCAGCGGATTCTTGCCGCTGTGGTACATCGCCGTCGCGGTCGCCATCGGCGAGGGCAGGAAGGCCTGCACCTGGTCGGCGCGAAAGCCGTTCTTCTTGAGCCACAGCGCGAGCTCGAGCATGTCGCGGTCGGTCGTGCCCGGATGCGCGGCGATGAAATACGGAATCAGGTACTGCTCCTTGCCGGCCTCTTTCGAGTAGCGGTCGAACAGGACCTTGAAGCGGTCGTAGGCGCCGATCCCCGGCTTCATCATCTTCGACAGCGGCCCGTCGCTGATCGCCTCCGGTGCGATCTTCAGATAACCGCCCACGTGGTGCTGCGCGAGCTCCTTCACGTACTCCGGCGATTCGACCGCGAGGTCGTAGCGCACGCCCGAGGCAATCAGCACCTTCTTCACGCCCGGCAGCTCGCGCGCGCGCCGGTAGAGGCCGATCAGCGCCGAGTGATCGGTGTTCAGATTCGGGCAGATGCCGGGATACACGCAGGAAGGCTTGCGGCATGCGCTCTCGATCTCGCGGCTCTTGCAGGCGATGCGGTACATGTTGGCGGTCGGCCCGCCGAGATCGGAGATCACGCCGGTGAATCCCGGCACCGTGTCGCGCACCTGCTCGATCTCGCGGATCACCGAGCCTTCCGAACGGTTCTGGATGATGCGGCCCTCGTGCTCAGTGATCGAGCAGAACGTGCAGCCGCCGAAGCAGCCGCGCTGGATCGAGATCGAGAAGCGGATCATCTTGTACGCGGGAATTTCCGCATCGCCGTAGGCCGGATGCGGCCGGCGCTGGTACGGGCGCTCGTACACCCAGTCCATTTCCTTCGTCGTCAGCGGGATCGGCGGCGGGTTCAGCCACACGTCGACGTCGCCGTGGCGCTGCACGAGCGCCCGTGCGTTGCCGGGGTTCGACTCGACGTGCAGGATCCGCGACGCGTGCGCGTACAGCACCGGATCGGCGCTCACCTGCTCGAACGAGGGCATGCGCACGACGCTGCTGGCCCGGTCGGCGCCGCGGACGCGACGCGAACCTGCCGGTGTCTCCGGTGGCGAGTCGGCGACCGACGTCGAATCGATCTCGGTCCAGTCCTGCGGCAGCGACCTGCGCACGAACGCGGTGCCGCGCAGGTCGGTGATCGCGCCGATGGCTTCGCCGGCGGCGAGCCGGTGCGCGAGATCGACGATCTGCCGCTCGGCATTCCCGTAGACGAGGAGGTCGGCCTTGGCGTCGAGCAGGATCGAGCGACGGACCTTCTCCGACCAGTAGTCGAAATGCGCGATCCGGCGCAGCGACGCCTCGATGCCGCCGATCACGATCGGCACGTCGCGATACGCTTCGCGCACACGCTGCGCGTAGACGATCACCGAGCGATCGGGCCGGCGGCCGCCCTCGCCGCCCGGCGTGTACGCATCGTCGCTGCGCACGCGCCGGTCCGAGGTGTAGCGGTTGACCATCGAATCCATGTTGCCGGCCGTGACGCCGAAGAACAGCTTCGGGCGGCCGAGCGCCGTGAACGGCGCCGCGTCGTGCCAGTCGGGCTGCGCGATGATGCCGACGCGAAAGCCCTGCGCTTCGAGCGTGCGCCCGACGATCGCCATGCCGAAGCTCGGATGATCGACATAGGCGTCGCCGGTGACGAGGATGATGTCGCAGGCATCCCAGCCGAGCTGTTCCATCTCGGCACGCGACATCGGCAGGTACGGCGCCGGGCCGAGCCGCGCCGCCCAGTGCTTGCGGTACGCGGTGATGTCGCGCGCAATCCCCATGCCCGGCGCTCCGGCGCGCGTCACTTCATGCGCTTGAGCGCATCGGCGAGGCCCGGCACGAAGTCGGCGCCTTCCAGGACCTGCACGCTCGAGCCGTCGAAATCGTTGCCGACGCTCTCGTAGCGCCCGCCGAGGCACTTCGACAGGAAGCCCTCGGAGATCGCGTACGAGGAGGTGCGGTTCGGCGCGCGCGCGAAGCCGTGGCCCTCGTCCGGATAAAGGACATAGGTGACCGGCAGCTTCTTCGCCTTCATCGCCGCGACGATCTGGTCGGATTCGGCCTGCTTGACGCGCGGATCGTTCGCGCCCTGCATGATCAGCAGCGGCCGCGAGATCGCCGCGACGTGCGTCAGCGGCGAGCGCTCCCGCAGCAGCTTGCGCCCCTCTTCGGTGCGCGGGTCGCCGACCCGCAGCGCCAGCTCCTCGAAGAACGACTTCCAGTACGGCGGGATCGAACCGAGCAGCGTCTCGAGGTTCGAGGGTCCGACGATGTCGACGCCGCAGGCGAAGCGCTCGGGCGTGAACGTCAGGCCGACCAGCGTCGCGTAGCCGCCATAGGAGCCGCCGTAGATCGCGACGCTGTCGGCGGTCGTGATCTTCTCGCGCACCGCGAAATCGACGGCATCGAGCAGATCGTCGTGCATCTTCGCAGCCCACTCGCGATTGCCGCTGTTGATGAATCGCTTGCCGAAGCCGGTCGAGCCGCGGTAGTTCACCGACAGCACCGCGTAGCCGCGGTTCGCGAGCCACTGGTGCTCGGGGTCGAAGCCGTAACTGTCGCGCGCCCACGGGCCGCCGTGCACGTTCAGCACCAGCGGCAGCGGCCGGTCCGGACGGCCGTCGCCGTTCGCGTCCGAGCCCTTCGGCAATGTCAGGTAGGCGACGAGATTGAGACCGTCGCGTGACTCGATCTCGAGCGGCAGCATCGGCGCGAGCGGCGCGCCGACGAGTGCCGGACGCTGGTCGAACAGCTTGGTCACCGCACCGCTGTCGCGGTCGTAGAGCCAGGTCACGAGCGAGGTGACCGGATCGTCGACCACGACGACCCACTTGCGATCGTCGAGCGTGCGGCTCGTGACCTCGAACTGCGGGCCGAGCGCCTTCGTCAGCGTGTCGATGTCCTTCTGCGCCTGCGGCGTCAGCGCGGTGATCGAATTGACGAGGTAGTTGGCCGACCACGCCTGCGGCCGATGCGACACCGGCTCGATCCACACGTCGGCGACGTCGGCGCGGTCGCTGACGCCGAGCACCGTCTGCGCGCGCGTCGTGAGGTCCACGCGCACGAGCGCGGCGGTGTCACGGCCGATCGACGAGACCAGCAGCGCATTCGTGCCCTCGCCCTCGATCACGATCGGGCGCGTGGTCTGCGAATCCTCCGGGCCGTATTTCAGCAGGCTGTCCCAGCCACCCTTGATGTTGCGCACGAACATCTCGTTGACGTCGGCGCCGAACTTGACCGCGATGCGCGGCTTCAGGCCCCCGTCCTCGAGATAGCCGGCGAACTCCTGGTCGTTCTGCTCGACCAGCTTGCGCTCACCGGTCGCGATCACGATCTCGTAGAGATCATGCCATTCGGGCTTGCGGTCGTTCAGGCCGACGAGCACCACGTCGGGCCGCCACGGGCTCGCGCCGAGCAGCTGCGCCTGCACGCCCGCGAGCGGCGTCAGGTCGATGTCCTTGCCGGTGGCAACCTCGACACTGTGCACGCGCCAGTTCTCGTCGCCGCCCTGGTCCTGCAGGTACAGCACGTGCCTGTTGTCGTAGGACCAGAAATGCTGGCGGATGCCGCGCTTCGTGTCCTGCGTGATCGGCTTCGCCTCGTCGAGCCTGCCGAACGGCGCGACCCACACGTTCAGCACGCCGTCGCGCGGCGCGATGTACGAGAGGTGCTTGCCGTCGGGGGACAGCCGCGCCTGGGTCTGCGTCGGATTGCCGAACAGCGCGGCGCGCGGAATCAGTGGGCCGGCGTCGGCAGCCGACGCGGAGATGGAACCGAAGGTCATCGCGACTGCTCCTGCGAGTGCGAGCGGCAAGCGCTTCATTGGGAACCCCCACGGGCCAAAGGGGTAATTATAGCCTCAGGGCGAGGCCCGCCTCAGAGCGATGCGACGACCGGATCGTAGGCCATCAGGCCGAGCGACTCGGCCGTCGTGTGCGGGTGGGTATCGTAGTCGTCGGCGTCGGCGCGGTGGTATTCGCGCCCGGTCTCGGCGGACTTGCGCATCACGAAAGTCGTGCGTTCGATGCGCGCCGCCTGATAGCGGCGCAGCGCTTCCTCCGGGGTGCCGGACGCCTCGAACGCGCGCGCGAGCACCAGCCCGTCCTCGATGCCCATCGCGGCGCCCTGGCCGAGAAAGGGCAGCATCGGGTGCGCGGCGTCGCCGAGCAGCGTCACGCGCCCGCGGGTCCAGTTGGCGAGTGGCTCGCGGTCGAAGAGCGCCCATTTGAAGCACAGTTCCGGCGGCGTCGCGGCAATGATCGTGCGCACCGCCTCGTGCCAGCCGGCAAACTCGGCCAGCAGCTCGGACACCTCCGAGCGCACCGACCAGCTCTCGACCTGCCAGTCGTCGCGCTCGGCGAGCGCGACGTAATTGACCAGGCGCCCGGCGCGGATCAGGTAACGCGTGAACGTGTGTCTCGGGCCGATCGAAATGCACGACTGCGGCTCGATCAGCCCCGGCGGCAGCGCTTCGATCGGCACGAGGCCGCGCCAGGCGATATAGCCGGTGAAACGCGGGTGCCCGGCGCCGAAGAGCTGGCCGCGCACCGCGGAGCGGATGCCATCGGCGCCGATCACGACGTCGGCCCGTACGCGCATGCCGTTCGCGAAGCCGATCTCGGCGCCCTGTTCGTTCTCCAGCAGCCGTTCGAAGCGATGGCCGAGCGCGAGGCTCGAGCCCTCCCCTGCCGTGAACGCGCGTGCGAGCGCATCGTGCAGGTCGGCACGGTGGATCTGCACGTAAGGGGCGCCGCAGCGTTCGGCGAGGGCCGCGCCGCGCTCGAAGCGCGCCATCAGCTCGCCGCTGCGCCAGTGCCGCGCCCCGCCGCGCTCCGGGCACACCCCGAGGCGCTCGAGATCGCCGCCGAGACCGATGTCGATCAGCGCATGCGCAGCGTTCGGCGTGATCGTGAGGCCGGCGCCGACCTCGCCGAGCCGTTCCGCCTGCTCATAGACCCGTACGCGAAAGCCGCGCCGCTGCAGCGCGCACGCCGCCGTCAGGCCCGCGATGCCCGCGCCGACCACTGCGATTTCGAGATCCTGCATGGCCCCCATGATGCCAACTGGCCGCCGCGTCGCCGCGGGCTTCGACACGCCAATCCGCGTCGTGGGCGCCCGCGCCGGGGCTTGACGGCGCGTGTAGACTCGGGGGTTTGCGTCGACGGCCCCCACCCGCACCCGTACCGGACATGGCGAAGCATGCGACCGGCGCCATCGCCGTTTACGGCGCGCGCCAGAACAACCTGAAGAACCTCGATCTCGAGATCCCGCTCGGGGAGCTCGTCGTCGTGACCGGCGTGTCGGGGTCGGGCAAGTCCTCGCTCGTGTTCGACACGCTCTACGCCGAGGGCCAGCGGCGCTACGTCGAGACCTTCTCGCCCTACGCGCGCCAGTTCCTCGACCGCATGGACAAGCCGCAGGTCGACCGCGTCGAGGGCATCCCGCCGGCGATCGCGATCGACCAGACGAACCCCGTGCGCAGCTCGCGCTCGACGGTCGGCACGATGACCGAGCTGAACGACCACCTGAAGCTGCTGTATGCCCGCGCCGCGGTGCCGTTCTGCGAGCGCTGCGGCGAGCCGGTGCGCCGTGACACGCCCGACACGATCCACGCCGACCTCGAGCGGCGCACCGCGGCGGCCGGCGACCCGCGGCTGACGATCAGCTTCACGGTCGACGTGCCGAAGAATTTCAGCGAACAGGAAGTGCGCCAGCTGCTCACGCGGCAGGGGTACACGCGCTTCGTCGACAGCCCGGGCAAGGCGCTCGAGGTGATCCAGGACCGGATGCGCCTCGGCGAGGCCGGCCGCGCCCGCGTGATCGACAGCCTCGAAGCCGCGCTGCGCCATGGCAACGGCCGCGTCACGGTGCGCACCGAAACGCAAGCCTGGCGCTATTCGCGCGAGCTCGCCTGCGCACACTGCGACATCCCGTATCGCGAGCCGACGCCCAGCACCTTCTCGTTCAACTCGCCGATCGGCGCCTGCGAGACCTGCCGCGGCTTCGGCCGCGTGATCGGCGTCGATTACAGCCTCGTGATCCCCGACGAGAGCAAGACCCTGCGCGGCGGCGCGATCAGGCCGTTCCAGACCGAGGCGAACCGCGAGTGCCAGGAGGATCTCGAGAAGTACGCGCAGCTGCGCGACATCCCGCTCGACACGCCCTGGTATGCGCTCACCGCCGCGCAGCGCAAGTGGGTGATCGAGGGCGAGGGCAGCTGGCGCAAGAAGGTCTGGTACGGCGTCAAGCGTTTCTTCGACTGGCTCGAGAGCCGCGCGTACCGCATGCACGTGCGCGTGCTGCTGTCGAAGTACCGCGCCTACACGCCCTGCGAGGCCTGCGGCGGCGCGCGCCTGAAGCTGCCGGGCCTGCTGCCGCGCCTCGGCGACCACGCGCTTGCGACGGCGACGCTCGGCGAGCGCGCGCGCTTCATGCCGCGCGGCGTCGCGTGGAGCGAGGCGCAGCTCGCGGCGCTGCCGGGGCTGTCGATCCACGACCTGATGCTGCTGCCGCTCGAGCGCGTGCGCGGCTTCGTCGATGCGCTCGCTCTGCCCGGACCGATCGACGTCGCGACCGACCAGCTGCTCGGCGAAATCCGCACGCGGCTGCGCTACCTCGTCGACGTCGGCCTCGGTTACCTGACGCTCGACCGCCAGTCGCGCACGCTCTCGGGCGGCGAGGTCCAGCGCATCAACCTGACCACCGCGCTCGGCACCTCGCTCGTCAACACGCTGTTCGTGCTCGACGAGCCGTCGATCGGCCTGCATCCGCGCGACATGGGGCGCGTGATCGAGGTGATGCACCGGCTGCGCGATGCCGGCAACTCGCTGCTGGTCGTCGAGCACGACCCGCAGATCATGCTCGAGGCCGACCGCCTGCTCGATCTCGGTCCGGGCGCGGGCGAGCGCGGCGGCGAGGTCGTGTACTACGGCGCACCCGACGGCATCCGCTCGGCGCCGCGCTCGCTGACCGGCGCATACCTCGCCGGCGAGCGCGTGGTCGCGGTGAGCCAGCCCGCGCCGGCCGCGGCGAGCGGCGTCGCACACGCGGTGCGCGCGAGCAGCGCGCTCGTGCTGCGCGGCGCGCGCGCGCACAACCTGAAGGGCATCGACGTCACGATCCCGCTGCGGCGCCTGGTCTGCATCACCGGCGTGTCGGGCTCGGGCAAGTCGACGCTGGTCGGGAATCTGCTCTACCCGGCGCTCGCCAAGGCGTTCGGCAAGGCGACCGAGGCACCCGGCGCCTACGAGAGCCTCGAGGGCGCCGGCAACCTCGACGACGTCGTGCTCGTCGACCAGAGCCGCATCGGCCGCACCACGCGCTCGACGCCCGCGAGCTACGTCGGCGCGCTCGATGCGATCCGCGAACTGTTCGCCGCGGCGCCGGAGTCGCTGATCCGCCGCTACACGCCCGGCACGTTCAGCTTCAACTCGGGCACGGGCCGCTGCCCGACCTGCGGCGGCAACGGCTTCGAGCACATCGAGATGCAGTTCCTCTCCGATGTCTACCTGCGCTGCGCGAGCTGCGACGGCAAGCGCTTCCGCGACGAGGTGCTCGAGGTGCGCATCGAGGGCGCCGACGGCCGTCACGCGAACATCGCCGACGTCCTCGAGATGACCGTGACCGAGGCGCTCGCGTTCTTCGCGGCGAGCAACGCGGTGCGCGCGCTGGTCAAGCCGCTGCAGGAGGTGGGCCTCGAGTACCTGAAGCTCGGCCAGCCGGTGCCGACGCTGTCGGGCGGCGAGGCGCAGCGCCTGAAGCTCGCCGCGCACCTCGCCGGGCTGGTCGCGCCGCCGCCGAAGCGCGCGGCCGACGTGCAGACGCGCGGCAAGCTGTTCCTGTTCGACGAGCCGACGACCGGCCTGCACTTCGACGACGTCGCGAAGCTGATGCGCGCGCTGCGCGGACTGCTGTCGGCCGGCCACTCGCTGCTCGTGATCGAGCACAACCTCGACGTGATCCGCGCGGCCGACTGGATCATCGACCTCGGCCCGGAGGGCGGCGACCGCGGCGGCGAGATCGTCTGCACCGGCACGCCGCAGCAGGTCGAGGCCGAGCCGCGCTCGCACACCGGGCGCGCGCTGCGCGACTATGCGGCGGCGGCCGGCCGGCCCGCGCGGGCGGTGGCGGATGCGCCGGCGCCGCAGCGCCCGCCGCGCGCGGCGCGTGACAACGCGATCGTCGTGCACAACGCCCGCGAGCACAATCTGCAGGACGTGCACGTGCGCATTCCGCGCGACGCGTTCACGGTGATCACCGGCGTGTCGGGCTCGGGCAAGTCGACGCTCGCCTTCGACATCCTGTTCAACGAGGGCCAGCGCCGCTATCTCGAATCGCTGAACGCCTACGCGCGCCAGTTCGTGCAGCCCGCCGCGCGCCCCGACGTCGATGCGATCTACGGCATTCCGCCCACGGTGGCGATCGAGCAGCGCACGAGCCGCGGCGGGCGCAAGAGCACCGTCGCCACACTGACCGAGATCTACCATTTCCTGCGCCTCGCCTGGGTCAAGCTCGGCACGCAGTACTGCCCGGACTGCGCGCTGCCGATCGAACCGCAGAGCCCGGATGCGGTTGCCGCCGCGATCCTGCGCCAGCACCGCGGCGGGCGCGTGCGCGTGCTCGCGCCGCTGGTCAGCGCGCGCAAGGGCTATTACACCGATCTCGCGAAGTGGGCCGCGAAGAAGGGCTTTCGCGAACTGCGCGTCGACGGCGTCGACACGCCGACGGCGCGCTGGCCGCGCCTGTCGCGCTTCAAGGAGCACACGATCGAGCTGCCGGTCGGCGAGCTCGTGGTCGGACCGGCCCGCGAGCCGGCGCTGCGCGCCGCGCTCGCGAGCGCACTCGAATACGGCAAGGGCATCGTGCATCTGCTCGCACTGGATGGCCGCCGCCCAGGCAAGACCGAGGTCTACTCGACGCGGCGCGCCTGCCCGGGCTGCGGCACGAGCTTCGCCGAGCTCGATCCGCGCCTGTTCTCGTTCAATTCGCCACACGGCTGGTGCCCGCACTGCCAGGGCTCGGGCCTCGAGCCGGGTGACGACGATGACGACGCGCGCGACGAGCAACGTCCTGTATGCGGCGAATGCGGCGGTGAGCGCCTGAACCGCATCGCGCGCCACGTGCGCTTTCGCGACCGCTCGCTGCCGGCGCTCACTGCCGAGCCGGTCGACTCGGTCGCGCAGCTGTTCGGCGCGCTGCGACTGCGGGGGCGCGATGCGGCGATCGCGCGCGACCTGCTCGCCGAGATCCGCGAGCGCCTCGCGTTCCTGCAGCGCGTCGGGCTCGGCTATCTCGCGCTCGACCGCGCGGCACCCACGCTGTCGGGCGGCGAGGCACAGCGCATCCGGCTCGCCGCGCAGCTCGGCTCGAGCCTGCAGGGCGTGTGCTACGTGCTCGACGAACCGACGATCGGCCTGCATCCGCGCGACAACGGCGTGCTGCTCGCCGCGCTCGACGAACTGGTCGCGCATCGCAACACGCTCGTCGTCGTCGAACACGACGAGGAGACGATCCTGCGCGCCGACCACGTGATCGATCTCGGCCCGGGCGCCGGCACGCGCGGCGGGCGCGTGGTCGCCGAGGGCAAGGCGCGCGACCTCGAGCGCGCCCGCGAATCCGTGACCGGCCGCTACCTCGCGTCCCCGCTGCGCCATCCGGCGAAGCCGCGCCGCGCGACCCACACCCGCTCGACGGCGCTGACCGTCGAGCGCGCGACGCTGCACAATCTGCGCGCGCTCACCGTGCGCGTGCCGCTCGGGCGCCTGGTCGTCGTCACCGGCGTGTCGGGCTCGGGCAAGTCGACGCTCGCGCGTGACGTGCTGTACACGAACCTGCACCGGTTGCTCGGCGAGCGCGCGGTGCGCAGCCGCCGGCGCGTGACACCCGAGGGTTGCGCGGCGATCCGCGGCGCCGAGGCGATCGATCGCGTGCTCGAGGTCGACCAGACGCCGATCGGCAAGACGCCGCGCTCGTGCCCCGCCACCTATGTCGGCTTCTGGGACGACATCCGCCGCATCTACGCCGCGGCACCCGAGGCGAAGCTGCGTGGCTACACGGCGAGCCGCTTCTCGTTCAACACCGCGGGCGGGCGCTGCGAGGCCTGCGATGGCCAGGGCATGCAGACGATAGAGATGAGCTTCCTGCCCGACGTCAAAGTACCCTGCGACGTGTGCCGGGGCCGGCGCTTCAACCCGGAGACACTCGCAGTCACCTGGCGCGGGAAGAACATCGGCGACGTGCTCGCGATGAGCGTCGATGACGCGGTCGAATTCTTCCGCGCGCACGCGAGGGTGCACCATGCGCTCGAGCTGCTGCAGGCGGTGGGACTCGGCTACCTGACCCTCGGCCAGCAGAGCCCGACGCTCTCGGGCGGTGAGGCACAACGCATCAAGCTCGTGACCGAACTCGCCAAGGCGCGCACCGGGACGGCCCCGCGCGCGCGCGCGGTGCACACGCTCTACGTGCTCGACGAGCCCACGGTCGGGCTGCACATGGCCGACGTCGAGAAGCTGCTGACCGCGCTGCACCGGCTGGTCGACGCGGGCAACACGGTGGTGCTCGTCGAGCACAATCTCGACGTGATCGCCGAGGCCGACTGGGTCATCGACCTCGGGCCCGAAGCCGGCGCTGCGGGCGGGCGCATCGTTGCGCAGGGCGCTCCCGCCGTGATCGCGAAGGCCCGTGCCCGCTCGCATACCGGCGCCGCGCTCGCGCCGTTTCTCGCCTCGCGCACCGATTGAGCGTGGCTCGATCGCGTCGTCGCAGCGGCACGAGATCTTGAAGCCGCTCGAATAGCGGCTACGCACGCTGCATCGCGTGCTACGATTTTGGGGTTCTCGTCTCGGGAGGCACGCAAAATGCGTCCGGCGATAGCGCTCCTGGCTGCGACGTGCGCCGCGCTCGCGGCGGGCTGTTCGCCCGAACCCGAATCGCCGGCGGCCGCCGCGCCGCCGCCATCGGCAGCGGTGCCGAAGGGCCAAGTCATCACGGCTGGGCGCGGCGGCTTCATTCCCGAAGGCATCGAGTACGACCAGGCGAACGGCCGATTCCTCACCGGCTCGGTTGCCGAGGGCACGATCTTCGAGATCGGGCGCGACGGCAGCATCGTGCCGTTCATCCGCGACGCGGATCTCGTGTCGTCGTTCGGCATCGAGGCCGACGAGCCGCGCGACCGGTTGCTCGTCGCGAATTCCGACCGCGCTTCGTTCCGCGGCGATGCCGCCGGTCAGGCGAAGCTCGGCGTCTACAACCTGACGACGGGCGAGCGTCTCGCGATGGTCGATCTCGGCGCGGTGCTCGGCACGCAACCGAAATACCTCGCCAACGACGTCACCGTGGACGGTGCCGGCAACGCTTATGTGACCGACACGATGAACGGCGTCGTCTATCGCGTGACAGCCGATTATCAGCCGTCGATCCTGCACCGCTTCACGAACCTGCCGGACGGCGCGCAGCTGAACGGCATCGTGTATCACGACCGCGGGTATTTGCTGGTCGTCGCGGGCGAACACATGTACAAGGTGCCCGTCGCGAATCCTGCCGGCACGACGAAGGTCGACGTCGCCCAGCCTCTCGCAGGCCAGGACGGAATCGTCTGGGCCGCCGACGGCCGACTCATCGCGACGAGCTACAGCAGCACGCAGCCGCAGCTCGTCGCCTTCGCGAGCAACGACGATTGGGCCACGGCGCAGCGCGTCGGCGTGGCCCCGCTCGCCGGGCAAGCGACGACGGCCGCCGCCGTCGGCGACGAGGTATGGGCCGTGCATCCGCATTTCGCGGATGACGAGCCGCCGACGATCGAGCAGGCCGTCTTCGAGTAGCGGTTACGGGGACGCCGGCCAGATCTCGCGCGCGTGGCGCAGGAAGTTCCTGCCGAGAATCTTCTCTATTGTCGCCCAGCCATGCCCGCGGCGGGACAGCCGCTCCGCAAGCTCGCGATACATCCCCGGCCCCTGCAGATCGGTGAGGAACGTCATTGCCTCCGCGCTCTCCCCGGGCGCCGAGATGCCGCGCGCGCGCCGGTCTTCGACCTGCTTCGCAATCCCGGCGCGATAGGCCTGCAGGTCGTCGACCGCCGTGACCGAGCCATCGGTCCCGAGGCCGACGTGGTCCTCACCGCAGACATCGAGCGCGTGTTCGAGGTGCGCGATCATGACCTCGGCGAGCGGCGTGCCGGCGCGGCTCAGATAAACCGGCATGAAATAGATGCCGACGAACCCGCCGCGCTGCGCGACGCCGCGCAGCTCCTCATCCGTCTTGTTGCGCGGGACATCGTTCAGCGCGCGACAGCCCGTGTGGTTGATCGAGATGGGCCGCGATGAAGCCTCGATCGCCTCGAGGCAGGTGCGCGTGCCGCTGTGCGAGAGATCGACCATCACGCGCGAGGCGTTCAGCCTCTCGACCACTTCGCGGCCGAATGCCGTGAGGCCCTCGTCCGCCGCGAGGCAGCCGCTGCCCACCCGGTTGCGCCCGTTGTAGGTGAGCTGGATCACGCGCACGCCGAGATCGGCGAAGAGCCCGGCGCGGTCCGCGCGATCGCCGAGCGCGACCGTGTCCTGGAAGCCGTAGATCACGCCGAGCTTGCGCTCGCGCTTCGCGCGCAGGATGTCGTCGGCGGTCCAGACCTTCAGCGTCCGATCGGCATGGCCGCGCAACACGCGATCCCATTCCGCCACTTCGCGCACCGTTGGCTCGAACGCCTCGTCGCCTTCGCGGTAGGCGCCGAGCGTGATGTTCATTGCAGTGAGCCCTGATGCGAGTGTATCGCCGAGGACCCGCTCGGGAATCTCCGCCTTCGGCGCCTGCTCGATGTCTTCCGGCGCATTCGGATCACCGAAACCACCGAGCGCATTGACGACCACGGCGTCGCGCAGGGGATCCGCGGAATCGCGCGCCGCAGCGCGCGCCGCCACCGCACCGGCCGCGGCACCACCCACCGCGCCGGCCGCGACGCCGACCAGCACTTGTCGCCTCGTGGTCATGCCGGCGAAGCTACCCGGCCGACGCAATGAGTCATCGGCCCTACCCCCGCCACTGCCGGCTGCGCACGTTCTGCAGCTGCCACGGCAGATCGGCGTCGAGGCGTTCCTCGAACAGCTCGCCACGGCCCTGCAGCGGCGTCCAGCTCGTGAACTCGCCGACCATGCGGCCGAGATAGGGTACAGCGGTCGCGAGGCAGTCTTCGAAATCGATGTCGTCGGCCTCGACGATGCCGCGGCGCGGATTGCGTATCGCCCAGACGAGCGCGGCGAGCGCGCCGGCCGCGACCTGCAGCGTGGTCGCGTTCGCGAACGGCACGTGGCGGCGCGCCTCCTCGATCGTCAGCTGCGAGCCGTACCAGTAGGCATTGCGGCCGTGGCCGGCGAGCAGCACGCCGAGCTCGTCCATGCCGGTGACGATGTCGGTGCCGAGCCGGCGCCGCTTCTCCTGCGGCTGCCAGCCGCGGCCCTCGAGCTCGAGCGCCGACAGCATCGCATCGTCGCACGGGTGGTAGACGAACATCACGGTGGGCCGGTAGGTGAACTTGCCGCCCGCACGCAGCGAGAACCAGTCACCGATCGAGAATACTTCGTCGTGCGACATCATCAGGCCCTGGAAGCCGCCGACCGACGGCGTCCAGCTGCGCGCATAGGTGGCCGCGCCGGGCCGGTCGAGGAACATCGTGCCGGAATCGCGGCGGTGGTACTGCGAACCTTTCGGACGATGCTTCTCGGCGGTGCCGTACGAGATCTCGGATGGCTGCATCGATTCGTCCATCAGGCCGTCGATCGACCAGGTGTTGACGAACTCGCCGGGACGTTTCGGCTTGTCGCTCGCCTGGGTATCGCGCTCGGAGACCTGGATCAGCGTGACACCGAGGTCGCGCGCGAGCGTCGCCCAGTCCTCGCGCGTGACGGGCGGCGGGATGTCGGCGCGCAGCGCCTCGCGCAGGTCGAGCATCGCGCGCTTGACGAAGTGCGAGACGAGGCCCGGGTTCGCGCCGTGATCGACGACCGCGGTCGGCGCGTCGGCACCGAGCTCGCGCGCGAGCGCGAGTGCCCGCCAGCGCGTCATGAAGTTCGTGCGCTGGCGCGGCTCGAGCATCGGATTGTCGAACACACCGGGCCACGGCTCGATCGACGTGTCGACATAGAGCGCGCCACGCTCGGCGGCGAAGCGCACGAGATCGAGGCTCGAGACGTCGACCGACAGGTTCAGCAGCAGATCGCCTGCGCGCACGTAGCGCGTGAGCAGGCGGCGGAAGCTGCGCGGTTTCAGGTGGCCGTAGAAAAACGGCACGGCGTTCTCGTAGGCGACACCACGTCCCACTTCGTCGGCGGCGAGGACGATGATCGAATCGGGCCCGAGCGCGACATGGCGACGCAGCAGCGGCAGGATCGTCTGGCCGACGCTGCCGCAGCCGACCATCACGATACGGCCCGCGAATTCGACGGGTGGTTGCGGGGAAATTGTCCTGGTCATCCGGCCATGGTAGCCGCCACGCGCCGCAATCGCGACCTTGCTAAGATCCGCCGATGGCCCACAGCCTCGTGTGCTGGAAATGCGGCGCATCGCTCGCCGCGCTGTCGCTGCCGCTGCTGCGGCTCGACGAATGCCCTGCGTGCAGGGCGCAGCTGCATGTCTGCAAACTCTGCGTGGAGTACGACACGCGCGTCGCGCATCATTGTCGCGAGCCCACGGCCGAGGAAGTGCGCGACAAGGAGCACGCGAACTTCTGCGATCACTTCAGGCCGAAGGAAGGCGCGTGGTCGGCCGGCAGCGGCGCCGAAGCGGAGCGCGCGCGCAACGCGCTCGAGGACCTGTTCCGCTAATCCTTGCCCAGCCGGTCGGACAGGCGGTCGAGCAGCTTCGAGAACGTCGAGGTACGCTTGTCGACCTTCACCGACAGATGGCGCACGCCGGTGTCGTTCAGCAGCTCGCCGCGACCCTTGTCGATCTCGAGCTCGCTCGCGCCCAGTATCTCGAGCGTCTGCTCGAGCGACTCCTCGAGTGTCTTCGCGGGCTTGCGTGGAGCGGGCCGCGGGCGTGTCGCGCCGGCGGCGCGCCTGCCCGGCTGTGCCGCCGCCGCGAGCCTGGCGCGCACGGCCTGCGCCGACGGCGCCGGCGGCTTCGGCACCGGCTCGGCATCGAACAGCTTGAATTCCTCGCTCGGCTTCGACTCGGCCCGCTTGCGCGGCATCAGCGGCTGCTTTTGCGAGTCCTCGATCGCGCGGTCGCGCTCGGTGCCGGTGACCGGCACGACAGCGACCGATGCAAAGTCCGAGCGCACGTAGTACGCAACCTGCTTCGCCGACAGGGCATCGCTGAAGAAACCGAGGCGCAGGCCATACCACTTGCGCCCTTCGCGGCTCGATTCGACCGCGTAGAGCGTGTACGCGCTGAAGATCGCGAGCGGCGGCACCTTCGCGAGATCGATCGGCGTCACCGACCACTCGAGCTGCACCGCGAACTGCACGGCAGCGTTCTGCTGCACCTCGTCCTTCAGAGCGCGCATCGTGCGCGTGTCGTCGGGGCGCAGCAGCTCGATCGCCGAATGGGCCGCGCGCTCCTCGGCGGTCTGCGCGCCAGCGACGGCAGGCTGGTCCGCACGCCTCTCCTCGAGCACGCGCAGCACCTGCGTGTCGCTGAGCGGCGCCTGCGGCGGGGCCTGGGGCGGCGCCTTCGGAGAGCCCTTGGTGGAATCCTTCTGCTGTGCCTCCAGCCGGCGCGGCTGCGCGACCATCGGCGGAGGAGTCAGCGCCTGCACGGTCGGAATGTGCTCGGGCAGCACCGGCGGCGGCGGCACGTACAAGGTGTGTACCGGCCCGCCGGCCGGCGCGGGCGCCGGCGTGGATGCGCGCGCGGGAACGGGCGCCGGTTCGGGTGCGCGCGGCGGTGCCGGCATCGCGCGCGGCGCTTCGTCGAGCTCGGCGAGCACTTCGCGCACGTTCGACAGCGCGGCCATATCAGGCAGAGAGGTCCCGCGCGCGGCGGGCGCCACGGGCACGGGCTCCGGCGCGAGCGCGAGTTGAGGTTCCGGCGCGAGCGTCAGCTCGGGCTCCGGTGCGGGCGCGGGCTCCGGCATCGGAGTCGGCGCGGACCGCGCCAATGCAGGCTCCGGTGCCGCCGGAGCGGCGGGTTCCGGTGCCGCGGTTGCGGGTTCCGGTGCCGCGGTTGCGGGTTCCGCCGCCGCCACACGCGCGGCGGCGCGCAGCTTCCTGCCCGGCGCCTCGCCGACCCAGGCCGCGGGGTACAGCTCGCGCACGACGCCGAGCCACTCCTCGGCCTCCTCGGCCGACCCGAAATATCCCATGTGCAGGCGAAACCGCTCGCGGCCATCCTCGCGGCGGCGGCTGACGAAGAAAGTGAAGCGCTTCAGTGCGTCGGATTTCGGCTGCACGAGCGCCATCGGCGTCGTGGACGCACACAGATTGATCACGTACTGCTCGGGCTCAGTGCCCGGATCAGCCGTCGCGGCTTCGGCCGTGCCTCGCATCCATTTCCCCGGTACACCCGTGGCGGATGGAGACGCTATGCCGGGAAGACTCGAGGGGCGGACCGGATCCGGCGGCACCTCGAGGCAACCCCGCTGTCTCGGCGTGCGCCAAGACCGGTGGCTTTGCGTCCCCGCCTCGCGACGGGTTTGCCCTGATCACACATAAAGTCTGGAAGTGTCGCCGCCCACCGTCAAGCGATCCGTCAAGCGGCGTGCGCAATCCGTGCGGTCGTTCGCAGACCGGCGCTCCGCGCGGGCCGCGGAACGACATAATGCGCCGCACAGCGGCCGGCCCTACCAGGGCAGCTCGCCGCCCTCGCGGTCCCAGAACCGGCCGGTCGTCGCGAGCGACACGCGATCGATGGTCGCGATCAGCTTCGCGACCGCGTCGGCCGGCTTCTGCAGCGGCATCGGCACACCCTTCATCATGTCGGTGTCGACCGGGCCGGGATTGACGAGCGCGACGCTGATGCCCCGCCCGCGCACGTCGAAGGCGAGATTGCGCATCAGCATGTTGACCGCAGCCTTGCTCGAGCGATACCAGTAGCCGCGCGGCGCATCGACGCCGCCGATCGAGCCCTCGCTCGAGGAAATCGTCACGATCTTCTTCTGCGTGCTCGCCGCGACGCTCGCGAGCAGGGCCTCGGTGATGCGCATCGGCGCGATCGTGTTGGTCTCGAGCACCTGCCGGTACAGATCGTAGTCGAGCGTGCCGAGGCCGTGCCCGGCGCGCGCGCCGGTGATGCCGGCGTTGTGGATCAGGATGTCGATCGGCTGGCCGGCGTACTTCGCGGCGAGCGCCGCGATCGCGGCGGCGTCGGTGACGGCGAGCGGCTCGATGACGACGCCCGGATTCGCCGCCGCGAGCGATGCCAGCGCGGTGGCCTCGGCCGGCCTGCGGGCCGTGGCGATCACGCGCGAGCCGCGTGCGGCGTACTGGCGCGCGAGCTCGAGGCCGATGCCGCGGCTCGCACCGGTCACCAGCACCGTGACCGTCATCGCGCGGCGTGCCGCGCGGCGGCCAGCGAGGTGTCCGACCAGAACCTGCCGGCACCGGCGAAGCGCTGCGCGTACCACGGATCGTCGAGATATGCGTACGAGACGACGCGGCCACTGGCCGGTGCGTGCACGAAGCGCCCATCGCCGGCATAGACGCCGACGTGATCGACGCCGTTGCGCCCGGTGGCGAAGAACACGAGATCGCCGGGGCGCAGCTGCGCGCGCGGCACGGCACTCGCGGCGCGCTGCTGCGCGGCGGCCGTGCGCGGAATCGCGAGTCCCGCTGCCCGGTGTGCGTACTGCGTGAGGCCGCTGCAATCGAAGCCCGAGGTCGACGCGCCGCCGTAGCGATAGGGCGTACCGATCATGGCCTCGGCAGCGCGCACGATCTCGCGGGCCGGCGCGGGCCGGGTCTCGACCGGAGGCACGGTATCGCGGGGTGCAGGGCTGCGGCTCGCCGGCGCTCCCGCACAGGCCGCCAGCGAGAGGATCAGTGGTACCGCGACCGCGAGCTGCCAGCGCGGCACGGACGTTACCCCACGAGCCGCTCGCCCGCCGCCGGCACGACGATGCGCCCTGCGAGCAGTTCCGCGACCGCGGCGGCCGACAATGGCCGCGCGAGGTAATAGCCCTGCGCCGCATCGCACTCGCGTTCGCGCAGGAAGTCGAGCTGTTCGATGGTCTCGACGCCCTCGGCGACCACGGTCTTGCCCAGTGCATGCGCCATGGCGATGACTGTAGCACCGAGCGCCGCGGCCGTGGAATCCTGCGGAATCTCCTCGATCAGCGAGCGATCGATCTTGACGACGCCGATCGGCTGCGCGCGCAGGTGCGCGAGCGAGGTCTCGCCGGCACCGAAATCGTCGAGCGCGAGGCGCACGCCGCTCGCGGCGAGCTCGCGCAACACCTCGCCGACGGCCGGATCGGCAAGGATCGTCTCGGCGAACTCGAGCTCGATCAGGTCCGGATCGATCGCATGGCGCCTCAGCAGGCGACGCAGACCGTCGACGAAGCCGTTCGATTTCAGCTGCAGCGCCGACACGTTGAGCGCGAGGCGCGGCGGCGACAGGCCCTGTTCACGCCACAGCGTGAACTGCGCGCAGGCCGCTTCGAGCACCCAGCCGCCGATGTCGACGATCAGGCCGGTCTCCTCGGCCGCCGGCACGAACTCGGCCGGATACTTGAGGCCGTTGCGCGGCGTCTGCCAGCGCAGCAGCGCCTCGAGCCCGATCAGCTTGCCGTCGGGCAGGCTGAACTGCGGCTGGTAGAACAGCGAGAACTCGCGGTGACGCAGCGCGCGGTACAGGCCGCTGCCGCTCGCCGAGACCTGGCGCGCGGTCAGCGCGCGGTCGAAGAACACGGCGCGTCCGCGTCCCAGGTCCTTGGCGCGGTACATCGCCGAGTCGGCGTTGCGCATCAGCTCGTCGATGTTCGTGCCGTCGTCCGGGAACAGCGTGATGCCGATGCTGCCGCGCACGAAATGGTCGCGGCCGGCGACGTTCACGGGCGCTTCGAGCGCGGCGATGATGCGCTCGGCCACGGTGCGCACCGAGTCCGGGTCGCTCACCTGGCGCAGCACGACGGTGAACTCGTCGCCGCCGAGCCGCGCGACCGTGTCGCCATCCTTGACGCAGGCGCGCAGGCGCTGCGCGACGATCGTCAGCAACTGGTCGCCGGCACCGTGGCCCACCGAATCGTTGACGCGCTTGAACTGGTCGAGGTCGATATACAGCAGCGCGCCGCGCGTGCCACCGGCGCTCGCGCTCGCGAGCTCCTGCGCCAGGCGGTCGCGGAACAGCAGCCGGTTCGGCAGGTTCGTCAGCGCATCGAAATGCGCCTGGCGGTAGAGCCGCTCGTCGCGCGCGCTGATCGACAGCGCGACCGACAGCCGCGCGGCGAACTCGGCGCCGTAGCGGGCGAGCGCCGGGTCGGCCACCGGCTGCTCGCGGAAGCCGAGCGACAGCGCCGCGACCAGCCGCTCGCCGGCCACCACCGGCCAGACCCAGAAATACACGGCGCCGAGCTCGGCGAGCGGGCGCAGCAGGCTGTGCCGCCCCGGCTCGCAGCGCGCGATCGTGATGCCTTCCTGGGCCTGCGCGAGCGTCGCGAGCATGTCGGGATCGAGCTCGACGCGCACGACCGGCAGGTCGGTGACCTGCGGCGCCGTGAAATAGACGCGGCCGTGTGCGGCCGAGTCGGCGTCGATCAGCGTGATCGCGACGCCGTCGCAGCGCGTGACGGCCTGCACGCGCGAGAGTATCGAATCGAACATCTGCTCGAGCTCGGCCGACGCGAGCAGCAGGCGGTCGATCTCGCCGAGCGTCTCGAGGGCCGCGAGGCGCTCGCTGAGCCGGCCGGCGAGGCTGTTGTAGGCGTCGATGGCCTCGCCGAGCTCGTCGGCCTCGGCACCGGGCACGCTCGGCGCCGCCGGTCCTTCGCTGTTGGCGAGCGTGCTGCCGAAGCGCATCGTCAGCGGCACGTAGCGTCGCACCAGCAGGACGGTGCCGAGGAGCGTGACGAGCAGCGCCGCGAGGCCGATTGCCGCGAGCTCGGTCGCGACCGGTCGCGCGGCCTCGCCCCACGCGGGCCGGGGGCGGAAGACGACCACCGACCACGATGCTTCGCCGTCGCGGCCCGGTTCGACCCGCGCCACTCCGCCCTGCCATTCGACGCCGGCGGCCTGCCAGGCGAGCGGCAGCGCGCCGCGCGAAGGCGACGGCGCATTGCCATAGCGGGCGAGCATGTCGACGACTTCGGATGGCAGGGATTCGGTGCTGAACAGCAGCCGGCCGGCACCGTCGAGCAGTGCGACGCGCCGCTCGCCGCCGCTGCGCGCCGCTGCAGTCCCGGGGGGCAGCCGCGCCGCGCTGTCCGCGGCGACATCCGCGGCCGCGCCGCGCAGGCCCGCGGTGTCGTCCTGGCCGTACAGCCTCGCGGAGAGCTCCGCCGCGAAGGCCTGCGCATCGAGCGTCAGCGCGCGCGCCGCGCCGGCGTCGACCGCGCGTGCGGACTGCTGCACGAGCGCGAGCGCGGCGAGCAGCGCCGGCACGCACGCCGCGAGCGCGAGCGTGGCGGCAATGCGCCGCCCCATGCGGGTGCCGAGACTCGCGCGCAGAGGGTCCATGGCGGCAATTTAACGAAACCCGGCAACGGTTCGTGAGGCGCAGGTCACCGATCCGCATTTTCGCGCCGGCGCGCAAAGCGCGCAGATGTGAAATGCATCACGCTATGCTTGGCGCCGTGCCCTACGAAACCTACCGTCGTACCCAGGCCAGGCGCCGCGCCACGTGGCTGCTCGTGCTGACGCTGGTCCTCATCTTCTATGCGTCGTTCTTTCCGTTCCGCTTCGACACCTCGCGCCTGATCGAGGCCTGGCGCGCAGGACCCGCCGGCCTGCTGCCCTGGGGCTATTCGGCGCGCGCCGACCGGGCCGGCAACCTGCTCTCCTACCTGCCGCTCGGCGCGCTGCTCGCCTATCTCGCGCCACTGCGCTGGCGCGCGGCGGCCGCCTTCGCCGGCGCGTTGCTGCTCGCCGCGGCGCTCTCGTGCACGGTCGAGCTGCTGCAGCACATGACGCGCTCGCGCGTGCCGAACCTGGTCGACGTCGTGATGAACGCGACCGGCGGCGCGCTCGGCGCGCTCGGCGGTGCGCTGCTGCGCTCGCGGCCGTGGCCGCTCGGCCCGATCGCGCTGCGCCACGCGCGGCCCGAGCCGATCGCGCTGGTGCTGCTGGCGCTCTGGTTCGCGACCCATGCCGTGCCGTTCATGCCGCGCCTGAACCAGGGCCATGCCTGGGCCGGCATGCGCCCGCTGCGCGATCTCGACCACGATCCGGTCGCGATGCTCGCCTTCGGCGCGGGCTTCCTGGTGGTCGCCGCCGCGGTGCGGCGCCTCGTCGTCGAGGCGAGCTTCATGCGCGTATTGCTGTCGATCGCGGCGATCTCGCTCGCGCTGCGCGTCGTGTTCGTCGGCCAGTGGCTGACGCTCGACGAATGCGTCGGGCTCGCGGTCTCGCTGCCGATCGCCGCGTGGCTGCGCGGGGTGACGCGGGCGCGCGCGTTTCGCATCACCGCGGCTGTCGCAACGCTCGCGTTCGCCGTGCAGCTCGCGTTTCCGCCGGCGCTCGCCTGGAGCGGCGCGGTCGTGTTCCTCGAGCGTGCGTTCATGATCGTCGGCGCCCTGTGGCTGATCGCGGGCGGCGGCGCGTCGCTGCTGTTCGCGACCTGCGCATTCGCGATCGGTATCGGCCTGCTCGCCGGCGCGACCACCGGACTGCTCGTGATCGTCGCGGGCATCCTCGTGCACGCCGGCCGCGTGCTGCATTCAACGCCGGTCCCGCGCGTCATCGAGCGTTGACGCTGCGTACCGCACGTATTAGCGTTGCACGCGATTCTTCATCACTCGAGGGAGACCGGTCGCATGGCGAAACGCAAACGCACGACACATCGAAGCAGCAAGGGCACCAAGCTCTATGCGGTACGCGACAAGAGCGGGCGCTTCAAGGACATCCAGACCTACGCCCGCGCACACGCGGCCGACCTGCGCCACACCGCCGCGAGCGAGGCACCGAAGCGCAAGAAGGCGAAGAAGAAGGTCGTGAAGAAGAAAGCCGCAAAAAAAGCGGTCGCGAAGAAGAAATAGGCCATCAGACGCGGCGCGACGCCTGCCCCGCGGCAAGCGTCGTGATCGCGCGCCACGTGAAGCGCATGACCCCGCGCCTTCCTGAGCGGGCGGCGCCGAGCATCGCCCGGGCGAGCGTCGCGGCACCGACGGGACGCCACATCTGCAGCCGCCCCACCATCAGCGGCGCGGCGATCGGCAAGGTCCACTGCGCGAACAGCTCGAGGGGCCGCAGCTCGCGGCGCGTGCCGAGCAACAGGCCCGGCTGCATGATGTCGATGGCCGGAAAGCCGAGCGCGATCACGCCGGCCTCCGCCTCGGCCTTCACGCGCAGGTAGAACGAGCGGCTGTGCGCGTCCGCGCCCGCGGCCGACACCAGCACGAAACGCTGCGCCTGCGCAGCGCGCGCGGCACGCGCGAACGCGAGCACGAGGTCGCGATCGACGGCCCGGAAGGCGGCCTCGGAGCCGGCCTCCCGGATCGTCGTGCCGAGGCAGCAGAAGGCCTCGGTGCAGGTCATGCCCTTCAGCTCCGCCTCGAGCCGGTCGAAACGCACGATGCGGTTGGCGAGCCGCGCGTGGTCGCGGGTCAGCGGCCGCCGTGTGAGGGCGTAGACGCGGCGGTACTCTGACGCCTCGCACAATGCCGTCAGCAGCTGCTGGCCGACGAGACCGTTCGCGCCGGCGACCAGCGCGGTTTTCAGGTCATCGTTCATGCTGTGTCCCCCGTGGCCGGAATGATATCGTGCGGCTGACAGCCGGAGAGACCCGATGCGACTGAACCAGGTGATCGCGGCCTGCGCCTTCGCGGCCCTCGCGACCGCGCCCTCCGCGGGTCGGGCCCAGACCGACGTCCCCGCCGACGTCGCCGCCGATGTCCCCGCCGAAGCCGCGGTCGAGGTCCCGGCCGCAACACCCGACGCACAGCGCACCGCGCTGTATGCACAGTTCCGCGGTCTCTTCGACGGCGGCCATTACCAGGACGCGCTGCCGGTCGCCCAACAGCTCGTCGCCGCAACCGAGCAGCAGTATGGGGCGAGCGACCGCGCACTCGTCAACCCGCTCGCCAATGTCGGCACCACGGAGCTGCGGCTCGGGCACTTCGCCGCCGCGCAGGCCGCCTACACGCGCGCACTCGGCATCCTCGACACGACCGCCACGACGACCGACCGCGCAAGGCTGCGGCCGCTGCAGGGCCTCGGCATGAGCTACGCGCGCAGCGACCAGCCGGCCGAGGCGGCCGATGCGCTGAAGCACGCGATCGACCTGTCGCGCAACGTCGACGGCCTCTACAATCTCGAGCAGCTCGATTTCGTGCACGCGCTGATCGACGTCTATGTCGCCACCGGCCGGCTCGAGGATGCCGAGCGCGAACACCTGTTCGCGTTCCGCGTCGCCGAGACCGCGTATGGCGCCGACGATCCGCGCATGCTGCCGGCGTACGACGATCTCGCGCGCTGGTACGAATATGTCGGCCGCTATACGACCGCGCGCACCCAGCACCTGCGCGCGTTGCGGATCGCCGAGGCGACGACCGGCCGCGGCAGCGTCGCGACGGTCGAGCCGCTGCGCGGCATCGCACGCGCCTACCGGCTCGAGTACCTGTACGGTCCGGAAGTGATCGAGCAGACCACCGCCAACGATCCGCTGTCGTTCAGCGCCGGCCCCGGCTATGCGCCGACCCAGACGCCGCTGAACTCCCAGGGCGAGCGCGCGCTGCAGCTCGCGCTGGCCGCGCTGCAGAAGGCCCAGCCGCCGCAACCGGCTGCGCTCGGTGCGACGCTCGTCGATCTCGCCGACTGGTACCTGACCGCGGGCAACGGCAAGGCCGCGCTCGCGGCCTACCGCGACGCATGGCAGGCGCTCACGGCGGCCGGTGACACGAAGATCGTCGACGCGCCGCGCCAGCTTCGCTATCGGGCGCCGTCGGCATCGATCACCCGCTTCACGGGCGGCAACATCGAGGACTACGACGAATACCCGATCGAAGCCCGGTTCACGGTACGGGCCGACGGGCGTATCGCGGAAGTGACGATCGCGCCGTCCGAGGCGCCGCAGCAATTCAGGGACAGCGTGGAGTCCGCGGTGCGCAAGGCGCTGTACTCGCCGCGGCTCGAGGACGGCGTGCCGGTCGAAACGACCGGCGTGACACTCACCGAGCGCGTGCTGGTGCGCAAACCCGACGAGCGGAAAGCCGCGTCCTAGGCCCCGGGCGCGTCGGCAAGCCGCTCGTGCCGTGGTTCGATCACCGGCACGGCCTCGATGATGCGCGCGGCATCGGCCTTGGTCACCGCGCCGTCGCCCGCGGCGGATGCACCCGGCGCCACGAGCGGTTCGCCGCGCGCGAGCTTCTGGCCGAGCGGCTGCTGCGGGAACTGCACGAAGAACTTCGCCGCGGCGTCGCGCATCGCGGCGCGGGTCGCGGCCGCGAGCGGCTCGCTGCTCGAGATGCTGTGGTCGCGGCTGTTGCCGTAACCGGTGATCGTGTACGAATCGACGAGCTGCAGGTCCGGCGCGTAGACATTGACGCGGTAGCGGATCGTCACGGCGTAGTAGCCGCCGCCGGTCTCGTTCGCGGTCGCGAACGAATACTGCTCCATGCGCGGCTCGAAGATCACGTCGAGGCCGGGCAGCCCGCGCGCGGCCTCGAGGCTGTCGACGAACACGTGCTCCTCGAACAGCGCCTCGAACAGCCGGTGCGCGAGCCGCGTGTGGCCGGCGCCGAGCGAGACCTGCCATTCGACGCCGGCGCGCGTCTCGGTGTGCTTGTAGTTGCGTTGCTCGCCGCTCAGTACGACCGCGGCCTTTGCCGGCAGCGCGCGTACGATCGGCGCCGGAATCTGCGGCTCGGGAGCGATCTCGATGCTGCCGCAACCGCCGAGCGCGAGCAGCAGCGTCGCCGCCGCGGCGGCTGGCAGAACTGGCGAGTGTGGCGACATGTGCTCAGCCTCCCCCGATGCACTGCCGCGTGCCGAACACTTCGATATAGCCCGCGCAGGCTTTCTCGGTCGTGACCGGCACGAAGGTGCCTCCGTTGCGGTCACACATCGCACGCATTAAGGCAGCAAAGCGGATGCTTGTAAACGGCGGCATGCCGGGCGCCTCCGGGAAACCGATCGCGTGGATGCGCACGCGGCGGCGGCCCTGCGCGTCGGGCGGGTTCGCCTTGTCGACCGCGTCGAGCGCGCGCTGGATCGAGTCACCGGTGAACTCGTCGCCGATCACGTAGACGCTGATGCGCTTGTCGGCGGCCCAGTACTTGGCGACCGCCTCCTGGATCCCCTGCACCGGATCGGAGTCGGAGAACGCACGCCAGTTCTTCATGCGGTTGGTGATGCGCACGCGCTGCTGCGGGTTGTCCTGCAGCCACTGGCCGCGCGTGCCGGGGAACATCGGCTTGCCCTCGTCGTCGAGCACCTGCAGGCCGCGCACGCGCGGATAGATGTCGAGGATCTCCTTGAGCACCTGCTGCGCGCTCTCCCAGTGCGCCGACAGCATGCTGCCCGAAGTATCGATCACGAAAATGATCCACTCGCTGTCGATCGGGATGCCGCCGACCGCCTCGGTCGGCGTGCGCCGGCGCGACTCCTTCTGCAACCGCTTCAGGTCGGCGGACAGCGACTCGTAGGCCGCGACCAGCTCGCCCTCGACGATGTTCGTGACCGCGGCGTCCTTGCGGCTCGCCTCGTACTGGCCCCGGATGTCGGAGATCTCGCCGCTCACCCGCGCGAGATTGAGCCGCTCGCGCTGCAGCTTGTCGATGCGGCCCTGCATTTCGCGGTTCAGCTGGTCCGTTTCGCCGCGGATCTCGTTCAACTGCTGCTGCAGCGCGAGCACCTGGGCATCCAGCTGCTCGCGGCTTTTCTCGATCACCGCCGGCTGGCCGAACTCGGACAGCACCAGCAGCAGGATGATCGCGCCGAAACCGCAGCAGATGCAGTCGAGGAATGACAGGCTGAAGACCTCGGTATCGCGTCGCTGCAGTTTCATCGCGGCACGCTCACGGCCAGTCCTTCGACGGCATCAGATAGGCGCCGCCCGAATTGCGCGCCAGACGCCAGAACGCGTGCGCGGCCGGATTGTCACCGCGCATCGGCAGCAGCACGACGTCGATCGGCGTGCGCGGCGGCAGTGCCTTGACCGCGTCGTCGAACAGGCGCATGCGCCCGCCGGCGTCGATGTAGCGGCGGATCGCCGGCGGCGTCGCGCCCTGCGTCGGCAGGCCGTCGGTGATCAGGATGATCTGGTCCGGCGCCGGCGAGAGCTTGCGGATCGCGCCGAACGCATTGACGAGGCTGGTGCCGTTCTGCGGCACCAGCCGGTCCATCTCCTCGAGCAGCCGGTCGGTGGTCGCTTCATCGCCGCTGCGCAGCCAGTGGCCGGCGGTATCGGCAAGCACCGGCACGGGCTGCGTGTCGAAGCGATAGACCTGGTACTGGCTGCCCGGCGGCACCTGCGCGGTGAGCCAGCTCACGGTCGCGACCGCGCGCCGCCACTTGGGCGCCGCACGCCGCGTCGCGTCGCCGGTATTGCGCAGGCGGATCACGTTGACGACGTCGTCGTCGAGCATGCTCGCCGAGCTGTCGATCAGCACCAGCACGCGCTTGCCGTGCAGGCGCAGCCCGGTGATGTAGCGGCGATCGGCACCGCGCTTCGCGACCTTGACCGCATCGCCCGGCGGCGCGACGTCCTTGCTGGCCGCTTCGAGCCGCCGATTGCCCTCCTCGAGCGCGCGGATGTCGGCCTTCAGCTTCTCGATGTGCTCGCGGCGCGCGAGCGTCGTGCCATCGTAGATCGAGCCCTGCTCGCGCTCGACCTTCAGCTGTTCGACCAGCCGCGTCGCGCGCGAGGCGGCGCTCGCGGTCTCGCTCTCGGTCTTCTCGAGCGTGTTGCGCAGCACGACGAGGTTCTTCGTGCCCTCGAGCACCTGCTCCTCGAGCAGGCGCACCTGCGAGCCGAGGTCCTCGGTGCGGCGCACGCGCTCGGCACCGCTCTGCGCGCTGACGATCGTGTAGAAGAGCACGACCGCGCCGAAGCCGCAGCAGATGCAGTCGAGGAACGAGAGGCTGAAGACCTCAGTCTGACGGCGCTTGCGCACTGTCGGCTCCGACGGCGATCAGCGCGAGCTCGATGCCCGGCTCGCCGACGCGCAGGCGATCACCCGCGTGCAGCAGCGTGCGGCCGAAGACGCGTTCGTCGTTGACCCGGCTGCCATGGCGGCTGTGATCGATCAGTTCGACACCCTCGCGGCCGCGCAGCAGCGTGCAGTGGCGGCGCGAGACGCCGGCGGAACCCGGCGGCAACGTGATATCGGTACCGTTGCCGTCGCGACCGACGGTGAGTCCGCGCGCCGTGAGCGGCAACGCACGACCCGCGTACAGGACATGGGTCGGATCGGCCGCGCCGTTGCGCTGCGCACCGAGGCGTTCGTGCCGCGGCGCATCGCCCCCGGGCCGCGTCGTGGTCGCGTCGAGGCGGCGCAGCAGGCGCACCGGCGCATCGGCCGGCGCGGCCTCGGCCGGCAACTGCGAAACCACCGCCGCGGCCCAGCCGTCCGGCACGGCGATCAGCTCGCAGTCGGCGAGACCGTCGAGCCGCTCGCGCAGGCCCGCGAGTGCGAGCAGTGCCTCGGGTACGACCAGCGCGACCGGCGTACCGGCGCGCCGCAGCTCGTGCACGCAACGCTCGAGCTCGCGGTAACGCGGCGCCGCCGCGGCCGCGAGCTGGTCGCGCGTGACTTCCACTTCGTGGCGCTCGCCGGCCGGGCCATCGAGCGCGACGCTCGCGACGCCACCCGCCTCGGCTTCGGCCGACAGTGCCGGCACCGTGTCGAACAGTCGCTGCTCGACGGCCGCATCGTGCAGCGGGTCGAAACGTGTACGCAGCACCATCGCGGCGCTGACCACGTCGAGCCAGGACTGGTAGAGGTCGAGCAGCCCGCCCGCACGGCTGACGATGCTGCGCCGGCGGCGCACCGTGGCGCCGCACTCCACGGCGGTGACCGCCGTGTGATAGAGGCCGATCTCGAGGACCAGCGCGGGCCTGCCGAGGCCGAGCGGCGCGACCGCCGCGACGGCCGCATCGACGAAACCGCGCATCGGCAGCGCGAGCGACTGCGCCACGCCTAGCACGCCCGACAGCGCGCGCGGCGTGAAGGCCGCGCTGACGGCGAACCACGCCGCCTCCGGCGCCGCGGCATCGGCCGCGCCCTGCAGGCGCGCACGCAGTTCCGCCGCCGCGATCGGCAGCGCCGCCGCTGCCGCGGCGCTTTCGGCGGCGATCTCGTTCCAGTGGCGCGCCGACACTTCCGCCGGACGACTGCGCAGGCTGTCGCTGGCTGGGCTCCCGATCACGCCGTTGCCGGCCCGCCTGACGATGCCCGGTGCGACCGACAGCACCGCGCCATCGCGTGCCACGGCGAGCGCGCGATCGTCGAGCGAGACACCGAGCGTCGTGGCCAAGCCGGCTACCTCGTCTGCATGTTGCGGATCAGCCGCGTGTCGAGATGCGTCTCGGCGTCGAGCACGAGCCGCTCCTGCGCGAGCTGCAGCTGGTGCAGCAGGAACATCAGGAAGATCGACAGCAGCAGCGCGATCAGCGTGGAATTGAAGGCGACGCCGAGACCCTCGGTGACGCCCGAGATGTCGCCGCCGACCGCCTTGTGTGCCTGCGACAGCGCATCGCCGATGCCGCGCACGGTGCCGATGAAGCCGATCGCCGGGATCGCCCAGGCGATGTAGCGCAGCATCGACATCTCCGAGTCGAGCCGCTCGGCCTCCGACTGGCAGACGCCGTGCGCGACCGTCGACACGTCCTGCAGGTTGCGGGTCGCGCCGAAACGCGCGAGCGCCGCGAGCAGCGCGCGCGGCAGCAGCATGCCGCGCGATTCGGCCGGCAGCGCCTCGAGCTGGCGGATGTATTCGCGCGAGTCCTCGGGCAGGATCTTCATGCCCTCGGGCAGCTTCAGCAGCTCGCTGTCGAGCACCTGGCGCTCGCGCGACTGGCGCCGCGCCTTGTAGGCGATGATCGCGAGCGCCCAGATGAACAGGATGATCTCGCTTTCCTGCTCGTAGTCCTTGATCAGCACGTAGAACGAGCGATCGGCGATGTAGTTCGGGTCGCGCAGCATGCCCTCGCGCTGCTCGGCGAGGATCGCCTGCGCTTTCGGCCGCACGTCGAGCACGAAGGCGCCGTGCACGATCACCACGGTGATCGCGAGCGCGAACAGGCTGAAGACGAACTCGCTCGGGTAGCGGCGTGGCATGGGCATGCTGGGCTCTCAGATGTCGACGGGAAAACTGACATTGTTGTCGGCCGACTGGCGCAGCTCGGGCGGCACCTCCTCGCGCTGCGTGACCGGCGCGCCGATCGGCTCCTCGTCGTCGATCGGCCCTTCGTCGGCGGGCGCGGACGTTTCGGGCACGGGCACCTCGGCCGCCGGCGGCTCGGCCGTCTGCGCGAGCGCGACGGGCACGGTGCGCGCGATGACCAGCGCCGCGACCCATACGCCGAGCGCGGCGAGACTCAGGATCCAGATCTGCTGCCAGGCGCTTTTCATGACTGTCTCCTCGGGAATCCGCGCGGCTCAGGGCTCGGCATAGCGGGCAATCCGGAAGCCGATCGTCTGGCCAGGGTCTTCCGCATCGTCGCGCCACGCGAGCCGCAGGTCCGCGACGGTCGCGGTCCGCCAGTTCGAGCCGCGGATCGCGTGCCGGGTTCCCTGCGGCGGGCCGAACGGATCGGTCTGCGGACCGCTCGCCGGCAGCGACGCATAGTAATCGTGCACCCATTCGGACACGTTGCCGGCCATATCGTACAGGCCGAGCGCGTTGGCGCCGAACTTGCCGACCGGTGCGACGCTCGGATAGTCGTCGCGGTACGACTCGAGGACCGGGCTCATCGTCCCCTGCGCCTCGATGCCGCCGTAGTTGCCGCTCGCCGGCGCGATCGGCAGCGCATCGCCCCAGCTGTAGCGCTGCACGACCCCGGGCGCCGCATAGCGCGCGGCGTACTCCCACTCGGCCTCGGTCGGCAGCCGGAAGCCGTTCGCGACCGGCGTCTTCAGCACCCACTTGCCGTCCTTCTTTTCATAGGCGGGCGGCAGGCCCTCCTGCCCGGAGAGCCAGTTGCAGAACTCGACCGCGTCGTCCCAGGAGACGCGCACGACCGGCTGGGCGTCGAGGTCGACGCTGCCCTTGTCGACATAGCCCGAGGCATGGTCGGGCCTGAAGCGCCGGAACTGGCCGTTGGTGACCTCGGTCTCGCCGATCCACCAGGGGCGCGTCAGCGTGACGCGGCGCTGTACCTCGTTCGGCCGCCGGCCCTGCTCGCGCCGCTCGCTGCCCATCTCGAATGAGGCCGGCGGCACGAACCGCAGCGCGTAGCCGATCTTCGTGCTGGCGCGCACGCCGGCCGAGGCCGCGGACGCAGCCGCCGGCCGCCCCGCCGTGTCGAGCCGGTACTCGACGCTGCGCGCCAGCCCCGGCGCGAGCGTGATGCGCTCGCGGTACGGCGCGAGCGGCGCCTTGCGCACCTCGATCGTGTGCTCCCCCGCCAGCACTTCGAGATCGAGCGGCGTGCGGCCTTTCGACACGCCGTCGACCAGCAGCTCGGCGTCGGCGGGCTCGCCACGCACCGTGAGTGCGACATACACCGGCTCGAGCTTCGCATCGAGCACGGTGCGCTCGCCGGCTTTCGCGGCGAAGCTGCCCGACCACGGCGCGTGGCCGGTGCGCGCGACGAGCACGTCGTGCTGGCCGCCCGGCGCCATCGCCAGCGTGAGCGGCGTGCGCCCGCGGTACACGCCATCGACCGAGACGTCGGCGCCCGACGGCACCGAGCGCACGACGAGCCCGGCATCGGGCGCACCGAGATCGATCGGCCCGAGGCTCGTCGTCTCGCCCGCCTTGATCACGATCGCGCTGTCCCAGGGCCGCGCATCCGGCGCGGTGATCCGCACGCGGTGCACGCCCGCCGGCAGCTCGACGCGTGGCGCGAGCGCGGCCGGCTCACCGTCGTCGACCGCGACCTGCGCGCCGGGGGTGTTCACGGTCAGCGCGAGCGTGCCCCACGAGGGCTGCAGCTCGACCGCAAGATCCTGGCGGGTGCCGAGGCCGTCGACGTCCACTTCGACGATCGCATCGAGGTAGCGCTCGGCGTGCAGCGTCAGCGTGCGCTTGCCGGCCGCGACGCGCACCTCGCCCGGGGCATGCCCGATCTGCGCGCCGTCGACCGAGACGCTCGCCGGCACGCCGCCGGTGTCGATCACGAGCACGCCCGGCTGCTTCGCCAGCCGCAGGCGCACCGGCGCCAGCCCCTCGCGGGTCACCGTGAGCGCGCGCTCGAGCGACTCGTAGCCCGGCGCGCTCGCCCGCAGGCGGTGCTCGCCCGGCAGCACGAACAGCGTCGATCCGGCGTGCCAGTCGAGCCAGGTATCGGTCGCATCGACACGGGCCTCCGCCGGATCGAGCAGCAGCGGGACGCGCTGCATGCCCGCGAGCAGCGCGAACACCGCAACGACCGCCGCCAGCACGGCCACGATCGCGATCCGGCGCGTCCTGCGCCGGTCGTCCGGCGCGGGCACCTCGCCCGCGGGCTTCGCGAGCGCCTCGCGCGGCAGCGCGCCGATCTCGACGTCCTCGTCGTCGAGCGCGGCATCGCGTTCGACCGGTGGCGCGAGCGGCGCGATCGTGTCGTTGCCGACGAGATGCACGACCTCGATCTCACAGGGCGCGAGCTGCCGCACGATCAGTTGCGTGTCGGCAAGCTGGAGCACGTCGCCGGCGCGCAGGTCGCGCGGCTCGCGCAGCCGCTCGCCGTTCAGGCGCGCGCCGCCGCCTTCGGCCGGGCTCACGCGCCACAGCCCTTCGTCCATGCCGATCACGAGCGCCGGCGCGGCCGTCACGTCCGGCACGACGATCGTGCAGCCCGGCGCACCGACGCTCAGCGGCGCATCGAGCTCGCGCCGGCCGAGTGGTTCGCTCACGGTGGCGCGCGCGGCGGCGGTCGGCGGAATGTCAGGGGGCGTCACGATGGAGGTGCCGTCAGATCGGCTCGACACAGCTCACCGAGATCGTCTGCAGCGTGCTGCCCGGTGCGATCGTCACTTCGCGGCGGATGTCGCGATAGCCCTCGCGCGTGCCGGTCACGGTGTAGCGGCCGGGCTTCAGCTCGATCTCACGGCGCACGAAGCTGCCGAGCGCTCCGACGCGCTGGATGGTGACGTCGGTGGCGTTGTCCGACTCGAAGGCGACGCGCACGGCCTGGTCGTAGGCCGGCAGCAGCAGCTCGATGCGCGCGATCTGCGAGCGGATCACCGGGCCCTCGGGCGTCACCGCGCGGGCCATGTCGAGCAGCTGCGCGGCCTCGCGGCGCACGGCTTCGGTCGCGAGCCGGTCGGGCTCGTCGATGATCCGCTGCAGGCGGCGCGCGAGGTCGGCACGCGGCGCGCTGCGCTCGCGCCCGGCCTGCGCGAACTGCAGGCTCGGATCGCGCGCGAGCACCTCGTCGTAGATCGCGAGTGCGTCGGCCCAGCGCTCGGAGGCCTCGAGCGAGGCGGCGCGGCGGCGCGCGGCATCGCCGGCACGCGCCTGTTCGGCGGCCGTGACCTGCTCGAGCCCTTCCTGCGGCGCGCTCGCGCCGGGCTGCATCGCGCGCGCCTGCTCGAACGCCGTGCGCGCACGCGCGAGATCGTCGGCACGCAGCGCGCTGAAACCATTGGCGAGCGTGCGCGCATATTCGCTCGCGCTGAGCGCGGCGCGCGCCTGGCCGAGACCCGCCTTCGCGCGTGCATTGGCCGGATCGGCGGCGAGCGCGCGTTCATAGAGTTCGATCGCCTCGCTCCCATGGCCGGCGGACTCGGCGTTCACGGCCTGCGCGATCAGCGGCATCGCGACCTCGAGCGCCTGCACGCGCGCGAGGCCGGCCGCGGCGCGCGGATTCTGCGCATCGATGCGTCGTGCCAGCTCGAAGGCGCCGCGCGCCCGCGCAGGCTCACCCGCCTCGAGCGCGGCCTCGCCGGCCTCGAGCTGCGCGGCGAGCGCCGCCGGCGCGCGCGCTTCGATCGCGGCGAGCCGCTTGCCGATCCCCTGGTAGTCCACGACCGCGCCGGCCGCATCGCCGTCACTGGCGCGCAGCGCGGCGGCTTCCGCGGCCGCCTTGACTGCCGCGAACTCATCGCCTCCCCACACCGCGGCCGCCCTCGCCTCGATCGAATCGAGCCGCTTGTCGATGCCGGCGCGCAGCGCCTCGAGTTCCGCCGCAGGATCGGCCGCCGGCTCGCCGGTATCGGACCCCGCGCTCGCGGCCGGCGCGGTGCCAGCGTCCGCGGCAGGCGGCGCCATCTGCGGCGCCCAGCGCGGCAGCGCGAAGAACACGACGCCGATCGCGGCGGCGACCGCGAGCAGCCCGAGCCACAGTCCGGTGCGGCTGCGCCGCTCGCCGCCCGCGAACACATCCGCGGCGGTCGCGGCCGGCGCGACGACGATCGCATCCGCGGGGCCCGCCGCCGGCGGCATGATCGGCTCGGGCAGCTCGATCGCCATGGTGCGCTCGTCCGCCGCGGGTTCGTCCGCCGCCGGCTCGTACGCTGCGGCTTCGTACGCGGCGCGTTCGTCACCCGGCACGGGTACATCGGGCGCATCGCGCGTCTCGACGATCGGCGCGGTCGCATTGGTGACGCCGCCCGTCGAACCCGCTGCAATGGCCGCGGCTGCGGCGCCGGTGTCCGGCGGCGGCGCCGTCGCGGCCATCCCGGCATCAGCGGCGAGCTGCTCCGATTCGATCGTGACGGTGTCGTGCAGCGAGGCGTGCAACTCGTCGATCACGGCGCCCATCGTCTGCGGGCGCGCCTCGCGGCTCTTCGCGAGCATGCGCATCACGAGCGTCACCAGGCGCGGCGGTGCCGGGCGCGTCGGCCGCAGCTCCGCGACCGGCTCCTCGAGCACGCGCCGCGTCTCGAAGCGCGGATAGAACGGCGGATAACCCGACAGCAGTTCGTAGGCGAGCGTGCCGAGGCCGTAGATGTCGTCCGAGGGCGCGGGCGGCTCGCCGCGCAGCGCCTGCGGGCTCGCGCTGAACGGCGAGCCGTGGTCGGCAAACGGGCTCGCGCCCGCGAACGAGGCGACGCCGAAGTCGGCGATCAGCGTATGCCCGTCCTCGTCGAACAGCACGTTGCCCGGCTTCAGGTCGCGGTGCACGACGCCGCGGCCGTGCGCGTGCTCGAGCGCCTGCGCGATCTCGATCAGCGCCGGCACGATGCGCGTGTACGACTCGCCGCGCAGCACGCCGAGATCCCCGCCCGGAGCGAGCGCCATCGGCAGCACCAGCGTGCCGTCGCAGTCGAGCGGCTCGTGGACTTTGAGGATGCCGGGATGGCCGAGGCCGCGGGTCACCGCGCATTCGTGCTCGAGCTGTGCGCGCGCTTCGGGCGAACCAGCGACGTCGCGTTTCATGATCTTCAGCGCGAGATCCTCGCGCCGCACGAGATCACGCGCGCGCCAGACCTCCGAGTGGCCGCCGACGCCGATCTTCGCCATCAGGGTGAACCGGCCGCACAGGCGATCGCCGCGTACGAGGTTCGTTTTGGGCGGGCTCGCGCTCACTCGGCGGGTGGATCGGTGACCGGAATGGCGGCCGCCGCGCCACCGGTTTCCTCGGCATGGATCTGCCGCAGCAGCGCGCGCCATTCGTCGTACTGTTGCTCGGCGCTGCCGGTGAGCTTGAGCGTGCGGCCCTCGACTTCGACGACCTGCGGCACGGCCTCGGCGCGGAACGTGTCGGCGAGTTCCTTCAGCGCCTCGGCGTGCACTTTCGCCTCGGAGTATTTCCTGATGCCGGACATCACGCCGGCGACGCCACCGATCGCGCCGGCGGTGCGTGCCGCGCTCTGCACGTTGCGGCAGGTGTAGTCGCCCGACGCGCACTGGTCGGGAATCAGCACGCTCGCGAGCACCGCCGCCGCGCCGAGCACGGTGCGGGTGCGGGCCGAGGCGCGGGCGCGGTCCTCCTTTTCGATCTCCTCCTGGCTGACGCGGCGGAAGTTGCCGTAGGAATCGGCGATCGCGTCGGCGAAGTTCCCGTAATAGCCGTTGACGGTGTCGATCATCGCCAGGTCGCGTTCGCGTATGCGCTCGATGCGCGCCATCAGCGGATCGTCGACGGCCGGCAGGCGGGCCACGTGCCTGAGCCCCTGCGTGTCGGTCGCGAGATAGCCGCCTGCGGCCTCCGGCGCGAAATCGGCCGCGAAGCGCAAGCCGGTCACACGCCGGATGTCGCGCAGGTCGCCCGAGGCGAGCGCGGTGCGCGCCGCGAGCATGTCGTTGGCGATCTGCGAGTACACGTTCTGGAACGGATCACGGGCGCGCAGCGCGGCGTCGGTCTTGTAGGAGCCGAGATCGGCCTCGCCCTCGTAGGTCCTGTCGGCGATCCACACGCGGCCGATGGAGTCGGTGACGGTGATCGCGAGCGCGAGCTGCGCGCCGGTCGATTCGATGATGCGTCCGTCGACGGTCACGTCGACGATGGCCTTGGCGGGCGCGATGCGCACGGCGCCCCACTGGCCCGAGGATTCGAGGGTCGTGCGCAGCAGGCCAGGGATGTAGCCGGCCTCGGCGTTGCGCACCTCGGGATAGATGCGCTTTTTCGCGAGCGCTTCCTCGTCGTCCTTCAGCTTCTCCGGAATGTTGGTGTCGAACAGGTGCACGCCGACGTCGAGCAGCTCCGCGTCGGGGATCTGCGTGGTCGCCTGCACCGGCTGGATCTTCGGCAGCGGCAGCGTCTCGCTGGTCACGCAGGCCGCGAGCACGCCGGCGAGTGCGCACGCGAGCGCGCCACGCCACCAGCCGCCGGTTTGTCGCCCCGATGAGCTCATCCGCCGCGCACGCTCTTCTTGTAGTCGTCGTATTCCTTCCAGAGCCGCTCCTTCAGCTCCGGATCCGTCTCCTGCTCGGCCGCGCGGCGCAGGCGCCGCGCGACGATGTCGTCGTCGCTGCCATCGGCGCGCTCGACGACGCTCTTGCCGGTACCGCCGGTGCCCGCGCTGGTGCGGGCCGGGCCCGAATCGCCACCACTCGCGTCGCCTCCGCTCGCCTCGCCGCCCTGCTGCGGCGTGCCGCCGCCGCGGTCGGAGCGCAGATCGCCCGGGCGGCCGCCGGTCTGGGCAGTGAGCACCTCGTCACCCGAGTCGGTGTCGGCGCCGCTGCCGCCACCCGCGCGGCTGTCGCGCTCCTTGGCGACGCCCGCCTGCTCCTTGCGGATGCGCTCGTCGAACTGGCCGAGCGAATCGTCGAGCCGGCGATCGACCGCGGCGCGGCGCTCCTCGGGCGTCTGCGCACCGTCGCCGCCGGGCACGCTTGCGCCCTCTCCCGGAGCGCCACCGGCTGGCGGCGTGCCGGCTGGACCCGAGCCCGCATTGGCGCCGGCATCACCGCCGGCACTCGAACTCGTGCCCGCATCGGCACCCGCGCCGGCGCCGGTGTCGCTGTCGCCGGCGCCGGATGGCATGGCCGTGCCGGACGAGCCGGGCATGCCCATCGAGCCGGAGGAACCCGTCGAGCCGGTAGAGCCAGTCGAGTCGCTCGAACCGCTCGAGCCGGAGGATCCAGTCGAGCCCGTCGAACCGCTGGAGCCGCTCGAACTATCCGACCCTGATGAGCCGCCGCCCGAGGTCGTCTGGCAGCCGGCGAGCAGCAATGCCGCGACGAGGGCCGGGATGATTGCGAAGCCTGCTGCGCGCATGGGTCACCTCGAATCGCCGGCCGCATCCTGCGCCGGATCGTCAATGTCCTCGCCGACGAAGAACTTGCGCAACTGGCCGGCGAGGCGATTGCATGCCGTGCCCTGCACGCGCGCGATGAACGGCAGCGGCACGACCGCGCCGATGATCGCCGAGGTGCCGGTCACGTTGGTGCCGACGGTGCCGGCCGACTTCGCCTCGCGCAGGTCCCAGATCGTCGCCTGGTAGTCGGATTCCTTCTCCCACCAGCCGAAGCCGATGCAGCCCGCCGCGCCCGGCGCCGCCCCGCAGGCGAGGCTGCCACCGCCGTCGGTGCGGCGGGTCGCGCCATCGAGCCAGACGATGTAGCGCACGCCGCTCGCGGCGATGCGCTCGCTGACGCCCGGCCGCGCCAGCAGCGTGGCGACCGCCTCGGGCCTGGCGGGAGCCGTGCCCGGCTCGAACCACGGGAACATCGAATCGACGAACGCGTCGTTCGGGTGCACGCGCAGCGCGCGCCGCCCTCCTGCCAGCGAGTTGCTCACGCAATCCATGAAATCATCCTCGGCGCCGGCTCCCTCGACCTGCGGTTTCGCGAGCACGACGACAGCTTCGTCGCTCGTGATGCTGGTCGGCAGCTCCCGGGACTCTTCGATGCGCGCCTGCATGCAGCCGCCGAGGGTCAGCAGCGCAGCAACGCCGATCAGACTTGCGGCCCTGGACATCATGGGTACCCGGAGTATGCCACGGGGTCGGTATCCGATAGAGACCGCCCGGCGCAGAAGGGGTTCCCCCGGGGCGCCGAACGAGGCGGCCCGACGCGGCTACCAGCCGAGGCTCAGCTGGGGATCGTCGGCCGGCGGTGGCCGGAAGAGGCTCGTGTCGAGCTCGAACCCGAAGCGCGCATCGAGGCCGAGCCGGCGCGTCGCGAGCTCGAAGCGCTTGCGCAGCAAGGCGGCATCGACGCCGCTGCCGCGCATGCGGCTGCCGAACTGCGGGTCGTTGTCGCGCCCGCCGCGGATCGAGTGCACGCGCGACATCACGTGCCGCGCGCGTTCGGGGTAGTGCGTGGCGAGCCAGTCGCGGAACAGGCCGCCGAGCTCGTGCGGCAGGCGCAGCACGGCATAGCCCGCGCAGCGCGCGCCCGCTTCGGCCGCCGCTTCGAGCAGCCGCTCGAGCTCGTGGTCGGTCAGGCCGGGGATCACCGGCGCGATCAGCGTGCCGACCGGCACGCCGGCGGCGTGCAGTCGCCGGATCACGGCGAGGCGGGCCGCCGGCGAAGCCGCCCTCGGCTCGAGATGGCGCTTCAGGTCATCGTCCAGGGTCGTCAGGCTCACCATCACCCCCGCGAGCCGGCGCTGCGCGAGTGCGCCCAGCAGGTCGAGATCGCGCACGATCAGTGCACCTTTAGTGACGATCGAGACAGGATGCTGGTATTTCTGCAGCATTTCGAGGATCGACCGCGTGACCCTCAGCCGCTTCTCGACCGGCTGATAGGGGTCGGTGTTGGCGCCGAGCATGATCGGCCTCGGCACATAGCGCGGCTTCGACAGTTCCTCCGCCAGGCGCTCGGCGGCCCCGGCCTTGAAGAACAGCTTGGTCTCGAAATCGAGCCCCGGCGAGAGGCCCATGTAGGCATGGCTCGGGCGGGCGTAGCAGTTATGGCTCACGACGCCGTTCGCGATGAAATCGCCGGTACCGGTCGTGATATCGAACAGCTCGCGGGCCCCGGGCAAGGGCTCGATTGCCACGACCCGAAGATCGGCGCGCGATTTCACTGCGGCACCGGCGATGCTCCGCTTCCTGGCAATGCAGGGGTCAAAAAGCCTGAAAAACCGCAAGCTCTGCGTGAGTCCGCCGCGAATGCGCACATACCGCATGGGCTTGTGATCACCGCGCGAAACCGACTCCAGCGCAGTGTCGAAGCCGAATGCACCGAGCGCCTCGATCAACTCCGAAATGATCCGGGAATCCGTATTGCCAATTCGCAGGATTCCCTGAGAAAACGAACCCTCCGCGTCAAAAATTCCTCCGATGAAGCCTCGCTGCCAGTCCCGGTCGGCCCTTTCCGGCCATTTGACGAGACACGTGATCGAGGCGACCGAGGCATTCGCGCTGCACCGGATCGCGCTCATAGCCCGCCTTCCCGGTAGCTCGGCGCTGAATGCGAAGTGGGTTGTCGGCACACCAAATTCGCCGAGCCACGACGCCGTGCGAACGAGGGGCTCCGAATCGATCAATGCGAGCCGGAAGCGGTGCTGATCCCCTGAAGCCCGCCCTTCACGGCGGTACGAATAGACTTTCAGGTGTCCGTCACCCCGGATTACGCCCGTCAGATAACCTCGTTTGGCGCTCACCGTCTCGCATTTGTCGATTTGGGGCAGACGACCAAAGCCCAGCAGGGAATTGTTCACCGTCAATCGAGGCCGCGACGACCCCGAAGCCGCGACGAACTTCCAGCCCCGCTCGGTCAGGAAGCGATGATCGGCACTGGCGATCAGCTGCGTTCCATCGGCGAGCGTGACGCGCCAGGCTGGCTTCACCGTGCGCCAATGGGCAAGCACCCGGGTGGTCGCATACCGGCGGTAGTGCCCGTGCCGTACCGTGCCGAGGATCGCATCGCCCCGTTCGAGCGACGCCAGAGGCTTCGCACTGCCGTCCGCCATCGTGATCGTGGTATCGCCAGCCAGGCAGTAGACACACCCATGCTCGCAACCGCGGTAGGGATTGATCGACTGCGAGAAGCCGATGTCGGGCGAGTCGTTGCGCGAGATGATCGTGCGCGCGGGCTCGGGCTGCACGAGCGTCGCGATGCTGTCGGGCGGTGGCTCGGCCGACCAGCCGTCGTCGATCGCGATGCCGTGCTGCCGATCGAAGCGCGGCGGCGGGCTCGATACGGCGCCCCTGCCCTTGAGCGAACGGATCATCGCCATACTGTACGGATATACAGTTCTGGCGTCCAGCCGCCGGAATCCGCCCGCGGCTCCCGCCGCGCAATTGCCGTGGGGCTCAGACCCTCCGTGCGCTCGCCACGTACTCGTCGATGACGCGCGCGAGCACGACCATCGGTACGCCGCCGCCCTTGACGACCGCATCGTCGAACCGGCGCAGGTCGTACGCCGCGCCGAGCGCGGCCTGCGCCTGCGCGCGCAGCCGGTTGATCTCGCTGTGGCCCACCTTGTATCCGCAGGCCTGTCCGGGCCAGGCGCAATAGCGATCGACCTCGCTCGTGACTTCCTCGAGGCCCGAACCGTTGGTCGTCGCGAACCACTCGATCGCCTGCGCGCGGCTCCAGCGTCTGGCGTGCAGACCCGTGTCGACGACGAGACGGCAGGCGCGGAACGCGATCGACTGCAGGTAACCGAGCCGGCCGACGGGATCGTCCTCGTAGACGCCGAGCTCGTCGGCGAGCTGCTCCGCGTAGAGCGCCCAGCCTTCCGAGTACGCATTGAACGCTAGCAACGAACGCACGAGCGGCAGGCTGAACGTGTACTCGCCCTGCCAGACGTGGCCCGGCAACGACTCGTGATAGATGAGCGTCGGCAGGCTGTACTTGCGCCAGAGGTCGGTGGTGCGCAGGTTGATCCAGAACTTGCCCGGCACCTTGCCGTCGATGCTGCCCGGGCCGCCGTAGGCACCCGGCGCGCCGATCTCGACTTCGGGCGCCATGCGCTTGACCTCGACGTTGCCCGACACGAGCGTCGCGAAGGCCCGCGGCAGGCGCGTGCGGATGTCGGCGATGCGCGCTTCGATCAGCGCGATGACTTCGGCGCGGCCCGCGGCGTCATCCGTAAACTGGTAGCGGCGATCCTTGCCGATCGCGGTCATGCGTTCGCCGACCGTGCCCGCCGTGTAGCCCTCGGCCTTCAGGATCGTGTCCATCTGCGCCTGCAGCCCGGCGAGTTCGTGCTGCCCGCGTTCGTGGATCTCCTGCGGCGTCATCCGGGTCGTCGTGGCGGCGCGCAACGCCCACGCGTAGTACGCCTCGCCTTGCGGCAGTTTCCACACGCCCGCGTCGGAATTCGCACGGGCGCGATGCGCCTCGAGCTCGACCGTCTGGCGCGCGAGCGCGGGACCGATCCTGTCCGCCGCGATCTTCGCGGCATGCGCGACGAGGTCGCCCGGCAGGCCCTGCGCCTTCTTCGCGAAGGACGCGACGATCGGCCAGTCGGCAGCCGCGCCGCGCTGCGCGAGCCTGATCTGCGCGATCGTCTTGTCGAGCAGGAAATCGGGCGCGATGACGCCCTGTTCCGCCGCGGACTTCAGGCGCCCGGTCTCGCCGTCGATCTGCGCGGCGTACGCGACGAGGCGATCGAGGTAGGCCTCGGCGTCTTCGCGGGACGAAACCGTGTGCGACTCCTCGAGCAGGCTCGGGATCTCGAGGAAGGCGCCGGTGTTCTGCGCGACCACATAGGGAGCGTTGCGCCACGACCAGCTCTGGTTCAGGACCGCGACATCGCCGTACGGAAACGCAAAGCCCTCGACCGCCGTTTCGTGCACGGTGCGCACGACATCGAGGTCGGTGCGGGCCGCCTCGCCGAGCATCGATGCGTCCACGGCGCGCAGCTGCTTCAGGCGCCCGGCCACCTGGCGCGCGATCTGCGCCTGGCCGGCGGCGGAACGATCGGTGAGCTTCGCCTTGAGCGCGGCGCGCGCACCGCCGTCGATGCCGAGGGCTGTAGCGTTCTCCGGATATTCGGCGAGCAGCGCTTCGGCCATCGTGGCGAGCAGCGCCTCGACGTCGGCCGGTGAGACGGCCTGCGCCTGTCGGGCGCGGACTGCGAGGCCCGAGAGCGCGGCGACAGCGGCGCCGGTCCCGGCGATGAATTGGCGGCGGTTGCTGTTCATGGCCCGATCATCCCCGATCGCCGCTAAACTTTCGACACCGCCTTCTCCGCTGCGGCATGACCGCCGGGACCGATGCCATGAACGATTCAGTGTTCGTGATGAAGCGGGAACACGGCCAGATGTGGCCGCTGATCGAGCGCCTGGCTGCCGCCTGCGACGCGGCGGCCGACCGCCACGCCGGCGCGGACCCGGCGTTCATGGGCGCGCTCGCCACGGCATCGCCACCCGAAGGATGGAAATGCGAGTTCGCCTGACGGGGCGCGTGCCTGGGGATTCCCGCCTGGTCAGCTCTCCGCGCCTTCGGCGCCGCTGCCGGGAACAGCGCCCGCCTGGCCTTCGAGGATGCCCTTCCACGTCAGCTCGAGCCCGTTGCGCCGGCCCTTGGGCACCAGCTTGAGCCCTTCCGGGGTGATCGTCAGCATGTAGGGCGCATCGCCAATCGCCAGTTCGCGCTTCAGGGGCTTCTCGAGTCTGGTTGCCACGGAACCTCCATCTTCGTTTTTTATCGGCCGTGGGTCCCGGCCGGCAATTGAGCGGCAAGGATAGCGGTTTCCGGTGGGGGCTGCAGAAATCGAAACTGTATGGATGTCCAGCGCGCCCGCGTCCCTGCCCGCCGGTCAGCTCCGGTTCGGTGTCGGGAAGGCGTCGAGCCGACGCAGCGACGGGAACAGCGCGATGTAGGCGAGCACGACACCGAGACAGGCCACGCCGCCCCAGGCGACCGCCGGCACGAGGCCGAACAGCTTCGCCGTCGCGCCGGCGCGGAACTCGCCGAGCTCGTTCGACGCACCGATGAACATCGAGTTGACCGCGCTGACGCGACCGCGGATCGCGTCGGGCGTCTCGAGCTGCACGAGGATGTGGCGGATGAACACGCTCACCATGTCGCCGGCGCCGAGCAGCACCAGCGCCGCCAGCGACAGCAGGAAGTTCGTCGACACGCCGAACACGATCGTCGCGACGGCGAACAGGCCGGTGCCGAGGAACATGTTGCGCCCGACGTGCCGTGACAGCGGCGAGACCGCGAGCACCGCGGCGGTCAGCGCTGCACCGACACCCGGCGCCGTGCGCAGCACGCCGAGGCCGGCAGGGCCGATGTGCAGCACATCGCTCGCATACACCGGCAGCAGCGCGGTGGCGCCGCCGAGCAGCACCGCGAACAGGTCGAGCGAGATCGCACCGAACACCGGCTTGCGGTGGAACACGAACTTCAGGCCCTCGAGCGCATCGCGGATGCGGAATGCCGCGCCGGCGCCGGCCGCCTTGACCGGCCGCACGCCGAACATCAGCGTCACGACGATGAGCTGCAGCGTCAGCACGGTGCCATAGACGACTCCGGCACCGGCGAGGAACAGCAGTCCGCCGAGCGCAGGACCCGCGATCACCGCGATCTGGAACAGCGCGGAATTGAGCGCGACCGCCGCACTGAAATCCTCGGGCGGCACCAGGTTCGGCGTCATCGCCTGCCCCGCCGGCATCCAGAACGCACGGCCCGCGCCGAAAAAGACCATCGCGGCGAAGATCGGCCAGACGATCGTCATGCCGAGCAGCGTCAGCGCGAGCAGCACCGCGACGCAGGTCGCCTCGACGCCATAGGCGATCACGAGGATCAGGCGCCGATCGGCGCGATCGGCGATCTGCCCCGCGGGCAACACGAGTCCGAGAAACGGCAGGAATTGCGCGAGGCCGATGAAGCCGAGCGCGAGCGCATCATGTGTGAACTCGTAGATCTGCCAGCCGACCGCGACGCTCAGCATCTGCCAGGCGAGCGTCGCGCAGAAGCGCCCCGCCGCGTAGCGCGCGAAGTCGCGGTGGCGCAGCGCGGCGACGACTGCCGGATGGTGCAGACTCATGTTCGCAGCAGTGGAAGTGGCGGGCGGCCGGCCATGGAATGGCGGCCAGCATACGATGTCCACTGCGGGCCGTCGCCGATCGGTGATAATCCGCGCGCTTTTTTCTTCCGGGGACACGCATGGCCACACGACGCATCAGCCGCCACTTCGTCACGATCCAGGATGGCCGCTGGGGAAGCCGCCAGGTGCACTACCGCCGCGCCGGCTCGGGGCCGGTGCTCGTGATGCTGCACCAGTCGCCGCTGTCCTCGCGGGACATGATCGCGACGATGCAGCGCTGGCAGCGCCACTTCACCTGCATCGCCCCGGATACACCGGGCTACGGACTGTCCGATCCGCTCGGCGTCGCCTACGCGGAAATGGACGACTTCGCCGACGCCGTCAGCGAATTCCTCGATGCGATCGGCGTGCGCAAGGCTGCGCTCTACGGCTTCCACACCGGCGCGATGATGGCCGCGCAGCTCGCGGCGCGCCATCCGGCGCGCGTGCACGTGCTCGCCTCGAACGGTTACGTGATCCCGACGGAAGAGGAGCGCGCCGAACTCGTCGCAAACTATCTGCCGGCGTTCGAACCGTCCTGGGACGGCGCGCATCTCGCCTGGCTGTGGAGCCGCATGCGCGAGCAGCTGATCTTCTTCCCGTGGTACCGCAAGGACGCCGCCGACCGCATGGATGTCGGCCTGCCGCCGCCCGAGCGCCTGCAGGACGGGCTCGTCGAGTTCCTGCGCGCGGACGACCACTACCGCGTCGCTTACCGCGCCGCGTTCACGATGCAGAGCGATCGGACATTGCGCGAGCTGTCGGTGCCGTCGCTGATCACCGCGGCGACGCCGGATCCGACGTCACGCTACCTCGAGCGCGCGACCGACACCGCACCGTGCGTGCGCGTCGAGGCGCGTCCGACTGCCGTCGAAACGCTCGACCTGTGCCTCGCGCATCTGCGCAAGGCGCGCAGCAGTGCAGCGCCCCGTCTGCGCCCGACCGCGCCGATCGCCGGGCGCCTGTGGCAGCAGATGCTCGACGTGCCGGGCGGGCAGCTGCGCGTCAGGCGCAATACCGACGCCGCGGGCCGTACCGTCGTCGTGCTGCACGATGCGGCCGGCTCGGCCGACACGGTCGCGGCGCTCGCGGCGTCGTTCATCGGCCACCGGCCGGTGCTCGCGATCGATCTGCCGGGCCATGGCGAATCGGATGCGCCGCTGGCGCGCGGCGCCGTCACGGTGACCGCCTACGCACGCGCGCTGCGCAGCGCGCTCGATGCGCTGCAGATCCGCGAATGCGACATCGTCGGCGTCTGGGGCGGCGGCCTCGTCGGCCTGGAACTCGCCCACGTCGCGCCGCGCCGCGTGCGCCGGCTCGTGCTCGCCGGCCCGCCGTGGTTCGATCGCGCGCTGCAGGCCGAACTGCGCGCGCGCTACGCGCCCGACATCCGGCCCGATGCGCACGGCGGCCATCTGCTGCAGGCCTGGCAGTTCATCCGTGACCAGGGCCTCTTCTGGCCGTGGTTCCGCACGACGCGCGAAGGCATCATCCGCGGCGCGGTGCACGTCGATACGCGCATGGTCCACCGGCGCGTGCTCGAGGTACTGCGCGCGCCAGCCTGGCGCGCGGCCTACCGTGCGCACTTCAGCTACCCGGTGAAGTCCCGCCTGCGCAGCGTGAGAGTCGCGACGCTGCTCGCCGCGGCCGACTGGGACCCGATGCGCGAATACGCGCTCGCGGCCGCTGCCGCGCAACCGCAGTCCCCGTTCTGCGCGCTGCCGCCCGATCCGGCCCGCTGGGGCGAAACCCTGCTGCCGTTCCTGAACGCCTGACACCAACTAAGCGCAGAGGCGATCGGCGCGCGTGCCTTACCCACTGCGCGTTCCGACCGCTCGCGCGGCTGGCGCTGCCCAAGGTCCGGGGCCTCGCGAGTCGAGCGCACCGCCTCCGGCGGTGTGCCCTCGGCGCGGCGGCGCGAGGCGTGAATTTGAACTGTGGCAGCAGAACCCATGGCGCAACGCCTCGCGCTGCTCGCCGCGCCTCGGCGCTCTCCACGCGAGGCCCCGGACCTCGGGCAGCACCAGCCGTGATCGCTCGGCACGAGGCACGAGGCACGAGCCCGCGCGCTGATACGTGTCACGTGCCTGGCGCCTGGCGTCTTCCGGCGGCTCGCATGGAGAGCGCCGAGCAGCGGCGGACAGAGCGAGGCGACCGCGAGGATTCTGCTGCCGCAGTTCCACTTCGCCGAGCGCCGCCGCTGCGAGGGCACACCGCCGAAGGCGGTGCGCTCGACCTGCGAGCCGCCGGAAGACGCCAGGCGCCAGGCACGCGCGCAGGCCGCGCGCCGGACATCGGCGCGAACGGCGTCAGCTGATCGGCTCGCGGTCCAGAAGCCACTCGCGCCAGACCGCCATCAGCACGGCAAGGATCACGGGCCCGACGAACAACCCCACGAGCCCGAACGCCGCAACGCCGCCGAGCACGCCGAACATCACGAGCAGGAACGGAATGCGCGTCGCATTGCTGATCACGAGCGGCCGCACGACGTTGTCGATCCAGCTGACGGCGAGCAGGCCCCACAGGAAGAGGCCCACGCCCGCGACCGTGTGCCCGGTGATCAGCAGCCACAGGCTCGCGCCGACCCACACGACCGGCGTCATGAACGGGATCAGCGCGGCGATCATCGTCAGCGCGCCGAGCGCGACCGGCGCGTGCAGCCCGGCGACCCAGTAGCCGAGGCCGGCGATCGTGCCCTGCGCGACCGCCGCGGCGAGCAGCCCGTAGACCACCGCACGCACCGTCTGGCTGATCGCGAGCATGTAGCCGTGCACGCGCTGGCCGAGCGAGCGCTCGAGCACGCTCGCGACCTGCCTGGCGAACGACTCGCCGTCGCGGAACATGAAGAAGAGGCTCAGCATCGCGATGCCGAGCTTGACGATGTTGCGCCCGACACCGCCGAGCAGGCCGCCGATCTCGCCGGCCGACCGCTCGAGCCAGCCGCGCAGTTCGGCATTCAGCGCGCCCGGATCATCGGCGAGGCGCGCGAGCATCTCGGTGAGCCAGGGTCCGACCCACGGCAGCTCGAACACGAAATGCGGCAGGTCCACGCCGTGCGCGAGTTGCGCGACGAAGGTCGTATAGGCGGTGACGAGCTCGGTGCGGATCAGCATCACGAGCCATACCGCGGGCACCAGGATCGAGACGGTCACGACCAGTGTCATCAGCAGCGCGGCGATCGCGCGCCGCCGCTTGCACCAGCGCAGCATCCGCCGGTAGAGCGGCCAGGTCACGTGCGCGAGGATCACCGCCCAGATCACCGGCACGATGAACGGCTTCAGGACCTCGAACGCCAGCACGATCAGTCCGGCGAGCAGCGACGCGACGATCAGCCGGCGTAACCACGGTGCGGAGGCGATGTCTTCCATCGGCGGCATTGTCGCAGGAGTCCGGCCGCCCGGCCTAGAATGCCTGCACGCCCGCCAGCCGAGGGAAGACCGATGCCGAAAGCCCCGAGACTCGCCGTCGCCACACTGCTCGCCGGGATCGTGCCGCTCGCCGCGCTGGCCGCCGGCGCCGCGGCCCCGATCGCCGTCAGTGAGGCCGATCATGTCGCGCTCGCCCCGGATGTCGCGGTCGGTCCGCGCGGCGAGATCGCCGTGCTGTGGCTCGATCGCGGCGTGCCCGCGCCCACGCCGAAGGACGGTCACCCGGCCGAACACACGCATCTGTCGTCGATGGACCTGTACGTGGCGGTCGCCGCCGACGGCAGCAACTTCGGTCCACCGCAGCGCGTCAATCGCGCCGACGGCGAGGTCTGGGGCTTCGCGGTCAGCCGCCCGCGGATCGCCTACGGTCCGGGCGGCACGCTGCACGTCGCATATCCGGCGAACGAGATGCAGGACGGTATCGGCAAGCCGGTGCTGACCACGCACTACACGCGCTCGACCGACGGCGGCCGCACGTTCGACGCGCCGCGCCGCGTCAGCACGCTGACCGACGCCGATCTCAGCAGCGTGATCCACGGCGGCTTCGCGAGCGTCGCGGCCTTCGGCACGATGGGCGTCGCGCCCGACGGCAGCGTGCACATCATCTGGATCGACACGCGCCACATGCGCGGCGAGAAGGACAACGGCAGCATCTACGGCGTGGTCTCGCGCGACGATGGACGCAGCTTCACGCAGGACCGCATCGAGGCGGCCGACGGCGTCTGCCCGTGTTGCCAGCTCTCGCTCGCCTTCGATGCGAAGTCGCATGCCTATCTCGGCTCACGCCTCGTGACCGCCGACGGCGTGCGCATGAGCACGGTCGCGCGCGCCGACGACGGGACCGGCGAATTCACCCGGCGCGTCGGCACCGGCGGCGCCCCGTGGCACATCGACGGCTGCCCGCTGAAACCGACCGTGCTTGCGGTGCGCGGCGATGCCGTCTACACGGCCGCGCACAACGGTGCCGAAACGCCACCCGGCGTGATGCTCGCGACCTCGCTCGACGGCGGCGCGAGCTTCGGCCCGGCGATCCCTGCGCATCCGGGCGCGGCCGTCTCGGATGCGCCGGCGATCGCGATTGCCGGCGACGCCGTGATCGTCGCCTGGCACGCGAAGACCGACGGCCCGCGCCGCGTGTTCTATCGCACGCTCGATGCGACCGGCGCGCCGGTCGGTGATCCGGTCGCCCTCACGGACGGCGCGGAGACCTCGCAGTCGGCCGCGCTCGCAAGCCGGACCGACGGGCGCGCGCAGATCGCATGGCAGGAAGGCCAGCGCATCTATACGACCGCGATCGAAGCGGCGCGGCCGTGAAGCGACGCGGGTTTCTCGCTGCCGCCGTGGCGCTCGCGGCGGCGGGGACGCGGGCCGGCGCCGCGAGCGGCGGCGAAGCGGCCGCCGCCGGCCCGGGCGCGGCCGCAATCAGCCTCGTGTCCGCGCCGCAGCTGCGCGATCTGCTCGATGCGGAGCGCGGCAAACTGGTCGTGCTGAATCTGTGGGCGACCTGGTGCGTGCCCTGCCTGCGCGAGATCCCCGACCTCGTGCGCATCGAACAGGAACTCGCGCCGCGGGGCGTCACGCTGATCGGCGTCGCGATGGACGAGCCCGGCGAGCTCACGACGCGCGTCGTGCCGTTTCACCAGAAATACTTTCCGGCGTTCCGCAGCTACCTGCGCAGCGAAATCGAGCTCGACGCGATCGCGAGCGTCGTCGATCCGGCATGGAACGAGGTGCTGCCGACGACTTATCTGCTGGGCCGCGACGGCAAGGTCGTCAGGCGCGTCCAGGGCGCCAAGACCCTCGAGCAGTTCCGCGAACTGATCACCGCGGCGCTCGCCGCCTGAGCGGCGCGCGGCTCAGGGCAGGCGCGCCCGCGCCGCCGCGACCAGCAATGCACCACGCGCCTTCAGCGCGCGCAATGTGTGGCGCGCCCAGGCGAACTCGAGCCCGAGTATCGCGAGCCCGGCGGGAATCACGAGGAACGCCGGCCCCGGCAGCACGATCATCGCGACGCCGACGGCGAGCACGGTGAAGCCCGACAGCGTGATCACGATGCGCCGCGCCCAGCGGTAAGGCAGGTGCAGCGGATGGTCGCTGCGCAGTGCGGGCCATTTCATGATCAGGCTGGGACCTGTGCGGCGGCGAAGCGTTCCACCTGGCGCGCGACGGCCGCGGGATCCTCATGGTGCATCA
>JAHCAN010000017.1 GCA_019634915.1 Steroidobacteraceae bacterium | reverse complement strand
CGAGCTCCGCGCGCAGCAGCAGCAGATCGTAGGCGGCGCGAAAGCGCGGATGCTCGAGCAGGCGCAGCGCGCGCCGGCCGCGCGGCTGCTCGAGCCGCGGCTGCAGCGCGAACATCTCGCGCACGCCGAGCGAAAAACGCCGCGGCAGCGACACGCGGGCGCCGAGTTCGCGCGCGGCGCGATCGCAGGCATCCTGGATCGCGCCGACCTCGTGCCAGCGATGCGGCGGCAGCGCCTCGATCGCCTCGGCGATCGGGCCGTACAGCAGCAGCGCGAACAGATAGGTCGGCGTCACCGACTTGCCGTCGCGCACGCGGCGGTCGGTGTTCTCGAGCCCGCGGCGCAGCAGCTGCTCGACGAGGCTGCCCGGATTGCGCCTGAAATAGGCAGCGACGGTCGGCAGCAGCGCATCGAGCAGCCCGAGGCGCCGCAGCACGTCGAAACTACGCGCACCGTGGCCGGCGAGGAACAGCTTCAGCGTCTCGTCGAACAGCCGCGCGGCCGGCGCGGCGGCGAGCAGGCCGCCCAGCTCGTGTATCGCGGCCTCGACGTCCGGATCGATCGTGAAATCGAGCTTCGCCTCGAAGCGCGCGGCACGCAGCATCCGCACCGGGTCCTCGCGGAAGCGCGTCGCCGGATCGCCGATCACGCGCAGGCGCCGCGCGAGCACGTCCTCGACGCCGCCGACATAGTCCCAGATCGAGAAATCGGCGATGTTGTAGTAGAGCGCGTTGGCGGTGAAATCGCGCCGCCAGACGTCGTCGTCGATCGTGCCGTAGGCGTTGTCGCGCAGGATCCGCCCGTACTCGTCGAGCACGCGCAGGCTCTCGCCGCTGGTGTCGGCGATGTCGGCGTCGAAGTCGTCCGGCTCGCTGACCTCCGGCCCGTCGCCCTCCTCGGGGTCGAGATCGGCGAGCGGCTCATCGCCAGGCGGCGGCGCGCCCGCGGCGCGGAAGGTCGCGACCTCGATGATTTCCTGGCCGAAGAACACGTGCGCGAGACGGAAACGGCGGCCGATCAGCCGGCAATTGCGGAACAGGCGCCTGACCTCCTCGGGCAACGCGTTCGTCGCGACGTCGAAATCCTTCGGCGTCATGCCGATCAGCAGGTCGCGCACGCAGCCGCCGACCAGGAAGGCCTGGTAGCCGGCGTCCTTGAGACGATAGAGCACGCGCAGCGCGTTGGGGGAGACTTGTGACCTGGAGACGGTGTGCCGGTCGCGGGGTACGACCCGGGCCAGGGGCGCCGGTGCCTCCACGGGCGCAGGATGGGAAGTCGACAAAATGATCAGGTTCCGCTTGAGATAGAAATCAGGGTTTCTATAATACCGCGCCCTCCGGCCGCGCTGCCGCCCGACGCTCCCTTCGTCTAGAGGCCCAGGACATAGCCCTCTCAAGGCTGTAACACGGGTTCGAATCCCGTAGGGAGCGCCAATAAATCAGATACTTAGTCGCACTTCCGGCCCTGTCGCCGCTTTCATCACGGCCCACACCGCCTTGGAAAACCACCTGCCTACTCGGCTGTAGCGAGACTGCAAGCCTGCAATGACCCACTTCTCGATCGGCACACTGACTGGCCCCGGATCCAACCCAGGCGCAATGCGCACATTGAGCTTACCGCCTCTCGATTCCGTAGCCTGGATTGCGGCGGTGATGGCGGATGACGAGCACCCGAACTGTGTCGACAGCAGGCATCCTGAACAAAATGGAATATGGGAAGCGCCGAACCAGACGGCGGCGAATTCCACGCTCGCTTTCCTTGCATCGCAGAGGGGACTCAAGTATCGAATCAATTGCTATATAGACTTCGGCCCTGAGACCGTCTCCCAAGCCGGTCCGCTTCTCGTCGTAATGTCGAATTGCGCTGTTCAGATCTTCGATGGCGGCAGGATGGTACTCGAGTCTCACCCTCTCGTGCCGCCTGTCGCACGCACGAACTCATCATGACCGACAGTTTTGACCTTGCCTGATTCTATTTCTTTGTCGCGCTGGAGGGCCGCCTCATCGCCCTGCGGATCGTCCGGGTTAAATGCGACATCACCTTCCAAACTCTCCCAGGCAAGCAAGGCAAGACGCTCCCGCTCATCAGGCGGTAGGTCCAGAACTTCCTGCGCGAGTTGGGCCGCATTGCGCATATTGGTACCTCGTCTCGAATTCTAGGCCGTCGCCAGCCGATTCTCCATCGGTCTGTGCAAGAACATATGCCGCGGGGCACGGTACGATCTGACCAGCAGCTGCTGCTTGGCAGCGACAGGGTGGCGTCACGAAATCAACTGGTTACAGTTACCAGAGCCACGCCCACGTCGCGCCCGGAACCGCCCCGCCGCCCGACAGTCGAAAGAGACAGTGATTTCTTCGGCAGGACGCGCAAATGAACAAGACACCTCTGCTAAACCCCGCGATCGCCCTCGCCGCGCTGCTGCTCGCGCCGCTGTGCGCAAACGCGGCCGACGGGAAGGACACGTTGCCCGACCCCGAGCAGGCGTCGATTCCGTTCGTGGACCACGGCGGCATCCGCGACTGGCATGCCGACCGCGACCGCGGCCTCTGGGTACAGGACAATCGCCGCAACTGGTACTACGCGAAGCTGCTGGGCCCCTGCACCGGACTCGACTTCGCGACTGCGATCGGCTTCGTAACGAAGCCTCCCGGCAGCTTCGACCGCTTCAGCACGATCATCGTGCCGCGCGAGGGCAGCTGCCCGGTCGTGAGCTTCGTGCGCAGCGACGGCCCGCCGCCGAAAGAGAAGCGCGCCGCCAACGCAACCGATGATGCGACTGCCCACTGATACGCGGGCCACCGGACCCGCGCCCGCCCGTCACGCGGCCTGCCCGAGCGGCTGCGCGGCGGGCCCGTGGGCCGCCGCGCACAGTTCGTTCCAGCCGGTCAGCCGCAAGCGGCCGTTGAAATCCTCGGCGAGCGCCGTGCAGCTCTCGACCCAGTCGCCGTCGTTGCAGTAGAGCACGCCGTCGATGTCGCGCAGGCTCGCGCGATGGATGTGCCCGCAGACCACGCCGTCGAGGCCGCGACGCCGCGCCGCGTGCGCCGCCGCCCGCTCGAAGCTCTCGATGTACTCGACGGCGCGCGGCGCCTTGTGCTTGAGGTAGCCGGCCAGCGACCAGTAAGGCAGGCCGCGCCAGCGGCGCAGCGTGCTCCAGATTTCGTTGAGACCGAGTATCAGCGAATACGCCTGGTCGCCGAGCTTCGCGAGCCAGGGGCTGCACTGGACGACGCCGTCGAATTCATCGCCGTGCAGGACCAGCAGCCGGCGGCCATCGGCGGTCTCGTGCACGAACTCGCGGTGCAGGGCGACGTTGCCGAATACGGTGCCGTCGAATTCACGCAGATCCTCGTCGTGATTGCCGGGAACCAGGATGACGCGCACGCCGGCCTTCGCGCGGTCGAGGATCGCGCGGATGACGTCGTTGTGCGCGGCCGGCCAGTACGCCCGCTGGCGCAGGCACCACAGGTCGACGATGTCGCCGACGAGATAGAGTCGCTCGGTCTGTACCGCGTTCAGGAACTGCAGCAGCAGCTCCGCGCGGCAGCCGCGGCTGCCGAGGTGCACATCGGATACGAAGACGCTGCGGAATTTCGCCATGCCTTGCATGGGCCGCCAGCGTCGCCCGCGCGCATGTCCGCCGAATGACAACGCCGAGAATAAATCCTTACAAGGCGGCCACTTGGCCTGATTTCCTGATATGTCACATAGGTCGCGGCGCGCAAGCGGCCGCCGACAATGTGCGGCGTATCGCAGGCACGCGCGCGGGCCGACGCTACAGTGCGGCCATGCCCACGACCCGCACGAATGACGCGCCGCGCGACGCAGCCGCGCCACGCACGACGACACCCGATGGCCAGCAGCTGCGCCTGCTGCTCGCGCGCTGGCAGCAGAGTCTCGAACTGCATGCCCGCTACGCCTCGCTCGACGACGCGCATTACCAGCACGTGCAGCCGTGGCCGAAGCACGAGCGCCCCGCGCGCTGGATCATCGATCTCGCGCGCCAGCGTGCGGACGCGCTCGCGCGAATCGTCGAGCAACGCGCGCGGGAGGGCGACCGCGCCTTCCTGGAAGCGCTCGAAGTGATGAGCTTCCTCGCCAACCTCGCCGGCCTGCAGGGCAACGAGCGCTTCATTCCGCTCGCCTCGGTCGAGAGCGAGCGTCGCGACGTGCTCACGGCGACGACCCGCACGCGCCAGGCGAAGAAATCCGGCGACACGACACGCGAAATGCCACGCCTCGCGCCCGCTACGCCCGCCGCCACCCGCGCTACTGCAGCCCGCGCAGCCGTGCCCCGCGCCGCTGCGCCGGCCCGGCGCACCGCTCCCGCCGCCCGCGAGAGCCAGGACGTGATCGACGGACGCATCATCGACGACGCCATCCGCCTGCTCGGCTGGGGCCGCCAGTGGCACGAACTCGGCGACCTGATCGCGCGTCTCGCCGAGCGGCCGGCGGCGCCCGAAGTGCGCCGCATCCTGCGCGAGCATCGCGCCCGCATCGAGCGCCGCGCAGGCATCGTCGCGCACTGAACCTGCGCGCCGCTGGCCGCGCCAGCACCACCTCGGGTACGCTCGGCATCCCCGCCGAGGAGCCCCCCGTGATGACGAAATCGCCCGCCACCGTGATCGCCCTGTGCCTGTCGGCCGGCCTGCTGGCCGGCACTGCCGTCGCGCAGAACGCGCAGAGCCGCGCCGACCAGCTCGTGCGCTACCGCCAGTCGATGTACAACGTGCTCGGCGCCAATTTCGGCCCGATGGCGAACGTCGTGCAGGGCAAGGCACCGTACGATGCGCGGGAGTTCGCGATGCGCGCCGAGCGCGTCGCGTTCATTGCCGCGATGCTGCCCGAGGGTTTCGTCGCCGGATCCGAATCGGGCAAGCCGACCGCCGCCAGGCCCGAGATCTGGCGCGATCGCGCCGAGTTCGACCGGCTGCTGAAGGACATGCAGTCGAAGGTCGGCGCGCTGTCGGACACCGCGCAGGGCGCGAAGTCGGTTGCCGACGTGAAGACGGCCTTCGTCGCCGCCGGACAGGCTTGCAAGAACTGCCACGACAAGTTCAAGCGGGACTGAGGCCGCTCCCGGCGACGCTCGTCAGAACAGCGACAGCGTGGCCTCGGGTGCGTGGCTGACGAGCCAGGCCAGCGCACCGGCGATCAGCGCGGCGATCAGCAGCGCGAGCCAGGTCCGCGAAGCGCGGATCGCCTCCTGCGGCGGCACCGCCGCCTCGCTCTTGCGCCCGGTGAACATCGGCGTGATCAGATCGGTGCGCTTGCCGGCGAGGTAGGCGAACACCGCGAGCACGTGCAGCAGCACCGCGGCGAGGATCCAGTTCACGAGCGAGGCGTGCAGGCGGCTCAGCGCATCGCTGCGCGCGCCGGTCACATACCCGAACAGCGGCCCGGTGTTCATGATCTGGTCGTTCGCGAACAGTCCCGTGACGGCCTGCACGAGCAGCAGCGCGAGCAGCACGACGACCATCCATGCGCCGAGCGGATTGTGGCCGGCATGGGCCGGCGCGTCGCCGCGAACGAGCCCGCGCAGGTAGCGCAGCGCGGCGCGCGGGCCGCGCACGAACGCCGTGAAGCGCGCATGACGCGTGCCGACGAAGCCCCATGCGATCCGCGTCAGCACGAGCACCAGCACGGCGTAGCCGCACCAGCTGTGCCAGCGGAACCAGTCCCCCTCGAGATTCTGCGTGAGCCACGCGCCCGCGGTGGCGAGAGCGAGCGCCCAGTGCATGACGCGCACCGGCAGGTCCCAGACGAGTCTCGACACGCCTCCTCCTTCGCACCAGAATCGCGACATCGGCGCCGCGACGGAACTTTTTCCGCCCGGCCCATTCAGACGAGACCATATGATCAGGACCGAACGGCTCACCAAGCGCTACGACACGCTCACGGCGGTCGATGGCGTCGGCTTCGAGGCCCGGCCCGGCGAAGTGCTCGGCTTTCTCGGCCCGAACGGCGCCGGCAAGACCACGACGATGCGCATGATCGCAGGATTCATCGCCCCATCGGAAGGCTCGGCCAGCATCTGCGGCCATGACGTGGAGCGCGCGCCGCTCGCGGCCCGCGCCGCGCTCGGCTATCTGCCCGAAGGCGCGCCGAGCTACGGCGAGATGAGCGTCCGCGGCTTCCTCGAATTCGTCGCGAGCCTGCGCGGCCTCGCGGGCGAGCGGCGGCGCGAACGCCTGGGCCACGTGCTCGAGCGGCTCGCACTCGGCCCGGTCGCGGCGCAGACGATCGACACGCTCTCGAAGGGCTTCCGGCGCCGCGTCGGCATCGCGCAGGCGATCCTGCACGACCCGCCGGTGCTGATCCTCGACGAGCCGACCGACGGCCTCGATCCGAACCAGAAGCACGAGGTGCGCGAGCTGATCGGCGAGATGGCCGCCGACAAGACGATCGTCGTCTCGACCCACATCCTCGAGGAAGTGGACGCGGTGTGCACGCGCGCGATCATCATCGCGAACGGCCGGATCGTCGCCGACGATACGCCGCAGGGCCTCGCCGCGCGCTCGCGCTACCACAACGCCGTGACGCTGCGGCTCGAGCACGCCGCGCAGTTCGGCGCGGCGCGCGCGGCACTCGAGGCGCTGCCGCAGGTCGGCAGCGTCGAGGCCGCCGAGCGCGAGCTGAGCGTGACCGCGGTGCCGGTCACCGGCGCGCGCATCTTCGACGCCGTCAATGCCCTCGCGGCCCGCGAGGGCTATGCACTGAAAGGCATCGAGCTCGAGTCGGGGCGCCTCGACGAGGTGTTCCGCACGATCACCGCCTGACCGACAGGGAGTACCGTGCACCACATCGCCACGATCATGAAGCGCGAGCTGGCGGGCTATTTCGCCACGCCGGTCGCCTACGTGTTCATCCTGATCTTCCTCGTGCTCGCCGCGGCGTTCACGTTCTATCTCGGCGGCTTCTACGAGCGCGGCCAGGCCGACCTCGCGCCGTTCTTCACCTTCCACCCCTGGCTGTACCTGTTCCTGATCCCGGCGATCTCGATGCGTCTGTGGGCCGAGGAGCGCAGGAGCGGCACGATCGAGCTGCTGCTGACCCAGCCGGTGACATTGTGGCAGGCGGTGCTCGGCAAATTCTTCGCCGCCTGGGCGTTCACCGCCGCCGCGCTCGCGCTGACCTTCCCGATCTGGATCACCGTGAACTACCTCGGCTCGCCCGACAACGGCGTGATCCTCGCGGCCTACCTCGGCAGCCTGCTGATGGCCGGCGCCTTCCTCGCGGTCGGCTCGTGCATGTCGGCGCTGACGCGCAACCAGGTGATCGCCTTCATCCTCGCGGCCGTCGTCTGCTTCGCGCTGCTGCTCGCGGGGTTCCCGCTCGTGCTCGACGCGTTCCGCGCCTGGGCGCCGCAGGCGCTCGTCGACGCCGTGGCCTCGCTGTCGTTCCTGACCCATTTCGAGGCGATCGCCCGCGGCGTGCTCGACCTGCGCGACCTGCTGTACTTCGGGCTGACGATGGCGTTCTTCCTGATCGCGACCGCGATCGTGCTCGACGCGCGCAAATCGGAGTGAGCCGCCCATGAAGCACCGGATCCTGCTCGGCCGCGGCGCACTGCTCGCCCTCGCGCTGCTGTTCATCGGCCTGACCGTGCTGAGCGGCTGGGCGCTGCGCGGCTGGCGGCTCGACCTGACCGAAAACCGGCTCTACACGGTGGCGCCCGGCACGCAGCACATCCTCGACAGCCTCGCCGAGCCGGTGAACCTGTACTATTTCTGGAGCGAGCGCACGGCGGGCGAATACCCGACGCTCAAGACCTACGGCACGCGCGTGCGCGAATTCCTGCAGGAGCTCGCGACACGCAGCAAGGGCAAGCTGCGCCTGTCGATCGTCGATCCGGAGCCGTTCTCCGAGGACGAGGACCGGGCGGCCGAGCTCGGCGTGCACGGCGTGCCGGTCGGCGGCGCCGGCGAGAATTTCTTCTTCGGTCTCGCGGGCACCAATTCGACCGACGGGCGCGAAGCGATCCCGTTCTTCGATCCGTCGAAGGAGCCCTTCCTCGAGTACGACGTCGCGAAGCTGATCTACCAGCTCGGCCGCACGCACAAGCCGGTCGTCGGCTGGCTGTCGAGCCTGCCGATGGGCGGCGGCTTCGACCCGGCGAGCGGCCGCAGTCGCGAGCCGTGGTACGTCTATGCCCAGGCCGGGCAGCTGTTCGATCTGCGCGAGCTGACGCCGGCGGTGACCCGGATCGACCCCGACGTCGACGTACTCGTGCTCGTGCACCCGAAGACCCTGCCGTTGCCGGCGCAGCAGGCGATCGACCAGTTCGCGCTGCGCGGCGGGCATCTGCTCGTGTTCGTCGATCCGCTCGCCGAGCAGGATCCCGGTGACGGCGATCCCGGGCAGCCTTTCGGCGCAGCCGGGGCCGACCGCAGCTCGCAGCTCGGCACGCTGCTCGGCGCGTGGGGCGTCGACTTCAATCCGCACGAAGTGGTCGGCGACCTGAGCTACGGCATGAGCGTGTCGATGCGCGCGGGCGAGGCACCCACGCGTCACATCGCGATCCTCGGCCTCGACTCGGCGAGCCTCGACAGCCACGACGTCGTCACCAGCGGCCTCGCGAGCATCAATCTCGCGACCGCGGGCCATCTCGCGCCGGCGAAGGATGCGACGACGAAATTCGAGCCGCTGCTCAGTTCGAGCAAGCTCGCCGGCGTGCTGCCGGTCGAGCGCTTTGCGATGCTGCTCGATCCGGCCAGCCTGCAGGACGGCTTCAAGCCGACCGGCGAGCGTTACACGCTCGCCGCCCGCGTCACCGGCGATGTGAAGAGCGCCTTCCCCAACGGTCCTGGCCCGCTGAAGGCGTCCGCGAAGCCGCTCAACCTGATCGTGTTCGCCGACACCGACCTGCTTGCCGACTACCTGTGGCTGCGCGACATGCCGGCGTCGTTCTTCGGCGCGCGCGCCAAGCAGGCCTGGGCGCACAACGGCGACCTCGTCTGGAACGCGCTCGACAACCTCGCCGGCAGCAACGACCTGATCAGCGTGCGCGGACGCGCGAGCTTCTCGCGGCCGTTCGAGCGCGTCGATACGCTGCGTCGCGACGCCGAAGGGCGCCTGCGCGCGAAGGAACAGGAACTCGAGGCGCAGCTGTCGGCGACCGAAGAGAAGCTCTCGACGCTGCAGACGCAGCGTGCCGACCAGTCCGGCATGATCCTGACGCCCGAGCAGCAGCAGGAGATCGAGCGCTTCGAGGCCGAGAAGCTGCGCATCCGCAAGGACCTGCGCGGCGTGCGTCTCGGCCTCGACCAGGACATCGAGGGGCTCGGCAACCGGCTGAAGTTCATCAACATCGTGCTCGTGCCGCTGGTCTTCGCGCTGCTCGCGCTGCTCGCGGCGCTGTGGCGACGCAAGCGCCAGGCCGCGATCCTGCTCGTCGAGCGGACCCGCAAGCCATGATGTCGCCGCGCAGGGTCGTCACATTGCTCGCCGTGGCGCTGGTCGTCGGCGCGGTCGCGCTATGGCTGCCGGGCCGTCGCGCGGCGGCGCCCGCCGCGCAGGTCGGCTCGCTGGTATTGCCGGGACTGAAGACCGGACTCGATGCGCTGCGCAGTGTGCGGCTCGAGTCCCACGGCGCCGGCGTGACGCTGGTGCGCGGCGAGGCCGGCTGGTCCGTCGAGGAACGCCACTACCCGGCCGATCCGGTGAAACTGCGCAAACTGCTGCTGGGCCTCGCGGAGCTGAAGGTCGCAGAGGAGAAGACCAGCGACCCGTCGAACTATGCCCGCCTCGGCGTCGAGGATCCGGGCCCGGAGGCCGCGAGCGTGCGCGTCGAGGCGAAGACGCCCTCGGCCAGTTACGGCCTGCTGGTCGGCAAAGTCGCCGACAACCGCAGCAGCTATGTGCGGGTGCCTGGCACCGCGACGAGCCTGCTCGCCTCGCCGCAGGTCGCGGTCGACGCCGATCCGAAGCGCTGGATCGACGCGACGCTCGTCGACCTGCCGGCCGACCGCATCGAATCGGTCGCGGTCTGGCCGGCGACCGGCCCGGCGTGGCATGCCACGCGCGCGGCGGCGACCGACGGGCTCACGCTGCAGGACCTGCCGAAAGGCAAGACGCAGCGCTCGGCAGGCATCGTGACGCCGGTCGCGGCGATGCTGACCGGCCTGCACATCGAGGACGTCGCGAGCGCACCCGATGCCGCGCCCGCCGGCCCGCGCGTCGAACTGCGCACCTTCGACGGCGTCGTGATCGGGCTGCACGGCCGCAGCGACGGCGACAAGCGCTATATCCGCGGCAGCGTGCGCAGCACCGGCGAGGCGGCGGCGAAGGAAGCGGCCGCGCTCGAGTCACGGCTCGCCGGGCGCGAGTTCGAGGTCCTGCGCTACAAGTACGACGCGCTGTTCCGCCCGCTCGCCGACTTCACCTGAGACCGGCGATTCGGGCGATCGCGGCGGATCCGGCGGATCGCTGCAATCAACGCGTGCGCGCGATCAGCGTCAGCGTGACCACGATCAGGCACGAGGTCGGCAGCCACGCGAGCAGCATCGGCGGCGCATCGAACACGATCGCGCCGCTCTCGAGCATGCGCTGCACCAGGAAGAACGCGATACCGATCACGAGCCCGACCAGCGTGCGCGTGCCGGTGCCGGCCGAGCGCATCGTGCCGAACACGAACGGCACCGCGAGCAGTACCGCGAATACGACCGCGACCGTGCGCGCGATGCGCGACCAGAACGCGAACTCATAGGGTCGCAGATCGATGCCGTGGCCGGAGAAGCTGCCGATCAGGCGCCACAGCGAGCGCAGCTCGATGTCCTTCGGCTCGCTGATCGCGAGCCCGAGGAAGCTGCTGCTGACCGATGACGACAGGCTGCGCGTCGCCGCGCGGCGCCCGTTCGCATAATCGCCCGCGAAGCGCGTCTCGGCGTAATCCTGCAGCTCCCAGGTCTCGCCCGGGCCGGCGCGCGCGCGCAATGCGCGCCCCATCGCGGCGAGCTCGTGGTCGCGCGTCAGCTCGAACACGTACATGCCGCCGTACTCGCCGCTTGCCGTCTGCTGCTCGACGTTCAGCAGCAGGTCGCCGTCGCGCACCCACGCACCGCCGCGGCCGGCGAAGCTCACGTTCTGGAACTTGCCGAAAGCCTTCACCTGGCGGGCCATCTTCTTCATCGGCGGCGCGAGGTACTCGCCGACGCCGACCGCGAGCACGGTCAGCGCGATGCCGGCGAACGCCGCGGCGAGCGCGATGCGCGCGACCGACACGCCCGAGGCGCGCATCACGGTCAGCTCGCTGCCACGCGCGAGCGAACCGAGGCCGAGCAGCGAGCCGATCAGCGCGGCGATCGGCAGCATCTCGAACAGCAGCTGCGGCATGTCGAGCAGCGAGACCAGCAGCGCATCGACCGCCTGGTAGCTGCCCACGCCGATGTCGTCCTGCTGCTGGATGAACGTGAACAGCGTGCCGAGCGCGAGCAGCACGGCGAGCACGAGCAGCACGCCGCTGACGATCGATCGCAGGATGTAGCGGTCGAGGATCATCTGCCGCCCCTCAGCCCCGGTACCGCAGGCGCGCCGCAACCAGCGGCGCACCCATCACGATCACGCCGAGCCCGATCAGCACGACGTGCACCCACCACAGGCCGAACCGCTCCGGCACGACGCCGCGCTCGATCCACACGCGGCCGGCCGACGCGAGATTCGAATAGAGGAAATAGATCAGCACCGCGAGCCAGACGCGCGAATAGCGGCCCTGGCGCGGGCGCAGGCGGCTCAGCGGCACGGCGAGCAGGGTGAGCGCGATCGCCATGACCGGCAGCGCGATGCGCCAGTGCAGCTCGGCGCGCTCGGCGAGGTCGCTGCTCGCGGCAAGCGTGGCTGTGGGCATCGCCTCGACGCGCTGCCGGCCGGCCGCGAGCCCGGGCAGGCGCACCGGAACCACCTGTTCGGCGAAGCGCACCAGCCGGAAACGGGAACTGCCGGGCACGCCCTCGTAGCGCACGCCGTCGTACAGCGTGATCGTGTGCAGCAGCCCGTCGGACGAGATCTCGTGGCGTGCGCGCTGCGCGAGCGCGACCTCGAGCACGTCGCCGCGCGCGCGCTTGATGAAGACGCGCTCGAGCGTACCGTCGGCGGCGGCGTCCTGCGCATAGATCACGACGCCGTCCGCGCCGAAGCTGCGGAACTGGCCCGGCGCGAGCGGCGCGAACTGCCCCGAGCGCAGCGCTTCGCTGCGGAGCTGGTAGGTGTGCGCGGCCGCGCGCGGCGCGAGATCGAGCGTGAGCCACGCGAGCAGCGCGGTGACCACGACGGCGAGCGCCGTGATCGGCCGGTACACGCGACCGAGCCCGACGCCGCAGGCCTGCGCGGCGGTCATCTCGCTTTCGTGATACAGCCGGCCGAGCGCGAGGACGACGCCGAGCAGCAGCCCGACCGGCACGACGATCGGCAGGTTCTGCACGCTCGACAGGCCGATCAGCGTCAGCACGGCCGAGCGCGGATACTGATTGTCGGCCGCCCGCTCGAGCACCGCGGCGACCTGGTTGGTCAGCAGAATCACCAGCAGCACGCTCGTGACGGCGAGCCATGCCAGCACGACCTCCCGCAGGATATAGCGCTCCAGACGTCGCAAGAAAGCCGCTCCCGCAAGAGTTCGGTTACACTACCACACCGCTTTCACACCCCGATGCAACACCAGAATCGATCGCGAATCGCAAGAAACAGGATGGGACGGCGGGCCAAACCTAAGGTAAATCAGACTGCTTCATGCCACAACGGCGCGTTGAGGCGCGGCATGGGCCGTTGGCGGGAGATCCAATGACAAGTTTCGAGGTGTGGACCAGGGGGCTGGCGCGGCTGCGCGTCGACTGCCTCATTGCCGGTGTGTTCGAGGACGGCGAGCTGCCCGATGAGACCCGCGAGATCGATCGCGCGAGCGGCGGGCGCATCACGGCGCTCGTCAGGCGCGGCGACTTCGCCGGCCGGGCCGGCGAGCATCTGCTCGTTCCCGACCTGCCGGGGCTGCGTGCGACGCGCGTGCTGCTGGTCGGCCAGGGCAAGCGCGGCTCGCTCAGCCGCAAGAGCTGGCGTAGAGCCGTGCTCACCGGTCTCGGCGCCCTCTCCCGCACGCGTATCGCGAGCTGCGCGGTCGCGCTCGGCCGGCCCGCCGCCGCCGAACTCGACGACTATCGCCTCGCCTCCGCGACCGCCGAACTCACCGGCGTCGCGCTCTACCGCATCAACGACCTGAAAAGCGGCAAGAAGCCGCGCGCGCCCGCGATCAATCGGGTGGTCGCCGGGCCGGTCACCAGCGCCGCCGCGGCGAAGCGCGGCTTCGCGCACGGAGCGGCCGTCGCGGTCGGGCTGCGCACCTTGCGCGATCTCGGCAACTTGCCGGCCAATGTCTGCACGCCGACCTACCTCGCGAACACCGCGCGTGCGCTCGCGCGGCGCCATCCGAAAACCCTGCGCGTGCGCGTGCTCGACCAGCAGGCGATCCGGCGCGAGCGCATGGGCTGCTTCCTCGCGGTCACGCAGGGCAGCGACGAGCCGCCGCGTTTCATCGTGCTCGAGCATCGTGGCGGCAAGGCCGGCGCGGCGCCGGTCGTGCTCGTCGGCAAGGGCATCACCTTCGACACCGGCGGCATCTCGCTGAAAGACCCGCCGGCGATGGACGAAATGAAATTCGACATGAGCGGCGCCGCGACCGTGATCGCCGCGCTGACCGTCGCCGCCGAGCTCAATCTCGCGCTCAACGTCGTCGGCCTCGTGCCGACCTGCGAGAACATGCCGAGCGGGTGCGCGGTCAAGCCTGGTGACATCGTCACCAGCGCGTCCGGCCAGACCGTCGAGGTGCTGAACACCGACGCCGAGGGCCGGCTGATCCTCTGCGACGCGCTGCACTATGCGCGCCGCTTCAAGCCCGCCGCACTGGTCGACATCGCGACCCTCACCGGGGCCTGCGTGATCGCGCTCGGCGCGCACCACAGCGGCGTCATGGCCAACGACGACGCGCTCGCGCGCGAGCTCGTCGAGTGCGGCCTGCGCGCCGACGATCGCGCCTGGCAGCTGCCGCTCACCGAGGAATACGGCGAGCAGCTGCGCAGCAACTTCGCCGACATGGCGAACGTCGCGGGGCGCGACGCCGGCGCGATCACCGCGGGGGCCTTCCTCGGCAAGTTCACGCGGGGCATGAAATGGGCCCACATGGACATCGCCGGCACGGCCTATCTGTCGGGCGCGCAGAAAGGCAGCACCGGGCGGCCGATCGGCCTGCTGTCCGAGTTCCTGATCCAGCGCGCCGGGCGCTGACCCGGCGGTGCCGCAGGTCGACTTCTACGTCACCGACGCGGCGGGCGAGGACACGCGCCTGCGCCTCGCCTGCCGCGTGACCGAAAAGGCGTACCTGGCCGGCCACCGCGTGCTCGTGTGGTGCCGCTCGACCGGCGAGCTCGCGCGCTTCGATGAACTGCTGTGGACCTTCGCCGACGGCAGCTTCGTGCCGCACGAGCCTCTGGCCGGGGCCGGGCCCGAAGTGCAGTCTCCGGTCGCGCTGTCGTCGGGCGCCGAGCCGGCGGCAGCGCCCGAAGTGCTCGTCAACCTCGATGCGGAGGTCCCGCCGCTCGCGCTGCAGGCACAGCGCGTCGCCGAATTCATCGACGGCCACCCGACGCGGCGCAGCGAGGGTCGTGCGCGCTTCCGCCAATATCGTGAACAGGGCATCACTCCGATCACCCATCAGCTCGGCTCCGGCTCGCTATAATTTGCCGGATGGACAAGGTCTTCTCGCCGCGCGACATCGAGCGGCGCCTCTACGAGCGCTGGGAATCGCACGGCTGGTTCGCCCCCTCCGGGCGGGGTGACCCGTTCTGCATCGTCATCCCGCCGCCGAACGTCACCGGCACGCTGCACATGGGGCACGCGTTCCAGGACACGATCATGGACGCGCTCACGCGCTACCACCGCATGCGCGGCGCGGACACGCTGTGGCAGCCGGGCACCGATCACGCGGGCATCGCCACGCAGATGGTCGTCGAGCGCCAGCTCGCGGCCGAGGGCCAGCGGCGCACCGACCTCAGCCGCGAAGCCTTCGTCGAGCGCGTCTGGCGCTGGAAGGAGCAGTCGGGCGGCACGATCTCGCAGCAGCTGCGCCGCCTCGGCGCCTCGGTCGACTGGTCGCGCGAGCGCTTCACGATGGACCCCGGCCTGTCGGCCGCGGTCACCGAGGCCTTCGTACGCCTGCACGACGAGGGCCTGATCTACCGCGGCAAGCGGCTCGTCAACTGGGACCCGGTGCTCGAGACCGCCGTGTCCGACCTCGAGGTGCTGTCGGAAGAGGAAGACGGGCAGCTGTGGCATCTGCGCTATCCGCTCGCGGACGGCAGCGGCCACGTCGTCGTTGCGACGACCCGGCCGGAAACCATGCTCGGCGACAGCGCGGTCGCGGTGCATCCCGACGACGAGCGCTACCGGCACCTCGTCGGGCGCGAGATCGCGCTGCCGCTCGCCGGGCGCCGCATCCCGGTCATCGCCGACGCCCACGTCGATCCCGAATTCGGCTCGGGCTGCCTCAAGATCACGCCGGCCCACGACTTCGACGACTACGAGATCGGCGCACGCCACGGCCTCGAAGTGATCAACGTCTTCACGCCGCAGGCGACCCTGAACGACCAGGTGCCGGAGCGGTTCCGCGGGCTCGACCGCTTCGTCGCGCGTGAGCGCGTGGTCGCGGAGCTGACGGCCGCCGGCCTGGTCGAGCGCATCGAGCCGCACAAGCTGATGGTGCCGCGCGGCGACCGCACGCGCGCGGTGATCGAGCCGCTGCTCACCGACCAGTGGTACGTGCGCATCGCGCCGCTCGCAGAACCGGCGATCGAGGCGGTCGAGCGCGGCGAGATCCGCTTCGTGCCCGACAACTGGTCGAAGACCTATTTCGAGTGGATGCGCAACATCAAGGACTGGTGCGTCAGCCGCCAGCTCTGGTGGGGGCATCGCATTCCGGCCTGGTACGACGCCGCCGGCACTGCCTATGTCGGCCGCGACGAGGCCGAGGTGCGCGCGCGCCACCGGCTCGCGCCGGACCTGCCGCTCACCCAGGATCCCGACGTGCTCGACACCTGGTTCTCGTCGGCGCTGTGGCCGTTCTCGACGCTCGGCTGGCCCGCGCGCACCGACGCGCTCGCGCGCTACTACCCGACCAGCGTGCTGGTCACCGGCTTCGACATCATCTTCTTCTGGGTCGCGCGCATGGTGATGTTCGGCCTGAAGTTCATGGACGGCCAGCCGCCGTTCCGCGACGTCTACATCCACGGCCTGATCCGCGACGGTGAAGGCCAGAAGATGTCGAAGTCGAAGGGCAACGTGATCGACCCGCTCGACATCGTCGACGGCATCGGCCTCGAGGCGCTCGTCGCCAAGCGCACCACGGGCCTGATGCAGCCGCATCTCGCGCCGGCGATCGAGAAGTCGACGCGCAAGCACTTCCCGCAAGGCATCGACGCCTACGGCACCGACGCGCTGCGCTTCACGTTCGCGGCGCTCGCGACGCAGAGCCGCGACCTGCGCTTCGACCTCGGCCGCGTCTCGGGCTACCGCAATTTCTGCAACAAGCTGTGGAACGCCGCGCGCTTCGTCACGCTGACCACCGAGACGCCGGCCGGTGCCGGGGTCGGTGCCGGTGCGGGTGCCGGAACCAACGTCGAGTACTCGATCGTCGACCGCTGGATCCGTTCGCGGCTCGGCCGCACGATCGCCGCGGTCGACTCGGCGTTCGCCGAGTACCGCTTCGACTACGCCGCGACCGCGCTGTACGAGTTCACCTGGTACGAGTTCTGCGACTGGTATCTCGAACTCGTCAAGCCAGTCCTGCAACGCGATGCCGACCCTGCGGCCCGGCACGGCGCGCAGCGCACATTGCTCGAAGTGCTCGAGGCATTGCTGCGCGCGCTGCACCCGATCATGCCGTTCATCACCGAGGAGATCTGGCAGCGCATCGCACCGCTCGCCGGTCGTGCCGGCGAGACGATCATGCTCGCGCGCTGGCCCGCGCAGGCCGAGTGGCCACCCGACGCCGCAGCCGAGACGGAAGTCGAGTGGCTGCAGCGCGTGATCCTCGCGGTGCGCCGCATCCGCGGTGAGATGAACATCGCGCCGTCGCAGCGCATCCCGGTGCTGGTGCAGGGTGGCACGGCGGAAGACCACACCCTGCTCGCGCGCCATGAGCCGCTGCTCGCGCGCCTCGCGGGCCTCGGCGAGCTGCGCCGGCTGGCCGACGGCGACGCCGCGCCCGCCTCGGCGACCGCGCTCGCCGGCGAGCTGCAGTTGCACGTGCCGATGGCCGGGCTGATCGACGCGCGCGCCGAGGTCGAGCGGCTCACGAAGCTGATCGCGAAGCACGAGGGCGAGCTGAAGAAGGCGCGCGGCAAGCTCGCCAACGAGAACTTCGTGCGCAACGCGCCGGCCGAGGTGGTCGCGCAGGAGCGCGAGCGGATCGGGAATTTCGAGCGCGATCTCGCGCAGCTGACGCCGCAGCTCGAGCGGGTGCGCAACCTGCTGGCCAGCGCATGAGCGAGCGGCTGCAGCAGGCGATCGCCACGCTCGAGACGATCATTCTCGGCAAGCCGGCGCAGCTGCGGCTCGCAGTGGCCTGCCTGCTCGCGCGCGGCCACCTGCTGATCGAGGATGTCCCGGGCGTCGGCAAGACCACCCTCGCGCATGCGCTCGCGCAGGTGTTCGGCCTCGCCTGGCAACGCGTGCAGTTCACGAGCGACCTGCTGCCCGCGGACATCATCGGCGTGTCGGTCTTCGACCGGAACACGCAGCAGTTCCACTTCCGCAAAGGGCCGCTGTTCACGCAGCTGCTGCTCGCCGACGAGGTCAACCGCGCGAGCCCGAAGGCGCAGAGCGCGCTGCTCGAGGCGATGGAGGAGCGCCAGGTCAGCACCGACGTGACGACCTACCGGCTGCCCGACCCGTTCTTCGTCGTCGCGACGCAGAACCCGCGCGAACAGGCCGGCACCTTCGCGTTGCCCGAGTCGCAACTCGACCGCTTCCTGATGCGCATCCAGCTCGGCTATCCGGACGCCTGGCACGAGCGCGCGCTGCTGCGCGAAGGCGAGCGGCGCGAGCTGCTGCCGCAGCTGCCGCCCGTGCTCGACGCCGAGCACGTGCTCGCCCTGCAGGCCGCGGTGCGCGCGATCCACGTCTCCGATGCGCTGCTCGACTACCTGCAGGCGCTGATCGCGCACACGCGCACGCATGCCGACATCCGCATCGGGCTGTCGCCGCGGGCCGGCCAAGGCCTGCTGCGCGCGGCGCAGGCCTGGGCCGCGATCAGCGGCCGCCATGCCGTGCTGCCGGACGACGTGCAGGCCGTATTCGGCGCGGTCGCCGGCCACCGCCTCGAGCGTCGCGACGCGGTCGATTCGGCCGACGGACAGCGTCTCGCGGAACTGGTCGCGCAGGCCGTGCCGGTGCCCGCCTGACGGCGGTGCGGCCGCCGTGGCACTCGCTGCAGGCTTGCGCCGCACGCTCACCGCCCGTTTCGCGGCCTGGATCCGTCATCGCCAGGGCGAGGACAGCCTGCCGGTCACGATCACGCGGCGCCGGCTGTACATCCTGCCGACCCGCGCCGGCCTCGGCTTCGCGCTGCTGCTGTTCGCGATGCTGCTCGCCGCGCTCAACTACGCGAACAGCCTCGCCCTCTTCCTGACCTTCCTGCTCGCGGGACTCGCGCTCGCCGCGATGCAGCTGTGCCACGGCAACCTGCTCGGCGCGCGCATCGTCGCCGCGCGGATCGAGCCGGCGTTTGCAGGCAGCGAGGCGAAACTCGAGCTGATCGTCGAGGCGAGCGGCGGCACGCGCCATGAGTGGCGCCTCGCGCTGCCGGAGGGCGGGCAGCTGCGGGTCGGCGAGCCGGTACAGGTACCGGCCGGTGCCGGCACGGCCGCCCGCCTCGAGCTGCCCGGCACGCGGCGCGGCGTGTTCACGATCGAGCGCGTGCGCCTGTCGACGCAATGGCCGTTCGGCCTGTTCGAGGCCTGGACCTGGCTGCATCTGCCGCTCGAGCGCATCGTCTATCCGGCGGCGCGGGGCACGCTGCCGCCGCGGGGCGGAGCGGGTCGCCACGGCGGCGCTCATGCCGGCGACGTGAACGGCGATGACGAGTGGCACGGCCTGCGCGCCTATCGTGACGGCGACTCGCCGCGGCACGTCGCCTGGAAGACCTATGCGCGCGGCGCACCGCTGCTCGTCAGCGAATACGCCGCGAGCGGCAGCGAGCCCCACGAGTTCGATTTCGCGCGCCTCGCACCGCTCGACACCGAGACACGCCTGAGGCAGCTGTGCCGCTGGATCGTCGACGCCGAGCAGCGCGGCGAGCCCTGGGCGCTGCGCCTGCCGCAGGAGTTCATTCCGGCCGGCGCCGGCGCCCTGCATCGCCACCGCTGCCTGACGGCGCTCGCGCGGGTGCCGGCATGAGCCCCGCGTGGCCGGCCCGCCTGCGCCCGCTCGCATGGACCTTCGCCGCATTCGCCGGTGCGGTGCTGCTGCACGTCGATCGTCTGCCGGCATGGATCAGCCTGTTCGCGCTCGGCGCGATCGCGCTGCGCCTGCGGCTCGCGCTGCGCGGCGCGCGCATGCCGAACGTCTGGCTGCGCGCGGCAGTCGCGCTGCTGCTGACGGTCGGCGTGTTCGCGGGCTTTCGCACGCTCAACGGCCTCGCTGCCGGCACCGCGCTGCTGGTCGCGATGGGCTCGCTGAAACTGCTCGAGACGCGCGCGCGGCGCGACGACTACGTGATGCTCGGCGTCGCATTCTTCCTGCTGCTCGCAGCCTGCCTCGACCGTCAGGGCCTCACGCGCGTGCCGCTGTACCTCGCGCAGCTCACCGTGAACTGCGCGGCGCTCGCGGTGATCGCCGCGCCCGGCCCGCTGGCCGGCGTGATGGCACCGCTGCGGCTCGCCGGCCGCGCGCTGCTGTTCGCGCTGCCGCTCGCCGTGCTGCTGTTCCTGTTCTTCCCGCGCCTGCCGGGTGCGTTCTGGGCATTGCCGAATGCGAGCGGCGCCGTCACCGGGCTGTCCGAGGAGATGAGCCCAGGGCAGATCGACGCGCTGACCGACTCCGACACGCCGGCCTTCCGCGTCGAATTCGACGGCGCGATTCCGCCGCCGAACGAACGCTACTGGCGCGGCCCGGTGCTCAGCGAGTTCGACGGCACGACCTGGCGGCGCGAGCGCGGCCATTACTATCCCGAACCGGCCGTCGGGTTCGATGGCCCGACCTACACCTACCGCGTGACGCTCGAACCGCACGGCCACAACTGGTGGTTCGCGCTCGAATCGGTGCTCGCCGCGCCGAACCGGCGCGTGCTGCTGACGATGGATCGCCGGCTCGTCGCGATGGAGCCGGTCAACGAAGTCGTCGCCTATACCGCGAGTTCGCGGCCGCGCACCCACACCGGCGAGCCGCTGTCCGTGCTCGGCCGCCGCTACGCGCTCGCGCTGCCCGCCGGCCAGAACCCGCGTACGCTCGCGCTCGCCGCGCGAATGCGCGCGGCCGCGCCCGACGCCGCCGCATACGCGCGCGCAGCGCTCGAGCTGTTCGCGCGCGAGGGCTTCGAGTACACGCTGACGCCGCCGAAGCTCGCCGCCAACGCCGTCGACGACTTCCTGTTCAACACGCGCCGCGGCTTCTGCGGCCATTACGCGTCGGCGTACGCGACGCTGATGCGCGCCGGCGGCGTGCCGGCACGCGTCGTCACCGGCTACCTCGGCGGCGAGTGGAATCCGATCGGCCGCTATTTCCTCGTCAAGCAGTCGGATGCACACGCCTGGGTCGAGATCTGGCTCGACGGACAGGGCTGGACGCGCATCGACCCGACCGGCGTCGTCGCACCCGAACGCCTGCAACGCGGGCTCTACGACCTGATGCCGGGCGCCGCATCGTTCGCGACGCGCATGGCCCGCGAGACCGCGTGGGTCGGCGATCTGGTGCAGGCCTGGGACGCGATCAACACCGCATGGCGCCAGCGCGTGATCGAGTTCGGCCAGGCATCGCAGTTCGCGCTGCTGGAACGCCTCGGCTTCGAGTCGCCCGCCTGGGAGCAGCTCGGCCTGCTGCTCGGCGCGAGCCTCGTTGGCTGGCTCGCGTGGATGGGGTGGCGCTCGCGCCGCTGGCTGCGCGGCGCGCGACCCGATGCGCTCGCACGCGCCTGGCTCACGCTCGGCGGCAAGTATGCGCGCGCCGGGCTCGCGCGCCGGCCGGCCGAAGCACCGCTCGCCTACGCCGGGCGCATCGCGGCCGCGAGGCCCGATCTCGCGGGCGGTGCCCTCGCGCTCGCGCGCGAATATGTCGGGCTACGATATGGCCCGGCATCCGATCCGCGCGAGCACGAACTCGCCGCACGCCGCTTCATCCGCCGCGTGCGCGGCTTGCGAGTCAGCGCCTCACCTCCGGGTGGATCGCGATGATGCCCTGGGCGCTTGCGCTGCTGATCGCGGTGGTCGCCGTGGCGCTCGTGCTGCGTGCCCGCCGGCGCGAGCGCGCGCTGCGGGCGCCGTTTCCACCTGAGTGGCGCGCGCTGCTCGCCGCGCGCGTGCCGCTGTGGCGCCGCCTGCCGACCGCCGAACGCGAGCGGGTCGAGTACACCGCGCGGCGTTTCCTGCGCCGCGTCGCCTTCGTCGGCTGCGGCGGCCTCGAGCTGACCGATGAGATGCGCCTGATCGTCGCCGCGCAGGCCGCGATGCTCGCCGCGCACCGCGACCCGGGAGCTTATGACGGTCTCTATGCCGTGCTGATCTACCCCGACGAGTTCGTCGTCGAGGAGCGCGACGAGGACGAGTATGGCCTCGTCACCGAAGGCCGCCGCGCGCTCTCGGGGCAAACGGTCGACGTCGCGCGCATCCTGCTGTCCTGGGCCGACATCGAGGCCGGCCTCGCGGGCGACGACGGTTACAACGTCGTGCTGCACGAATTCGCCCACCATCTCGATCACACGCTCGACGGCGCGCTGACCGATGGCGGCGCGGTGGCCCCGGGCGCAGCGCGCTGGCACGACGTGCTGCAGGCCGAGTACGACGCGCTGTGCGACGCGGTCGACCGCGACGAGGACACGCTGATCGATCCCTACGGCACCGAGGATCTGGCCGAGTTCTTCGCGACGGCCACCGAGGTGTTCTTCGAGCGCGCCACGGCATTCCGCGCCGCGCACCCTCGGCTGCACGCCGAGCTGTGCCGGTTCTACGGCGTCGATCCGGCGGACTGGGTGGACGGCGGGCCGTAGGGCACGCGCAGCAGCAGCGCGCCGCCGACGATGAACAGCAGCGCGATCGACAGCATGGCGAGCCGCGAGTCACCGCTGAGCAGCGCCACCGTCCCCGCGAGCAGCGGGCCGAGGATCGCCGCGGCCTTGCCCATCATGTTGTAGAAGCCGAAGAACTCGCCGGCCTTGCCCTCGGGCACGAGGCGGCCGTAGAACGAGCGCGACAGCGACTGCACGCCGCCCTGCACGCAGCCGATCACGATCGCGAGACCGAAGAACTCGGCCTCGGAATCGAGCCGGTAGGCGTACAGCGTGACGCCGGTGTACACCGCGAGCGCGATCAGGATGCCCGCGCGCGCGCCGATGCGCCCACCGAGCCAGCCGAAGAACAGCGCCGCCGGGAAGCCGACGAACTGCACGAGCAGCAGCGCCTGGATCAGGCTCGCCTGCCGGAAGCCGAGCGCGAGGCCGTAGTCGACGGCCATCTTGATGATCGTGTTCACGCCGTCGATGTAGAACCAGTAGGCGAGCAGGAACAGCAGCAGCGCGTGGCTCTCTCGCACCTGGCCGAAGGTATGGGCGAGCTCACGCCAGCCGGCAAGGATTGCGGCGCGCGGCGCCAGCGGCGGCGCACTGCGCTCCTCGCGCACGATGAACACCGCCGGCAGCGCGAACAGCAGCCACCAGACCGCGACGCTGACGAACGAGAGCTTGACCGCGGCGGCGGCGCTCGCGATGCCGAACAGCTCCGGCTTCGAGACCATGACCGCGTTGACCGCGAACAGCAGGCCGCCGCCGAGGTAGCCGAGCGCATAACCGTAGCCCGAGACGAGGTCGTACTCGCGCTCCGCGGCGACGTCGGTCAGCAGCGAATCATAGAACTGGTTGCCGCCCCAGAAGCCGATCGACGCGGCCCCGTACAACAGCGCCGCCGACAGCCAGTTGCCCTGGCCGACGAGCGCGAGCGCCGCGGTCATCGCCGCACCGAGCACGGTGAACAGCGCAAGCAGCTTGACGCGCGCCCCGCCCTTGTCGGCGATCGCGCCGACGATCGGCGCCATCAGTGCGACGATGAGGCTCGTGACACCGCTCGTCACGCCGAGACGGAACGTGCTGACAGTCGCGGGCACCGCGTCGTTCCAGTACTGCTTGAAGAAGAGCGGGAAGAAGCCCGCCATCACGGTGGTCGCGAAGGCCGAGTTCGCCCAGTCGTAGAGTGCCCACGCGACGACGGGCTTGCGCGTCAGGACCTTCGCCATGGCGCCAAGGCTACCTGTCGCGGTACCCCGGCGTCACCTCCGGGCGGGTGCCTCGCGCCGCCCCGCTAGCCCCGCGAGGTGAAGCGATCGACCAGCAGGTCGAGCATGCGCCGCGTGGAAGCGCGCGTGTCGCTGACCCCGAGCTTGCCGGTGACGGCGAGCATGCAGACCCCGTGCACGGCGCTCCACAGCACGACCGCCAGCTCCTCCGGCGTATCGCGCGAAGGGGCACCGGCACGCGCCGGCGCCGCATCCCGCAATGCCGCCGCGACCAGCCTGAAGATCGCCTGCGTGTGGCCGCGATAGGTCGGCGGCGCCGGCTGCCCCGCCGGCAGCCGATGCTCGAACACCATGCGCCAGCGCTGCGTGTGGCGCTGCGCGAAATCGAGGTAGGCCGCGCAAAGGAGGCGCAGGCGGCGGGCAGGCTCGCGCGAGCGCGCGGCCGCCGCCTCGAGCGAGCCGCGCAGCTGCACCACGGTGCGCTCGTTCACCTGCACGATCAGGTCGTCGAGGTTCGTGAAGACCATGTAGAGCGAGCCGACCGTGTAGCCGATGCGCCGCGCCACTTCGCGCATGCCGAGCGCCTGCACGCCGCCCTCGTCGACGAGCTTCGCCGCCTCATGCAACGCCAGTTCCGCCAGCTCCTCCCGCGTATGCAGGTTGCGTCGACCCATGCAGAAGCTCCTGATTTGCATGACTTTGTAGCATTTTATTGATCGGTGTTCAATTCCTGTTATAAACTGAGCACTGTTCAATAACGGGAGACTCCGATGACATCGCTACAGGCTCCACGTTCGCTGCACCTCGCGGCAATCGCCCTCGCGGCCCTGGCGCTCGGCGGCTGCGCACTGCTCGACGGCGGTTGCTACAGCGGCTGCGGCGAAGAGCGCGCATCGAGCACGCCGCTGGTGTCCTTCCTCTACCCGAACGGGCAGGTTCCGCCACCGGCCGAAGCGCCCGTCCTGCCGGTGCCGATGCGGGTCGGCCTCGCGTTCGTGCCGGGTGACTATGGCGACCTGCCGGCCGGCAACCGCTACGCCGTGCTCGAACGCGTGCGCGCGCGCTTCGCCGACCTCCCTTACGTCGAATCGATCACGATCATCCCGGACGGTTACCTGCATGCGCGCAGCGGCTTCACTGGCCTCCAGCAGGTCGCCCGCCTGCAGGGCTTCGATGCCATGGCGCTCGTCTCGCTCGACAGCGTCGCGAACCTGAGCGAGAACAAGGCCTCGTTCCTGTACCTCACGATCATCGGCGCCTACCTGGTCAAGGGCAGCGAGCACGAAACGCACACCCTGCTCGATCTCGCGGTGGTCGAGCCGCACTCGGCGACGCTGCTGTTTCGCGCCGCCGGCACGAGTGCGCTGGCGGACGACTCGACCGCAGTCGATCAGTCGAAAGCCATCTACCGGCAGCGGGAACGCGGTCTCGAGCTCGCGAGCGAACAGCTGCTCGGGAACCTGGCTGTCGAGCTCGACAGCTTCGCCGCGCGCGTGAAGAACGGCACCGCACCGATCAAGGTGGCGCAGCGCGACGGTAGTGGGGGTGGTGGTGGCGGCGGCGCGATCGACGGGCTGACCGCGATACTGCTGCTCGCGCTCGCCCTCATGCGGCCAGGTGTTCGCGCGTTTCGAGGAACCGGATATCGGGCCAGCGCTCGTGCGTGAGCGACAGGTTCACGCGGGTCGGCGCGAGATAGACGAGCGCGCCCGCGTGATCGAGCGCGAGGCTGTCGTGGGCCTTCGTGCGAAACTCCGCGAGTTTGTGGTCGTCGTCGGCCGCGATCCAGCGGGCGGTGTGCACGTTGACCGCTTCGAACTTGCAGTCCACGCCGTACTCGTCCTGCAGGCGGAACTGCACGACCTCGAACTGCAACTGCCCGACCGCTCCCAGAATCAGGTCATTGTTGCGCAGCGGCTTGAACAGCTGCGTGGCGCCCTCCTCGCAGAGCTGCGACAGGCCTTTCGAGAGCGCCTTCATGCGCAGCGGATCCTTCAGCACGGCGCGGCGGAACAGCTCGGGAGCAAAGTTCGGGATGCCGGTGAAGACGAGATGTTCGCCCTCGGTGAACGAGTCGCCGATGTTGATCGTGCCGTGGTTGTGCAGGCCGATGATGTCGCCGGCCCAGGCTTCCTCGGCCTGGCTGCGGTCCGACGCGAGGAACGTCAGTGCATCGGCGACGCGCATCTCCTTGCCGAGCCGCACATGGTGCAGCCGCATGCCGCGCGCATAGCGCCCGGAGCACAGGCGCAGGAAAGCGATGCGGTCGCGGTGCGCCGGGTCCATGTTCGCCTGGATCTTGAAGACGAAGCCCGTGAGGGCAGGCTCTTCGGCCTGCACGAGCCGCTGGCGCGTCGGGCGCGGCAGCGGCGACGGCGCATGCTCGACGAACGATTTGAGCAGCTCCTCGACGCCGAAATTGCTGATGGCCGAGCCGAAGAACACCGGCGTCTGGCGACCCGCGCGATACAGCGCCGGATCGAACGGCGTGCTGGCGCCCCGCACCAGTTCGATCTCGGCGTCGAAGGCTGCCGCCCGCTCGCCGAGGAACTCGCGACCCGCGGCGCTGTGCAGCCCGTCGATCGTCACGTTCTCGCCCACCCGGCCGCGCTCACCGGCGCTGTAGGCGTAGATGCGATCCTCGCCCAGGTGGTAGATGCCCGCGAGTTCGCGACCCATGCCGATCGGCCAGGTCACCGGCGTCGTGCCGATGCCGAGCACGCGCTCGATCTCATCGAGCAGATCGATCGGCTCGCGCCCCTCGCGGTCGAGCTTGTTGATGAAGGTCATGATCGGCGTGTCGCGCAGCCGGCAGACCTCCATCAGCTTGATCGTGCGCTCCTCGACGCCCTTCGCGCAGTCGATCACCATCAGCGCCGAGTCGACCGCGGTCAGCGTGCGGTAGGTGTCCTCGGAGAAATCCTCGTGGCCGGGCGTGTCGAGCAGGTTGACGATGCGGCCCCGGTACGGGAACTGCATCACCGACGAGGTCACCGAAATGCCGCGCTGCTGCTCGAGGCGCATCCAGTCGGACGTCGCATGCCGCGCCGCCTTGCGCCCCTTCACGGTGCCTGCCATCTGGATCGCGCCGCCGAACAGCAGCAGCTTCTCGGTCAGGGTTGTCTTGCCGGCGTCGGGATGGGAAATGATCGCAAAAGTGCGTCTTTTGCTGATTTCTTCGGTGCTTACGTCAGCCATACCGGCCATTCACGAGGCAAAGGGGATACATTTCGGGGACACGAGTCGAGAAATCCATTCCGGGTTGAACGCGCGCCGGCCAGCGAACGCCGCAGCGGAGCGCTGCGCATAGTACTTTACAGCAACCGCCTTCAGCGCGAGCCGCCGGCGTTCTGCCGGGCGCCCTGCTTCGTGAGGCCGTTCGCAGTAGACTTGCAGCGACAGCACTGCGGAGAATGCAATCATGACCGACACCTGGCTCAACACGCTCATCACCGACACGCCGCAAGCAGGCTTCGAACTCGCGATCACGTTGAGTCGCCGCGGCGTGAAATATACTCAGCCGGACACCGCGGTGCTCAAGAAACTGCGCCCTGCGTATGCGGACTCCGCGGACGGGCTCACGGCCGCATCGCAGGTAGTCGCAATCAATTTCCAGACGATCGCCGCCGCGAACAACTACTGGCGTACCGCCTGACGCTGCGCTTCACGACCCTGCGTTGCTGGCGGCCGCCGCGGCCCATGCAGCGCACGCAGCGCGCGGCGTGTGGCGCTACACTGCGGCCATGCGCTACCCCACTGTTTCGGCCAGCATCCTCGACGCCATCGGCGACACTCCGCTGCTCGAAATCGACGGCGTGTTCGCCAAGTGCGAGTTCGTGAACCCATCCGGATCGATCAAGGCGCGCATCGCGCACTACATCGTCGAGCGTGCCGAGAAGGCGGGCCTGCTGACGCCCGGCGACACGATCGTCGAAGCAACCAGCGGCAACACCGGCAATGCGTTCTCGATGGTCGCCGCGGTCAAGGGCTACCGCATGCTGGTCGTGATGCCCGAGGGGCTGTCGAGCGAGCGGGTGGCGATCTCGCGTGCCTACGGCGCCGAGGTGCTTTTCTGCGGCACCTTCCACGTCAATGACGCCCTCGCGCGGGCGCGCGAGTTGGGCCGGCAGCCGGGGTGCTTCTTTCCCGGCCAGTTCGAGTCCGAATGGAACGTCGACGAGAACCGCGAGCTGCTGGGGCCGGAAATCCTCACCCAGCTGCCGCCGGGCCGCGTGCCCGACGCCTTCGTGCACGGCGTGGGCACCGGTGGCACGTTGATCGGTGTCGGCCAGGCGCTGCGCAAGGTCAATCCCGGCGTGCGCCTGTTCGCGATGGAGCCGTCCGAGTCACGCACCATACTTTGCGGGGAAGTGGCGCTGCACCAGATCGAAGGCATTTCCGACGGCTTCGTTCCCGGCATCTTCTCGCGCCATCGCGATCTCGTACGCGACACGATCAGCGTCTCGAGCGATGATGCGGTCGCGGAAATGCGCAGGCTCGCACGCACCCAAGGGCTCCTGTGCGGGCCGAGTTCCGGCGCGCACATGCTCGCGGCGCAGCGCATCCGCGCACGCTATCCGGAATTGAGGACGGTGGTCACGGTCCTCGATGACGAGGGCGAGAAATACCTGCACGACTTCTATATGCCTCCGGCCCCCGGCACGACCCGGCCGCTGCCGTTTCACTGAGGCTCCCTGCCGCGCAGATCTCCCACGCGACCCGGCTCAGGCCGGGGCGAAGCGGTAGATGCCGTCCGCGCCGCGCTCGCGCCGCAGCTGGCCGCGAAGCCACAGCGCGTTCAGGTGCGCGACCGATTCGCCCATCGCGAACGTGGTCTGGTGCAGATCGAGCACGCGGTGGAACAGCACCGGCAGCAGCGAGGCGGCCGTCTGCGGCTCGCGCGCGCAGGCGTCGAGCACGGCGGCGAAGCGCTCGTCGTGGTGCGCGACCAGCTGCGCGATACGCGTGTGCAGGCCGCGGAAGGGCTTGCCGTGCGAAGGCAGCACCAGTGTGTCGGCGGGCAGCGCGCGCATGCGCCCGATCGAAGCGAGGTACAGCGGCAGCGGATTGGCTTCGGGCTCGATGTCGAGCACGCTGACGTTGGTGGAGATGCGCGGCAGCACCATGTCTCCGCTGATCAGCACGCCGAGCTCCGGGCAGTGCAGCGAGATGTGCTCGGGCGCGTGGCCGTAGCCGGCGTGACAGGTCCAGGCCTGCGCGCCGATGCGCAACTCGTTGCCCTCCATCAGGCGTCGAAAGCGCGCGGGCACCTGCGGCACCATGCTCGCGTAGTAGTTGCTGCGCTTGCGCACCTTGGCCACCGACTCGGGGTGGGTGAGGCCATGGCTGGCCATGAAAGCTGCGGCGCTGTCGCCGCCGAAGCCGGTCGTGGACTGGCTCGCCAGCCGCGCGGCGCCGAAATCGGTGGCGCTGATCCACAACCGCACGCCGAAGCGCTCGGTGAGCCAGTGCGACAAGCCGATGTGGTCCGGGTGCATGTGCGTGACGATCACGCGCAGCACCGGCAGGCCCTGCAGCTCGTTGGCGAACACCTGCTCCCAGGCGGCGCGGGTCGCGTCGCTGGCGATGCCGCAGTCGACGATCGCCCAGCCCTCGCGGCCGCTCTCGACGTCGCGGTCGCGCAGCAGCCAGAGGTTGATGTGGTCGAGCGCAAAGGGCAGCGGCATGCGCAGCCAGCGCAAGCCGGGCGCGACTTCGAGCGCGCGGCCGGGGGCGGGCAGTTGATCGTCAAACGGATATTGCAGTTGGGATTCGTCGGGATTCATGCGGAGCGCCTTTACTATACGTGACGGGAACGTCGATTTGCCAACCGCACGGTCCGCATTGAACCATGACTGAATCAGGGGCGTGTCTCCGACAGTGGTTCGATCACGACCAGTTCGTCACTTTCGCTGGCCTGCTGGCCGGCGGTGAAGAAGAGCTTAGCGACGCGTCCAGCGACGGGCGCGCGGATCGTATGTTCCATCTTCATCGCCTCGAGCACGATCAGAGGCTGGTCGCGCTCCACGAGATCGCTCTCCTTCACGAGCACTGCGATGATCGCGCCGGGCATCGGCGCGACGAGATGTCCACTGCCGCCATCCTGGTGTGCCGCGCGCGCGAGGGGATCGTCGGGAGCGAATGACCAGCGATGTCTGCGAGCGAGCAGTGTCCATTCCCCGCCGTTCCGCACGAGCTGCGCCGCGACCCGCTCGCCGTCGATCTCGGCCGTGATCGCACCGTCGTCGCTCATGCGGATGCCAGCGACCTTCACGCGTGCGTCACCCACCAGCTCCACTTCGAGCGCGCCGCCGCTCGCGAAATGCAGCCGCGCCGAATGCGTCTGTCCGTCGATGTCGAAGCGCAGCGGGAGCAGCTGCTCGCCGTTCATCCGCCAGCCATCGAGCGTGTCCCAGGGGCCGGGCGGCGTATCCGGCGTGGGCAGCGGTGCGCCCGGTTCGCGGGGGCGCGCATGCAGCAATGCAATCGCGGAGAGCGCGAGCTGCCACGACTGCAGCGCCGGCACGCTCATCGCGAGCCCCGCGCGCTCACGCTCGATGAAGCCGGTGTCGATCTCGACCCGCACAAACGCGGGATGGCGGGCCACCGAAGCCAGGAAAGCGAGATTCGTCGTGACGCCGGCGATGCCGTAGTCCTCGAGCACCGTCGCGAGCCGGCGCAATGCGCTGCCGCGATCCGCGTCCCACACGATCAGCTTCGCGATCATCGGGTCGTAGTGCACGGTGATCTCGTCACCCGTGCGCACGCCGCTGTCGATGCGCACATGCGCGTCCTCGCGCGGCGGGCGGAGATGCGTCACGCGCCCGATCGCGGGCAGGAAGCCCTTCGGCACATCCTCCGCGTAGAGTCGCGCCTCGAAGGCATGGCCACGCCGCGGAACCTGCTCTTGCCGCGCCGGCAGCGGCTCGCCGCCCGCGATGCGCAGTTGCCATTCGACGAGGTCGTAGCCGGTGATCGCCTCGGTGACCGGGTGCTCGACCTGCAGGCGCGTATTCATCTCGATGAAGAAGAACTCGCCCGCCTCGTACAGGAACTCGACGGTGCCCGCGCCGACATAATTCACGGCCTGCGCGGCAGCGACCGCCGCGCGACCCATACGCTCGCGCAGCTCTCCGGTAAGTCCCGGCGCAGGCGCTTCCTCGATGATCTTCTGGTGACGGCGCTGCAGCGAGCAGTCGCGATCGTGCAGGTGGATGCAGTGACCGTGGCGGTCCGCGAAGACCTGCACCTCGACATGGCGGGGCTTCGCGAGATAGCGCTCGATCAGCAGGCGATCGTCACCGAACGCAGCCTTCGATTCGCGACGTGCACCGGCGAGGGCCTCGTCGAGCCCCACCGCCTCGCGCACGACGCGCATGCCCTTGCCGCCCCCACCTGCAGAAGCCTTGATCAGCACCGGATAGCCGATGCGCCCGGCCTCCCGCCGCAGCGTCGCCTCGTCCTGCGCTTCCCCATGATAACCGGGCACCAGCGGCACGCCGGCGCGCTCCATCACGCGCTTCGACTCGGACTTCGAGCCCATGACGCGGATCGCCCCGGCGGGTGGCCCGATGAAGACGAGGCCGGCCGCTTCGCAGGCCGCCGCGAAGTCTGCGTTCTCCGCGAGAAAACCGTAGCCGGGGTGGATCGCCTGCGCGCCGGTGCGACGCGCGACCTCGAGGATCACCTCGCCGCGCAAGTAGCTGTGCGCAGCCGGTGCGGGACCGATGCACACGGCCTCGTCGGCGGATTCGACGTGCAGCGCGTCGGCATCGGCCTCCGAATACACGGCAACGGTGCGGATGCCGAGGCGGCGCGCGGTCTTCATGATGCGCACGGCGATCTCGCCACGATTTGCGATCAGGATCTTCGTGAACATGCGCGCTACATCCGGAACACGCCGAAGCGCGTGGCTTCGGGCGGTGCATTGAGGGCGGCCGCGAGGGCCAGTGCGAGCACACGGCGGGTGTCGGCCGGGTCGATCACGCCGTCGTCCCACAGCCGCGCGCTCGCGTAGTACGGATGGCCCTGGGTCTCGTACTGGCGGCGGATCGGCTCCTTGAAGGCCAGTTCATCCTCGATACTCCAGCTCCTGCCCTGCGCCTCGAGGCCGTCGCGCCGCACCTGCGCGAGCACGCCGCCCGCCTGCTCGCCGCCCATCACCGAGATGCGCGCGTTCGGCCACATCCACAGGAAGCGGGGTGAATAGGCGCGCCCGCACATGCCGTAGTTCCCGGCGCCGAAGGAGCCGCCGATGATCACCGTGAATTTCGGCACTTTCGCGCACGCGACCGCGGTCACGAGCTTCGCGCCGTCCTTCGCGATGCCGCCCGCCTCGTACTTGCGGCCGACCATGAAACCCGTGATGTTCTGCAGGAACACGAGCGGGATGCCGCGCTGGCAGCACAGCTCGATGAAATGCGCCCCCTTCAGCGCCGATTCACTGAAGAGGATGCCGTTGTTCGCGACGATGCCGATCGGCCAGCCATGCAGGCGCGCGAAGCCGCAGACGAGCGTGGTGCCATAGAGCGCCTTGAATTCGTCGAAGCGGCTGCCGTCGACCACGCGCGCGATGACCTCGCGTACATCGAACGGCTTGCGCGGATCCTCGGGGATCACGCCGTAGAGTTCCTCCGCGTCGTGGAGCGGCGCCTCGACGGGTGCGCGTTCGAGCCGCATTCCGGCGGGCCGCGGAAGATTCGCGACGATGCGCCGCGCGAGCGCGAGCGCATGCGTGTCGTCCATCGCGTAGTGATCGGTGACCCCCGAGGTGCGCGAGTGCACGTCCGCGCCGCCGAGATCTTCGGCGCTGACGACTTCGCCGGTGGCCGCCTTCACGAGTGGCGGACCGCCGAGGAAGATCGTGCCCTGGTTGCGCACGATAACGGCCTCGTCCGACATCGCGGGCACATAGGCCCCGCCCGCCGTGCAGCTGCCCATGACGAGCGCGATCTGCGGGATGCCGGCCGCGGAGAGCGTCGCCTGGTTGTAGAAGATGCGGCCGAAGTGGTCGCGGTCGGGAAACACTTCGTCCTGGCGCGGCAGGAACGCACCGCCGCTGTCGACGAGATAGAGGCAGGGCAGCGCGTTCTGCGCGGCGATCTCCTGTGCGCGCAGATGTTTTTTTACGGTGAGCGGGTAGTAGGTGCCGCCCTTCACCGTCGCATCGTTCGCGATGATCACGCACTCGCGTCCGGCCACGCGGCCGATGCCGGTGATGAGCCCGGCGCAAGGCACCTCGTCGTCGTACAGCCCCATCGCGGCCAGCTGGGACAACTCGAGGAACGGCGCACCCGGATCGAGGAGCTGGGCCACCCGATCGCGCGGCAGTAACTTGCCGCGGCCCACGTGCTTCGCCCTCGCCGCCTCGCCGCCCCCCAGCGAGATCCGCGCCACCTGTGACCGCAGATCGCCGACGAGACCCCTGAGGTGCCCCGATTGATTCCGGGCGGCCACCCCGGAAATCCTGGATTCAATGACCGACATGGCTTGCCTGCATCGCCCTATTGTCGGACAATCCTACTGTATGTCGAGTCTCGATGCCTGCGAATTGGATTTCGGCCTCGGTGAGGAACTGGACGGCGTCCGCTCAGAGGTTCGCCGTCTTGCGCGCGCAGAAATCGCGCCGATCGCCGCTGATATCGACAAATCGAATGAATTTCCGCGCCATCTCTGGCCAAAGCTGGGCGAAATGGGCTTGCTGGGCATCACGGTGCCCGAGCGCTGGGGCGGTGCGGGGCTCGGCTACCTCGCGCATGTGGTCGTCATGGAGGAGATCTCGCGGGCTTCGGGGTCCGTGGGACTGTCCTATGGCGCCCATTCCAATCTGTGTGTGAACCAGTTGCGACTGAACGCCAGCGACGCGCAGCGGGACCGCTACCTGCCGAAGCTCGTGAGCGGCGAGCACGTGGGCGCGCTCGCGATGTCCGAGCCAGGCTCGGGGTCGGACGTGGTCTCGATGCAGCTTGCCGCGCGCCCGGCGCCGGGCGGCTGGCGCCTCACGGGACGCAAGATGTGGATCACGAACGGGCCCGACGCCGACGTGCTCGTCGTCTACGCGAAGACCGATCCGGGCGCCGGCGCCAAGGGCATCAGCGCATTCATCGTCGAACGCGGCTTCGAAGGCTTCTCCACGGCACAGAAGCTCGACAAGCTCGGCATGCGCGGCTCCTCGACCTGCGAGCTCGTGTTCGAGGACTGCTTCGTACCGGCCGCGAACCTGCTCGGCGAGGAGAACCGCGGCACCAGGATCCTGATGAGCGGCCTCGACTACGAGCGCGCGGTGCTGGCCGGCGGCCCGCTCGGCCTGATGGCCGCGGCGCTCGATGTCGTGCTGCCCTATGTCCACGACCGCAAGCAGTTCGGCGCGCCGATTGGCACCTTCCAGCTGGTGCAGGGCAAGATCGCGGACATGTACGCCGACTTCAACGCCTCGCGCGCCTATGTCTACGCGGTGGCGCGGGCCTGTGACGCGAAGCGCACAACACGCCAGGATGCGGCCGCCGCGATCCTCTTCGCGAGCGAGCGTGCCACGCGCTGCGCGCTCGAGGCGATCCAGGCCCTGGGCGGCAATGGCTACATCAACGAATTCCCAGCTGGCCGGCTGCTGCGCGATGCGAAGCTGTACGAGATCGGCGCCGGCACGCAGGAGATCCGCCGCGCGCTGATCGGCCGTGAGCTGTTTCAGCAGAGCGCGTGACCGGCGCGATGTTCGAACAGATCCATGTCGAACCCGCCTATCGCAAGGTGGCGGCGGTGCTGATCGGGCGCATCACCGACCGCTCGCTCGCCGCCGGCGATCGCCTGCCGTCCGAGATGGAGCTCGCGCGCCAGTTCGGCGTCAACCGCTCGACCGTGCGCGAGGCGATGCGCGAGCTCGAGAGCGCGGGGCTCGTCGCCCGCCAGCGCGGCTCGAAGCTGATGGTGATCACACGGCCCGAGCACCAGGTCGTCGCCGAAGGCGTGAGCCGCGCGCTCGCGCTGCACGACGCGACCTACTTCCATGTCTGGGAGGCACTGACGTTCCTCGAGCCGCCGATCGCCCACGCGGCGGCAGAACGGCGACAGGCTGCCGACATCGAGGCGCTGCGGGAAACCGCGGCGCAGCTCGTGACGCAGGGCGCCGCGGCCAGCGATGCCGTGCGGCATGTCGAGGAGTACTTCCGCCGCCTCGCCACCGCCACCCACAATCCGGCGCTGTGCCTCGCGCAGGAACCGCTGCTGCAACTGCTCGCACCGTCACTGCGCGCGGTGATCGATGTCGTCCCGCAGGCGCGCGCGCGCATTGTGACGGCGCAGGGCCGCATCCTCGACGCGGTGGGCAACGGCAATGCGGAGCTCGCCGCGAACTGGATGGCGAAGCATGTCCGCGACTTCAGGAAGGGTTACGAGGTCGCCGACATTGCCTTGGACGAGCCCATCGCGAGAAGATCGCTATAGGCCCGCAGGAAATCGCCACTGCCCGAGCGCTCCATCTTGATGACGCGGGCGCCGAGATCGGCGAGCTGGCGCGTGCAAAACATCGGCGCCGCGATCGCGCGTCCGAGCATGACGACTTTGATGCCGTCGAGTGACCCATCGGGCTTCAGAACGAACGCGGCAGGCCGAGCACGTGCTCGGCGATGTACGCGTAAATCATGTTCGTCGAGATCGGCGCGACCTGGTAGAGGCGGGTTTCACGGAACTTGCGCTCGACGTCGTATTCGCAGGCGAAGCCGAAACCGCCGTGGGTCTGCAGGCACACGTTGGCGGCTTCCCAGCTCGCCTTGGCCGCAAGGTGTTTCGCCATGTTCGCCTCGGCGCCGGCCGGCTGGCGCGCGCCGAGCTTCTCGCAGGCCTTCCAGCGCATCAGGTTCGCCGCCTCGAGCTCGATGTAGGCGTCCGCGATCGGAAATTGCACACCCTGGTTCTGGCCGATCCTGCGGCCGAACACCGTGCGCTCGCTCGCATACTTCGTCGCGCGCTCGATGAACCAGTAGCCGTCGCCGATGCACTCGGCCGCGATCAGCGTGCGCTCGGCGTTGAGACCATCGAGGATGGTGCGAAATCCCTTGCCCTCCTCGCCGAGCAGCGCATCCTCGGGGATCTCGAGATTGTCGAAGAACAGCTCGTTGGTCTCGTGATTGACCAGGTTCGGGATCGGGCGCACCTCGAGGCCGTGGCCGATCGCCTTATGCAGATCGATGATGAAGCAGCTGAGGCCGTCGGTCTTCTTCGCGACTTCGGCGAGCGGGGTCGTGCGGGCGAGCAGGATCATCAGGTCGCTGTGCTGGACCCGCGAGATCCAGACCTTCTGACCGTTGATGACCCAGCGGCCGTCCTTCTTCACGGCGCTCGTCGTGAGCTTGGTCGTATCGCTACCCGTGGTGGGCTCGGTGACGCCCATGGACTGCACGCGCAGCTCGCCGGCCGCGATCTTCGGCAGGTAGTACTCCTTCTGCGCCTTCGAGCCACTGAACACGATGGCGTTCATCACGTACATCTGCCCATGGCAGGCGCCCGAGTTGCCGCCGCAGCGGTTGATCTCCTCCATGATCACTGAGGCTTCGGCCATGGACAGCCCCGGGCCGCCAAACTCCTGCGGAATCAGCGCGGCCAGCCAGCCGGCGCGGGTCAGCTCGTCGACGAACGCTTCAGGGTAACTGCGCTCCTCGTCGATCTTGCGGAAATACTCGTCCGGATACTGTGCACACAGCGCGCGGACCGCGTCGCGGATCTCTTGATGGGCATCGGTCGTCTGCAGCTTCATGACATTCCTGGAATCATCGATGAATCACGGTGGCGGTGGCCTGCATCGCGAGCTCGCCCTGCGGCCCCCGTGCCCAGAGTGAGGCGTTGTCTTGATCGAGGCGGCCACAGACCGTGAACGCTGCGATGTCGAAGAGCGGGCTCATCGCCCTGAATTCGAAATGCCTGAGCTCGAGATCGGGTCGCTCGTCCCTCAGTAGCTCGAGCAACAGCGTGGCGATCAGCGGGCCATGGACGACGAGTCCCGGGTAACCCTCCTCGCCCGTCGCATAGGAACGATCGTAGTGGATGCGGTGGCCGTTGAACGTGAGGGCCGAATAACGAAAGAGCAGCACCGGGTCCACGACGATCTCGCGACGGAATGCCTCGTTGGTCGGCGCTGGCGATGGCACCGACGGCGCCGCTCCCGGCGCAGGCATTCCGCGGTACACGATGTCCTGCTCTTCCCGAATCGCAACCGATCGCGGACCCGAGATCTCGTGATGCACACGCACGAAGACCAGCGGGCCGCTGCGCCCCTCCTTGCCGCTGACATCGACGATGCGGCTCGTGCGGGTGATCGCCTCGCCGATCCTCAGCGGCGCGATGCACTCGATGCGACTGCCGGCCCACATGCGTCGCGGCAACGGCACGGGCGGCAGGAAGCCGCCGCGACGCAGATGCCCGTCGGCACCCGTCTCGGATCGGCGCGGCGACGGCAGGAAATAGAGCCAATGCCAGCACGGCGCAATCGCATCACCGGCCCGCGGCGGCGGGTCGTCGCGGTCGAGCGCAGCGGCGAGGCCGCGCGGCGGTGCGCTCGTCACCTGGTCCGCCAGCGTCTCGGTCCTGCCGACCCACTGCCTCAATTCCTCGAAACCTGCAGTCACGTTACACCTATGACCTGGCATCCCGTCAACCGATCGAGCAGGCCGAACGCCTCGTCGGTCCGCTTCAGCAAGGACGCACCGCTGTCCGAACACACCCACGACCGCCGGACGAGACAACCACGCGCTGCCGCTCAACACATGAGAACTCCAGCTGCCCTGGATTACATTCTTTAGAGCCCGATGTACCCCCTCTCCGTGAGAGATCCGGGTTGGTGATACGTTGAGAGCTTCGCGGAGCGGAGAACCTCTGATCAACGCAGAACAAATGGATTTGCGGTGGGCGCCCCGGTGTTGATCCACACACTCTTGACCTGCAGATACTCGCGGACGGAGTCTATTCCGTTTTCGCGCCCGAGGCCGGAATGCTTGTAGCCACCAAACGGTGAGAGGAAGCTGACAGCGCGGTAGCAGTTCACCCAGACGATGCCGGACTGGATTCGTTCAGCCATGCGGTGCGCACGACCGATATCGGCGGTCCACACACCGGCACCGAGTCCGTATTGCGAGTCGTTGGCCAGTGCGACGGCATGCTCCTCGTCCTTGAAGCGGATGATCGACAGTACAGGCCCAAACACTTCCTCTTGCGCAATACGCCAGCGATTGTCCACATCGCCGAAAATAGTGGGTTCGACGAACCAGCCGCTGCCACATTCCGGCCGCTGCGCCGGTCCGCCGCCCATCAGCAGCCGCGCACCCTCGGCCTTGGCGACCTCGATGTATTCGAGCACCTTGCGATACTGCGCCAGCGTCGTGACGGGGCCCACCTGTGTCTGCAAGTCCATCGGATTTCCCATTCGGGCAGAGCTCGCCAGCGCGAGGAGCTTCTCGACGAACGGCTCGTAGATGCTCTCCTGCAGGAGCAATCGGGAGCCGGCGACACAGGTCTGACCGGTGGCAGCAAAGATGCCAGCTACCACGCCATTGACGGCTTCCTCCTGATTCGCGTCCTCGAATACGATATTCGGAGACTTTCCTCCCAACTCCAGGCTGACATGCTTGAAGCTCCGCGCAGCCCGCTCGTTGACGACGCGACCCGTGGTATCGGAGCCGGTAAAAGCGATCTTCCGGACCAGCGGATGATCCACCAGCGCAGAACCTGTTTCCGCACCGGCACCGGTCACGACGTTCACGACGCCTGGCGGAAATCCGGCTTCCTCCAGCAAGCCGACGAACTCCAGCGTCGACGCCGAAGTGAACTCGGAAGGCTTGACGACCACGGTGCAGCCCGCCGCCAACGCCGGCGCGAGCTTCCACGTGGCCAGCAGCAGCGGTGAGTTCCAGGGTGTGATGATCGCGACGACGCCCACCGGCTCGCGGCGGGTGAAATTGAAGAACCCCGGCTTGTCGAGCGGGATCACGTCGCCCTGGATCTTGTCGGCGAGACCTCCGAAGTAGTAGTACCACTGCGGAATGTAGCTTACCTGTCCGAACATCTCGGCAAATAACTTGCCGTTGTCCCGCACCTCGACTTCCGCGAGCCTGCGCGCATCACGTGCGATCAGGTCTCCCAGTCTGCATAGCAGCCGCCCGCGGGCAGTGGCCGTCGTCTTCGACCATGGACCATCGGTGAACGCGCGGTGCGCGGCCTGTACTGCGCGATCCACATCGACGGCGCTGCCGGCAGCGATCCTCGCCCACGGCTTGCCGAGGAAAGGATCATCGCTGTCGAACCACGCTCCCGATTGAGCATTCACGAACTGACCGTCGATGTAGAGCTGATAGGTCTGCATGCCCGCTCACCCTGAAGTACGTCGATAGTTGCCCAATGTCAGCAGGATCAGAATGGCGGCGAGCGTCGTACCGCATAGCAGCCACAGAGCCGGTGCGTAGGCGCCCAGCTTCTCGAGGGAAAAACTGAGCAGTATCGGCCCGAGTCCCGCACCCACGGCGTACGCCGCGTAGGTGATGCCATAGTTGCGCGCATAGGTCTGTGCTGGCAGATATCGGCTCACCAGATAGCACATGAAATCGAACTCCGCGCCGATCCCGAATCCGAGCAGGATCGCACTGGGAATGGCCACGTCACCGGAAGCGCCGCCAGCCAGCAGGACGAGCCCCGCAACCGGGGCCGCAAGAAACACCGACACGACTATCATCGGTGAGAAGCGGTCCAGCAGATAACCAGCAAAGACCCTGCCGAGCGTGAGCGTGGCGGCCAGCATCGACATCGTCCAGGCAGCAAAGACGGGATCGACACCGCGATCGACGAGCAGCGGCACGAGATGGCCGAGCATACCGGCCGTGTATAGCCCAAGCAGGAAGAAGGCAGACGCCAGCTTGATGAAGCGGGGGTTGGCGAACAGCTCCCGCAGCGGGCTGGTTTCGGACGTCTGTCGGCCAGCCGGAACGGGAGGCTCCTTGAGAAACAGCACGACGACCGGCAGACAGACCAGCGCCACCAGCGCTGCCACTCCCAGGTAGGCCGTCTGCAGTCCGCCGCGAGCCAGCAGAGCCTGCACATAGGGAGGAAGGAAGAAGCCACCGATGCCCACACCGGCCATGGTTATACCGAGAGCCAGACCGCGGCGTTTGTCGAACCAGCCCACGATGACGTGCGTGTAGCTGGATGGCAAAGTGCCGGCGCCGACCACCGCCAGCGCCACATGGATCGCGTAGAACAGCCATAACCTGCCGTTTACGAGCGCAAGGGAAGCGAAGGCCAGCGCAAACAGTATGATGGAAGGAATCAGTATGCGTCGCGCACCAAACCGGTCGATGAGTGCGCCGGCTGAGGGACCTGTGATCACCACGAGCCACAGCAGGATACCCATGGCGAGAGAAATCTCGCTTCTGGACCAGCCGTATGCTGCACTGAGAGGTACGACGAACAGGCCAAAGCACAGGATCGCGATGTTGCTGTAACCCAGCGCGAGACCGAAGCTGGCTGCGGCCAGCGCGCGATAGCGGCGCCAGTCGGAAGGCGTCTCGTCCTGCGCGGGAACGCTGGACAGCGAAGTGCTCAATCCCCCCCTCCAGCACGACGGCGGGTGATTTCAGTGAAACCCGTCCAGTCCACTTCTGATAGTCCCGCTTCGATGGCTTCCCGGGTTTTCTGCTCGACCAGCTCTCCGGTCTCGAGTCTCACGCCCACCTCGCGCGCGGTACTCAACATCAGGCGCACGTCCTTCAAGCCTCCCGCCATCGAATAGCCGATATCGGTGTCGAAGGCGCGCGCGCGAATCTTGTTGGCATAGGTCTTGAGGGCGGGATGGGCAAATGCCATCTGGTACCAGTCGTTCAGCAGGTCGGTATTCACTCCGCATTTCCCTGCAAAGGTGTATGCCTCGCCCAGCACTTCCATGATCGAGCAGAGCGTGAAGTTGATGCTGAGCTTCAGGCAATTGGCGGCCCGGGGCCGCTCGGAGACGGCGATCACCTGGCTCGAGAAGGCGGCACATACGGGCTGCGCTCGCTGCACGGCGTCGGCGGGTCCCGCCAGATAGCAGATCAGCTTGCCGGCGGCCGCTGCATCGGGTCGTCCGCTGACGGGCCCCGCCACGTAATGGCTGCCGTGCGCGCGATGCATACGTTCCAGCGTGTCGGCGCAGGTCGGTGAAATCGTCATTAGGCAGACATGGACCGCGCCCGGACGCAGGCCGGCGAGGATCCCTTCCTCGCCCTCTATGATCTCGAGGATGGCCTCGTCGCCCGTGAGGCAGGTGAACAGCAGATCGGACTGCATGGCCAGCTCACGAATGGAGGCCGTGCTGCTCGCCCCGAGGGTGAGCAGCGGCTGCGCGCGAGCCGCCGTGCGATTCCACACTGCCAGATCGAAACCGCCACCGAGAATGCGCTGCGCGATGCCGATCCCCATCCGTCCCAGACCGATGAATCCTGTTTTCATGACATCACTTCGATGGGTTGAATTGCCGCGCTTCGGCATGCAGACGCCTCAGCACAGCCAGGTAGTTGTCGGGCAGCGACGCATCCCATGTCGTCACCGGAAGTTGGTCCAGCGTTTCCTGAAGCCGGCGCTGGACAAGTTGTTGCACGCGATAACGCTGGCGCACGCGTTGCATATCGACCGCCGCGCCGGCCGCCAGTCGTTCGTCCAGGGCTGCGCTCAGCTGTTCGACTCCGGTCGACTCCCCCGCGCGCACCTGGATGACAGTAGCCGCCGCGCTCGCACCTGCACGCGCGCGGCGCCGGACACCCAGAACCTCCGCCACGAGACGCTCGGCACCCGGCTGCTCCGCCTTGTTCACGACGTGGATGTCAGCCGTCTCCATGACGCCCGCCTTCATGGCCTGTATGTGATCGCCCGCTCCAGGCGCCAACACCAGCACCTCAACGTCGGCCAGCGTGCGCACACCCTGCGCTGTCTGCCCCACACCCACGGTCTCCAGCAACGCTTCGTCGAAGCCAGAACCTTCCAGCACATCCAGGACCTCCGCGACATTGTCGGTGAGTCCGTCCTCACTGGTGCCGCTCGGCAGCGAACGGATGAACACGCGCGGGTCCTCGCCCAAATCCTCCATGCGGATGCGATCACCGAGCAGCGACCCTCGCGTGCATGGGCTGGTGGGATCGATCGCCACGATCGCGAGCGATCGCGCACCCTTGAGCCGGCTCCGCGCCAATCTTCCGATCAGAGTGCTCTTGCCCACCCCTGGCGCACCGGTGATGCCGATGACACGCATGCGCCGGGACCGCTCGGGTTCGGCGCCGGCGCCGTGCAGAATCTCCTCGACTGTGGCCGAGGCCACACGCGACAACTCCTTGCTCACGCGAAGGCGGTCGAACGTGGGCTGCAACGGCGCAGTCAACGGCGGACTCCTCCGCTGATCAGGGCGTTGTGCTCACCCAGCAGCGGCGGACGCATCAGTGGCATAGCCGCTCCGCGGTTCTTGATCGGGTTGCCAACGGCGCGGATCGATCCATCCTCCGTCGGGATATCCACGACCATCTCTCTCGCGACGGCGTGTTCACTGGCCAGCGCCGATTCCAGCGATTGCACATCGGCGACCACGAGACCGAGTGGTGTGAGGCGGTCCAGCCAGTGCTGCGTACTTTCGTCGGCGAGCACTTCGGCGATAGCCGGCACCACGCGTTCGCGGTTGCGCCGTCGCGCGTCCATGGTGGCGAAGGCGGGATCGTCGAGCCATTGCGGGCGCCCCAGCTCCTCGCAGAACAGTCGCCAGAAATCATCATGTGTGATGAACAGCACCAGCCAGCCATCGCGCGTGCGGAAGTTCTGGGCCGGCACGATGTAGGGGTGGGCCGACTCCGCGTAACGCCCGACCGGTTCGCCGGCGTTGAGCCACGCGCTCGCCAGATAGTTCAGCTGCGACAGCATGGTGTCGTACATGGCGATGTCCACCTGCCCGCCCTGGCCCTGCGTCAGTTTCGCCAGCAGACCCACGGCACCCATGATGGCAGCGGAATTGTCCACCGCGGAATAGCCGGTCTTGGCGGGCGGACCTCCGGGTTCGCCGGTGATCTGCATGACGCCAGTGAGCGCCTGAATCACGTAGTCGTAGGCGGGGCGATCTGCGTACGGGCCCTCCAGACCGTAGCCGGTCAGCGCGACGCAGACGATACCGGGATTCCACCTCTTCAAATGCTCATAGGTCAGCCCGAGCTTGTGGATAGCCGACGGGCGCAGATTGGTGATGAGGCCGCGGGCGCTGGCCGCGAGCTCGCCCAGGGCCTGTTGTCCCTGCTCGCTGGCGAGATCCAGCACTACGCTCTTCTTGTTGCGATTGAGGCTGGCGAAATAGGCATTGTGTGGCCCGACACTGTGTTGCCCGATGGAACGGGCGATGTCGCCCTGCGCCGGTTCCACCTTGATGAGATCGGCCCCGAGGTCGGCGAGCAACATGCCGCAATATGGTCCCATGAGCATATGGCCGATCTCGATTATCCGAATGCCCGCCAAGGGCGCCGCGCCGCTCAAACCAGCGCCTCCGTCACCGCGGCCACCACATCGTCCAGCTTCATTGCGCTGGTGAAGACGCCCTTGACGCCGAGCCGGTCCAGCTCGGGCAGGTCGGCTTCAGGAATGGTGCCACCGACGAAAATCGGCACCTGCCTCGCACCCAGCGCCTTCAGTTGCTCCACGATTTCCTCGACCAGTTCCTTGTGGCTGCCGGAGAGGATGGACAGCCCTACGGCATCGACGTCCTCGTCCACTGCCACGCGCGCAATGTATCCGGGACTCTTGCGCAGCCCCGTGTAGATCACGTCGGCGCCCGCATCACGCAAGGCGAGCGCGATGACCTTCGCACCCACGTCATGCCCATCGAGACCGGGCTTGGCAATGAGAATGCGCCTGCCGCGCAAGCTCCCATGTGTGCTCGCGTCAGTCATAGCCGCACCGGTTCCCGGAATTCTCCCCACAACTGCTTCAGGCGCTGCACGATCTCGCCCACGGTGGCATAGGCATGGCAGCAGTCTACGAGGTAGGGCAACAGGTTCTCGTCGTCCTTCACGGCTGCTTCTGCCAGTTTCGCCAGCGAATGCTCCACGGCCGCGTTGTCGCGCCGGTCACGGATCGCGGCGAGTTTTTCCAGCACCCGTGTGCTCGCCTGAGGATCGAGCGCGAACACTTCACCAGGTGCTTGCGCCTGATCGTCGCGGGTGAAGCAATTGAGGCCTACCACCGGTGTCGCGCCGGAATCGATGTCGAGCTTGCGCTGGTGGGCGCGCCGCGCGACGCGCAGCTGCATCCAACCATCCTCGATAGCGGCCACTGCTCCACCGTACTCCTCGACCTCGCGCATGATTCCCTCGATCTTTTCCTCCATCCTGTCGGTGAGCCACTCCACGTAGTAGCTGCCGCCGAGCGGGTCCACCGTACGGCCGATGCCGCTTTCGTAAGCGATGATCTGCTGGGTCCGCAGCGCCAGTTCCGCCGAGAACTCGGTGGGAATCTGGAAGGGCTCGTCATAGGCACAGGTAAAGATGGATTGCGCACCTCCCATCACCGCCGCCATGGTCTCTATGCTGACCCGGATGGCATTGTTGTACGGCTGGGGCGCGACCAATGAAGAACCGCCGCACACGACGCCGAAGCGGAACATCTGCGCCTTGGGATCGATGATGCCGTAGCGTTCGCGCATGGCGCGCGCCCAGATCCGGCGCGCGGCACGGAACTTGGCCACCTCCTCGAAGAGATCCATGTGCACGTAGAAGAAGAAGGAGAGCCGCCGGGCGAAGTGATCGGCATCTCCGCCACGCCGCCGCAACTCGTCGACATAGGCCAGCCCGTTGGCGAGCGTGTAGGCGATCTCCTCGGCAGCCGTGCAGCCCGCGTCGCGCGCGTGCGCCCCCGCAATGGAAATGGGATTGAAACGCGGCGTAACCCGGTTCGAATACAGGATACTGTCGGCGATCAGCCGCATGGACGGGCGCACCGGGAAGATCCACGTGCCGCGCGCCACATACTCCTTCAGGATATCGTTCTGGATGGTGCCGGTGAGTCGCTCGCGCGCCACTCCGAGCTTGTCGGCGCAGGCCAGGTACATCGCGTAGATGATCGCCGCCGTGCCGTTGATGGTGAACGAGGTGGAAATGGCGCCGAGATCGATGCCGTCGAAGAGGATCTCCATTTCCGAGAGATTCGACAGCGAAACTCCGACCTTGCCGATTTCCGGGCGCGCCATCGGATCGGAAGGGTCCAGGCCGATCTGCGTAGGTAAATCCAGCGCCACCGACAGCCCCGTCTGTCCCTGCCCGAGCAGGAATCGGTAGCGCTGATTGGATTCCTCTGCGGTACCGAAACCCGAATACTGGCGCATAGTCCAGTAACGGCCGCGGAACCCGTCCGCGAAAATGCCACGCGTGAACGGATACACGCCCGGTGCACCAGGATCGCCACCCGACATTTCCCGCGTGACCACGACCGGCACCTCGATGCCGGAAGGTACATGAGAGCCGGGATCACGCGGCCGCGGCGTTGCGCTCATACCCGCTCCGCCCGCGGTTTGTCGAAACCCAGCGCCTCGACGGCGGCCCAGTGATCATCGTGCACCCAAGTACGCGTAAACCACTCCCTCTCCACGACACGACGCGCACGCAACGGCTCGCCGAAGCGCGTCGCGATGGCCATGGCCTTGTAGGCGCGAATGACCTGGCTTTTCTGACGCAGGATGGGAGCGAGGAAACGGGCAACGCTCTGTTCGAGCGCCTCACCCTCTGCCGCCACGGCATCCACCAGTCCGGCCGCCAACGCTGCGGAAGCATCCAGAACGCTTCCACCGAGGCCATGCAGCAGCGCGCCCGAAGATCCGAGGCGCTGCATGAGATCTGCACCGCCACCGAAGCCGCTGCAGATATTGAGACGTGCCTGGATGAAACCAACACCGGCCGTCGATGCCGCAACGCGGAAGTCGCAGGCCAGAGCGAGCTCCGCGCCGCCGCCCAAGGCGGGGCCATTCAGAGCTGCGACCACAGGCAAAGGGAAGCGGCGTACTTGGTCCAGCGCGTCACTGGCGAGGTCGAACAGCTCCCCGGCCTGCTCCGCGGTGCGGACGGCAGATAGTTCCTTCAGGTCACCCCCGGCGGCAAAAGCCCGCGAACCCGTTCCACTGATGACCAGTGCCTTCAGCGCAGGCTCGCTCGCATGGGCAGAACACGCGTGCGCGAGCTCCGCCAGCGTGGCACGGCTAAGTGCATTGCGGCTGTCGGGCCGGTTCACGCGCAGCCACAGTACTTCGCCGGCCGATTCAGCCGTCAGGTTCGCGTAACGAACCATCAGGCCGCCACCCCCAGCTCCTGCAGACGCCGCTGCGCGCGCAGCAGGCGGCTGACGTGCTCCTGCATCGCTGGTTGCATCCGATGACTCGGGCCGGCCACGGCCAAGCCCAGCAGCTCGCTGTTGATGACTATCGGAATGGCGACAGCTGTGACGTCCGGCACGTTCTCACCGCTCGTGACGAAATAGCCACAGCGGTGCCCGGCCTCAAGATTCTCGAGCAGCTGCTCGCACGTAATGATGGTGTTACCCGTGATCTGAGGCAACGGATGGGCTGCCAGCCATGTCCTCAGCGCCGCAGTATCCATCGCACCCAGCATGACCTTGCCGATCGCGGAGGAGTGCAGTGGTTTCAGTTCGCCGGCGCGCGAGCTGTAGCGGATGGTCTGCGGACTCTCCAGTACCTCCAGATAGAGGATCCGGTCATCGCGACGTTTGCCCAGCAGGACCGTCTCGCTCGTCTCGAGTCGCAGCTGTTCCAGCGTCGGCGCGATACGCTCCAGATACGGATCGAATGCCACAATGGTCGCCGCCATATCCAGGATCCGCCGCGTCGGATACAGATCCTTGCGGCGACTCGTCTGGTAGAGGTACCCGCGACTCAGCAACGTGTGTACCAGCGCATGAGAAGTGCTGACCGGGATCCCGCAGTGCTCTGCCAGCTCGCGCAGCGTGAGCGGACGACGCTTTTCCTCAAATGCCTCCAGAATCGTCAAGGTACGATCCGCGCTCCTGTTTTCCTTTGATTCCCGCACTTTGATACCACCCTCTGTTGAACTCCGGTGCAGAAGGATATTCCTCTCGCCGCAGAATATCGTCCGCACCGGGCATTCAACCGCATCCCGTCCGACCGCTACTTCCTGTCGGACTTCTTGGCCGGCACCTTGGTGGAGTTGACCGAGTCGAAATGCGCCTTGGTATGGTGGTGCGAAGCCTTGGCCAGATAGCTGAACATCTGGATGCCGATGCCCGTATCCAGATCGTTGGTCACCCGCTCCTTCCAGGGGCGGCGCACGACCGCCGTGGACAAGCGTCGCGTCATGCGGTGTTGCTTCATTATGTGGTCGGCGATCTCGTACGCGCGCGCCAGCAGCTTCTCCCTGGGGTGCACCTCGTTGACCATGCCCCATTCCAGCGCCTGCTTCGCATCAATGGCCTGGCTGGTCAGCAACGCGAAGGCTGCGCGCTTGGCACCAAGCAGCTCGCGGAAGCAGAGATTGATGCCGTCGCCCGGCACCCAACCGGCGTCGTAGTGCGGATCGAAAATCACAGCATGCTCCGCGCAGATCGTGATGTCGCACATCAGGCAGATCTCCGTGTGCAGACCTGACCCGTTCAGCACGCCGATCGTCGGGATGTCCAGGTCGAAAATGGGCGACGTGATGTTGATACGACAGTCCTTGAAAGCGTATTCGTACGCCCAGTACTGCGGATCCTCGTCTTCCAGCGCAAACCCCTCCGGATCAGCGGTCATCATGAAGTCGTTGCCGGTACCACTGAAGATCAGCAGCTCGTTCTCGGGATCCTGGCCGATGGTCTTGAACATCTGGCCGAGCGAGCGATGGTTCTGCACGCTGAGCTGGATCGGACCGCCAGCCGTATGTGCCTGAACCAGGATGACGCCGTCATCGCGGCGCTCCATCTTGTAGTGGTCCTTGAAGATCTCCTTGTACTCGTCGAACTTCGGGGTAGGGATAAACTTCTGGATGGACATGGCGTGCCTCCGCTCTCGTGCTTCCCGTTGTCAATAGGTCTCGATGTCGTTCTGCGCGACCAGCTCGGCCGCCCAATCCGTTGTCTCGATGATGTCCTTTGCCGTCCGCAGGAATGCGGCCGAATAGGCACCATCGAAAGCTCGATGATCGAAGCTCTGGGCCAGCACTCCGATGGGCCGTATGCCGATCGAGTCTCCGTCGGGACCCTCTATCACCCATGGCTTCTTGCGCACAGCGTCCACAGAAAGGATGGCCACCTGCGGCTGGTTGATGATGGGGGCGCTGAAGTAAGTGCCGAAGCTGCCGGAGTTGGACAGCGTATATGTGCTGCCAGCCATTTCATCAGACGCCAGCTTGCCACTGCGAGCGCCCTCGGCGAGCCGGTGCATCTGCCTTGCCAGCGCGCTCAGAGAACGATCCTGGCCATCGCGGATCACGGTGACGGCCAGACCTTCGAAATTCATGTCCACCGCCACGCCCAGATGCACGCGCGGATGCACGTGCAGCTCGTCGTCGATGAAGCTGGAGTTCACGTAGGGGAATCTGCCGATGGCCTGGCATATCGCCCGTGCGATGAAAGGCAGATAGGTCAGCGTGAAGCCCTCCCGGGCACGCCACAGTGCGCCGCCCGCAGCACGCGCTGCCGCGACGCGATGGAAGTCCACTTCCACTGCCTGCAACGCATGAGGACTCGTAGCCCGGGAACGCACCATGTGGGCGGCGGTGATACGCCGTACCTTGTTGAGCGGCACCACTCGCGCGCCCTCACCCGCCGCGCGGCCGTTGGCAAAGGCCTGCACATCCTGCGGCGTGATGCGCCCATCGCGACCGGAGCCACGCACCTGCGCCGGATCGATGCCTTGTTCCCGCAGGCGCCGACGCACGGCAGGCGACAGGCGTGTCGAGGCCGGGCGGGGCGTGCTGGCGAACGACGAATTCTGCGGTAGCGCAGATGCAGTGGAACCTGATGATGCGGGCGGAGTCGCGGCTGAGGCGGCAACTGGCGCTGACGGCGATGCTCCTGGGGCCTCGATCACTGCCAGCGGCGTACCTACTTTCACCGACACGCCGGGCTCCACCAGAATGCAGGCCAGCACGCCGGAGCCAGGCGCGGGGATCTGGGTGGTCACCTTGTCGGTCTCCACCTCGAACAGGGGCTCATCCGCGCTAACCGGTTCGCCGACCTTCTTGTACCAGACCGATACAGTGCCTTCGAGCACGGTTTCGCCAAGCTGGGGCATGATCACATCCATCGCCGTGCTCACCTGAAATCCACGCCCTTGCGGACCTCCTGCACGATGCGCTCCACTGAGGGAATCACTGCGTCCTCCAGTACATCGGTCGATGGCAGCGGGATGTGCGGCGTGGTGATACGGATCACCGGCTGATCGAGATCGTAGAAGCACTCCTCCATGACGATGGAAGCAAGCTCTGCACCCCAGCCGCACAGGCGGGGATTCTCCTCGACGGTGAACAAGCGGCCGGTGGCACGCGTCTCTTCCAGCAACGTACGGGTATCCAACGGCACAAGCGATCTCACGTCGATCACCGTGGCAGAGATGCCGTGCTCGCGTGCGAGGATCTCGGCGGCCGCCAGCGAGCGCGGCACCATTGCCGCCAGCGCTGCGATCGTGATGTGCTCGCCGCGGCGCAGGATCCTCGCCGTGCCCAACGACTCGACGTGCTCGCCGGCGGGCACTTCGCCGCGCGTGGCGTACAGGGACTTGTGCTCGAAGAACAATACCGGATCCGGATCACGGATGGCCGCCGCCAGGAGCCCCTTGACATCGGCCGGCGTAGACGGCGCGACTACCTTGATACCGGGTACGGCCATGGCCCAGTTCTCCACGCTTTGCGAATGCTGCGCACCGAAGCGGGAGCCACCTCCGTTCGCCGTGCGAATCACCAGCGGAAAACTGAATTGTCCGTGCGTCATGTAGCGGGTCTTGGCGATCTGGTTTGCCACGTAATCCCAGCACACCGCGAGGAAATCGGAGAACATGATCTCCGCCACCGGTCGCAGCCCCGTCATCGCCGCGCCCATGGCCGTGCCAAGGATGGCCTCCTCCGAAATCGGCGTATCCCGCACGCGTTTCGGCCCGAAGCGTTCGAGCAGGCCGACGGTTGCCTTGAATACACCGCCCGCCTCTCCCACATCCTCGCCCAGGAACACCACGTTTGGATCGCGCTCCATCTCCTGCGCGATGCCTGCGGCCACCGCTTCGCGATAGCTCAGTTCCGCCATGCGATACCCCCATCCGCCCAGACGTCCTGGAAGGCCAGCGACACCGGACTGGGCGGCGAAGCCTTTGCTTCCTCCGTGGCACGGTCCACGGTCTGCTGTGTTTCGATCTCGATCTGCTCCAACTGCGCCTCGTCGAAACCCAGCTCGAGCATGCGTCGCCGGTATGTCGTCAGCGGATCACGCTCGAGCCACTCCTCGAGCTCGCCCTTCGGCCGATACGCGGCCGGATCGGCGCGCGAATGTCCGCTTTGCCGGTAGGTGAGACACTCGATCAGTGAAGGTCCATCTCCTGCACGCGCCTTGGCAAGAGCACGGCGCGCAGTCTGATAGACCGCATCCGCATCGTTACCGTCGATGACGATGCGCTCCAGTCCGTAGCCAGCAGCACGATCTGCCGCTGGATGCTCCACCGCCGTGACACGGTGCGTGGCCGTGTACTCGCCATACAGGTTGTTCTCGCAGATGAACAGTACCGGCAGCTTCCAAACCGCCGCCAGATTGAGCGACTCGTGAAAGGCGCCGAGATTTGCAGTGCCGTCGCCGAAGAAGGCTACCGTGGCCTGCCGCGTGCCGCGATACTGCGCCGACCACCCGGCACCGCACGCAATGGCGAGCTGCGATCCCAAGATCGCGTACGAGGCCATGATGTTCAACTTCGCGTCGGACAAATGCATGGAGCCGCCCTTGCCCGCCATCAGGCCGCACTCTCGCCCCATCATCTCGCCCAGCACGCCCTTCATCGACGCACCGCGCGCGATGACGTGATGATGGCCCCGGAAAGTGAGGAAGGAATAGTCGTCCTTCTCCATGGCGGCAGCCACACCCGCCGCCACCGCCTCCTGGCCCAGGGCCAGATGGCTGGTTCCCTTGACCAGGTTCTGCAGGAACAGATCCGAGATCCGTTTCTCGCAGACACGTGTTTCCACCAGCATGCGATAGATGCGCAGTCGCACGGCCTGCGGTGTGAGCTCATCCGTAGCGGCGGAAGGACTTCCGTGCGTCATCCGAGTCGTGCTCCCGTGCACCCTATCACCTCTCTCAGAAACTGAAGCGGAAGCTGGCCCCGTAGGTGCGGGGGGGTGCATAGGTGCCCAGACCGGTCGCGCCGGTGGAGTTGCTGATATAGGCCGAATTGAGAATCAGCTCGTCAGTCAGATTCCGCACGAACAGCCCGAGGACCACATGCTCGCGCTCGTAGTTCAGGAACAGGTTGCCGGTCTGATATGCGGGCTGGTACGCGGGCCGCTCGTTGAATGCGGTGGTATAGAAGGAATCGGAGAACGCCAGCTCTCCGCGCAACCTCCACGTTCCTTGCTGGGTGGGCCAGCTATAGGTGGCTCCGAGCGAACCGCTGTAGTCCGCTGCAATGGGCAGTCTGTAGCCACTCAAGTCCTGTACCGGCGTGCCGGGATAGATGGGGTTCTGCGACTCGAAGCGATCGAACTTCGCATCGAGCAGGCCGAGTACGAAATTCATCTGGAACTGGCTGGTAATGAGAGCCTGGATCTCTGCCTCGAACCCCTTGATCGTGGCGTCCGACGCATTCTCCGTGACGGTGATTCCCGGCAGCACCTTGGTTTGATGCATGTCCGTGTAGTCGTACAGGAAAGCGGCGAAGTTTGCGCGCAACCTGCCGTCGATCCAGGTGGTCTTTGCACCCACTTCGTAGCTGAGGATCTCCTCCGCATCGAACGACGGTTGCACCGACCCCACCGAGAAACCACCGCTCTTGAAGCCCTCCGAAACACTGGCGTACAACATCTTGTCGTCGCTCGCCTTGTAGGTGAGGATGAAACGGGGCGAGGTATTGGTGAACTTCAGCGAGCAAGGCATCACATTGCAATCGCGAACCGCCGGGGCAAGCGGCAGGCGATCGGTTCTTTCGTTGATCACCTCGACCGTCTCGTCACTGTAGCGAACACCCAGCGTCGCCGCCCAGCGGTCGGTCAGGTTGTAGGTCCCCTCCGCAAAAATGCCCAACGCCTCGGTCTTCGCCTCGGCGGACTGGTGAAAGTCGAGCGTCAATGTGGGTGTCGTCGCAAAGCCGCCCGGTGCGCGCGCGTTGATCGAATCTCTCTCGTCGAAGTAGAACAGCCCTGCCAGCCACTTGAGGCGATCGTGGTTGTAGGTCAACTGGAACTCCTGGCTGGTCTGTCGAGCGTCCTCCTCACGCGTCAAGTTGAAGATCGTCATATTGGTGCCGTCAATGTCTGTCTGCCAGTACAGCTCGGTCTCGCGGTAGGCTGTGATCGACTTGAACCCGAAACGCTCTCCCTGCCAGCTCGCGGTCATGTTGATGCTGGAGAGATCGAGCTGATTGACCGGCTCGAGTTCACCGAGAATATCGCGTGTACCGGTCGGATAGGCCTGCCCGCCTCGCACCACACCAAACAGTGGTGCAACACCTTCCGGCTGGCCGATGAACTTCATGCCGTTCATGGTGTCATTCTGGTGATACACCTCGGCGCCGAAGTCCACTTTCCACGCCTCTGCCGGCAACCAGGTCAGACGGCCCCGAAAAGCGTTCATGGCCAGAGCATCGACCTCCTTGCCAGATTGGCGGTTGGTTGCCCAGCCGTCATGCTGATCTATGACGAAGGCCACACGGCCCAATAGCCGATCCTCGACGATCGGTCCGCCTATTGCGCCCTCCAGGCGCCGGCTGTTGTAGTTCCCGACAGTCACATTGGCATAGCCCTTGAGCTCTGGCGATGGTTGCTCTGTGATCAGATTGATCGCGCCACCGGTGGCGTTGCGACCGTACAGTGTGCCCTGAGGTCCGCGGACCACTTCGATCCGCTCGATGTCGAAGAACGACGCAGCCGTAGCGGCCGGCCGGCCGATGGGTACGCCGTCCACGTGAACTGCCACATTGGCACTCGTACCTGCAGCCAGAAGGGTAAACCCTACACCCCGGATAGTGGGGGCGCCTGCCGAGAGGCGCGCGCCGAAATTCACGTTGGGCATGCTCGTCTCGACGTCCACAAGATTACTGACTTGGGACTCCCTGAGACTGGCGCCGCTGACGGCACTGATAGCCAATGGCGCGTCCTGCAAGCTCTCTTCCTGCTTGCGTGCTGTGACCATGACCTCCTCGAGCTGAGGTTCAGCAGAGGATTGGGCGTATGCGGTGAAGCTGATCGAAACCATTACTGCTGCTGCGCAACCAGAAAGCACGCCCTTTGCAGCGGCGCTTTCCCGCCGAAAACCCGCCGTCGACGTCTCTCGCGCGTACGTAGTCATCCGCAGATCCCCTCTAGAATTGTTCGGATATACGGTTCCAATTTCCCCCTTTTGAACACTCGTGTCAATGAGCAAAGCGACCGACGCCTCTTGCTCGCCAGAAAACTGATAGATTTATCTAATAAATTCAGATTATTAGACTCGAATATAGATATTTTCTGATTTGCACCCGATATGTGCGCGATCACCACGGTGACGACGCCCACGGAGCTGTCACGCGGCGATACTTCGCGCAGTCCTGGGGGCGCACCACAACCCTTCACGCGGGTACCGATCCGGGCGTCGTTGCAGCAGGCGGTACGAGTTCGTTCGCCACATTGGCCGCACACGGCACCCGCAGCACCGCGTTCGCTGGCGGATGCAGCCTGCGTAGCCCGACCGGCAGAGCGCGCAACTTCTGTGCAGCCTGTGGCTCGATGGCGCGAAGCGACGTACCGGGAATGGAGTTGGAGCAACATTCCTTCGCCGGATCGAAGGCGCCGCGGTTCGAAACTACCGACAGTCCGCCGCAGTTTCCCGAAGGGTCGCAGCCGAGATCGAGCCCTTTGCTGCATTACAGGCAAGACAGTCACGGCGCACAGAGGGCGCATGACCGCCACGTTGAGCGAACTCGCCTTTCAATGCGTGTCCACAAGGTGATAGGTTGCGGCGACCTCTGTTCAGGACAGACATGGTGATTCCGAATACACAGCAGACGCTGGCCGGGCGTACCGCGATCGTGACAGGCGCTGGCGGCGGCATCGGAGAGGCAATTGCAAGAGCGCTCGCAGACGCCGGAGCTCAAGTTATCGTCGTGGACGCCGACGAGAGACTGGGCCAAAGCGTTGCGGAATCAATCAACGCCTCCGGCGGCATTGCGAGCAGTTTCGCCGTTGACGCCACGAACTCGGCGGCGGTCGAAGCGACTGTTCGAGCGACTTTGAAGAACTCCGCCGCAATTGACATCATCGTCAACAACGTAGGCGGCTATCGCACGATGCGCAAGACTTGGGAAATTCCCGAACAAGAATGGGACGACATCATCGCGTTGAACCTCAAATCCACGTTTCTCTGGAGCAAGGCCACAATCCCCGGCATGCTCGAGCGCAGCCACGGGCGGATCATCAATCTTACTTCCGGCGCGGGCAAGACAGGTGCGGGCATGACACTTTCAGCAGCTCACTACGCCGCCAGCAAGGCTGCGGTGCGTGGGCTGACCTGGCACCTCGCGCATGAATTGGCGACTCATGGAATCACCGTGAACGCCATTGCTCCAGGTCCCACGAACACCGCACGCTTTCGCAATGTCCGCACCCCTGACGCCACAGCTGCGCTCATCGCGAAGATTCCGATGCGTCGCCTCGCGGAGACAGGAAATATTGCGGACGCCGCGGTGTTCCTTGCCTCCGATCAAGCCTCATACATAACAGGCATAACGCTTGATGTCAGCGGCGGATGGACGATGAGCTGAGGCGAACTCGCCTTGGAGGGTCGGCAGCCGCTGCACCAGTCAAGCGCCTTCAGCCGGTACCATCCAGATCAGCACACACTCTGCATGGCGTGAGATGCGCCAGCGTTCGCCTATTTGACAACTCAAAGCGCCTGCAATAGTTTGCCTCCTGTTAGCGGTGTCTGCCCTCAACAAGCAGGCTTAAAAGGGAATCCGGTGCGGCGTGGGCTCTGAGGCCTGCGCCAATTCCGGAGCTGTCCCGCAGCGGTAATTGGGAACGACAGGCGTCTTCAGCACTGGATCTTGGTCCGGGAAGCAGCGCCCGGTAGGTAGAGGGATCAGGACCTCAAGCCCATAAGCCCGAAGACCTGCCGCGACCGTCGCACCATTTGCCTTCGGGGCAAAGAGCGCGGCGCGCGGCTGAAGGCTCTCGTGGATCAAGGAGCAGCCGGGATGCTGACGCATTGCTTTGCTGCGCGCGTCTCATTTCGTTCTTTGATTTCCGCTCATTGTTCCTGGGGAATCGCATCTCCATCAATCCTGCGCGCGCGTATGGATCCACGACGCAGCGAGTTCTCACTCGGTATGTGCTGTCGTCTCAGGAGCCGGAGGCACCAACCAATGCTTCCCGAGATATCTTCGGGTGCTTGGAGCAAGCTTGCGTGAAGCAGTCAAGCTGGCGCGGCACATATATGTGCGCGAGCCGGCAAGCTGGTTTCCGCCCGGTTGCGACAAGCCGTTGCCAATCGCGACGGTCCGGTCTGAAACCGTTGGTCGGGAGTGCTGAATCAGGAAGTGAATGTGATGACTGAAACTTTCCCGAGTGGCATCTGTCGCGAACACGCGTGCATGCTCCTGAAAGCGAAGGCGTGATGAACCGTCACCGTATTGCGCTGATACCCGGCGACGGAATTGGGCCCGAAGTGATGTCGGTGGGCCTCGCTGCATTGAAAGCGGCAGCGGGCCAATATGATATCCGCCTGGAGATCGACGAACTGGATTGGTCGTGCGCGACATACTTCGCACGGCATGGCGCCATGCTGCCCATTGACTGGCCCGAGAAGCTAAAGGCGTATGAGGCCATCTATTTCGGGGCGGTCGGCGCGCCGCATATTGTTCCCGATCATGTGGCGATATGGGGATCCATTCTCGCCATTCGCCGGGGTTTCGATCAGTACGTGAATCTTCGACCAGTCAGACTCATGCCCGGCGTGCCGTGCCCGCTCGCAGGCAAGTCGCCGGGCGATATCGATTTCGTCATCATCAGAGAAAATACCGAAGGCGAGTACTCCGAGATCGGTGGACGCGCGTTTGCCGGAACCGACCGCGAGCTTGTCATTCAGGAAACGATCTTCACCCGTCATGGCGTCGACCGCATTCTGCGCTATGCCTTTGAATTGGCATCTCGCCGGCGGCGCAAGAAGCTTACCGCAGCGACCAAATCGAACGGTATTGCCATGACGATGCCATATTGGGACGAACGGGTCGAGCTCATGGCACGGGGCTTCCCCGCGATAGAGTGGGAGCGCCAGCATATCGACATCCTGGCCGCGCGCTTTGTGTCGTCTCCCGAACGCTTCGACGTGGTGGTCGCCTCAAACCTGTTCGGAGATATCCTCTCGGATCTCGGCCCTGCCTGCGCCGGCACGATCGGAATTGCCCCATCGGCCAATCTGAATCCTGAGAGAAACTATCCGTCACTGTTCGAGCCCGTTCATGGCTCCGCGCCGGATATCGCAGGAAAAGGCATCGCCAATCCAATTGCGGCTGTCTGGTCGGGGGCGATGTTGCTCGACTTCCTGGGGCACGGTGAAGGTATATATCGCGACGCGCACGACAGGATTCTGCACGGAATCGAGGCGGTGCTCGTCAGCGGACCACGAACTCCAGACCTGGGCGGAAACTCGACGACCCGGGAAATGGGCGCAGCCATAGTCGCAGCTATCGAAGCCACAAGCGATGAACCGAATAGAGCCGAGTAAGAACATGTCGGTCACGAGTAAGCGGCAATTTACAGTCACGCGCATTGCCGGCGCGCTGGGCGCTGAAATAGGCGGCATCGATCTAAGCGCCCCGCTCGATGACAGTAGCGTTGCAGAAATCAGAGGTGCCCTCCTCGAGTATCTGGCCATATTCTTCCGCGACCAAGAATTGTCGGCTTCGAAGTTTCTCGAATTCGCCCGGGCTTTCGGCACCCCGATCGAATATCCGTTCGTCAGGGGAATCGACGGTTATCCGGAGATCATCGAAATCACAAAGCTCGAACATGAGCGGAACAACTTTGGCGGGGTGTGGCATTCGGACACAACTTATCTGGACGAGCCGCCGATGGGTTCAATGCTCTATGCCGTGCAGGTGCCGCCGTTTGGCGGGGACACGTTGTTCGCGAACCAGTACCTGGCGTACGAGGGACTATCCGCGCCGATGCGCGGTATTCTGGACGGCCTCACCGCGGTAAACTCGTCTGCCAAAGCAGATGTGACGAAGACGCGGGAAGACATGATGCGCGAAGCGGACGGCCGCGCCGCTCAGCGAGAGTTGCTGTCGGAGCATCCTGCTGTTCGCACACACCCCGAGACAGGGCGACGCGCACTCTTCGTCAATTTTGCACACACGACTCACTTCAAGGGTATGACCACTGCCGAAAGCACTCCGATCCTGGACTTCCTGTTCCAGCACCAAGTGAAGCCGGAGTACACATGCCGGTTCAACTGGCGACCGCAATCGATTGCTTTCTGGGACAACCGCGCTGCACAACACAACCCCGTTAATGACTATCACGGCTTTCGACGCTCGATGCACCGAATCACGTTGGCCGGGGATCGTCCGGTTTGATGTTACTGACTTGACTGAAGGGGGCCATGGAACCAAGACCAAGACAGGTAGACGTCGGCCCGCGATTCGGGCACGACGAGCAAGCGGAAGTGCGGTCTCGATGGAGCTACCAGCGCAGGCATCTGTCGCTACTTCGCGTTCTACAACACGCGTCGATCGTACGGTGCCCTTGACCTCCTGACGCCCGATCACGTCTACTTCAGGTCGACGCTGCCGCTGCCTCTCGCGAGAGCAGCTTGAACCGCACCGGCGTCCACCCGGTGTGATCTTGCCCCGCTTTCGTGTAGGGACCACAGTGCACGAGAGAGGAGCTGGAGATGGCGAAATCAAAGTTTGCAAAGCGTTACCCGAAGGAGTTCCAGACACAGCTGGTGCGCCTGCACCGGGCCGGCCGATCGCTGACGGAGCTGTCGCGCGAGTTCGGCTGTTCGCCGTGGGCGATCAGCCGCTGGGCCAAGCAGGCCGATCGGGATGCGGGCCACGGCGATGGCGGGTTGAGCACGGAGGAGAAGGTGGAGCTGGCGCAGCTGCGGCGTGAGGTGAAGCGGCTGCGGCTGGAGCGTGACATTCTGGGAAAAGCCAGCGCCTGGTTCGCGCAGGAGATCGTGCCCAATTCGCGCCGCTCTTCGGATTCGTAAGAGCGAACCAGGCGAACTACCCGGTAGCGATGATGTGTCGGTTGCTCAAGGTTTCGGTCAGCGGCTTTTATGCCTGGGACGACCGGCCGCGCTCGCGCCATGCCCGGCAGGATCTCGAGCTGACAGCACTGATCCACACGATTCACGAGCGCTCGTACGGCACCTATGGTGCCCCGCGAGTGCATGCCGAGCTGCAGCAGGCCTATGGGGTACACGTGGGCCGCAAGCGGGTGGCGCGTCTGATGAAGGCCGCCGGGCTGCGGGGTATCAGCAAGCGCCGGTTCGTGTGCACGACCGTCAGCGAGGTACGCGAGCGCTGGGCGCCGGATCTGGTGGATCGGGACTTCACGGTGTCGGAACCGGACCGTCTGTGGGTGGCGGATGCGACCTTCATCCCGACCTGGGAAGGCTTTCTGTACCTGGCGATGGTGCTGGATGCCTTCTCGCGGCGCGTCGTGGGCTGGGCGATGGGCGGGGCGCTGCGCACCGAGTTGATGCTCAGCGCTCTCGAGAGGGCCTACGCCCAGCGCACCCCGCGCGCTGTGATCCATCATTCGGATCACGGCTGCCAGTACACCTCGATCGCCTTCGGAAAGCGCTGCGAGGAGCTCGGCGTGCGTCCGTCGCTGGGTTCGGTCGGTGACGCCTACGACAATGCGATGGCGGAGAGCTTCTTTGCAACGCTGGAGTGCGAGGTACTGGATCGCAACCATTTCAGAACGCGTGTGGCGGCGCGCCAGGCAACCTTCGCCTGGATCGAAGGCTGGTACAACACACGCCGGCGTCATTCTTCGCTCGGCTACCGTTCGCCGCGCGACTTCGAACGAGCGTTCCTCGGCGAGGACGCGTCCGCGAACCTGGCGCTTCTGGCGCGCTACGCGCGCCAGACTGACTGGCGCAAGAAGCATTGAGAATGAAGAGTGCAAGAATGCCAAGACCAGAGGAGAATTATCACTCGACAGATCGGATCACAAACTCATACCCTTCCACCGAAGCGGGTCAGGTCCAGTGCAAGCCGCATTCCGTAGTGAAACCAGGTGGCGCCACTTCTGACCTCTCCCGAGGAGCCGCTCATGCACTACTTCAACCATTTCGAGGAATCCGCACTTCAACCTCCGTCGCCGCCCTATGACAAGCACAACCAGGGCTATACCCAGGCGACGCTGGTCGATTCCACCATGGGTTCCGTGCACACTGGCACCCACATCTGCCAGCTCGAGCCGCAAGGGGTACTGTCACCTCACCTGCATGCCTACGAGAAGAGCTTCTATATCCTGCAAGGCGAGGTTGTATTGAGCATCGAGGGCCGGACCCATCGGCTCGGGCCCGGTGATTTCGGCGTGCTCAAGTCCGGGCAGGTGCACGCCTGGCGCAATGCAGGATCCAGACCGGCGCGCTGGTTTCAGATGGCCGCCCCCCAGCCCAAGTCAGCGGGCGCTTGGCAGGATACATGCTTCCTCGGAAATGCCGCCGTGCCCACCCGCGCCGAGTCGCTCGATCCGGAAAATACCGGCGATTCTCTTCTCGGCCATTTCGACGTGATGCAGATTCCGGCGCCGGACGATCCGGCGCGGCAGACCAGCGGCGCACCACCAGGCGTGTTCCTGAAGTGGCTGGTGGATGAGAACCTCGGTGCCGCACACCACCGGCTGGTGTTCATCGAGTATCAACCAGGCGTCAGCTTGGGCATGCACGACCATACGTTCGAAGAATGCTACCTCATTCTCAGCGGCGAGGTTGAGGTGGTGATGGACGACAAGCACTACTTGGCTCGGCCTGGCGATGTGCTTTGGACCGGTGTCGGTTGCTTTCATTCGTTCAGTAACACCAGCCCCAAGCCAGTGTGCTGGCTGGAGACTTTCTCTCCCCAACCCCCAAGGGAGAACATGTTCCGCTTCAAGGGCGAGTGGGAGAAGAAGGTCCGAGAAGCAGGTAGCGCGGACGAGACGGGACCCGGATTGGCCTGACGCCGCAACCTTTACCAACCGATCCGAGGAGCCCCATCTTGCGCCCTCCCACGAACCTCATGCGTTGGGAGTGTGCAATGGATGCAAGAAGATCCCGGGTGTCGCCAGTCCGTCGCCTCGGCACCGGGTAAGTAAGGGCGTCGCCGTGCGCTCAAAGCTACCGATTACTGCAAAGATCGCGCGGCCGGTAGCCAAACGGCGCCACTCGCCAGCGGCCGTCGTTCAGATGTGGTCCGGGTGCATGTGCGTGACGATCACGCGCAGCACCGGCAGGCCCTGCAGCTCGTTGGCGAACACCTGCTCCCAGGCGGCGCGGGTCGCGTCGCTGGCGATGCCGCAGTCGACGATCGCCCAGCCCTCGCGGCCGCTCTCGACGTCGCGGTCGCGCAGCAGCCAGAGGTTGATGTGGTCGAGCGCAAAGGGCAGCGGCATGCGCAGCCAGCGCAAGCCGGGCGCGACTTCGCGCGCGCGACCGATCGCGGGCACTGCGTCGCCGAAGGGATACTGCAGCATGGACTTGCCGGATTTCATCTGGACCGCCTTCGCTGTACTCGCCGCACCCCCCCGCCCCGAGGAGACGACAGTGAAAACCTGCAAAGTCGGATACCTGATCGGAAGCCTCGCGAAAGAACGCGCCCGAAGCATACATCCAGTTCCGGGAAGGCATGCTGAACGACGCCGGCGAAATCGCCGATGCGTCGACCGCGAAATTCCTGCGCGGCTACCTCGATGCGTTCCACGAGTTCGTGGCACGCGTCCTCACCGTGCTGCCGCGGGGGGCGTGAAAGGGGGCGGGGCCAGGGGCGGCCCCGGCCCGACTCCCGGCCGCGTTACTTGACGGTCAGCGTGCCCTTCATCAGGGCCCAGTGCCCGGGGAAGGAGCAGAAGAACGAATAGGCCTCACCGGCCTTGAGCTTCGCCACGGACACGGTCACCTCGGTGCTTTCGCCACCGCCGATCATCTTCGTGTGCGCGATCACGCGCGCATCGTCCGGCTTCACATAATCGTTCTTGACGCCGGCCTTGAGCGCCTCGTTGGCCACCGCCTGCAGGTCGGCCGTCTTCGTCAGGACCCAGTTGTGGCCCATGGTCGCCTTGGGCAGCTTGCCGACGTGCTTCAGCGTGACCTTGAAGTCCTTGCAGCTCTTCGGAATCTCGATGCTCGCCTTGTTGAACTTCATGGCGTCGTTGCCTTCGATCACGGTCGAGCAGCCCGCGTCGGCGGCGAGCACGGGGCCGGTGGCGAAAAGCGCCAGGGCGGCGGCAAGCATCAGACTTTTCATCGTGGAAACCTCGGGGAATGGGGGGAGGAACGCAAAAACCTCGGGCATTATAGCCCGCGCATCTGCAGCACGACTTGCTCTGGATCAGTGCGCGGCGCGGATCTGGTGATCTGAGCTGCCGGCCGGCCGGCCGTTCTCAGATGCGCTCGAGCCAGCCCCGCGTGTCCGACACCGCGCCGGTCTGGACGGCAACCAGCGCCTCGCGCAGGCGTCGGGTCACGGGGCCGATCCCGCCGTCGCCGACCTTGTGCTCGCCGTCGCGCGTGACCAGCGTGCCGACGCCCGCGAGCACCGCGGCGGTCCCCGACAGGGCCGCCTCGCCGGTCTTCACCCACTCGAGCATCTCGGCGACGTCGAACGCGCGCTCCTCGACGCGAAAGCCGAGGTCGCGCGCCATCGTGAGGAGCGAATCACGCGTGACGCCATGCAGGAACGAGCTGTCGAGGCTGCGAGTCAGCAGCTGCCCGTCGCGCAGCAGCAGGAAATTCGCCGCGCCCGTCTCCTGCACGCTGCCTCCCGGGCAGAACAGCACCTGGTCCACGCCGTACTGCTTGCGGGCCTCGAGCGTGAGGCCGAGCGCCGCCGCGTAGTTGCCGCCGGTCTTGACGACGCCGAGATGCGAGGCGGTGCGCGTCTTCTGGTCTTCGACGAAGATGCGCAGCGCCTTCGCGCCGCCGGCGAAGTAGTCCCACACCGGACTCGCGAGCACGATCAGCAGCGCCGTGGCGCTCGGCGTCGCCGCGGCGCCAATGTTCGGCGTCGTACCGAGCAGCATCGGGCGCAGGTACAGCGCTCCCGGCGGCTCGGGCACCTGTTCGCGGGCCGCGCGGACGACTTCGCGCACCATCGTCGCGAGCTGCGCGGCGTCGGGTTCGGGCAGCACCAGCTGGCGCGCGCTCTGGCGCATGCGCTCGATGTGCCGGTCCATGCGAAAGACGCTGATGGCGCCGTCCTTGCCGCGATGGGCCTTGAAACCCTCGAAGCACTCGCTGCCGTAGTGCAGGACATGGGCCGCGGGATGCAGCGGAATCGGCGCGACGGGCTTCAGCTCATGGGCCTGCCAGCGGCCGTCGCGGAATTCCGCGACCGCCATGTTCTCCGTCAATACCGTGCCGAAAGCCGGCTTCGCAGCAGCTTGCATCGTCCGTGTCCTATTCCTGAATGAAAATCGTCGCTGGATGTTCGAGCAGGCCCTTCAGCGCCTGGATCATCGAAGCCGCATCATAGCCGTCCACGAAGCGGTGATCGAACGACGAGGAAAGATTCATCATCCGGCGCACCGTGATCGCGCCGTCGCGCACGACGGGTCGCTCGACGACCTTGTTGACGCCGATGATCGCGACCTCGGGTGCGTTGATCACTGGCGTCGACGCGATGCCACCCAGGCGGCCGAGGCTCGTGATCGTCAGCGTGGAGCCGGCGAGCTCGTCGCGCGGCGACTTGTTGCGGCGGGCACGATCGGCCACGTCGCGAATCGCCGCAGCGAGCTCGCGCAGCGACAGGCTCTCGGCATGGCGCACGACGGGCACCTTGAGGCCATCGGGCGTCTGCGTTGCGATGCCGAGATGCAGCGCCGCGTGCTGGACGACGACGTTGCGCTCCGCATCGTGCCGGGCATTGCACTGCGGAAAGGCCGGCAGCGCGCGCGCGAGCGCGAGGCCGAGGAAAGGCAGCAGCGTCAGCGACGGCGCGCCGTCCGGCGCACCCGCATTGAGATGCGCCCGCAGCGCTTCGAGTTCGGTGACGTCGATCTCCTCGACGTAGGCGAAGTGCGGGATGTTGCGCTTCGCCTCGCTCATGCGCTGGGCGATCACGCGGCGCAGGCCGATGATCTTCACCTCCGTCGTGCCGTCCCGCCGCGCCCGCGCCGGCATCGGCTGCCCGCGGGCAACGACGCCCGTCGCGCTGCCGGCCGCCGCAGATTCAAAGTCCGCGCGCGTGATGCGCCCGCCCGGGCCGCTGCCCGCGATGGTACGCAGGTCGATGCCGGCTTCCTGCGCGCGACGCCGCGTGGCCGGCGAAGCCATGACGCGCGCGGGCGCGGGCACAGCCGGTCGCGCGGGCGCCGCCGCCGGCGCCGCGGTAACGGCAGCGAGTGCGGCTGTCGTTGCAGGCGCAGGGGCGGATTTGGCGGCGCTCGCGGCAGAGACGGTGGCGACACCATCGGCCACGGCTTCGCTCCCGGTGTCGAACACGATCAGCTCGGAGCCCACGGCGACCATCTCGCCCGGTTCCCCGCGCGTGCGCACGACCTTTCCCGAGACGGGCGCCGGCACCTCGATCGCGGCTTTCTCGGTCATGACGTCCGCGATGATCTGGTCTTCCGCAACCGTGTCTCCCGGCTTGACGTGCCAGGCCAGGATCTCGGCGGACACCGTGCCCTCACCGAGGTCGGGCATCTTGAATACGTAGTTCGCCATGGCGCCCCCGCGCGCTCAGCTCGCCGACATGAGGGCCTCGAGCGCGCTCGCGACGCGCTTCTGGCCCGGAAAGTATTCCCATTCGAAGGCGTGCGGATACGGTGTGTCCCAGCCGCCGACACGCCCGATCGGCGCCTCGAGCTGCCAGAAACACTCCTCCTGCACGGTCGCCGCGATCTCGGCGCCGAAGCCGCCGAAACGCGTCGCCTCGTGCACGATGAGGCAGCGGCCGGTGCGCTTCACCGATTCGCACAAAGTCTCGGCATCGAGCGGCACGATCGTGCGCACGTCGATGATTTCCGCATCGAGGCCGAGCGCGTTCGCCGCCGCCTCGGCGACATGCACCATCGTGCCGTACGCGATGATGGTCGCGTCCCTGCCCGCGCGCACGATCTCGGCCTTGCTGATCGGCACGGTGTAGTGCCCCTCGGGCACTTCGCCGCGCGCGTGCGCGCTCCACGGCACGGCAGGCTTTTCCGGATCGCCGTCGAAA
>JAHCAN010000016.1 GCA_019634915.1 Steroidobacteraceae bacterium | reverse complement strand
GGCATGGCCGCCACCCTCTCCGAAGCTGACCCCGTTACCTCGCGCTGAGATTAACTCTCGCTGCACTGTCGGGCAACGAAGCCACCGACGATGCCGGGACACCTCAATACTCGACAACGCAGCGGCGCATTGCCGCCACCTTCACCGCCGAATGCATGGCAAGGTATAGGTTGCTCACCGCGACATTCGGGGCCGGCGCTTTGAACCGACCACGCGCCAGCACTTTATGCCCGAGCTCGAGGTGACGTATCGCGCATCGTCCCTTGAGTCACCACGCCGGCCGTACGCGACAATCTTCACCGCCAATGCATCGCGGCCTTCCCCGATCGTGACCGCAACAGGCGGGCGCCGCGGATCGGAGGGATTCTTCAGCGCAGCAGATCGACTACCGAGAGCCGATCAGCTCTCCGCGTTCATGCCGTATAACGTTTGAGCTGAGCGCGCCGCCTGCCAGCGCGATTTGTGGGCACTTTATCGGTCACGGCCGCGCTCGAGCGATCTGTTAGGTGCTGAAGTTGACGTCAGGAAATGCATTCGAATCTCCACAGAAGTCGTTCACCATTCTCATCATTGATGTGAATAGAGGTGCTGCTAGACCAAGGGCCCTTGGAACGTGCAGCTACCACGCGCTCAACGGGCAATCCGCCCGGGTTAACAATCGTCGCTTCGCCACCAAGGATCAGGTCCACGACTAGATACCTGATCTCCCACCACAGATCTCCTTCAGGAAGAGTGTAGGCGTACAGATCCTGATAAGCCTGCAGCTGCGGAGCAGCAAGAATCTCACGAATGAATCTGCGCATTTCTGGATCGGAAACCGAACTTCCTAGATCTGAGGCGAATCGCGTGTACTTGGCGCGCACAGACTCCTGTGGAATGAGAGCTACGTAATCGCCTTCGAGCCTATAGTAGTAGCTAGGTCCCTCCGTCAGAGGATGTTGCTGGATACTCACTGTCCACTTGTGGTGCTTGCCATCAGGAGTGCCGCAGCTCATGTCATCCGGAACAATTTCGCCGGGAATCTGACAGCCCGCGATGAATAGCAGGATAGCGGTACCCGATAGAACGCTACGCATGACAGGCACCTAACGATGGAGCTGAGCGCGCCGCGCGCAGACACGTACTACTCGCACTTTATCCGTCACGGCCGCGCTCGAGCGATTTGTTATGCGGCATGCGCGCTGTGCTCCCCGAAGCTGCTGTGGCTCCTTGCCACCAAGATTAGGACTCATTGCAGCGCTCGGCAATGGCAGGGCTCCGAAGCTGCGACGGTGGGGTCCCCTTGAGGTAGCGGCGCATCGCGCCAAGGGTCAGTTGTTCGGGCGAGAAGATTTCTGCCTGCGATGGCTGCCGCGGTCGGGCGCCGCGAATCGAAGCTGCCCGGTGCGATGAGCTTTCCGCTTCCGATGCACTGCTGCTCTTGCAGTTCATGCAGCATAACGACCGAGCTGAGCGGCGGCGGGACAGGATGTCCCGCCAGGCACTTTATCTACACCCATGGCGATGACCGATCGCGTCACGGACGACGCCTCCCCGACCGCTCGAGCGAGTTGTTATACATTGTCTCTGAAGGAGAACCTGGCGATCTAACATACCGTCCCCCCACCCCCACGCAACGTCGCAATGAATGCTACCCCGCCCCCGGCCTGCTCGCCACCACCCGCGCCAGCCTGCGCGCCCGCTACATGAGCCTGCGCACCGAGCGCAGCTACCTCGACTGGATCCGCCGTTACATCCGCTACCACGGCAGCCGCCACCCCCGCGAGCTCGGCCCCGGGCACATCGAGTCCTTCCTCTCGATGCTCGCCACCGAGTCGCACGTCTCGGAGTCCACGCAGAACCAGGCGCTGTCCGCGCTGTTGACTCACAGGCAGGTGTTTCGGAAATCGACCTGCCCTGGCTCGACCAGATCACCCGCGCGCGCCGCCCGAAGCGCCTGCCGGTGGTGCTCACCAGGGAGGAAGTGCGCCGCGTGCTGAGCGAGCTCAAGGGCCGTCACTGGCTGATCGCGAGCCTGCTCTACGGCAGCGGCCTGACGACTGCATGAGGCTCTGGCGATTCGCGTGAAGGATCTCGACGTTTCGCGCTGCGAGCTGATCGTGCGCAACGGCAAGGGCCGCAAAGATCGCGTCACGATGATTCCGGCCTCGCTGCGCGATATGCTCGCCGGCCATATCACCCAGCTCCGGGTCTGGTTCGACAACGAGCGTCTGCGCTCGCACCCTGGCGTCTCGCTGCCCTATGCGCTCGCGCACAAGTATCCCGGCGCGCCGACGGCCTGGGCCTGGCAATACCTCTTCCCTGCGGACAAGTGCTGCAGCGACCCGTACACCGGCAGGGCCGTGCGCCATCATACGCACCACTCGAACATGCAGCGTGCCGTGAAGCTCGCCGTGCGCCGCTCGGGCATCGTGAAGCCGGCGAGCTGTCACACGTTCCGCCACTGCTTCGCGACGCATCTGCTCGAGTCGGGCTACGACATCCGCACCGTCCAGGAACTGCTCGGCCACAGCGACGTGAAGACGACAATGATCTATACGCACGTGCTGAACCGTGGCGGTCGCGGCGTGCGCAGCCCGCTCGACGTCGCACAATAGCCGGGCCGTTGATCAACGGTTGGCCAAGCACCTAGCTAGCCCTCCTCGGGCTCCCCCCAGCCGCGCCGCAGCTGGATCGCTTCGGCGAGCTGCTCGCGCGTGATCCGCTCGCGGCCGGCGAGATCGGCGATCGTGCGCGCAACGCGCAGGATCCGGTGCTGACTGCGCGCCGACAGCAGCAGCCGGCGGCTGCTCGCGTCGAGCAGCGCTCTTGCCGGCGCATCGAGCGCGCAGTGCGCGGCGAGCTCGCGCACGCTGAGCCAGGCGTTCAGTTTGCCGGCGCGCGCGATCTGTCGCGCGCGTGCCGCCGCGACGCTGCGGGCGAGCTCCGCCGACGGCACTTCGCGCGCGGGCGCGCCCCACAGTGATTCGGTGACCCGCGGCACGTCGACCCGCAGGTCGAGCCGATCGAGCAGCGGGCCCGAGAGGCGGCCGCGGTATTTCTCGACTTCGGGCGGCGCGCAGCGGCAGTGTCCGGACGGATCGCCCTGATAGCCGCACGGGCACGGATTCATCGCGGCAATGAACTGGAAACGCGCCGGGTACTGCACTTCGAGCGCCGCCCGCGTGATCGCGATGCTGCCGTTCTCGAGCGGCTCGCGCAGGCCCTCGAGCACGCGCCGGTCGAACTCGGGCAGTTCGTCGAGGAACAGCACGCCGAGGTGCGCCAGCGTGACTTCTCCGGGGCGCGCGCGGGGCCCGCCGCCGACGATCGCACTGGCCGACGCGGTGTGATGCGGGCTGCGGAAGGGCCGGCAGCCCCAGCTCGCATGATCGACGCCGCGACCGCCGACCGATGCGATGGTCGCGACTTCGAGCGCCTCGGCCGGCTCGAGCGGCGGCAGCAGGCTCGGCAGGCGTTGCGCGAGCATGGTCTTGCCGCTGCCGGGCGGGCCGACGAGCAATACGCTGTGGGACCCGGCCGCCGCGATCGTCAGCGCGCGCTTCGCGGCGCGCTGGCCGCGCACTTCGCACAGGTCCGGCAGTTCGCGGGCGGCGGCGCAGGGATGCGGTGGGCGCGCATGCGCCTCGCGACGCGCGCCGGCCTGTTCGCCGGCCACCGGCTCCGTCGTCGGACCGGCGTCCGGATCGCCTGCAGGATCGCCCACCGAACCGGCGGCGAGCCGCGCGCAGACCTCGCGCAGGTGTGCGGCGCCCGCGACGCGCGGTGCCGCCATCGCCGCTTCCCAGGCATTGGCGGCCGGCACGACGAGTTCGTGCCCCGCCGCCGCGGCGTGCGCGGCGGCGGGCAGCAGCCCCTGCACCGGGCGCAGCTCGCCGCCGAGGCCCAGCTCGCCGTACAGCTCGTACCCGCCGATCGGCCGGGCCGCGCGCAGCTGGTGCGAGGCAATCAGGATTCCCACCGCGATCGGCAGGTCGTAGCGCCCGCCTTCCTTCGGCAGGTCGGCCGGCGCGAGATTGACGGTGATGCGGCCGGCCGGCAGCTCGTAGCCGCAGCAGACGAGTGCGGCGCGCACGCGCTCGCGGCTTTCGCGCACGGCGGCGGCGGGCAGGCCGACGATCGCGAAGTTGGGCAGCCCCGGCCCGAGATGCACTTCGACTTCGACGAGCGGCGCGGCGAGCCCCACCTGCGCGCGGCTCACGACGCGCGCGACCTGCGGCGTGTCAGCCGGCGGTATCACCGCTGCCGCGCGCGCTTTCGAGCGCCGCCACCTGTGCTTCGAGCGCCTCGAGCTTCGCGCGCGTGCGTTCGAGCACGCGCGCCTGGGCGTCGAACTCGTCGCGCGTGACGAGGTCGAGGCGCGCGAGGTTGGCGCGCAGCACGGCGCGGAAGTTGGTTTCTAGATCACGCTGCAGCGTGCGCACCCCGGCGGGGAGCGATTCGAGCAGGCGTTTGGCGAGTTCGTCGATCGGTATGCGTTCCATGTTTGCCCTCAATTGACGCAGAGGCGAAGTCGCCGGCTCCAAATCGGTGCAGCGGCGGCGGCGCGGTGCGCGCAAGCGGCGCATTTTCGTGGCCTTAGCGGGTGGCACGAAAGCTGCAGTCCGGTTGGCGCAGATACGGCAAGGATACGCGTGGCGGCCGTCGGGGTCAGCGCGCATTCGTCGCCGGATTGACCGGAAACACGATGAAGATGATCACGGCCATCATACGTCCGCACAAGCTCGACGACCTGCAGCTCGCAGTGGCGCGGCTCGGCGTGCAGGGCCTGACCGTCACCGAGGTGCTGGGTTACGGCCGCCAGCACGGCCACCTCGAGCATTACCGCAGCGCCGAGTACCGCATCGATTTCGTGCCGAAGACACGCGTCGAGATCGCGGTCGAGGAAAGCGTCGTAGAGCCGGTCATCGAGGCCATCGCCAACGTCGCCCGCACCGGCAAGGTCGGCGACGGCAAGATTTTCGTCGCGCCGCTCGACGAGGCGGTGCGCATTCGCACCGGCGAGACCGGAGCGGCCGCCACCTGACATCAGCCGAAACGCCAACGGGAGTCGTCGCATGCGCATATCTCGAACCTCTGTCACCGCCGCCCTGCTGCTCGCGGCCGCGCCACTGGTCGCGCTCGGTCAGGCCCCGCCGCCGCCGGTGCCCGACAAGGCCGACACGGCGTGGATGATGCTCTGCACGATGCTCGTGCTCGTAATGATCGTGCCGGGGCTCGCACTCTTCTACAGCGGCATGGTGCGCGCGAAGAACGCGCTGTCGGTGCAGATGCAGGTCTTCGTCGGCTTCTCGCTGATCGTGCTGCTGTGGGTGGTGTACGGCTACAGCCTGGCCTTCACCGGCACGGGGCAGTGGATCGGCGGCTTCGAGCGCGTGCTGCTGCACGGCATCACCCCTGACTCGACCGCGGCGACCTTCACCGACGGCGTCGTGATCCCCGAGTTCGTGTTCGTCTCGTTCCAGGCCACGTTCGCGGCGATCACCTGCTGTCTGATCGTCGGTTCGTTCGCCGAGCGCGCGAAGTTCGCGGCGGTGCTGACCTTCATGGTGGTCTGGTTCACGTTCGGCTACCTGCCGATCGCGCGCATGGTGTGGTACGGCGAGGGCTTCATGTTCCAGCGCGGCGCGCTCGATTTCGCCGGCGGCACGGTCGTGCACATCAACGCGGGCATCGCCGGACTCGTCGGCTCGCTGGTGATCGGCCGGCGCCTCGGCTACGGCAGCGTCGCGATGGCGCCGCACAGCGTGCCGTTCGTGATGATCGGCGCGGCACTGCTGTGGATCGGCTGGTTCGGCTTCAACGTCGGTTCGAACCTCGAGGCGAACGCGTTCACCGGTCTCGTGTTCATCAACACTTTCCTCGCCACCGCCGCCGCGGTGGTCGCATGGACGCTCGGCGAGTGGATCCACCGCGGCAAGCCGACGATGCTCGGCGCGGCCTCGGGCGCGGTCGCCGGACTCGTCGCGATCACGCCGTCATGCGGCTCGCTCGGCGTCGGCGGCTCGATCTTCCTCGGCGCGCTCGCCGGGCTCGCCTGCCTGTGGGCGGTCGCGAAACTGAAAGTGAAGCTCGGCTACGACGACTCGCTCGACGTGTTCGGCGTGCACGCGGTAGGCGGTATCGTCGGGGCGATCCTGACCGGCGTGCTGGTCTCGCCGGCGCTCGGCGGCACCGGCGTCGACGACTACCGGATGGGCCACCAGGTCTGGGTGCAGACGCTCGGCGTGCTGATCACGATCGGCTGGTCGGCGCTCGTCGCCTTCATCGCCTACAAGATCGCGGACCTGACCGTGGGCCTGCGGGTCAGCGAGGAGCAGGAGCGCGAAGGGCTCGACACGACCTTCCACGGCGAGCGGGCCTACGAGGGCTGAGGAGGCCGGGGCCGGGAGCGGGTGCGGGGCTCGCGCAGGAGCGGTAAGCTCTGGCAGTCTGTGACGCAGTTCAAATGTCGGTCCCCCGGGAACCGCCATACTGCGCCCATGGAGGCCTGCCGATGCGCCCGCTCCTTCTCCTGACCGCCGTTTTCGTCCTGCTGCCGCTCGCGGCACGGGCGGACGTGTACCGCTGGGTCGACGCGGGCGGCGAGGTGCATTACAGCGACCGCCCGCGCGAGGGCGCCGAGCTGGTGCGCATGACGAGCCCGCGCCCGCCGACCCCGGCCGACGAGGCCCCGCGCCGGGTCGCGAGCACGCCCGATGCGACCGCAGCGGTCGACGAGCAGGCCTCGCGCGAAGCCGCGCGTGCCGTGGCCCAGGATCTCGCCGCCAAGCGCGCGGCCGACTGCACGGATGCGAAGGCGCGCTACGACAAGTCGCTGAAGGCCCGGCGCATTTTCCGCACGCTCGAGAACGGCGAGCGCGAATACCTCAGCGATGCCGAAGCCGACCAGGTGCGCATCGCCAACCGCGCAGCGATGGACGCGGCCTGCGGGCCTTCGACCGCCAGCCGCTGATCCCCGTGCCCGCGGGCTGCTAGAGTTCGGCCTGCGGCGACTTCGCGCCGCGTCGGGGGCGGAGCGTCCACAACATGCGTACAGGATTCATCGGTCTCGGTGCCATGGGCTGGCACATGGCGCGCAATCTTCACGCGGCCGGCCTGCTCACCGCGGTCTGGAACCGCACTACCGCGACCGCCGGGGCCTTCGCCAAGGACACCGGCGTGACCGCCGCGGCGACACCCGCGGCGCTCGCCGCCGCGGTCGATGCCGTCGTGATCTGCGTATCTGCCGATGAGGACGTACTCGCCGTCGCCGCGCAGCTCGCGCCGGCATTGCGCGATGGCGCGCTCGTGATCGACTGCTCGACGGTCGGCGCCGGCACGGCGCGCGAGGCCGCGGCGCTGCTCGCGCCGCGCGGTGTCGCGTTCCTCGACTGCCCTGTCAGCGGCGGCGTCGAGGGCGCGCGCGCCGGCACGCTCGCGGTGATGTGCGGCGGCGACGCGGCGGCGTTCGCGCGCGCCGAGCCGCTGCTGCGCGCGATGGGCCGCACGGTCACGCATTTCGGGCCGAGCGGCGCGGGCCAGGCGGCGAAGGCCACCAACCAGATCATGTGCGCCGGCATCATCCGCGCGGTCGCCGAGGCGATGGCGTTCGCACGCGCTCAGGGGCTGCCGCTCGAGGCGCTGGTCGACACGCTCGGCAAGGGCGCGGGCTCGAGCTGGTACTTCGTCAACCGCGCGCCGAACATGATCCGCGGCAGTTTCCCGGCCGGCTTTCGCGTGCGCCTGCACGCAAAGGACCTCGGCATCTGCCGTGCGATGGCCGCCGAGCACGGCGTCACGCTGCCGGTCGTCGAGAGCATGCTCGCCGAATACGCCCAGCTGATCGCCGAGGGCTACGGCGACGAGGACATCTCGGCGGACTACCGGCTGAAGGCCGCGCTCTTCGACGAGGCCGCGCGGCCCGGCGCATGAGCGCGCGCGACGCATGAGCGGGCGCGGCATCGCCGGCAGCTCCGCCGAGGCGCGGCCGCCGTCGCATTACCTGCCGGATTTCTGCGCCGGGCGTACCGTGCTCGGCGTCGTGCTGATCGTCGAGCTGACCGCGCTCGTCGTCACGCTCGGGCGCGACGCCTCGGCGGTCGCGTTCTGGACCGATCTCGCGCGCACGTCGTTCTTTCTGATCTGGATCGGCCTCGCCGGCCAGGGTGCACTGTGCCTCGCGCGGCGGCGGCTCGAGGCGCTGTCGGTGGCGGCCGGCGCGGCCGCGGTGCTCGGTATCGTCTGCGCGATCGTCGCGCTCGTCTCCGAGGCGGCCTACCGGCTCGGCACCAGCGCGGCGTGGACCGGCGGCGAGCTCGGCTCGCTGTTCCCGCGCGAGCACTTCGCGTTCATCGCGCGCAACGTCGCGATCGCATTCATCGTCACCGCGCTCGCACTGCGCTACTTCTACGTGATGCACGAATGGCGGCGCAACATCGAGATGCAGTCGCGCGCGCGCGTGCACGCGCTGCAGGCGCGCATCCGCCCGCACTTCCTGTTCAACAGCATGAACACGATCGCGGCGCTGACGCGCTCGAACCCGGCGCGCGCCGAGCAGGCGGTGCAGGATCTCGCCGATCTCTTCCGCGCGAGCCTCGCCGAGCAGCGCGGGCAGATCACGCTCGCCGAGGAAATCGACATCGCGCGCACCTACGAGCGCATCGAGCTGCTGCGCCTCGGCGAGCGGCTGCGCGTCGAGTGGCGCGTGCAGGGCGTGCCGCCGCGCGCCCGCGTGCCGAGCCTGATGATCCAGCCGCTGCTCGAGAACGCGATCTACCACGGCATCGAGCCGCGCAGCGGCGGCGGCACGGTGACCGTCACCGGCGAATACGCGAACGGCCTGGTCACGATCGTGGTCAGGAACCCCGCACCCGAGGGTCCCGTGCCGCGCGACGGCAACCGGCTCGCGCTCGCGAACATCCGCGAGCGGCTCGCGCTGATGTATGGTGCGCGCGCGGCGGTGAAGGCGGGCCGCTTCGACGACGAGTACATCGTGACGCTGAGATTCCCGCATGAAGCTGAAGACGCTGATCGTTGACGACGAGCCGCCGGCGCGCGCGCGCCTCGGGAGCCTGCTCGCCGAGATCGACGGCGTGCAGCTCGTCGGCGAGGGCGCGAACGGCCGCGAGGCGCTCGAACTGACGATGGATCTGTCGCCCGACGTGGTGCTGCTCGACGTGCGCATGCCCGACATGGACGGCCTCGAGGCCGCGCAGCGCATCGCGACGATGAGCGAGCCGCCCGCTGTCATATTCACGACGGCTTATGACGAATACGCGCTGAACGCCTTCGAGGCGCAGGCCGCGGGCTACCTGCTCAAGCCGATCCGCAAGGACAAGCTCGAGGCCGCGCTCGGCGCCTGCCTGCGCCTGACCCGCCCGCAGCTGGCGCGCGCCGAGTCCGAGACCACGGCGCCGGCACGTCGCCGCAGCCACGTGCCGGTGCGCCGGCGCGACGGTATCAGGTTGATTCCATTGGCCGAAGTGCGCTGTTTCATCGCCGACCAGAAATACACGACGGTGCGCCACGAAGGCGGCGACGACCTGATCGAGGAGTCGCTGCGGATGCTCGAGGAGGAATTCGCCGACGACTTCGTGCGCATCCACCGGAGCGCACTCGTCAGCGCCCTGCATCTCGAGCGCATCGAGCGCGACCCCGACGGGCAGTACTTCGTACGCCTGCGCGGCATGCCCGAGCGGCTGGCCGTGAGCCGGCGCATGGCGGGCGACCTGCGCGAGCGCTTCCGCCTGTGACGCGCGTCAACGCGTAACCCCGGCCTTCGGCGTCATATGAGACCTCGTCACGGGAGGTCTCCACGGATGGACGTCGCAGCCGCCAACGCCTACGGAATCGCCGAACAGGCGTTCGACGACTGGCTCGCCGACCATGCCCGCAGCGGCTGGGCACGCACTTTCGAAGCGACGACGTCGAAGCTGCGCAACCGCTCGCTCGGTCGCGCGGCCGCGGTGCTCGGCCACTCCTCGCCCTGCGCGGCGGCGCGCCGCTGGGTCTGCGACACGATCCAGGCCTGGGCGCCGCTCGAGGTGCTGTTCCCGACCGTCGCCTGTCCCGACGAGCCGGGCGTGAGCGGCGAGCTCGCCGCGCACCTGCCCGGGGTCCTCGATCGCGAATACGCCTTCCTGCTCGATGCGGCCGGGCATCGCGATACGGCGGCCGCATGGCTGCAGGCCGATGCGCAGCATCTCGGCCTCGACCTCGCGCTCGCGCAGGCGCTGCTCACAGCGGTGCACGACGGCGCCGACGACGGCTGGATACAGGGCCACGTCGGCATGTCGCTCGCGCTCGCCGAATACCTGCACCGCCAGGCGCTCGGCCTGCACCAGCTGCTGGCCGACACGGTCGCGATGTCGTATTCGACCAGTGTCGCGCTGCGCCGCCGCCAGCTGCATGCGGCCTGCCGCTCGACCCCCTGCCTCGTCGCCACGACGCGCCGCTACGCCTGACGCGTCACGTCCGGCGCGTAATCGAAAGAATCGAAATGCAGCCGCTCGAGCACGAGCCCGCGCGCCGGCAATGTCGCGCGGATCGCCTCGATCATCGCCGGCGGGCCCGCCGCATAGACGTCGAACGGCGCGAGGTCGGCATGGCGCGTGAGCACGGTCTCGTGCACGAGGCCGCTCGCGTGGCCGGCATCCGCCGCCGCCGACAGCACGCCGGTGTAGCGCAGGCGCGGATGGCGCTCGACCCATTCGCGCACCAGCGCCTCCTCATAAAGATCGATGGGCGTGCGCGCGCCCCAGTACAGCCAGAGGTCGCGCGCCGTGCCGCGCTCGAGCGCATGGCGCAGCATCGACTTCACCGGCGCGAAGCCGGTGCCGCCGGCGATGAAGATCGCCGGGCTGGCGTCATCCGTGTACACGAACTGGCCGATCGGCCCCTCGATGCGCAGCAGTGCGCCGGCCGCCTGCTGCGCGAACAGCCCGCCGGTGAAGGTGCCGCCCGGCACGTGCCGCACGTGCAGTTCGAGACGCGCGGCATCGTGCGGCGGTGAGGCGATCGAGAAACTGCGCCGCCGGCCGCCATCGGCCAGCACGTCGAGATACTGGCCGGGCAGGAAGCGGAAGTTCTCGACCGCCGGCAGGCGCAGCATCAGCCGCAGCACGTCTGGCGCGAGTGGCTCGCGCGCATCGATGCGGCACGGCAGCGTCTTGATCTCGACGTCGGTGACGCTGCGGATCACGCGCGCTTCGACGACGAGATCGCCCGCGGCCCGCGCGCGGCACAGCAGCGCGAAGCCGGCCGCCTCCTCCGCTGCCATCAGGCCGAGCGGCCGGCCCGCCGGGTAGTGCACGCTGCCCGCGAGCAGCCGCGCGCGGCAGGAGCCGCAGTGACCGCTCTTGCAGCTGTGCGGCAGGTTGAGGCCGGCGGCGAGCGCGGCATCGAGGACGGTTTCGTCCGCAGGGACCGACACCGTGCGGCCCTGGGGCTCGAAGCGAACGCGGTGTGTCGGCATGCCGTAGACTATACGGATGTTCACGAATCCCGATCGCGCCGCGATCGACCGGCTGCTGCGCAGCGCGAAGACGATCGCGATCGTCGGCCTGTCGGCAAACCCGGACCGGCCGAGCCACCGCGTCGCCCGCTCGTTGCAGGGCTTCGGCTACCGGATCGTGCCGGTCACTCCCGGCACGAGCGAAGTGCTCGGCGAGCGCGCGGTACCCGATCTCGATCATCTCGGCGACGTGCTCGGCGCGGGCGTGAAGCCCGACATCGTCGACGTGTTCCGCCGGCCCGAACACGTCGCGGCGATCGTCGAGGACTGCATCCGGCTCGGCATGCCGGCGCTGTGGCTGCAGGACGGCGTGATCGACCACGCGGCCGCGGCCAGGGCGCAGGCCGCCGGGATCTTCACGGTGATGGATCGCTGCCTCTACCGCGACCGCTCCGCGCTCTGATCCGGTACGCTCGCCGCATGCGCATCGAGTTCACGAAAATGCACGGCCTCGGCAACGACTTCGTCGTGTTCGATGCCGCCGCCGGCGCCCAGCCGCCGTCGGCCGCGGAGTTGCGCCGGCTCGCCGACCGGCACAAGGGCATCGGCTTCGACCAGGCGCTGATGCTCGAGCCGCCGCGCCGCGACGGCACCTCGGTCTACTACCGCATCTTCAATGCCGACGGCCACGAGGTCGAGCAATGCGGCAACGGCGCGCGCTGCATCGCGGCGCTGCTCGTGCAGCAGGGCCGCGCCACGGCCGGCGAGGTCGCGATGGACAGCCCGGGCGGCCTCGTGCGCGCGCGCGTCGGGACGGGCGGCAACGTCTCGGTCGACATGGGCGTGCCCGATTTCACGCCGGCGTCGCTGCCCTTCGATGCGACGTCCGAGGCGCACGTCTATCCGCTCGACGTCGCCGGCAGCGAAGTCGAGATCGGCGCGGTGTCGATGGGCAATCCGCATGCGGTGCTCACCGTCGCGTCGGCCGCCGCCGCGCCGGTCGACCGGCTGGGGCCGGCGATCGAGCGCCATCCGCGCTTCCCGAAGCGCGTCAACGTCGGCTTCATGGAAATCGTCGACCGCGGCCACATCGTGCTGCGCGTGTACGAGCGCGGCACCGGCGAGACGCTCGCCTGCGGCACCGGCGCCTGTGCGGCGGTCGCGGTCGGGCGGCGGCACGGCCGGCTCGACGAGCGCGTCGAAGTGCGCGTCGCCGGCGGCGAGCTGACGATCGACTGGCCCGGGCCCGGCACGAATATTTGGCTCACGGGTCCGGCCGAAGTATCTTTCGCGGGGAGCGTGGAGATCGACACATGACAACGAGTGAAGCCCGGGGCCTCGCCACCGATGCGATCGACGAGGAAGCGCTCGCCCGCTACCTGCAGCTGAATCCCGACTTCTTCGAGCGCCACCAGGCGATCCTCGCGCGCATGCGCCTGCCGCACGCGCGTTCGGCGACCACGATCTCGCTGGTCGAGCGCCAGGTCGAAGTGCTGCGCGAGCGCCAGGCCGAGCTCGAGGGCAAGCTCGCCGAATTCGTCGCGGTCGCGCGCGCGAACGACGCGCTGTCGGCGAAGATCCAGCAGTTCACGCGCCGGCTGCTGCGCGCCACGTCGCGCCAGCAGATGGCCGAGCAGATCGAGGCGAGCCTGCGCGAGGACTTCGACGCCTTCCACTCCACGCTGATCCTGACCAACGGCCACGGCGCGGGCTTCGAGATGCCCGAGCGCTTCCTGCGCGCGGTGCCGCCCGACGACGCGAACCTGCGCTCGTTCGAGGGTCTGTTCTCGAGCGGCAAGCCGCGCTGCGGCCAGGTGCGTGACACGCAGCGCCAGTTCCTGTTCGGCGCCGACGCCGGCGAGATCGGCTCGGTCGCGCTCGTGCCGCTCGGCGAGCATGGCTCGATCGGCCTGCTGGCGCTCGGCAGCCATGACCGCGAACGCTTCCATCCGGGCATGAGCACCGAGTTCCTCGCCCGCATGGGCGAGCTGATCGCGGATGCCATCGTCCATCGCTGACTGGCTGGCGCGCTTCCGGCGACACCTGGCCACCGAGCGGCGGCTCTCGCCGCACACGTCCTCGAACTACGCGCGTGACCTCGCCGCGCTCGCGCGCTATTGCGAGACCGAGCGCATCACCGACCTCGCGCGCCTCGACTCGCAACACGTGCGGCTGTTCGCCGCGCGCTCGCACGCCGCCGGGCTCGCGCCGCGCAGCGTGCAGCGGCGGCTCTCGGCGGTGCGCTCGTTCTGCGCCTTCCTCGTGCGCGAAGGAGCAATCGCGGCCAATCCCGCGCTCGACATCAAGGCGCCCAAGGCCGGCAAGCGCCTGCCGGGCACGCTCGACGTCGACCAGGTCGCGCAGCTGCTGGCGATCGGGGCGGACGATCCGCTCGCGCTGCGCGATCGCGCGCTGATGGAGCTCGCGTACTCGTCGGGCCTGCGCCTCGCCGAACTCGTCGGGCTCGACCTCACCGACCTCGACCTCGGCGACCGCACGGTGCGCGTGCACGGCAAGGGCGCCAAAACCCGCGTGCTGCCGGTCGGCCGGCCCGCGATCGCGGCATTGCGCGCCTGGCTCGCCGCGCGCACGACCTTCGCCCGGGTCGGCGAGCGGGCCGTGTTCACCGGCCGCGGCGGGGCGCGGATCGGCGCGCGGGCCGTGCAGCAGCGCGTCGCGTACTGGGCGCGCCGCCAGGGGCTCGGCGTGCACGCCCATCCGCACCTGTTCCGGCATTCGTTCGCAACCCATCTCCTTGAATCCAGCCGGGATCTTCGCGGCGTGCAGGAACTTCTCGGCCACGCCGACATCTCAACGACACAGGTGTACACACACCTTGATTTCCAGCATCTCGCCCGCATCTACGACGCTGCACACCCGCGCGCACGCAGGAAGTAGGCTTTTCGATGAGTGAAATCTGGAATCCGCACGGCACCACGATCCTCGGGGTGCGCCGCAACGGCGCCGTCGCGCTCGGCGGCGACGGGCAGGTCACGCTCGGCAACACGGTGATGAAGGGCAATGCGCGCAAGGTGCGCCCGCTCGGCGGCGGCAAGGTGCTCGCCGGCTTTGCCGGCGGCACGGCCGATGCGTTCACGCTGTTCGAGCGCTTCGAGGGCAAGCTCGAGAAGCACGGCAACCTGACCCGCGCGGCGATCGAGATCGCGAAGGACTGGCGTTCCGACCGCTACCTGCGCCGCCTCGAGGCGCTGCTGCTGGTCGGCGACCGCGACAAGCTGTTCGTCGTCTCCGGCAACGGCGACGTGATCGAGCCCGAGCACGACCTGGTCGCGATCGGCTCGGGCGGGCCGTTCGCGCAGGCCGCGGCGCGCGCGCTCGCCGGGAACACCGATCTCGACGCCCGCGCGATCGTCGAGCGTGCGCTCGATATCGCCGCCGACATCTGCATCTACACCAACCGCAATCTCGTGATCGAGGAGCTGAAGTGATGGACGCCGAAGTCCGCCAGCCGCCGGCCGCGGCGCTGACGCCGCAGCAGATCGTGCGCGAGCTCGACAAGCACATCGTCGGCCAGGGCGCCGCGAAGCGCGCGGTCGCGATCGCGCTGCGCAACCGCTGGCGGCGCATGCAGGTCGACGAGCGGCTGCGCGCCGAGATCACGCCGAAGAACATCCTGATGATCGGCCCGACCGGCGTCGGCAAGACCGAGATCGCGCGCCGGCTCGCGAAGCTCGCGAACGCGCCGTTCGTCAAGATCGAGGCGACCAAGTTCACCGAGGTCGGCTATGTCGGCCGCGACGTCGATTCGATCGTCAAGGAGCTGGCCGACGTCGCGGTCAAGATGGCGCGCGAGCAGGAGGTCGAGAAAGTGCGCGAGCGGGCGCTCGACGCCGCCGAGGAGCGCGTGCTCGACGCGTTGCTGCCCAAGCCGCGCGTGATGGGCTTCTCGACCGACGAGCCGCCGGTGCCGCGTGACGCCGAGACGCGGCAGAAATTCCGCAAGATGCTGCGCGAGAAGCAGCTCGACGACCGCGAGATCGAGATCGAGCTGCGCGCGATCCCGGTCGGCGTCGAGATCATGGCCCCACCCGGCATGGAGGAGATGCAGCAGCAGCTGTCGTCGATGTTCCAGAACCTCGCCGGCGGCCGCACCCACACACGCAAGGTGAAGGTCAGGGAGGCGATGAAGCTGCTCGGCGACGAGGAGGCGGCCCGGCTCGTCAACGAGGACGAGCTCAAGGCGCGCGCGATCGCGAACGCCGAGCAGAACGGCATCGTCTTCATCGACGAGATCGACAAGGTCACGCGCCGCCAGGAAACGCTCGGCGCCGACGTCTCGCGCGAGGGCGTGCAGCGCGACCTGCTGCCGCTGGTCGAGGGCTCCACCGTGTCGACGAAGTACGGGCCGGTCAAGACCGACCACGTGCTGTTCATCGCCTCGGGCGCGTTCCACCTGTCGAAGCCTTCCGACCTGATCCCCGAGCTGCAGGGCCGCCTGCCGATCCGCGTCGAGCTCAGCTCGCTCGGCGTCGACGACTTCGTGCGCATCCTGACCGAGCCCGACGCCGCGCTGACGACCCAGTACGCCGCGCTGCTCGACACGGAAGGCGTGCGCGTCGACTTCGAGGCCGGCGGCGTGCGGCGCATCGCCGAGATCGCGGCGCACGTCAACGAGCACACCGAGAACATCGGTGCGCGGCGGCTGCACACCGTGATGGAGCGGCTGCTCGAGCACGTCTCCTACGATGCCAGCGAGCGCCGCGGCAACACGCTCGTGGTCGACGCGGCCTACGTCGACGCGCAGCTCGGCGAGCTGTCGAAGGACGAGGATCTGTCGCGGTACATCCTGTGAGCGGCCTGCGCCTCGAGACCGCGGAGGACCGCGACGAGGTCAGCGTCACGCTGGTTCCCGCCGGGGCCGATGCGTCGGCGGCAGGCGCCAGCGTGATCTGGCTGCACGGCCTCGGCGCCGACGGCTACGATTTCGTGCCGCTCGTGCCCGAGCTGCGACTGCGGCCCGCCGCGCCGCTGCGTTTCATTTTCCCGCACGCGCCCGTGCGGCCGGTCACGGTCAACAACGGCATGCCGATGCGCGCCTGGTACGACATCAGCGAACTGTCGGCAGCCGGCCGCCAGGATGCCGCCGGCACGCGCGAATCCGCCGCCCGCGTGGGCGCGCTGATCGAGCGCGAGATCACGCGCGGCGTCGCGAGCCGGCAGATCGTGCTGGCCGGCTTCTCGCAGGGCGGCGCAATCGCGCTGCACACGGCGCTGCGCTTCCCGCAGCGGCTCGGCGGCGTGATGGGCCTGTCCACTTACCTGCCGCTGCACGACACGGTGGCGGGCGAGGCGAGCGCCGCGAACCGCGACCTGCCGATCCTGATGTGCCACGGCAGCGCCGATCCGGTGCTGCCGCCAGTGCTCGGCGAGATGTCGCGCGATCTGCTCGTCTCGCTCGGCTATCGCGTCGAGTGGCAGCTCTACCCGATGCAGCACGAGGTGTGTCGCGCCGAGATCGTCGCGATTGCCGCCTGGCTCGGCGCCCGCCTGCAGGCCGGCGCGGCCGCGGCCGCCACCGGCGCCTGACGCGCGGCGGCACGAGCGCCACTGTCAGCCGCGTCCTACGCGCGGCACTCGCGCCCTGCCCCTGTGCCGCGGCGCCCTGCCGGGTTAAGTTGCCGAGGCGGGCTCGAGCGGAGAATCGGTGTGGCGATGTCGGAAAATTCCTACAGCAGTTTCGGACGCCCCGAGGCGCGCCTTCGGACAGACTCGACCGGCCCGCGCCGCTCCGGCCTGGCCCGCTGGCATCTGGCGGCGGCGCGCGGGGAGATCCAGCGCGCGGCGGCCGTGACCACCACGACCTGGGAGCGGGCGCGGCGTGCGATCGCGGGGCTGCTGTACGACAGGTAGGCGAGCGCAATGGCCCAGTTCAGCATCATCATCGGCGACGACCACCAGGTCGTGCGCGCCGGTCTGCGACAGATCATCTCCTCGCAGCCCGACCTGCGCGTGGTCGCCGAATGCCGCACCGGCCGGGAAGTGATCGCGGCGCTGAAGGAGCACAGCTGCAACCTGCTGCTGCTCGACCTGTCGCTGCCCGACATGTCCGGCCTCGACGTGCTGAAGCACGTGCGCTCGCACCACGAGGGCGTCGGCGTGCTGGTGCTGAGCGGCTACCCGGAGAAGCAGTTCGGCATCAACGTGCTGCGCGGCGGCGCCAACGGCTTCATCAGCAAGGGCGTCGACGACACCGAGCTGCTGCGCGCGGTGCGGCTGGTCGCGCGCGGCAGCCGCTACGTGGGCCCCGAGCTCGCCGACCTGCTGCTGTCGGGCATCGACGGCAACGGCGACCAGCCCCGCCACGGCGTGCTGTCGGAACGCGAGTTCCAGATCTTCGTCAAGCTCGCCGAGGGCAAGACCGTGACCGAGATCGCGAACAAGCTGTTCCTGAGCGTCAAGACCGTCAGCACCTACCGGTCGCGGATCCTCGACAAGATGGGCATGAAGACCAACGCCGACATCACCTACTACGCGATCAAGAACAGCCTGCTGCAATAAGCCGATGCCATCGATCTCGCATTTTTCGCCATCGACCGGTCCACGCGCGGCCACGTACGCCGGTCGCGGCGCGACCGGCGCGCGCGCGACGGCCGGCGGCGAGCTGCGCATCCTGCTGATCGAGGACTCCCGGCTGCTGCGCGACCGGATGATCGGCATGCTGACCGTGCCGGGCGTCATGCAGGTGACCGGCACCGCCGAAACCGAGCGCGAAGCGATCGAGCTGATCGACTCGAACGAGTACGACGCGCTGGTCGTCGACGTCGAGCTGAAGCAGGGCAGCGGCATCACCGCGATCCGCCGCGCGCGCCAGGCCTTCGCCACGCGCGTGCAGCCGCTGATCGTCGTGCTCACCAACTATTCGCTGCCGACCGTCGAGCAGCGCTGCATGGACGCCGGCGCCGACCATTTCCTCGACAAGATGCAGCAGTTCTCGCAGGTGCGGCCGCTGCTCGAGCAGTTCCAGCGCGGCGGCCACTGACCGCCGCGCCGCTCACGGCGGCTCGGGCGACGCGAACGGCACCAGCACGTCGAGCCGCGTGCCCCGGCCCGGGTTGCTGTCGATCTCGAAGCTGCCATTCAGGCTGACGATGCGGTGGCGCATGCCGGACAGGCCGTGCGAGCTGCGCATGCGTTCCGGATCGATGCCGATGCCGTCGTCGGCGATCACCAGGTGATAGCCCCCGGGTTCGACCGCGAAGCTCATCTCGACGTTGCGCGCCTTGGCATGCCGGATGATGTTGGTCAGCGACTCCTGGCCGACGCGGAACAGCGCGATCGCGAGCGCCTGCGGTATCGGGTCGATCTCGTCGGGAATCGTCGTGCGGCACTGCAGGCCGGCGCGTTTGCAGGTCTCGTCGAAGTAGGCCTCGAGCGCGGTCGGCAGGCCGAAATGATCGAGCAGCGCCGGCCGCAGGTTCTCGACGACGCGCCGCTTCAGCTGCATCGCCTCGGTCACCGTGCGCACCAGCTCGTCGAGCTTGTCACGCACCTCCTGCTCCATCGTGACCGAGCGGCCCTGCAGCCACGCGAGGTCCATGTTCGCGGCGGTCAGCAGGCCGCCGAGCTCATCGTGCAGGTCGCGCGCGAGGTCGGCCTTCTCCTGCTCCGAGGCGCTCTGCAGGTGGGTCGTGAGTCGCGACAGCTCGCGCGTGCGGTCCTCGATGATCACTTCGAGGCGCCGCCGCTCGTGTTCTTCCTCGTAGCGCTGCTCCTCGCGGCGCAGCGAATCGGAGACGAACAGCCGCACGACCAGCAGGATCAGCGCGAAGGTCAGCAGCGCGAGCGCGGCGAACGCGTAGCGCGACATGACCAGGCTGCGGGCCTGCTCGGCGCGCAGCGAGGCGACGCGCGTGTCGAGCAGCTCGATCAGCGCCTGCGCCTGCTCGCGGAACTGGTCCATCACCTTGCGGCCCTCGCCGGTGCGCAGGATCGCCATCGCGTTGGCGCGATCGCCGCGCTGCGTCAGCGAGACCGACGCGGTGACTTCGGCGATCTTCGTGCCGCGCAGCTCCTCGAGGCGGGTGACGTGCTCGAGCACCTCGGCATCGTTGGCGGCGAGCGAGCGCAGCCGCGCGCTGATCACCTGCAGGTCGGGCAGCGCGCTCTCGTAGGGTGCGAGGTAGCGGCTGTTGGTCGTCAGCAGATAGCCGCGCTGCGCGCTCTCGAGGTCGACGAGCTGCGAGCGCAGCGCGATCACCTCGTTCTGCATGCCGAGCGTGCGGTTGACGCTCTCGGCCGCGATGCGGATGCGATCGACCGACCATTCGTTCAGCACGAACACACCGAGGCCGAGCAGCGAGATCGCGACGATCGGCAGCCAGATCGAGCCGGGCAGCAGCCGCAGGCCATCCCAGAAATCGAGATGCACGCTGCGATACTGCCGCCACGGCAGCCCGTGACTGTCCACTACCCGCCGACTCCGTACCGTTGACCGCCGGGCTCCATGCTAGCAGGCAGCCGGCCCGGGCGGGTCGCTATGTACGCCGGAACAGGCCCAGCACCAGCGTCACGACGAACACGACCAGGAAAATGAAGAACAGGATCTTGGCGATGCCCGCGGCCCCGGCGGCGATGCCGCCGAAGCCGAACACGGCCGCCACGAGTGCGATGACGAAGAAAATCGCGGCATATCTCAGCATGACGGTCCCTTTCAGTCGCCTTTCAGGCGCAGGTCGTTCTTGACGGACTTGACACCCTCGACGCCGCGCGCGACCTCGCCGGCCCGCTCGATCTGCTCGCGGCTGTCGGCGAATCCGGCGAGCTGCACGACCCCCATGTTGGTCTCGACGTTCACGTCGAGCGCCTTGACCGTCTTGTCCTCGATCAGCGCGGTCTTCACCTTGGCGGTGAGCACCGTGTCGTCGATCGACTGGCCCACGGTCTTCTCCGGACCGGTGCCCGCGCAGGCGCCGAGCGCGAGCAGCGCGCTGCCGGCGATCACGAGCCAGGTGTGGCGCATCAGTTTGTTGTGCATGGCCGTCTCCTCTGTAATCGACGCCATCGAGGCTACGCGCGGGCCCCCGGGAGCCGCTGTCATCCGCGGCGCGGCGGGTTTGAGGCGCCGTCCTACGTCCGGCGCGTGCGGGCCACGTGTCGCAGAAACGCGCCGCAGATAAAAAGACGCCTCCGCTTGCGCGGAGGCGCCCGAGGGGCCGACGCTCGACGGGGGGCGAAGGCGCCGGCATGCGTGGACACTGTAGGCGCGGGCGCAACCGCCGCGCAGTCAGAGGGCGGCTTTACCGCCGTAGGAAACGGCTGACAGGTGCGGGCCAGGCGCCTGCGTCGTATGCTGCCGGGCCATGTCGACCTACGCTGCCATCACCGGCTGGGGCAAGTGCCTGCCGCCCGCCGTGCTGTCGAACCAGGACCTCGCCGGCATGCTCGACACGAGCGACGAGTGGATCACGAGCCGCACCGGCATCCGCGAACGGCGCATCGCGCACGTGACGATGGCCGAGATGGCGCACGTCGCCGCAGAGCGCGCGCTCGCCTGCGCCGCTCTCCCCGGCCGCGACGTCGAGCTGATCGTCTTCGGCACCTGCAGCTTCGAGGACCAGGTGCCGAACATGGCCTCGGGCCTGCAGCAGCGCATCGGCGCGGCCGGCTGCGCCGCGATGGACCTGAACACCGCCTGCACGAGCTTCCTGTACGGGCTGTCCGCGGCGACGTCGATGATCAGGAACGGCGTCGTGAAGAATGCGCTGGTGATCGGCGCCGAAATCATCTCGCCCTACATGGACTGGACCGACCGCAACGTGGCGGTGCTGTTCGGCGACGGCGCGGCGGCGGTCGTCCTGCAGGCCTCGGCCAATGAGGAGGGCCTGCTCGCCGAGAAGCTCGGCTGCTTCGGCGAGGCGCGCGAGATCCTGCGCATCCACGGCATGGGCGGCGCCTATGCGAACCGCGGCCAGCTCTACGGCCTCACCTCCTGGCAGTTCGACGGTCAGGAGATCTTCAAGCGCGCCGTGCTCGGCATGAGCGAGGCGAGCGCCGCGGCGCTCGCGCGCCGTGGGCTGACCGCGGCCGACGTCCAGCTCGCGGTTCCGCACCAGGCGAATCTCAGGATCATCGAGGCGGTCGCGAAACGCGCCGGCATCCCGATGGCGCGCGTGTTCACGAACGTGCAGCGCTACGGGAACATGTCGTCGGCGACGGTGCCGGTGGGTCTGTGCGAGGCGGTCGAGGAAGGGCGTGTCGAGCCGGGCGCCTGGGTGCTGATGCCGGCGTTCGGCGGCGGCCTGACCTGGTGCGCGCACCTGGTGCGCTGGGGCGATCGGGTCACGCCGCTCGGCACGACCGACATCGACCTGCCGCCCTGCGAGCGCAGCGCCGTCGAGCTGATCCGTGAAGTGGCGGCGCGCAAGACGACGCCGGCGCCGGCGCGCGCCTGACCGCGGGCTTACTTCTTCGGGCGCTTCGCCGCCGCCTTCTTCTTGACGACTTTCTTCGGCCGCGTCTTGCCGAACGATCCCTTGTAGATCTTGCCGCGGCGGCTGCGGGGGTCACCTTTGCCCATGTATCGACTCCGTTGGATTTGCAGGCGGCGCGAGTCTAGCAGCACGCCGCCGCGCGTTCACCGGTATCGCGCGAGGATCCGCTCGAGGCCCTTCGAGCCCGGCGACAGCGCCGTGAACGGCAGGCTGTTGAGCGGCGCGTCGGGCGTGCCGTTGATCTCGTGGAATTCCTTCTGCGCGCCGTCGATGTACAGCAGGCCGGTCAGGTACTCGCCCTCGCGCTGGCGCGCCTGGATGAACGCCGCCGCCGCGACGCGGTCGGTCGGGTCGTAATCCTTCTCGAGCTTGTGCAGCAGGATGCGGCTGCCGTCGTGCATCGTGACCGGCAGCGTCTCGCCCTCGGCATAGTCGGCGACGATCTCGCGCTCGAACGGCACGAAGTCGGCGTTGACGGCCGGCTCGTAGTGCTCGCGCGTATAGGCATAGCTCTTGGTCGAGCCCTCGTGGTCGTTGAAGGTCACGCACGGCGAGAGCACGTCGATCAGCGCGAAGCCGCGGTGGCGCAGGCCCGCCTGCAGCAGCGGCACGAGCTGGCGCTTGTCGCCGGAGAAGCTGCGCGCGACGAACGAGGCGCCGAGGCTCATCGCGAGCAGCACCGGATCGATCGGCGGCTGCTGGTTCAGCTCGCCCTTCTTCGCCCGCGAGCCGATGTCGGCCGACGCCGAGAACTGGCCCTTCGTGAGCCCGTAGACGCCGTTGTTCTCGATCACGTAGAGCATGTTCAGGTTGCGGCGGATCGCGTGGCAGAACTGCCCGAGGCCGATCGACAGCGTGTCGCCGTCGCCCGACACGCCGATGTAGTTGAGGTCGCGGTTGGCGGCGCTCGCGCCCATCGCGATCGACGGCATGCGCCCGTGCACCGAATTGAAGCCGTGCGCGCCGCCGACGAAATAGGCGGTGGTCTTCGACGAGCAGCCGATCCCCGACAGCTTGGCGATGTTCTGCGGCTCGAGCGACAGACCCCAGATCGCCTCGGTCAGCGCGGCGGTGATCGAATCGTGGCCGCAGCCCGCGCACAGCGTCGACAGCACGCCCTCGTAGTCGCGGCGCGTCAGGCCGAGCTCGTTGCGCGGCAGGGACGGGTGACGGACTTTCGGTTTCGGTATGAAGGTCATGGAATCGCTCCGCGCGCTTTCAGCTGGCGTGCACCGGGCCGACCGAGCGCAGCGGCCGCGGCGCCACTTCGGTCAGCACGCCCTCGATGATGAAGCTCGACGAGATCGGCAGGCCGCTGTAGTGCAGCAGCGAGCGCAGCTTCGCCTTGTCGACCTGCGTCTCGAGCGTCAGCAGCGAGCGCAGTTGCGCGTCGCGGTTCTGCTCGACGACGAACACGAGGCGGTGCTCGGCGAGGAAGCGTTCGACCTCGTCGTTGAACGGCAGCGCGCGCACGCGCATGTAGTTCGCGTGCACGCCCATGCCGCGCAGCACCTCGAGCGCCTCGCGCACCGCGCCGTCGCTGCTGCCCGCGGCGACCACGCCGACGTCGGTGCGGGTAGCGGCCATCTCGAACACCGGCTTCGGCACCAGCGACTTGGCCGTGTTGAACTTGCGCACCAGCCGGTCGACGACGATCTGGTACTCGGCCGCGTCCTCGGTATACGCGCCGTACTGCGTGTGGCCCGAGCCGCGCGTGAAGTACGCGGCCTTCGGGTGCACGCCCGGCAGCGTGCGGTACGGAATGCCGTCGTCGTCCTTGTCGAGGTAGCGGTAGAACTTCTCGAGCTTGACGACCTCGTCCTTCGACAGCACCTTGCCGCGGTCGGGCCGCCAGGCGTCATCCCAGCGAAGGTCGCGGCACATCCAGTCGTTCATGCCGATGTCGAGGTCCGACAGCACCATGACCGGGGTCTGCAGCCGCTCGGCGAGATCGAACGCGGCGACCGAGAAGTAGAAGCACTCCTCGGGATTGGCCGGATAGAGACACACGTGCTTGGTGTCGCCGTGCGAGGCGTAGGCGCACAGCAGCAGGTCGCACTGCTGCGTGCGGGTCGGCATGCCGGTCGACGGGCCGACGCGCTGCACGTCGAAGATCACCGCCGGGATCTCGGCGTAGTACGCGAGCCCGAGGAATTCGTTCATCAGCGAGATGCCGGGCCCCGACGTTGCGGTGAACGCGCGCGCGCCGTTCCACGATGCGCCGAGCACCATGCCGATCGCGGCGAGCTCGTCCTCGGCCTGGATGAAGGCGTAGTTCCTGCGGCCGGTCTGCGGGTCGATCCGCCACTTGTCGCAGAAGCTCTTGAACGCATCCATCAGCGAGGTCGACGGCGTGATCGGATACCAGGCGCCGACGGTCGCGCCGGCGAACACCGCGCCGAGCCCGGCGGCCGTGTTGCCGTCGATCAGGATGTGGCCGGCGGTCCGGTCGAGCGGCGCGCAGTGCAGCGGCAGCGGGCAGCTGAAGTGCGCCTTCGCGTAGTCGTAGCCGAGCTGCACCGCCTTCATGTTGCTGTCGACGAGCTGCGGCTTCTTCGCATAGGTCTCGGCGAGCAGCTCGCGCATGCGCTCGAGGTCGATGTCGAGCAGCGCCGCGAGCACGCCGGCATAGCAGATGTTCTTCATCAGGATGCGCGTGCGCACGCCCTTGAAGTTCTCGTTGCAGAGCCTCGCGAGCGGCACGCCGAGCACGGTGATGTCCTCGCGCGTGAGCAGCGCCGGGCGCGGCCAGGTCGAGTCGTAGACCAGGTAGCCGCCGCTCGTGACCTCGCGCGCGTCCTTGCCGTAGGTCTCGGCGTTCATCGCGACCATGATGTCGACGCGCCCCGAGCGCGCGACGTGGCCGTCGCGGGTCACGCGGATCTCGTACCAGGTCGGCAGGCCCTGGATGTTCGACGGGAAATAGTTCTTCCCCATCACGGGAATGCCGCTGCGGAAGATCGCCTTCATCAGCAGCGTATTGGCACTGGCCGAGCCCGTGCCGTTCACCGTGGCGATCTTGATGACGAAGTCGTTTACGCGATCTTGGGCAGGGAGGGCTGGCATTTTTCCGGTTGGTCCTCGGCGTGCGGCCACGCCACGTACGACTTCTGCATGTCCCAGGCGGCAGTCGGGCAGCGCTCGGCGCACAGGCCGCAGTGCACGCACAGGTCTTCATCCTTGACCATCACGCGGGCGGTCTGCGGCAGCGGCGCCGACACGTACAGCTGCTGTTCGAGATTCAGCGCCGGCGCGCGCAGGCGCGGGCGCAGCCAGGCCTCGTCGCCGTCCGCCGTGATCGTCAGGCAGTCGGTCGGGCAGATGTCGACGCAGGCATCGCACTCGATGCACAGCTTCGCGTCGAACACGGTCTGGATGTCGCAGTTGAGGCAGCGTTGCACCTCGGCGGCCGCCTGCTCGGCGGTGAAGCCGAGCTCGACCTCGATGTTGAGCTTCTTGAAGCGCTCCTTGAGCGACACGTGCGGCATCAGCCGCCGCTCGACGGGGTTGTAGTCGTTGCTGTACGACCACTCGTGCATGCCCATCTTGCGGCTCTGCAGGTTGATGCCCGGCGCGAGCCGCTCGCTGACCGGCTCGCCCTGGCAGTGCAGGTGGATCGAGATCGCGGCCTGGTGGCCGTGCTCGACCGCCCAGATGATGTTCTTCGGCCCGAACGCCGCGTCGCCGCCGAAGAACACGCCAGCGCGGGTCGACTGGAAGGTCTTCCGGTCGATCGTCGGCACGCTCCACTTGTCGAACTCGATGCCGAGGTCGCGCTCGATCCACGGGAACGCGTTCTCCTGGCCGATCGCGAGGATCACGTCGTCGGCGGGCAGGAAGGTCTCGCCGGTCACGCGCTCGGCAGTGATGCGGCCGCGCGCGTCGAGCTCGTATTCCATCAGCTCGAACTGCATGCCGGTGAGCCGGCCGTTCTCGACGACGAAATGCTTCGGCGAGTGGTTGACGACGATCTCGACCTGCTCTTCCTCGGCATCGACGAGTTCCCACTCCGAGGCCTTGAAGAAGGCCCGCGGCTTGCGCGCCATCACCTTGACCTGCTGCGCGCCGAGGCGCAGCGAAGTGCGGCAGCAGTCCATCGCGGTGTTGCCGACGCCGATGATCAGCACCTTGCGGCCGATCGCCTTGATGTGATCGAAGGCGACCGATTCGAGCCAGTCGATGCCGATGTGGATGTTCGCCGCGGCCTCGTCCCGGCCCGGCAGTTTCAGATCCTTGCCCTTCGGCGCGCCCGAGCCGACGAACACCGCGTCGTAGGCGCCGCGCCCGAGCAGCTCGCGCATGCTCCTGACCGGAGCCCCAAGCTTCAGCTCCGCACCCATGCCGACGATCGCGCCGATTTCCTCGTCGAGCACTGCCTGCGGCAGACGGAACGACGGGATGTTGGTGCGCATCAGGCCGCCCGGCTCGCCGAACTGCTCGAAGATCGTGACCTGGTAGCCGAGCGGCAGCAGATCGTTCGCAACGGTGAGGCTCGCCGGGCCGGCGCCGATACAGGCGATGCGTTTGCCGTTCTTCACCGCCGGGATCTTCGGCAGCCGGTCGGTGATCGCGTCCTTGTGGTCGGCGGCGACGCGCTTCAGGCGGCAGATCGCGACCGGCTTGTCCTCGACGCGGGAGCGCCGGCACGCCGGCTCGCAGGGCCGGTCGCAGACGCGCCCAAGGATGCCGGGAAACACGTTGGTCGCGCGATTGACCATGTAGGCGTCGGTGAAACGCCCCTGCGCGATCAGGCGAATGTACTCGGGGACATCCGTATGGGCCGGGCAGGCCCATTGGCAGTCGACGACACGATGGTAGTAATCCGGGCGGGACGTGTCAGTGGGTGGCATTCGACGAGCGGAACTACGACGCCGGAATTGGCGGGCCGTCCGACCAGTATAAGCCAACGGCCGGTGGCGGCCAGAGGTAGGCTTATGGACCGCTGTTTTCCGGGAGCCACGCGCCGAGATGACCACCTGCACCGAAATCCGCGTCCGCCGCAAGTCACGGCTGATGGTCGTCGCCTTCGACGACGGCCACCGCTTCGAGCTGCCGTTCGAGTACCTGCGCGTCAACTCGCCGTCGGCCGAAGTCCAGGGGCACGGCGCGCGACCGAAGACCCCGGTCACCGGCAAGGAAAACGTACTGATCGACAGGGTGGAGCCGGTTGGCCAGTATGCGGTGCGGCTGGTCTTCGACGACGGCCACGACACCGGTCTCTACACGTGGAAATATCTCTACGAGCTCGGCACGAAACACTCGCAGCCGGCCGCGCAATAAAAAGGGCCGGGCATTGCTGCCCGGCCCATCAGACCCCCGTCTCGACGGCCCTCGCGGGCCCGAACGTGGCGCGGATTGTTAGCGAACTTTCACGGGCTTGTAAAGCTGGAATTCCGCTTCCATCCGCACCGCGCATGTTCGCGGCCGGGCCGCGCTAGAATGAACGGCCATTCGCGCGAGGCCGCCTTGACCGCATCCAGCCCCGATCCGACGACCGATTTCGGCTACCAGCGCGTACCTCGCGAGGACAAGGCGCGCCGCGTGCGCGGCGTGTTCGATTCGGTCGCCGACAACTACGACCTGATGAACGACCTGATGTCGGGCGGCGTGCACCGGCTATGGAAGCGCTTCGCACTGTCGCTGACCGGCCTGCGGCCCGGGCAATGCGCGCTCGACGTCGCCGGCGGCACCGGCGACATCGCGCTCGGGCTCGCGCGCCAGGTCACGTCGGCGGGCCTGGTCGTATTGACCGATATCAATGCCGCGATGCTCGCGCACGGCCGCGACCGCCTGCTCGACGCGGGCCACGTGCGCGGCGTCGAATGCGTGCAGGCGAACGCCGAGCAGCTGCCGTTCGCCGCCGGCAGCTTCCACTGCGTCACGATCGCGTTCGGCCTGCGCAACGTCACCGACAAGGCGGCGGCGCTCGCCTCGATGGGCCGCACGCTCAAGCCCGGCGGCCAGCTGATCGTGCTGGAATTCTCGAAGCCGATCGAAGCGCTGCGCCCTGCTTACGACGCCTACTCGTTCCACCTGCTGCCGCTGCTCGGGCGCGTGGTCGCGAAGGACGAGGCGAGCTACCGGTATCTCGCCGAATCGATCCGCATGCACCCCGACCAGGAAACGCTGCTCGGCATGATGCAGGGCGCGGGCCTCGAGGGCTGCCGCTACCACAACCTGAGCGGCGGCATCGTCGCGGTGCACCGCGGCTACCGCTACTGACCCGCGCCGATGTTCACCGCCGCCGCCGAACGCCTGCTGAACCGCAACCTGCCCCGCTCGCCGCGCGCGCGCGAGCTGTGCGCCGGGCTCGCCGGGCGCCGCATCGCGCTCGACATCGAGGGCTTCGCGCTGCGCTTCGTGCTCGCGAGCGACGGCACGCGCCTGTCGCTGAGCCGTGAGGTGGCGGGCACCGAGCCGCCTGCTCCTGCCGACGCCGAAGTGAGCGGCACGCCGCTCAACCTGCTGGCCCTCACCGGGCCGGATGCCGAGGGCGTGATCCGTCGCGGCGACGTGCGCATCGACGGCGATGCACAGGCCGCGCAGCAGTTCCGCGAGCTCGGCCACCTGCTGCGCCCGGACATCGAAGAGGAAATGTCGCAGCTGCTCGGCGATGCGGTCGCACACCGCCTCGCGCGCACCGCCGGAGGCGCGCTCGCCTTCGGCCGCCGCGTCGCGACGACCGGCCTGCGCAATCTCGCCGAGTTCTTCGCGCACGAGCGCGCCGACCTCGTGCCGCGCGCCGAAGCCGACGCATTCTTCGGCGACGTCGACCGCACGCGCGAGGACGTCGACCGGCTCGCCGCCCGCATCGGGCTGCTCGCGCGGCGGGGCGCGCCTTGAAGCTGCGGGTCCTCGCGCGCCTGATCGGCATCCAGCGCGTGCTCGTGCGCCACGGACTCGACGACTTCGTGCGCGCGACCCACCTGTACCGCCCGCTGCGCTACCTGCTGCTCGCCTCGCCGTGGACCTGGTTCGCGCGCCGCCAGGGCGGCTCGCGCGGCGAGCGCCTGCGGCTCGCGCTCGAGGAGCTCGGCCCGATCTTCGTCAAGTTCGGCCAGGCCGTCTCCACGCGGCGCGACCTGCTGCCGCGCGACATCGCCGACGAGCTCGCGAAATTGCAGGACCGCGTGCCGCCGTTCCCCGGCGCCGAGGCGCGCGCGGCGATCGAGCGCGCCTACGGTGCGGCGCTCGCGACGCGCTTCGCGGGCTTCGACGAGACGCCGCTCGCCGCGGCCTCGATCGCGCAGGTGCACGTCGCGCGCCTGCTCGACGGGCGCGAGGTGGTCGTCAAGGTGCTGCGCCCCGGCATGCACGCGGTGATCGAGCGCGATCTCGAAGTGCTCGAAGCGCTCGCCGCGCTGGCGCAGCGCTACTGGAAGGGCAGCGAGCGGCTGCGGCCGGTCGAGGTGGTGGGCGAATACCGCAAGACGATCATCGACGAGCTCGACCTGATGCGCGAGGCCGCGAACGCCGCGCAGCTGAAGCGCAACTTCGAGGGCTCGGACCTGCTCTACGTGCCGGAGGTCCACTGGGACCTGTGCCGCACCGACGTGATGGTGATGGAGCGCATCCACGGCATCCAGATCAGCGACATGGCGCAGCTGCGCGCGCGCGGCACCGACTTTCGCCGGCTCGCCGTGAACGGCGTCGAGATCTTCTTCACGCAGGTCTTCCGCCACAATTTCTTCCACGCCGACATGCACCCCGGCAACATCTTCGTGCTCGCCGACGATCCGGCGCGGCCGCGCTACGCCGCGATCGACTTCGGCATCGTCGGCACGCTCGATCCGCGCGACCTGCATTACCTCGCCGAGAACTTCCTCGCGGTGTTCGACCGCAACTACCGCCGCGTCGCCGAGCTGCATCTCGAGTCGGGCTGGGTGCCGCCCGACACGCGCGTCGACGAAATGGAATCGGCGGTGCGCACGGTCTGCGAGCCGATCTTCCAGAAGCCGCTGAAGGACATCTCGTTCGGCACCGTGCTGCTGCGGCTGTTCGAGATCTCGCGCCGCTTCGACATGCGCATCCAGCCGCAGCTGATCCTGCTGCAGAAGACGCTGCTCAACATCGAGGGTCTCGGCCGCGAACTGTACCCGGAGCTCGACGTGTTCCGCACCGCGAGCCCGATCCTGCGCGACTGGATGCGCGAGCGCGTGAGCCCCCGGCGCTTCCTGCGCCAGTTGCGCGACCAGCTGCCCGACATGCTGGCGACGGTGCGCGCGCTGCCGCCGCTCGCGCGCGCGGCCGTGCAGCGCGCGCAGGATCACACGCTGCGCGTGCCGGTCGAAAGCGAGGCGATCGAGCGGCTGCGCCGCGAGCTGCGGGAGTCACGGCGCCGCCGTGATGCGATGCTGCTCGCGGCCGCGGCGCTGCTCGGCGGCGTCGTCTGGCTCGCCGTGGAGCGCGACCCGGCCTGGCCGGGCTGGGTGCTTATCGCAGCCGCCGCCGGCAGCGCGTTTCTCGCACGTCGCAGCTGAGCGATCCTCATATGCCTGGGTAGGGCTGGAAAGACCTTCCTGACCCCGTCTTCGATTTGACCGATGCGCGCCGGCCGTCGCCGACATCCCCCGCGCCATCCTCGTGCTGCGCCGTCAGCGCGTGATCCTGGACCGCGACCTCGCCGCCCTCTACGGCGTCACCACCGCGCGCCTGAACGAGCAGGTCCGGCGCAACGCCGCTCGGTTCCCGGAGGACTTCGTGTTCCAGCTCACTCCGGCCGAGCAGCAGGCTTTGATGTCGCAAATTGCGACATCAAAGACCACCGGCCGCGGCGGCCACCGCAAGGCCCCCTGGGCGTTCACCGAGCACGGCGCTATCCAGGCCGCCAACGTGCTCAACAGCCCGCGCGCCGTGGAGATGGGCGTGCATGTCGTCCGCGCGTTCGTGCAGCTGCGCGAGCTGCTGACCTCCAACCAGGAGCTGGCCCGGCGTCTGGACCAGCTCGAAGCGCGCATCGAAAAGAAGCTCGTTTCCCACGACGAGGCCATCGCCGCCATCCTCTCGGCCATCCGCCAGCTGATGAACCCACCGGCACCGAAGCGCCGCGCCATCGGCTTTACCGCTGACCTGTCCGACCCGAAGTAGGCAGCCGCAGTTCGGCGCAGCTTTTTGGCTGGGCCATCAGCCACTTGCAAACGCCCATTTCCACCGCACGGGGACTGTTGAGCACGTTCGCGGCCTGGATAGCGCCGTGCTCGGTGAAGGCGAAGGGCGGAAAGCGCGGGTCGCGATACTCCCGGGAGCCGGTCACAGGCTGTGACCGGTTCAATGCCTCGAGCTCAGGGCGCTCGAGCCGGCACACGAAGTCCTCGGGAAACCGTTCTGCGTTGCGCTCGACAGCCTGGTTCAGGACTTTGGTAGCGACGCCGTAGGCGAGCACGCCGAACGGACTGCCTGCTGCGCCTCATCGCAGTCCCCCGGTCAGCTCCGCGGCTCGATCCAGAGGCCGCGCGCCCGCGCGCACAGCTCGCCATCCTCGTCGTACAGCGCCGTGCCGACCACGTGCTTGCGGCCGCTCGAGCCGAGCCGCCAGCCGACCACGACGCAGGGCTCGTCGATGTGCACGCGCCGGTCGATGTGCACGGTGAACTCGCCGAGCAGCAGCGGCAGGTCGAGCTGGGTCGCGAAATAGCCCGGGCAGTCGAGCGCCGCCGACATGAACTCGGCAGCCACCTTGCCGTCGTCGGCCGCGAGCGAAGCGTCGGGCACCCACGGAGCGGCGACCATGCCGTCCCGCCACGGGCCCGCGAAGATGCGCAGGCCGTCGCCACGCTCGCGCAGCGCGCCACAGACGAAGCAGTGCGGGTAGGCCGCACCGTGGAATCCCGCGTAGTGGCGCGAGGCTTCCAGCGCCGCCTCATAATGCGGCGGCACGGGCGCGGCCGGCAGCCCGCCGTCGATCGCGCGCGCCTCGGCGATCACGGTGTCGTCGTAGACGACACGCAGGGCGCTGCCGTCACGCTGCAGCAACAGCGGCTCGTCGAGCGGTGGCGGCGCCAGCAGGCGCAGCGTGATCGGCGCGCTCGAGCGCGCCGACACGAGGCCCGCGAAATAGCCGCCATTGGCGGACCGGTCCGGCCCGCGAAACCGGCTTGCCACCGTGATGACTTCGACGTCGTCCATGCCTGCTGGCCCGCCTGTGCTGCCCGCCCCTGTGCGGCCAGGCCGAATCTACCGCGCCGGGGCCGGCTGCGCCACGCGCCACAGGCTCCAGCCCGCCAGCGCCCCGGCCAGCGCGCCGATCGCGAGCAGCAGCAGCGAGCCGTGCAGCGCGGGGACGACTAGGCCCATCGTCGCCGCCGCGATCAGGATCGCGACGAAGGCCTGCACCGAGGACACGGCGCCGCGGGTGTCCGGAAAGAGATCCAGCAGGCGCAACGTGATGATCGGCGAGACGACCTGCACGCCGAACGCGATCGTGAAAATGCACAGCTGCTGCAGCGGAATCGGCAAGGCCGGGTACAGCGCGAGCGCGGCGCTCGACACCGCTCCGCCGGCGATCGAGATCAGGTAGCCGATCCGGCACTGCGCCCACGAGCTGATCCGTCCGGCCATGCGCCCCGACGCGAACGCCCCGGCGACGAAGCCGCCGATCACCGGGAAGAACAGCATCGCGAACTGTGTCTCGCCGAACTGCCAGCGCTCGAGGACGATCGCGGGCGCCGCGCCGATATAGGCGATCACCGACGCGAAGTGCAGCCCGCTCGCGAGCGACAGCAGCAGGAACTCGCGGTGGCCGAGGATGCGCCGCGAAATCGACAGCAGCGCGCTGAACTGGAATGCGAAGCGCCGCTCGGGCGGATGCGTCTCCGGCAGCCGCCACCAGCTGACGAGCAGCATCACGAGGCCGAGCGCGACGAGGAACACGAACACCGCACGCCAGCCGAACGCGACGTGCACCCAGCCGCCGATCACCGGTGCGACCGCGGGCGCGAAACCGAACAGCATCGTGATCAGCGACATCAGCCGCTGCGCATCGTGGCCCGCGTACAGGTCACGCACGACGGCGCGTGCGACCACCATGCCGGCGCCGGCGGTCGCGCCCTGCATCGCGCGGAACACGAGCAGCATCGCGAAATCCGGCGCGAGCGCGCAGGCGAGCGAGGCGAGCGTGTACAGCGCCATGCCCGAGAGGATCACGCGCCGCCGCCCGTAGGCGTCCGACAGCGGCCCGTGCAGCAGCATCGTCAGCGCATACGGCACGAGGTAGGCGGTCAGCGTCTGCTGCAACTGCAGCGCGCTCAGCGAGAACTCGTGCGCGATCGCCGGGAACGACGGAAAGAACGTGTCGAGCGAGAACGGACTCACCATCGACAGGAAAGCGAGCAAAGCCGCGAGCCCGAGCGTGGGTCGCGGCGCGCGTTCGTGGCTCATGCGCGTGTCGGCCGCAGTGCGCGCAGCCAGGCCGCCGGATCCTCGCCGCGCTCGAGCACCTCGACCAGCGCCGAGCCGACGACCACGCCGTCGACGTGCCCGGCGAGCCGCTCCACCTGCTCGCGCGAGCGGATGCCGAAGCCCGCGCACACCGGCACGCGCGACACGGCGCGCACCCGGCCGAGATAGGCGAGCACGTCGTCGGGCACCGCGACGTTGCGGCCCGTCGTGCCGGTCATCGTCACGGCATAGACGAAGCCGCGGCTCGCGCCGCAGACCTTCGCGAGCCGCTCGCGTGTCGTCACCGGCGTCGCCATCTGCACGAGCGCGATGCCGCGCGCCTCGAGCGCGGCGGCGAGCTCGCCGCCTTCGTCGAACGGCAGGTCGGGCACGATGAAACCCGCGACGCGTGCGCGCTCCGCGGCGGCCGCGAGCGCCGCGTAGCCATACGACAGCAGCGGATTGAGATAGCTCATCAGCAGCAGCGGCGCCGGCACCGGCGGCATCGCCGCGAGCTCATCGAGTATCCAGGCGAGCGTGACGCCCTGCGCGAGCGCCTCGCGGCTCGAGCGCTGGATCGTGACGCCGTCGGCCATCGGGTCGGTGAACGGCACGCCGATCTCGACGACGTCGGCCGCATCGGCGACCGCCGCGAGCTGCACACGGAACTGCTCGCGGCGCGGGAAGCCCGCGGTCATGAACGCGACCAGCGCGGGGCCGTGCGCGGCGGCCGCGCGGATCGCGGCGCCGATGCGCTCGTGCGCCACGGGCACGTTGGCGGGCGCGGTCACGGGCGCCCCGCTTCGAGCTGTACGATCAGCGTGCTCTGCAATGTCGGCATGTCCTTGTCGCCGCGGCCGGACAGCCCGATCAGGATGCGCTTGCCCGGATGCGCCTGCGCCCAGCGGCGCGCGCCGGCGAGTGCATGCGCGCTCTCGAGCGCCGGCAGTATTCCCTCGGCTTCGCAGCACTCCTGCACCGCGGCGAGCGCCTCCGTGTCGCTGACGGCCTCGTAACTGACGCGGCCCGCAGCCTGCAGCAGCGCATGCTCGGGACCGACGCCGGGATAGTCGAGACCGGCCGAGACCGAATGCGTTTCCTGGATCTGGCCGTGCTCGTCCTGCAGCAGCAGCGAATACGTGCCCTGCAGCACGCCCGGCCGGCCGAGCGCGAGCGTCGCGGAATTCTCGCCGAGCGCAGGTCCCCGGCCGCCGGCTTCGATGCCGAGGATCTCGACCGCGGCGTCGGCGATGAACGGATGGAACAGGCCGATCGAGTTCGAGCCGCCGCCGACGCAGGCGATCAGCGCATCGGGCAGCGCGCCGGCGCGCTCGAGCAGCTGCGCGCGCGCCTCGCGGCCGATCACGGTCTGCAGCTCGCGCACGAGATACGGATACGGATGCGGCCCGATCGCCGAGCCGAGCAGGTAATAGGTGCCGAGCGGATCGGTGACCCAGTCGCGCAGCGCTTCATCGACCGCCGCGCGCAGCGTGCGGTCCCCGGTCGTGACCGCGACGACCTCGGCACCGAGCAGCCGCATGCGCCCGACGTTCGGCGCCTGGCGCTCCATGTCGACCGCGCCCATGTACACGGTGCACGGCAGGCCGACGCGCGCGCAGGCCGCGGCGCTTGCGACACCGTGCTGGCCCGCGCCGGTTTCCGCGACCACGCGCCGCGCGCCGAGGCGTTTCGCGAGCAGCGCCTGGCCGATCGCATTGTTGATCTTGTGCGCGCCGGTATGCGCGAGATCCTCGCGCTTGAGCCAGACATCGGCACCCCAGCGCGCGCCGAGGCGCGGCGCATGCGTCAGCGCGGTCGGGCGCCCGACCCAGCTGCGCAGTTCGTCCGCCAGCTCGCGCTGGAAGTCGGCCGCGTGCAGATGCTCGCGCAGGCCGGCCTCGAGGCGCTCGATGGCCGGGATCAGCGTCTCGGGCACGTAGCGCCCGCCGAAGGGACCATAGCGGCCGCCCTCGTCGGGGAATTTCCCGGCGATGGCATCGGCCAGCAGTTGTGCGCGCGCTGCGGCGCCCGTCGCTGTCATGCTTCAACTCTCCCGTCCGGCGACACGTGCCGCCGCCACGAATCTCGCGATCTTCCCCGTGCACTTGACGCCCGGCGCGCTCTCGACGCCGCTCGACACATCGACGCCGTACGGACGCGCCGCGCGCACCGCCGCGTCGACGTTGTCGGGCGAGAGGCCGCCGGCCAGCACGACGGCGACACCGCGCGCGCGCAGTTCGGCCGCGCGCGACCAGTCGGCCAGCGCACCGCTGCCACTGACCGGGCCCTCGAACAACGCGCGCACCGGTAGCGTCGCCGGCCACTCATGGCCGGCGCGCAGCACCGGCAGGCGCCCGAGCGTCGCGGGCAGCTCGAGCGCATCGAAATCGTCGCCGTCGGTCTGCAGCAGGTCGGGCCGGAACTCCTCGAGCACCTGGTCGACCTCGTCCTGCGCGGGGTGCTGCATGACCGCGACGCAGCACAGGCGGCCGCGCGCCGGCGCCGCGAGTTTCGCGGCCTGCGCCGGCTCGACCCGGCGCACCGAAGGCGCGAACACGAAACCGATCGCGTCGGCGCCCGCATCGAGCGCCGCCGCCACGGCCTCCGGCGAGGTCGCGCCGCAGATCTTGACCCAGAGCCTCGTGTTCACGACACCGCTTCGCCGCGCCCGGCCGCCAGCATGTCACGCAGCAGCGCGCCGGGCGACGCCTCTTTCATCAGCGCGCTGCCGACCAGCGCGAGCTGATAGCCCGCGCGGGCCAGCCGCGCCGCGTCGGCCGCCGTTTCGAGGCCGCTCTCGGCGACGCGCGGCCATTCCGCCGGCAGGCGCGCTGCCAGCGCCTCGAGCCGCCCCGGCACGACCTGCAATGTGACGAGGTCGCGGCAGTTCACGCCGAGCAGCACGCGGCCGCGCGCCCCGGCGAGCAGGTCCTGCGCGAACGCGATGTCGGTCTCGTCGAAGGCCTCGAGCAGCACGAACAACCCGAGCGCCGCTGCAGTGTCGAGCAGTGCCGCGATCGTGCCGCGATCGAGCATGCGCAGGATCGCGAGCACGCCACCCGCGCCTGCCGCGCGCGCCTCCATCACCTGGTAGGGATCGACGAGAAAGTCCTTGCGCATCGCCGGCACGCCGGCCGGACGCAAGGCTTGCGCCGCGGCCTCGAGATGCGCGAGCGATCCGTCGAAGCGGTCCGGCTCGGTCAGCACCGAGACAGCCACGGCGCCGGCCGCGGCATAAGCCTGCACGCGCGCGCCGACATCCCCGGCCGCCGGTACACGCAGCTGGCCGGCGGCGGGCGAGCGCAGCTTGAGTTCGGCGATGATGTCGAAGCCTTCGCGCGACAGCGTGAGCGCCGGCGGCGGCGGGCTCGCGAGCGCGCGCCGCTCCATCGCCGCGCGCGGGCATCCGGCGATCGCCGCGGTGACCCGCGCACGGCTCGCTGCAGCCATCGTCGCGAGGAAATCGCCGCCGGTCGCGTTCATGCCGGGACCGCCTGCGTGGCGAGCGCATCGAGCACACGACCCGCGCGCCCGTCGTCGAGCGCCTCGCAGGCCCGCGCGATGCCGGCGCGCAGGCTGTCCACCGTGCCGGTCAGCTCAAGCGCGAGCCCCGCGCCGAGCGCGAGCGCATCGCGCAGCGCACCGCGCTCGGCGCCGCGCAGCGTGCGCGCCAGCGCCGCGGCATTGAACGCGGCATCGTCGCCCGCGAGCGCCTCGGCGGTGCAGCGCTCGAGCCCGGCCGAACGCGGATCGCAGATCGATTCGACGACGCGGCCCGGCCGCACGTCGAGCAGCAGGAACTCGCCGACCGGCGTCGGCTCGTCCCAGCCCGCGGCGCCGTGCACGACGAACGCACGCTCGATCGGCATGCCGGCGAGCGTCTCGGCCATCAGCCGCGCGACCGGCGCGCTGTAGGCGCCGAGCAGATGGAACGGCGGCTCGGCCGGATTCATCAGCGGGCCAAGGATATTGAACACCGTGCGCACGCCGAGCGCCGCGCGCACCGGCGCGATCGCCTTCATCGCCGGGTGATAGTGCGGCGCGAACAGGAACGTGAAACCGCAGGCCTCGAGCAGCGCGCCCGCCGCCGTCTCGTCGAGCGGCAGCGCGAGGCCGAGTGCCGCGAGCACGTCGGCACTGCCGGTGCGGCTCGAGATCGAGCGGTTGCCGTGCTTGACGACCCGCAATCCGCAGGCCGCAGCGAGCAGCGCACTGCCGGTCGACAGATTGACGCTGCCGGAATTGTCGCCGCCGGTGCCGACGATATCGATCGTCGGCGCGCCGGGCGCGATCCGCGGCCGCCGCGCGCGCGCGCGCATGCCGAGCGCGAGGCCGCGCAGCTCGGCGGCCGAGACGCCCTTGGCCTGCAATGCGACGAGCAGGGCGCCGGCCACGGCCGGCGACAGCTCGTCGGCGGTCAACGCGCCGAGCAGCTCGGCGGCGCCGGCCTCGCCGATGTCCTCGCGATCGATCAGCCGCTGCAGCAAGTCACGCACGGCGCGGCACCAGGAAATTCGCCAGCAACGCCGGGCCCTCGGGCGTCAGCACGCTTTCGGGATGGAACTGCACGCCCTCGACGTCGAGCTCGCGGTGGCGCACGCCCATGACCTCGCCCTCGGCCGTGTGTGCGGTCACTTCGAGTACCGCCGGCAATGTCCCGGGCGCCGCGATCAGCGAATGGTAACGGCCGACGACGCAGGGCTGCGGCAGGCCGGCGAACACGCCGCGGCCGTCGTGCGTGATCGCGGAGGTCTTGCCATGCATCAGGCGGTCGGCGCGCACGACCTCGCCGCCGAACACCTCAACGATGGACTGATGGCCGAGGCACACGCCGAGCACCGGCAGCCGCCCGGCGAACGCCTCGATCATCGCCATCGACACGCCGGCCTGCCGGGGCGTACCGGGGCCGGGCGAGATGCACAGGTGGGTGGGCGCGAGGCGGCGCGCGGCCGCGACGTCGATCGCATCGTTGCGGTGCACGTGGACGTCGGCGCCGAGCACCATGAACGCCTGCACGAGGTTGTAGGTGAACGAATCGTAGTTGTCGATCAGCAGCAGCCGCACGCTCACAGTCCCGCCTCCGCCAGCGCGAGCGCGCGCACCAGCGCCGCACCCTTGGCCCGCACCTCGTCGTACTCGGCATCGGGATTGCTGTCGGCGACGATGCCGGCGCCGGCCTGGAAGCTGTACTCGTCGCCGTCGAACACGAGCGTGCGGATCGTGATCGCCTGGTCCATGTCGCCGTGCGCACCGAAGTAGCCGATCGTGCCGCCGTACAGGCCGCGCCGCACCGGCTCGAGTTCGTCGATCAGCTGCATCGCACGCACTTTCGGCGCACCGACCAGCGTGCCGGCGGGAAAGGTCGCCGCGAACAGGTCGAACGCATCGCGGCCCGGCGCGAGCGTGCCGTGCACGCCGCTGACCATGTGCATCACGTGGCTGTAGCGTTCGATCGCGCGATACGGCTCGACATGCACGCTGCCGGCTCCGGCGACGCGGCCGAGGTCGTTGCGCGCGAGATCGACGAGCATCACGTGCTCGGCATTCTCCTTGGGATCGGCGCGCAGCGCGGCTTCGTACGCCGCATCGGCGGCGGGATCGTCGCCGCGCGGGCGCGTGCCCGCGATCGGTCGCAGTTCGGCGCTCGCGCCGCTCAGCTTCACGAGCGCCTCGGGCGAGGAGCCGACGACCGAGCGGCTGCCGAGGCGGCAGAAATAGAGATACGGCGACGGATTGATCAGCCGCAGTGCGCGATAGACCTGGAACGGATCGAGATCGTGGCGGCCCGCGAAGCGCGCCGACAGCACGAGCTGGTAGACATCGCCCGCGGCGATCGACGCCTGCGCGCTGCGCACGCCCTCGACGTATTGCGCGCGCGTCAGCGACGGCTGCGGTTCGCTGTGCCGGCCGTGCCTGATGCCGTTCGGCAGCCCGCCGCGCAGCGCGCGCACGATCTCGCGGCGCAGCGACTCGCGCTCGCCGTCCGGCCCCGCGTGCAGCACCGCGATACCGCGCGTCAGGTGGTCGAACACCAGCAGCGAACGCGGCGCCACATAGTGCATCAGCGGCTGCGAGCCGGCCGCGCGGGCGCGCGCCGGCAGCTTCTCGAACCAGCGCACGACATCGTAGGCGGCATAGCCGACCAGGCCGCCGGCGAGCGGCACCTGCGGGATCTCGGGCAGCGGGCGCGCGGCGCGCGCGAGCGCCGCGCGCAGGCTCGCCAGCAGCGTGTCGCGATCGTGCGGTGCATCCGTGCGCACGCCGTCGACGTACAGCGCGTCGCTGTCGAGCCGGTATTCGAGGCTGTCGCCGAAGCCGATGAACGAATAGCGCCCGAGGCGCTCGCCGCCCTCGACGCTCTCGAGCAGGAAGCGCGGCTGGAACGCCCCGAGCTTCATGAAGGCCGAAACCGGCGTATCGAGATCGCCGGCGATGTCGAAAGTCGTACGCATCCTCTGTCGATTACCCGTTGCTGTCCGCCACGCAAAAAAAACCCACCGCCGTCAGTGACGGAGATGGGTTCTGCCTTGTCGTAAACCTGGAGTCTGGAAAACTATTCGGTCACGTCAGCGCCCACCCCGTCAGGAGTGTGGCCACCACCAGCAACGGGCCGTGTGGACGTGAACGCGCATGGGTTCAGTATGGCGGGCCGGCAGGCCGCCGGCAAGCCCCGCGGCCGGCCGCGGCGGGTAGAATGACGGTCTCAGCCACCCAATGGAGATTGCCGTGGGCTTCAGGGAACTCCTCGATGCCTGGCGGGCCGGCGGCACTTCGCCGCGGACCGTGACCGAGTACGCCGTCAGGCTGCCTCTCGACGATGCGGCACGTCTCGCGGCGCTCTGCGAGATGTTCCCCGGGCGCACGCGCGAGCAGCTGATCACCGAGCTGCTGTCGGTCGCGCTCGACGAGCTCGCGACCGCGATGCCGTACGAGCCGGGACGCAAGGTGATCTCGACCGACGAGCAGGGCGATCCGGTGTATGAGGATGCGGGCCTGACGCCGAAGCTGCTCGCGCTGACGCGCCAGCACCGGAAGCGACTGCAGGGCGAGCTCGCGAAGTAGGCGCGATGGCAACCGATTACGAGAAGCTCGGCGTCTTCTATCTCGGCCGGCGCTACGACGCCGCGACGGGCGCGGCCGACGCAGCGGAGCCGCTGCTCTACGACTCGCGCGATCTGACGACCCACGCGGTCTGCGTCGGCATGACCGGCAGCGGCAAGACGGGCCTGTGCCTCGCGCTGCTCGAGGAAGCCGGCATCGACGGTGTGCCGGCGATCTGCATCGACCCGAAGGGCGATCTCGCGAACCTGTTGCTGACCTTCCCGCAGCTCGCGCCCGGCGACTTCGAACCCTGGATCGATCCGGCCGACGCGGCGCGCAAGGGCCAGTCGGTACCGGACTACGCGACCGCGGTCGCGAACACCTGGCGCAAGGGCCTCGCCGACTGGGACCAGACGCCCGCACGCATCGCGGCGCTGCGCGCGCAGGTCGACCTCGCGATCTACACGCCCGGTGCGGGCACCGGCCTGCCGCTGTCGGTGCTGCGCTCGCTCGATGCGCCGCCCGCGGCACTGCGCGCGGATGCGACCGCGCTGCGCGAACGCGTCGCCGGCGTCGTCGGCGGGCTGCTGAGCCTCGTTGGCCGCGACGCCGATCCGCTGCAGAGCCGCGAACACATCCTGCTCTCGAACCTCATCGAGCAGGCCTGGCGCGCCGGCGCCGGGCTCGATCTCGCGGGCCTGATCGCCGCCGTACAGAAGCCGCCGATGGACAAGGTCGGCGCGCTCGACCTCGAGACTTTCTTTCCGGCGAAGGAACGCACCGCGCTCGCGATGGCGCTCAACAACCTGCTCGCCTCGCCGGGCTTCTCGGCCTGGCTCGAGGGCGATCCGCTCGACGCCCAGCGGCTGCTCTTCACGGCCGAGGGCAAGCCGCGCATCAGCATCATCTCGATCGCGCACCTGTCCGATCCCGAGCGCATGTTCGTCGTCACGCTGGTGCTCAACGAGCTGATCGGCTGGATGCGCCGCCAGTCGGGCACCTCGTCGCTGCGCGCGCTGCTCTACATGGACGAGATCTTCGGCTACTTCCCGCCGAGCGCGAATCCGCCGTCGAAGCCGCCAATGCTGACGCTGCTGAAGCAGGCGCGCGCGTTCGGCGTCGGCTGCGTGCTCGCGACGCAGAATCCCGTCGACCTCGACTACAAGGGGCTCGGCAACACGGGCACCTGGTTCATCGGCCGCCTGCAGACCGATCGCGACAAGCAGCGCGTGCTCGACGGCCTCGAAAGCGCGCAGCCCGGCGGCGCGGCCGGCAGTCGCGCGACGCTCGAGACGCTGATGGGCGGCCTCGCGCAGCGCGTGTTCCTGATGCGCAATGTGCACGACGATGCGCCGCTGCTGATGCAGTCGCGCTGGGCGCTGTCGTACCTGCGCGGGCCGCTGACCGGGCCCGAGATCTCGCGGCTGATGGCCGATCGCAAGCGCGACCACGGCGCCGCGGCAGCGGCAGCCGGGGCATCGGCCGCACCAGCATCGGCGTCAGCGTCGGCATCGCCGGCAGCGACACCGACTGCCGCCGCGCGCCCCGCCGTGCCGGCCGGCGTGCGCGAGCATTTCCTCGCCGCCACTCGCGGCGGCGGCCCGACCGAATACCGCCCGATGCTGCTCGGCACCGCGAAGCTGCACTACGTCGACCGCGGCTCGAAGCTCGACACCTGGCAGGCGACGGCGCTGCTCGCGCCGCTGACCGACGACGGTCCGGCCTGGGCCGACGCCGGCGCGGGCCCCGACGCCGCACCCGGCGATCGTCCCGAGGCCGGCGCACAGTACGCGCCGCTGCCCGCCGCGGCGCTGCGCGCGCAGAACTACGCCGCGTGGGGCAAGGCGCTCGCCGCGCATCTGTACGAGTCGGCGCGCACGACGATCCACTCCTGCAAGGCGCTCGGCATGAGCTCGAATCCCGGTGAAAGCGAAGGCGAGTTCCGCGCGCGCCTCGCGCAGGCCGCGCGCGAGAAGCGCGACGCGGCAGTCGACCAGTTGCGCGAGCGGTTCGCGGCGAAGCGCACGACTCTTGCGGACCAGTTGCGACGCGCCAGGGAGCGCGTCGGGCGCGAACGCGACCAGCTGAGCGAGCGGCGCACGCAGACCATGGTGTCGATCGGCTCCGCGGTGCTCGGTGCCTTCCTCGGCCGCAAGGCGCTCAGTGCATCGAGCGTCGGCCGCGCGACCTCGGCGGCGCGCACCGCGTCACGCGTCGGCCGCGAACAGGCCGACGTCGCGCGCGCCGAGGAGAGCGCCGAAGTGCTCGAACAGCGCCTCGCCGCACTCGACGCGCAGTGCGAGTCGGAGCTGGCCGCGGCCGCCGCGAGCTTCGACCCCGCCGCGCTTGCGCTCGAGCAGACATCGATTGCGCCGCGCAAGGGCGACATCGCGGTCGGCGAACTCGCGCTCGTCTGGGTGCCGTGGCGGCGCGGTACGGATGGCTTCCCCGCTCCGGCGTGGGGCAGCCCGGACTGACCGGAGACGATCATGCGACATGCGCTGCGCAGCTGCTGTGTTCCCCTCGCCATCGTGCTGGCACTGGCCGCCTGCAGTCGCCAGCCTGCGGAGATGCCCGTGCCCGAGACCGAAGAAGCGCCCGTGCTGCTGCCCGGCCACTACCGCGCCACGCTGCAGCTGCCCGGCGGCGAGCTGCCCTTCGGCCTCGAAATCGTGCGCCTCGGCGACCGCGACCTGCTCTACATCGAGAACGGCAGCGAGCGGCTCGCGGTCGAAGACGTACAGGTCGAGGGCAACACGCTCACCGCGCGCATGCCCGGCTACGAGAACCGCCTGACCGCGACGATCGACGGCGAATCGCTGGCCGGCGAGTTTCTGCTCGTCAAACGCGACGGCAAGGACCAGCGCATTCCGTTCAGCGCGCGCCATGGCGTCAGCTATCGCTTCTTCGAGCAGCCATCGCCGGGCGATGCCAGTGTCGCGGGGCGATGGTCGGTCACTTTCGCCGAGCCCGACGGACAGGGCTCGCCTGGCGTCGCCGAACTGCAGCAGGACGGCGGCATCGTGACCGGCACGATCCTCACGCCCATCGGTGATCATCGCTATCTGGCCGGCGAGCTGCACGACGGCGAGCTGTTCCTGTCGACGTTCGACGGCGGCAATGCCTACCTCTACCACGCGCGGCTCGATCCGAGCGGCGTGCTCGGCGGCACGTTCTGGTCGGGCCTCGCATGGCGCCAGGGATTCGTCGCCCACCGCAACGAGGCGGCGAGCCTGGCCGACGCGCCCGCCACCGCGATGCGCGGCGATGCGCCGAAGCTCGAGTTCACGTTCCCCGACCTGGACGGCCAGCCGGTTTCGCTCGCCGACCCGCGCTTCGCCGGCAAGGTGGTCGTCATCGCGCTCGCTGGCAGCTGGTGTCCGAACTGCCACGATGAGGCAGCCTTCCTCGCGCCCTGGTACCAGCGCAACCGGGCGCGCGGCCTCGAGGTGATATCGCTGATGTTCGAGCACTTCGGCGATTTCGAACGCGCCGCGACGGCGACACGGCTGTTTCGCGAGGACTTGGGTATCGACTACACGACGCTGATCGCCGGCGTGTCCAACAAGGACGACGCGGCGAAGAAGCTGCCGCAGCTCGATGCGGTGTACGCCTTCCCGACCACCCTCTTCCTCGACCGCGCGGGGCGCGTGCGCTACATCCATACCGGCTTCGCGGGCCCCGCAACCGGCGAACACTACCGGGAACTCACGCAGAAGTTCGACTCGATGCTCGAACAGCTGCTGGCGGAAGGCTGATGCCCTCCTTCGACGTCGTCTCCGAGATCGACCTGCACGAGCTGACCAATGCCGTGGACCAGGCGAACCGCGAGCTCGCGCAGCGCTTCGACTTCCGCGACACCGGTGCGAAGTTCGAACTCGAGGGCCACAGCGTCACGCTGCATGCGCAGGTCGAGTTCCAGCTGAAGCAGATGCTCGACATCATGAAGGTGAAACTCGGCAAGCGTGGCATCGACATCGCCGCGCTCGAGGTCGCCGAACCCGAGACGAACCTCGCCGCGGCGCGCCAGAAAGTGGAGCTGCGGCACGGCATCGATCACGAGACCGGCCGCAAGCTGACGAAGCTGGTCAAGGACTCGAAGCTCAAGGTGCAGTGCGCGCTGCAGGGCGACAAGGTCCGCGTGACCGGCAAGCAGCGCGACGACCTGCAGGCCACGATCGCGCTGCTGAAGAAGTCGCCGTTCGACCGGCCGCTGCAGTTCGAGAACTTCCGCGACTAGCGCTTCACTCGCGCACCGCTTCGGGTCACTCGACGAGGTCGCTGATGTCGTTATCGCGCCAGGGGTCGGGCAAGCTGGATTGCTCGCAATGGCGGAAGCTGCGCTCCCAGCCACGATCGCCGTTCGACGTGAAGCTCGCGTCGTCCGGGATCTGCCAGATGACGGTCTCGGTCGTGGCGCTGTCCGGGCCGGCCTGGAAATCAGCGCACCGTTCGATCACGCGATAGCTCTGCGGTCCGGTCCGCTCGATGGTCTCGAAGTCGCAGCTGTCGCGCGCGCCGTTGAAGCCGCCGCGGCGCATGAGCAGCAGCGTCGCGTTGGAGGCTGCCCCACAGGCCGTGTCGGCGGAAACGTAGAAACCGCGCTTCAGGGGCAATTCGGTCACGGCCGTCGCAGCGTGTTCGCCGCTGGTCGTCGCGGTCTTGCCGCAGGCGGAAAGCAGCAGCGCCGTGGCTGCGAGAAAATGACCCGTCGCTTTCATGCTTCGTTTCATGACAACCCCCCGCCTGATGACGACTCCTTCCTCCGCACCGATCGCAGGCCCAGCCATGCGAGCAGCAGTGTCCCGGCCAGCGAAAGCCACAGGCCGACACCGATGGAGACGGCCTTGCGCATCTCGGCCGCCGCCTCCCTGGCGGCTTCCCGCGCCATTTCACGGAATTCCGCGCCGCCGAACCCGGCGGCCGCGTCCATCCCCGCCGAAGCGAGCGAGGACGCTTTCCAGTACAGCACGATGATCGCCAGCATCATCACCGCAAGCGGCGCGAACAACCCCCACGCGGCGCGCCGGTCCTGCCAGAACTGCGGCAGGAACACGGCGGCCAGGGACAGGAACGCCAGCAGCCCCAGGACTCCCGCACTGCCGCCCGATATCCTTCCGGATCGGTCGAGACTTTCCGCCAGCACTTCCAGCCCCATGGCGTTGGAGGCCGCATTGGACAGCTTCAGCACCTGGTAGAACGTCGCGGAAATCTCGCCGCCGAACGGAATCTCGACCGACAGCAGAGGCAGGAAGAACCAGCCGAGGACCACCAGCGCGAAGCCGGCGAGCGTCAGGTAGCCGATCCGGCGTGCGTACTGCCTGATGAGCGGCAGGCCTTGCGCCTGGAAGTCCCTCGTGAGTTTCTTCGCGACGTCCTGCGCTGCGCCGAGCGCCTGTGCCGACTGCCGCCCCTCGATGCTGACCAGGCCGTCCCCGGCATTCGTATCCCGCAGGATCCGCCCGCGTTTGATCATGCCCATGCGCGTTGCTCCTTCACTTCTTTTTCTTGAACAGGTCGCCGAGCTTCTTCAGGGCTTCGACCGCATCCGGGGCCGCGCCAGGCACCGCCCCCGGGGCGGCGCCGAGAGGGCTGGTCGCGACGCCGGTGAAACTCACCGCGTAGTCGCGCACCGAGCGGACCTGCTGGCTCGGCAGGATTTCCAGTTGCGAAATCACGAAGTCGGGGGTGAAGGCGTTGCCGAGAATCTTCCCCGCCTTGTGCAGCCGGTAGACGACGGTCGCCTGACGGTATTCGCCGGGGCTGAGCACGAATTGCGGATCGGCGCTGCTGCGGCTGACTTTGCCCATGCCGCTGATGCTCATCGGCTGGTACTTGTTGCCCTGGTTGTCGATCATCGAGGCCGATCCTTCCTGGTACGCGAGGATCACCGGCTGGTTGCTCAGGTTCCGGAACCGCACCCGTATCGATACGTGCTGGTAGGTCGCATCCTGACTCACGTTCGCCTGTGCCTCGGCCATGAAAGGACCGGTGGCGTAACAGTTCGGCTTGCCTTCGCAAGGGTCCGTCACCGGTGCAGGAGTGGCGCCCGCGGCGGCAGCCGCCGCGGAGGGAGCGTCCGCCACGGGCGCGGCAGGCGGCGCGGCCGCGACCAGCCCGTCGCGCAGCCCGTCGAAGCGCAGGAAATGCTCGCGACCCACGCGGTGCTGGTTGCCGGCCACGGTGTCGATCTCGCTGATCGCCAGCTCCAGCTTGAAATCGACGCCGGCGACCTGGCTGCCGCCGGGCCAGCTCAGCTCGAAGCGCGCATCGCTGCGTTCTCCGGGCTGCAGCACGAAACGCGGGTCGAAACTGCTGCGGCCGATCTGGCCGATGCCGCGCACGCCGTTGCTGACCATGGTGTAGCGGTTGCCGTACTCGTCGATTCCGCTGCCCGAGCCGCTCACGTAGCCGAGGATGATCGGCCGGTCGGTCTTGTTCTGGAAAGTGGCCGTGGCGATCAGGCTGCGCGTGCCGTATTGCTCGGTGGCGCGGAAGTCGTTCAACTGCATCGTGAACGTGGAGACCTCGGTGCAGTGGCTGCGGCCGGCACAGGCCTCCGCCGCCGGCGCTGGGGCGGCCGCCAGCCCGAGCGCGAGGACCATCGACGCGATCATTCCCGGTTTCATCATGCTTCCCTCGTAGATCCCGTGAGCCAATTCAAGGTGCCGCAACCTGGACGCGGCCGACGAGCTGTCCGCGCAGCGTCTCGCGCATCTCGTACTCGATGACGTCGGCGACGATCGCCCCGCCCTGCGGCGCCGGCTGGATGCCGGTGATCGCGAGCAGTGCGTCGAGCGTCACGCCGCCGTAGCCGATGCGGTCGCGGATCGCGCGGGCCTCGTCGGCGCCGACGCGCCACAGCTGCGCGTCGCGCCCGTTGCCGAACCTGACCGCCACCGTCTGCCCGAAGGCCTCGAAGTTGACGATGGAGCTCGGCGCGAAGGCACGCACCGTGAACTCGCCGTAGGCCGGGTCGTAGTCGCTGAGGCTCGCGCTGAGCGACAGGCGCAGCAGGCCGACATCGCGCACGGCCACCGCGGCGGCTTCGAGCCCGGCGCGCACGACGCCGCGCTGCGCATCCTTGTCCGCCGGGCGTGCGAACTGCACGCGCGTGTCCCGCTCGACCCAGTCGTCGATCGGCGGCGACAGGCCCGCGAGATCGTAATAGAGGAGGACCACCGCGCTGTTGTCCGGATCGAGCAGCTCGCGGCTGCGGCCCGCGAGCGTCCTCGCGGCGGCGGGCGATGACGCCTGCTGCCGCGACGGCGCAGCCTCCATCGATGCCGCCACCTGCACCGCCGCGTTCGCCGCAGCCGCGCCATCCGGCGCCGGCGTCCCGCCACCCTCCTTGCTGCCGCAGCCGCCAAGGCACAGCAGCACGGCAATCACCGCGACACGCACACTCATGCCGGCGGCCTCACAGCGTCGGCGCGCCGGCATTCCTGCCCGCCGCCTCGACTTCCTTCGCCCGGCGCGCGGCATCCTGCTGCGCGAACCACTGCTCCGTTTTCTGCAGCGCTTCGTAGGCGCCGGCCTGATCGACGACGACCACCTGCAGGATGCCCGCGAGCGCCGGATTTTCGCGGACCGGAACGATGCGGGCCGCGACGACGATGCCGCAGTCCGGCGAGAACGACAGCGCGGCGCCGAAATGCGCGATGGCATTGCACTGGCGAAAGAGCGGCGAGGTCTCGGTGATCCGGCGGCCGAACGGATCGTTCGCCCAGGTCAGGTTCTGCTCGCCGCTGCCCTGCTGGCCGGCGCGCTCGGTCAGCGGGCCGTACTTGCCGACGAGCGCCTCGACCACGCTCGCGATCGTCGGGTTGCGGCCTTCCTCGTAGCCCTCCTCGCGCGCGGCATGGACGACGCGCTCCTCGCCGGGCACGCCCATCGTGCCGACGTACCAGCGCGCGGTGCCGGGAGGAATCTGCGCCGCCGCGCGATTGTGATCGCGGTACTGCAGATCGCGCGCGTAGTCGCGCGCAGTCTTCTGCACGTGCACGCGGGGTTCGGCGAAGCGCGCACCGAAGCCCTGGCGCAGCTTCTCGCCGTAGGTGTTGATCTGGAAGCGGCCCCGGGCATCTTCAGTAACCACCAGCAAATCGTGCGTGCACAGGACGGTGGCCGCGGCTTCGTCATGACCCATGCCCGGTCGCACGCCGACGATGTCGTCGACGGGTGCGTTCGCCGCGCGCGGCGCGAGCTTCGACTTCACCGGGCACTTGAGCTTGCCGCGCGCCTCGGCGGCAACCTCCTCGGCCGTCGCATCGCGCGGGGGCTCCTTGCCTGCCTTCTGGCTCGCGGCAGGCTTCTGCCGCGCGGGAGTCGCGGGACCGTCCTTCGATCCGCAGGCAGCGAGCAGACCCAGGGTCAGCAGCACCGCCATGCATTTCATGCCGGTCCGGATCAACGGGGTATTCATGTCAGCGGGACTCCTTCGTGTCGTCTTTGGGTCTGAGCTCGAGGCCCATTGGCCCCTCGAGCCGGCCGTGCTTGCGGATCAGCACGATCGCGCCCTGGGGACTGCTCACCAGGACCCGCTCCGCGTTCACTTCGTATTGCGCGGTCACGGTGGTGCCGAGGACGGAGATGTAGACCTCCCCGCCAGGCCTGAACTCGTACTCGGTGGCGCCGCTCGCATCGACATAGACGCCGGCCACTCGCGGGCCGCAGGCGCACAGGCAGGCGAGCGTGGCGGCAGCGAGCGGGATTCGGCGAGGCCGGGTGATCATGGGCCGCAAGCCTGCGGGTCCACCGCCTCACGCGCATCGACAGTACGGGGTAGTTAAGGGCGGTTAGCGGTAGTTATGATTCGCAGCCCATGCCCAGTGTTGCCTCTTCTACATGACCGAGCCCGAATCGCGCAGCCGCCGCCGCGGCGTCAGGGCCTCGAGGGTCAAGCTCACGCGCGCATTGACCGAGGCGGGCCTGAAGACCCAGGCGGCGCTCGCCGAGCGCATTGCCGACCTCGAGGGGCTCGACGTCCCGCCGAAGGACGTCGTCAACCGCGTGTTCCGCGAGCAGCCGGTCGACCCGATCACGCTCGAGCGCATCGCCCGCGCGCTGCAGACTGATGCCTACCGCCTCTATCTGACGACCGACGAGCCGACGGCGACGGTCGAGCCGCCGACAACCGCCGAGCCAGCCGCGGCCACCGCTGCGCCGGTCACCGCTGTACTGGCCGCCGATGCACCCGCCGAGGTTGCGCCGGACGGGCTGCCTGCGACGACCGAGCTGCCGGGACGCCACCGGCATCGCGGCTGGATCGCCGCGGCGGTCGCGGCTTCGGTCACGGGCCTGCTGCTCGGGGGCTGGCTGTGGACGCGCGCGACGACCGAGGCACCCGCCAGCGCGCGCGAGCAGGACGAGGCCAGCCCGTTGCAGCCGAAATTCGGCCGCTTCAAGGTCGCGATCACGCAGTTCAAGGGCGATGCCGAGGGCGAGCTCGCCGTGTTGCTGCACGGGCGGCTGGAGAAGACGCTCGGCGTGCCCTCCGCGGCGCTGCCCGTGATCGCAGCGGGCGAAGATCGCGGCGAGCTCGCGCAACGCTTCCGCGTCGACGCGGTGATCGATGGCGAGATCGTGCAGGTCGGCCAGCTGCTGGCCGTGCGTGCCTACGCCTACGTGGAGGCGCGCGGTCGCCGCCAGCAGATCTGGGGCGAGTCGTTTCCGGCCTCGAAGCGCGCAGACCGGCTGCCGCAGGCCGCAGACCACGTGACGGCGGCCGTGCACCGCCTCTTCGGGTTGCCGGCGGGCGAATCGCGCAACCCGCCGCATTTCCCGCTCGCACCCGTCCAGGACGAATACCTGCAGGGGCGGCTGCAGCTCGACCTGGCGCCGAGCGAAATCAACCTGCGCCGCGCCGCCAACCGCTTCGAGACCGCCGTGCGCCACGACGCGAACTACGCGGCGGCGCACGCGGGGCTCTGCGAGGTCTCGCTCGACGCCGTGTGGATCAACGAGGAGCGCCAGCTCGCGGACGCCGAGAAGGCCTGCGTGCGCGCCGTGCAGCTCGCGCCCGGCGCCAGCGAAGTCATCCGCGCCCACGCCTATTTCCTCGATCGCTCGGGCCGCGCCGACGAAGCGAGCCGGGCGCTCGCGAAGCTGAACGGGACCGACCCGCACGACGTCGAAACGCTGCTGGCGCTCGCCAAGGCCCGCTACAACGTGTTCCTGCGCACCGGCGCAGCCGCGAGCGGCGCCGAAGCCATCGCCTACGCGCGGGAAGCCGCCGCGGTCGCGCCGCAGTTCTGGAAGCCGTGGATGTGGATCGGCATCTTCGAAGCGGGCGCCGGCACGGCCGATGCCGCGATCGCGGCGCTCGAAGCCGCGCATGAGCGCGATCCGCAGAACGAGTACGTCACGACCAATCTCGGCACGATGTATTTCTGCCGCGGCGACTTCGGGCCGGCGCGCGACCTGTACCTGAAGGCGCGCGAACTGGCGCCGGGCTCCTACGCCGGTACCGAGTTTCTCGGCATGATCTACTACTACCTGCGCGATTTCGGCGAATCGGCGCGCCTGCGCCAGGCCGCGCTCGACATGGCCCGCGCGGCCGGTGGCGCGGAGATCCACCAGATGTGGGGCGCGCTCGGCGACTCCTATCGCCAGGCCGGCCGGCGTGAACAGGCGGTGACCTCCTACGTGCGCGCGCTCGAGATCGTCGAGCGCGATTTCCTGACCGGCACCGGCAGCGTCGCCGACAAGGCCGCGCGCGCCTATTACTACCTGACGCTGCTCGACCTCGATCCCCGCAACGCGCCGCAAGCGGCCATCGCCTCGCTCGAGCAGGATCTCGACGAGGCGCTCGACGCCGAAGTCGAAAGCGGCTCGCTCGTGCGCGTGTCCCAGGCCTGGCTGCTGAAAGGCGATGCCGCGAGGGCGAGGGCCGCGCTCGACAAGGCGACGCGGCGTTGCCGCTGCTATGCGGAGTTTCCCGACGTCGCGAGACTCGCGGCCAATCGGGCGACCGAGCGGGGCTGAGCGGCGGACGACCCCGTCACGCGCCGTCCGGAATCTCCGCTTCGACCAGCTTCGCGAGCAGCACGAGCGATTGCTGCCAGCCGAGGTAGCAACCCTCGGGCGGAATCGCATCGGGAATCCCCGCCTGCTCGATCGCCAGCTCGGTGCCGCAGGACACGGCCTTCAGCGTGATGGTCACCGTCATCGTCCCCGGCAGGCCCGGGTCGTCGAACCTGTCGCTGTGGCGGATCCGCGCATGCGGCACGAGCTCGAGGTACTCGCCGCCGAAGGAATGGCTCGCGCCCGTCGTGAAGTTCGTGAAGCTCATCCGGTACGAGCCGCCGACGCGGGCATCGAGCGCGTGGACCTTGCAGGTGAAGCCGTTCGGCGGCAGCCATTTGGCCAGCGCGTCGGCATCGAGGAATGCGCGGTAGACCCGCTCGGGCGGTGCGCAGAGGACGCGATGCAGGTGCACGGTATTCGGCATGTCTCGCTCTCCTTCTACTGTCGTGCCGCGTCGAGCAGCCGGCACAGCGCCGCCGCGGCGTCGATCGCCGATGGCCCCATGCGGTCGAGACGCTGGTCGTCGAACACGTAGACGCGATCATTCGAGGTCGCCGCGAGACGCGGGTAGGCGCGCCATTCGGCGGCCCATTGCACCGCGATGTCGCGCGGCGCGGACACGACGATCACGTCGGGATTGCGCGCGATCACCGCCTCGATGCCGAGCGACGGCGCGGCGATGCGCTGCCCGGCGAACGCATTGCGTGCCCCGCAGAGCGTCAGCGCATCGGTCACGATGTGCGTGCCGCCGATCGAGTAGATCGGGCGATTCCATACCTGGTACAGCACGTCGATCGGGCGGCGCTTCGCATACTGCGCCCGCAGCGCCGCGAGCTCGTCGCCGAGCCGCGCCGCGGCGGCATCCGCGATGTCGGGCGTGCCGGCGAGGCGGCCAAGCCGCGCGAGGCTCGGCGGAATCTGATCGAGGCGCGTGTAACGGGTCGTGTAGACCGGCATGCCGAGCGCGCGCACGCGCGACGTCATCAACGGCGAAGTGATCGCATCGGTGACGACGACCACGTCGGGGCGCAACGCGACCAGCCGCTCGAGATCGATCGCCTGCAGATCGCCGAGGCGCGGCAGCTGCCGCGCCCCGGCGGGCTCGTCTGCATGCTCGATCGTCGCGATCACGCGCTCCCCCGCACCGGCTGCGAACAGCAGCGCGGTGGCGCCGGGGGCCAGCGCGACGATGCGCGCGGCAGGCCGCGCGAGCGTGATCGCGGTGCCGGTGTCGTCCGTGAACGTCGCGGCGCCGGCGCTGGTCAGTGCTCCGGACAGCCACGACAGCGCGACCACGAGGGCCGCGCCCGCCCTCAGGTGGTGCCGGGCTTCTGCACCCAGACGCTGCACCAGCCGTCGGCGGCGACCAGCTTCTTCGGGAAGATATTGCACGGGCGCCATGCATCGCCCGCCTTGCCGGTGATCTGCAGGCAGTTCGCGCAATGATGCCCCGGCTTGTAGGTCGGATTCTTCTTCGGGTCGACGAGCTTCGCATCGTGCACGTAGTGCAGCGCGACGGCCTGCGGATCCTTTTCGTCGAGTTTCGTGAAGCCGGCGGGCGTCTGCGCGAGCGCCGATGCGCCCGCGAGCCCGGCGGCAGCGGTGACAGTGGCACCCAGCAGCTGGCGGCGGGTCAGTCGTTCGGGAATGGTCATCTTGGGGGGGTTCTCCGGATCGTTGTGGAACACAGCCGGCGCAGATGTTACTGCGGAAGAACCACCATCGACGAGAATGAGAACGCTTCCCGTTTCTAAGGTCGTACTGCATCATCGTCATCACGAAACACGATCCCGCCACCGATCACCGTCATGCGCACGCGCGTCGCGAGGATTTCGTCGTCGGGCACGGCCAGCAGATCCTGCGACAGCACCGTGAAATCGGCGAGCTTGCCCACTTCGAGCGTGCCGCGCTCGTGCTCCTGGAACGCCGCGTACGCCGGCGCGCGCGTCAGCATCGCGAGCGCCTCGGCACGCGAGACGCGTTGTTCACGATGCCAGCCTTCGCCGGCGAAACCGTCGAGCGAGCGGCGCACCGTCGCGGCATAGAACTCCTGGATCGGGTCGCCGCGCTCGACCGGCGCGTCGGTGCCCGCCGCGACCACCGCGCCCGAATCGAGCAGGCTGCGCCACGCGTAGGCGCCGGCGAGGCGCTGCGGGCCGAGACGCGCCGGCGCGAAGTACAGGTCGCTGATCGCATGCGAGGGCTGCATCGAGGCGATCACGTCGAGCTGCGCGAAGCGAGGCAGGTCGGCCGCGTCGAGTACCTGCGCATGCTCGATGCGCCAGCGCGGCGCGGCACGCCGGCGCTCCTGCGGCGGCACCGCGGCAAAGGCGCGTTCATACAGATCGAGCGTGAGGCGATTGCCGCGATCGCCGATCGCATGCGTTTCGATCTGCACGCCCTGGCGCAGCGCCGTGAGCAGCAGCGGCAGCAGCTGCTGCGCATCGCCGAGCAGCAGGCCGCGGCTGTCCGGCGCATCGCTGTACGGCGCGAGCAGCGCGGCACCGCGCGAACCGAGCGCGCCGTCCATGTAGAGCTTGATGCCGCCGACCGTCACGCCGTCACAGGGCTCGCGGGCGATGTCGCCGGCGAGCAGCGCATCGGCATCGGCGCCCGGCCCGCCGATCGCGTCGTAGATGCGCAGGCTGAGCCGGCCCTCGCGTCGCAGCCGGCACAGCAGCCCGACCTCGGCGCGGCTGTTGCCGGCGATCTGCAATTTGAAGTCCAGCCGAGCCGCGTGCTGCGCGCGGCGCCGAGTTCGAGCGCGCGCAGCAGCTCCGCTTCGTCCGGCGGCGGCACGAGGCGCCCGACCAGCGCGACCGCACCGTCGATCAGCATGCCGGTCGGCTCGCCGCGCGCATCGCGCAGGATCTGCCCGCCGGGCGGATCGGGCGTCGTCGCGTCGATGCCGGCAAGCGCGAGCGCGCGCGAGTTCGCGACGGCCGCGTGGCCGTCGGCGCGCTCGAGCAGCACCGGGCGATCGGCGACGATCGCATCGAGCGCCGCGCGCGTCGGAAACTCGGCCGGCTGCCAGCGCGACTCGATCCAGCCGCGACCGGTGATCCAGGCGGCCGGCGTCGCCGCCGCGCGTGTCGCGAGGCGCTGCTGCAGCTCGGCGAGGCTCGCCGTGCCTTCGAGATCGAACTGCAGCTCGCGCAGGCCGATGCCCGACAGATGCGCATGTGCATCGGTGAAGCCCGGCACGACGGTGGCGCCGCGCAGGTCGATCTGCCGCGCCGCATCGCCCGCGCGGCGGCGCGCCTCGGCCGTCGGCCCGATGAACGTGATGCGCTCGCCCTCGACGACGATCGCATCGGCCTGCGCCGGCGTATCGGCTCCGGTGTGCAGGTTGGCGTTGAAGAACACGGCGGCTTCGAGGCACGCGAGCGCGACGAGATTCATGCGGATCCTCCCGGCCCCGGCGGATGCTCGGGGCAGCGATGGGCTTCGATCGAGACATGCACGATCTGCGACAGATGGGCGAGCCGCGCCTTGTAGACCTGCGGCTCGAGCGGCGCGGCGGCCACCAGCTGCACGATCGCCGCATGCCGCCCCGGGCCGACGCGCCACAGGTGCAGGTCGCTCACCCGCTCGTCGCCGACCTCGATCGCCGCGCGCACGGCGCGCGCGAGCGCAGGATCGTCGGCCGCATCGAGCAACACCGCGCCGGTGTCGCGCATCAGGCCGAGCGCCCAGCGCACGATCACCAGCGCGCCCGCAATGCCGATCACCGGGTCGAGCCACACCCAGCCGAGGTAACGCCCGGCGAGCAGCGCGGCGATCGCGGCGACCGACGTCAGCGCATCGGCGAGCACGTGCAGGTAGGCGGCGCGCAGGTTGTGATCGACCGTGCGATGGGCCTGGCGCGGGCCGGATGCCCGATCGTCGCCATGACCGTGATCGCCATGAGCATGATGATGATCGTGGTCATGGTCATGGTCGTGGTCGTGGTCGTGCCGGTGCGCGCCGCCGCCGAGCAACACCGCACTGACGATATTGACGGCGAGCCCGAGCGTCGCGACCAGGATCGCCTCGCCGAACTCGATCGACACCGGCGCGAGCAGGCGCCGGCCCGACTCGACCGCGATCAGCAGCGCGACCGCGGCGAGCAGCAGCGCGCTCGCGAATCCCGCGAGATCGCCGACCTTGCCTGTACCGAAGCTGAAGCGCGCATTGCGCGCATGCCGGCGCGCGTAGGCATAGGCGAGTGCGGCAATGCCGAGCGCGCCGGCGTGGGTCGCCATGTGCCAGCCGTCGGCGAGCAGCGCCATCGAGCCGAACACGGTGCCGCCGGCGATCTCGGCGACCATCATCACGAGGGTCAGCGCAACGACCCACCAGGTGCGCCGTTCGTTGCGCTCGTGGTCCTCGCCGAGCCAGACGTGCTCGTGGCGGAGCTGGTCAGTGCGGTGTTCGTGCATGGTGGCGACGCGGTCCGGCGTCGCCACGGAGAGGATTGGCGGGGCAGCTGCCGCAGCCGCCCCCGAGACCCTTCGCCGCGCGGCGCACGAGAGGCGCCATGATGCCGCGTGCGAGCCGGCCCGCATACCCCTGCGCGGGCAGGGCGTCGTGCAGCGCCCGCACCGTGTCATAGCGCAGCCGCACCGGCGCGAGCCGCCAGACGACCGAGCAGGCCGCGGCAATGACGATCAGTGCGACGAGGGCGTTCATGCGGTCAGCGCCAGCGTGACGCGATAGGTGATGAACGAGGCGAGGTAGGCGAGCACGAACAGATACCCCGCCATGATCAGCGGATAGCGCCAGCTCTGCGTCTCGCGCTTGACGATCGCGAGCGTCGACAGGCACTGCGGCGCGAAGATGTACCAGGCGAGCAGCGACAGCCCGGTCGCGAGGCTCCAGGACGACGCGATGACCGGCAGCAGCGCGCTCTCGAGTGCCGCGCCGGTCGCCGACATCGCGTAGACGGTGCCGAGTGCGCCGACCGCGACCTCGCGCGCCGCGAGGCCGGGCACGAGCGCGATCGAGATCTGCCAGTTGAAGCCGATCGGCGCGAACACCGTGTGCAGCGCGTTGCCGAGCACGCCGGCGAAGCTGTACTCGATCGCCGGGCCGGTCGCATCGGGCGGCGGTGCCGGGTAGCTCGCGAGGAACCACAGCACGATCATCAGCGAGAGGATGATGCCGCCGACCCGCGTGATGAAGATGCGGGCGCGCTCCCACAGCCCGACCATGAGGCTGCGCAGGTCCGGCCACTGGAAGTCGGGCAGCTCGAGCATCAGCGGCCGGTAGCTGCGATGAGTCAGCAGGTGCTTGATCACCCAGGCGACGCCGAGCGCGGAAATCACGCCGGCAAAGTACAGCGCGAACAGCACCAGCCCCTGCAGGTTGAACGGCCCGACCGAGGTCGCCGGGATGAACGCGCCGATCAGCAGCGCATACACCGGCAGGCGCGCCGAGCAGGTCATCAGCGGCGCGATCATGATCGTCGCCATGCGGTCGCGCGCGCTCGGGATCGTGCGCGCGGCCATGATGCCCGGGATCGCGCAGGCGAAGCTCGACAGCAGCGGGATGAACGCGCGGCCGGAGAGCCCGACGCCGCCCATCAGCCGGTCGAGCAGATAGGCCGCGCGCGGCAGGTAGCCGCTGTCCTCGAGCACGAGGATGAAGAAGAACAGGATCAGGATCTGCGGCAGGAACACGAGCACGCTGCCGACGCCGGCGATGATGCCCTCGACCAGCAGGCTGCGCAGCGCGTTGTCGGGCAGCAGCGTGACGAGCGCCTGGCCGGTCGCATCGACGCCGGCCGTGATCAGGTCCATCGGCACCTCGGCCCAGCTGAACACGGCCTGGAAGACGAGGAACAGCACGACGCCGAGCACCAGCATGCCGGCGACCGGGTGCATCAGGATCGCGTCGGCGCGCGCGGCAGCGCGGCTGCGCAGCGGCTCGCGATAACCGGCCTCGGCGAGGATCTGCGGCACGAGCCGCTGGGTGCGCTCTGTGTCGGCGCGATCCGGCGCAGCGAGCGCACCCGGTGCGACCGCGTCGCCTGCGGCGGGCACCGCGAGCGGATCGCGCGCCTGGAACGCCGCGAGCGCCGCGAGCAGCGCGTCCGCGCCACCCGAGGCGATCGCGACCGTCTCGATCACCGGCACGCCGAGCGCGGCCGAGAGGCGCGCGACATCGAGCCGGAAGCCGCGCTTTTTCGCGAGGTCGCTGCGATTGAGCGCGACGATCATCGGCTGGCCGAGGCGCTTCAGGTCGAGCACGAGGCGCAGCGACAGCGGCATGTGGGTCGCATCGGCGACGCAGACGATCACGTCGGCCGCGGGTTCGCCATGCACGCGGCCGAGCACGACGTCGCGCGTGATCGCCTCGTCGAGCGTGGTCGGCACGAGGCTGTAGGCGCCCGGCAGGTCGAGCACCACGCAGCGCCGTCCGTTGCCGTCGCGGCAATGACCTTCCTTGCGCTCGACCGTGACGCCGGGGTAGTTGGCGACCTTCTGCCGGCTGCCGGTCAGGCGGTTGAACAGCGCGGTCTTGCCGCAGTTCGGCACGCCGACCAGCGCGATGCGCAGCTCGGCGAGCGCCCTGTTGGTGGCGTCCATGGGTCAGGCCGCGGCGGCGAGCGGCGTGACCATCACGGCCGCCGCCTCAGTACGGCGCAGCGCGAAAGTCGAGCCGCGCACGCGCACCGCGAGCGGATCGTCGTGCGGCCACATCGCCTCGATGATTTCGATCTCGACGCCGTGCACGAAGCCGAGTTCGATCAGCCGCTGGCCCACGGTCGAGCGCAGCGCATCGTCGATCGTCGGCGTATCCTCGAGCACCGCGTGCACGACCGCGCGCGCGCCACGGCGAAGCGTGGACAGGGGAACGGGCCGCGCGGAGGCATCGATGCTCACCGGCGCAGTATCAGGCTAACGAGAATGCTTCGCAATTGCGGCCGGGATACGGTCGCATGCGGATGCTGCACTGCCCGCCAGCAGGTCGCCCTGAAGCCCGGGCGGCCCAGATTATCATTCGTCTAATTATTGACACAGTGTCAATACAGCCCTACCCTGCGCCCATGAACGACCTCGCCGACCGCCGCCAGGAAGAGCGTGAGCGCCGCCGCGCGGAGATCGTCGACGCGGCCGAGGCCGTGGGCACCGAGGTCGGCATCGACGCGATCACGATGGACGAAGTCGCGCGCAAGGCGCGCCTGTCGCGCGCACTCCTCTATGTCTATTTCCAGGACCGCTCCGAGCTGCTGTTCGCGGTCTGCGAGCGCGGGCTCGAGCAGCTGCAGCAGCGCTTCGAAGCCGCGGCCGCGCAGCAGGCGACCGGGCGGGCGCAGATCACCGCGATCGGCCGCGCCTTCGTCGCCTTCTCGCGCGAACGGTCGATGCACTACGACGCGCTCGCGAGGTTCGCGATGCACTCACCCGGTGAGCGCAACCTCGCGCCGAACGAGCAGGCCTGCCTGTCGGCCGGCGATCGCGTGCAGCGGACCATGATCGGCTGCATCGAGCAGGGCATCGCCGACGGCTCGATCCGCGCCGACATCGGCCCGCCCGGCCTCGTCGCGCTGACGCTGTGGGGCTACATGCACGGCATCATCCTGCTCGCGAAGACCAAGGCGGTCGTGATCGAGCACCGCGGCTTCGACACCGACCAGCTGATCGACCACGCGCTGCGGATGGCGTCCGACGCGCTCGCGGGGCGGCCATGACGCGCGCCGGCCGGCAGTGCGCGGCCACGCTCGCGCTCTGCGCGCTCGCTGCGCTCACCGGCCCCGCGGTCGCGCGCCCGCTCGCCGACGTCGTCGACGACTACGTGCGCGAGGGCCTCGCCGCGAATCTCGCGTTGCGGAGCCAGGGCTTCGACGTCGAGCGCGCGGTCGCGGCGCTCGATGCGGCGCGTGCCGGCTGGCTGCCGACCCTCGCGCTCGATGCCCGCTACACGCGCAGCGAGGGCGGCCGCGAGTTCACGCTGCCGCTGTCGCAGCTCGATCCGGCGCTCGAGGACGAGACGATCGCCTTCCTGCGCGAGCGCGAGCAGGACTCGCGCGTGTCGGTGACGCAGCCGCTGTACGCGCCGGCGATCCCGGCGAGCGTGCGCGCCCAGCGCGCGCAGCTCGCGGCGAACGAATACGCGCGGCTCGCGCTCGCGCGCCGCCTGCAGCGCGACATCACGGTCGGCTATCTCGACTGGCTGCGCGCGACGAAGACGGTCGCGATCGTCGACGCGAGCCGCTCGCTGCTCGCCGAAAACCTGCGCGTCAACGACTCGCTGTACCGCAACGGCAAGGTGACGCAGGATCAGGTGCTGCGCGCCCGCGCCGAGCTGCTCGAGGTCGAGCAGCAGCTGCGCGAAACGCGCAACCTCGCGCAGCAGGCGCGCAGCTGGCTGAACTTCCTGCTGAACCGCCCGCTCGACACCGCGCTCGAGCCGGCCGACGTCGACGCCGTGGCCGCACGGTCGGCCGCGGAGCTCGCGACGCTCGAGGCGCGCGCACTCGATGCCCGGCCCGAGCTCGCACAGGCCGACAGCGCGGCGCGCGAGGCCGAGGCGCGCATCGACGTGGCGCGCGCGGCGCTGAAGCCCACGCTCGGCCTCGGCATCGACGGCGGCATCCAGGGCGAGGATTACGGCAGCGGCCACGGCTACAACTACGCCCAGGCCTCGCTGCGGATCAGCTGGAAGCTGTTCGACGGCGGCGCGAGCCGCGCCGCGGTGCGCGGCGCACGCGCCCTCGCGCAGCGCGCGGCTACGCAGCGCGACGAGCTTGCGCAGCAGATCCGGCTCGAAGTGCAGCAGGCGCTCGACCGGCTCGAGACGGCCGCCGATTCGCTCGCGACGGCCGAGGCGCGCGCCGAAGCCGCGCGTGCCGGCTTCCGTATCGCGGCGAGGAAGCGGGATGAGGGCGTGATCAGCCAGGTCGAATTCATCGACGCGCGCAGCACACTCACCGGCGCCGAACTCAATCTCAACATCACGCGCTTCGCGCTGCTCGCGCGCCAGGCCGATCTCGACTACGCCACCGCCGCCGGCGTGTTGCCGGCCGACCCCCTGACGACAGGCTCGCTGCCATGAACGCCCGCCCGCTGCTGCCCTGCCTCCTCGCTGCCGTGCTCGCCGCCTGCGGCGGCGCTGCGCCGGACACTGCCGCCGCGCCGACGCCGGTGCGCGTCGCCACCGCCTTCCCCGGTCCCGCGATTCCCGCGATCGCGACCAACGGCATCGTTGCCGCGAAGGACGAGATGCGCCTGTCCTTCCTGGTCGGTGGCGTCGTGCGGCGCATCGCCGTCGAGGAAGGCGCACGCATCCGGCGCGGCCAGGAACTCGCGGCACTCGAACTGACCGAAGTCGATGCACAGGTCGAGCAGGCCGCGCAGCTCGCCGCCAAGGCGCAACGCGATCTCGAGCGCGGCGAGCGGCTCTATGCCGACCAGGTGATCAGCCTCGAGCAGCTGCAGGACCTGCGCACGCAGGCCTCGGTGGCGCAGGCGCAGGCGTCGAGCGCGCGCTTCAGCCGCGCGCATGCGACGATCCGCGCGCCGCACGACGGCGTCGTGCTGCGCAAGCTGGTGCAGGAACGCGAAACGGTCGCCGCCGGCGCGCCGGTGCTGGTCGTCAGCGGCGAGGACCGCGGCTACGTCGTGCGCGTCGCGCTCGCCGATCGCGAGATCGTGCCACTGCGGCTCGGCGATCCCGCCGAGGTGCGCCTCGATGCCTATCCGGCTCGCGCATTCGCCGGCCGGGTGGCCGAAATCTCGGCGGCCGCCGATCCGGCGAGCGGCCTCTTCCCGGTCGAGGTGAGCTTCGATGCGCCGCCGGCCGGGCTCGCGAGCGGTCTCGTCGCGAAGCTGACGATCCACCCCGCCGCAGGGGATGCATCGACGCTCGTCTACGTGCCGATCGCCGCGATCGTCGAAGGCAACCGCGAGCGCGCGAGCGTCTATGTCGTCGAGGACGGCCATGCGCGGCGCCGCGAGGTCGGCATCGCGTTCATCGCGGCCGACGGCGTCGCGCTCGCCGGCGGTGTCGCGAGCGGCGAGACCGTGATCACCGACGGCGCGCTGTACGTCGGCGACGGCGATGCGATCACGATCGTCGACGAGGCGGCGCAGGCGATCGGCGGCACCGCCCCGGCGGGGCGCCGCGGCTGAGCGCATGAGTCCGCTCGAGTTTCCGATCCGCCGCTACCAGTTCACGCTGGTCGCCTTCCTGTGCCTCGTCGCGCTCGGCTGGTTCGCATTCGCGCAGGTACCGCGCGAGGAGGACCCGTACTTCAAGATCCCGGGCTTCTTCGTCACCGCGATCTATCCGGGCGCCGATCCGCGCGATCTCGAGCGGCTGGTCGCAAAGCCGGTCGAGGACCGCCTCGCCGAGCTCGACGACGTCAAGAAGATCGAAACGACGATCAACGACGGCGTGTCGTTCACGGTCGTCGAGTTCGAGGCCTGGACCGACCCGGATCGCAAGTACGACGAGGTGACACGCGAGATCAACGCGCTCAGGCCGGCGCTGCCGGCCGATCTCGCCGACCTCGAGATCAGGAAGCTGAGCCCGGGCCTGGTCAACACGGTGCAGCTCGCGCTCGTGTCGGACGACGCCTCGTGGCGCGAACTCGAGGACTACGCGCGCGAGCTGAAAGACATGCTGAAGACGGTGCCGGGCGTGCGCACCGCCGAGACCTGGGCAATCCCGCGCCGTGAGCTGCGCGTGCAGCTCGACCTGAAGCGCATGGCCGAGCTCGGTCTGACGCCGGCGCAGGTGAGCCAGGCGATCACCAGCGAGAACGCGAACATCCCGGCGGGCACGGTCGATCTCGGCCCGCGCGGCTTCAGCCTGAAGACCTCGGGCGCCTACGAAACGCTCGACCAGGTGCGCGACACGGTGGTTGCCGCGGTCGACGGGCGCAGCGTGCGCATCCGCGACCTCGCCGAGGTCAGCTGGACGACTGCGCCGTGGACCTATGTCGGGCGCTACGCCGGGCGGCGCGCGGTGTTCGTCACCGCGAACCAGAAGGAGGGCTACAACATCCTCGACGTGCAGCAGCGCATCGACGCAGCGCTCGACCGCTACGCCGAGGGCCTGCCGAAGCGCATCGCGCTCGAGCGCGGCTTCGAGCAGTCGAAGAACGTCGAGCACCGGCTCGGGCGGCTGTACACCGACTTCTCGATCGCGATCGCGCTCGTGATGCTGACGCTGATCCCGCTCGGCTGGCGCGCCGCCGGCATCGTGATGGTCGCGATCCCGCTGTCGCTCGCGTTCGGCATCACGGTGCTGTACTTCATCGGCTACTCGCTCAACCAGATCTCGATCGCCGGCTGCGTGGTCGCGCTCGGCCTGCTGGTCGACGACTCGATCGTCGTCGTCGAGAACGTCGCGCGCCACCTGCGCATGGGGCTCGACCGCACCGCAGCGGCGCTCGCCGGCACGCGCCAGATCGTCGTCGCGATCCTCGGCTGCACCGCGACGCTGATCTTCGCGTTCCTGCCGCTGCTGATGCTGCCGGGCACGGCCGGCAAGTTTATCCGCGTGCTGCCGGTCACCGTGGTCGCGACGATCGTCGGCTCGCTGATCGTCGCGCTGTTCGTGATCCCGTTCCTCGCGAGCCGCCTGCTGCCGCGCAGCGCCGAACAGGCCGGCAATCCGGTGCTGCAGACGGTGATGGGCGCGATCCACCGCTACTACCGCCCGGCGCTGCATTACTGCCTCGCACGCCCGCGCGCGACCGTGCTGATCGCGATCGGCGGCTCGCTGCTGCTGTCGGCGGCGCTGGTGCCGGTGATCGGCTCGAGCCTGTTTCCGAAGGCGGATACGCCGCAGTTCCTGATCCAGGTCGAAGCTCCCGCCGGCGCGAGCCTCGAGGCGACCGACCAGGCGCTGCGCTTCGTCGAGGCGAAGCTCGCCGCGATGCCGTCGGTCAGGACCTGGTTCACGAACCTCGGCCACGGCAACCCGCAGATCTACTACAACCACATCACGCGCCGCGAGTCGCCGAACTACGGCGAAATCTTCGTGCAGCTGCACCGCTACGACACGCATCGCACGCCGCGCGAGCTCGACGCGCTGCGCGCGGCGCTGCACGACTACCCGGGAGCGCGCATCTTCGTCAAGGAGTTCGTCAACGGCCCGCCGATCAGCGCGCCGATCGCGGTGCGCGTCGTCGGCCGCGACCTCGAGGTCATCGAGCGCCTCGCGCGTGACGTGCAGCAGCTGCTCGAGCGCATGCCCGGCACGCGCGACGTGCAGAATCCGCTCGAGATCGCGCGCACGAACCTGCGCCTCGCGGTCGACCCGCAGAAGGCGGGGCTGCTCGGCGTGCCGACGATCGAGTTCGACCGCGCGGTGCGGCTGTCGGTCGCCGGCCTGCCGGCCGGCACGTTCAAGGACCCGGACGGCGAGCAGTACGACATCACGGTGCGCACCGCGGTCGGCGACCGCGCCGACCTCGCGACGCTCGGCGAAGTGCGCGTGCCGTCGCTGTCGGGCGCGCTGCTGCCGCTTTCGCAGCTCGCGACGCTCGAATTCGAGAAGGCGCCGGTCGTGATCCAGCGCTACGACCGCGAGCGCGCGGTGACGATCGATGCCGACGTACAGGCGCAGTACAACACCGCGCGGGTCACCGCCGAAGTGCGCAAACAGCTCGACGCGATGGCCTGGCCGCGCGGCTATCACTACCGGCTCGGCGGCGAGGCCGAGTCGAGCCAGGAGGCGTTCGGCGGCATCGGCATCGCGATCATCGTCGCGATCTTCGGCATCTTCGCGATCCTCGTGCTCGAGTTCGGCAACTTCAAGTCGACGCTGATCGTGCTGACCGTGGTGCCGCTCGGCGTGCTCGGCGGCCTCGCGATGCTGCTCGTCACCGGCAACAGCATCTCGTTCACCGCGAGCATCGGCTTCATCGCGCTGATCGGCATCGAGATCAAGAACTCGATCCTGCTGGTCGACTTCACGAACCAGCTGCGCGAGGACGGCGTGCCGCTCGACGAGGCGATCGAGAAAGCCGGCGAGATCCGCTTCCTGCCGATCCTGCTGACGACGCTGACCGCGATCGGCGGCCTGATGCCGCTCGCGGTGCAGAACATCGGCCTCTACTCGCCGATGGCCTGGGTGATCATCGGCGGACTGATCACCTCGACGCTGCTCGCGCGCCTCGTCACGCCGGTGATGTACAAGCTCGCGCCGCCGTCGATCGGCGCGGCCGCGCTCACTGCGGTGCCGACCCGCCCATGAGCCCGAGCACGAGGCCCATCACCGTGAACGCCACGGTGGAGTGTCCGCCATTGATCAGGAACAGCCGCAGGCTGCGGCGCTCGAACAGATAGTCGATTCCCTTGCCGAAGGCGACCCAGAACAGTCCCGCGGCGAAGCCCGCGCCGGCGCCGAACTTCGCGCCCGGCGAGGCGCCGAGGAACATGTGGAACACCACGGTCGCGAGCAGCCAGAGCACGAACGCCGAGCCGAGAATCCTGGCCATGTTGCCCCTGGCGAGATCGGTGTCCGAAATGCCGACCTCGCGCTGCCAGGCTTTCGCGAACAGCAGCGGTGAGTACCACAGTGCCCCGACCAGGAATGCCGCCACCGCGGCCACGACGACCGCCAGCCAGTTGATGTCCATCGCCTGCTCCCTGTAAGCGAGTCCGCGCGAGTTATGCGCGCCTCAGCCGCCAGCTGTCAACGCGGGTAGCATGGCGGCACACCGCCTGCCCGGAGAGAGCCCCTTGCGTTCCGTCTTCCTCGATTACGCCACCGTCGATGCCGGCGACCTCGATGCCTCGGAGCTCGAGCGCGCCTGCCCGTCGCTGGCACTGCACGGCACCACGGCGGCCGATGCGATCGCCGCGCGCATCGCCGGTGCCTCGATCGTGTTGCTGAACAAGGCCCGCATCACGCGCGCGCTGATCGAGGCGACGCCGTCGCTGCGCCTGATCGTGCTCGCGGCGACCGGCACCGACAACGTCGATCTCGAGGCCGCGCGCGAGCACGGCGTCGCGGTGTGCAACATCCGCGATTACTGCACACCGTCGGTCGTGCAGCACGTGCTCGGCGCGATCCTCGCGCTGACGCACCGCTTCGCCGACTACTCGCAGCTCGTCAAGGCGGGGCACTGGGGAGGCCGATCGCAGTTCACGATGCTCGATTTCCCGATCCGCGAGCTCGGCGGGCGCACGCTCGGCGTGGTCGGCTACGGCACGCTCGGCCGCGCGGTCGCGCGCGCCTGCGAACAGGCGCTCGGCATGCGCGTGCGGGTCGCGCAGCGCATCGGCGCTGACGGCGGCGGCGCCGGTCGCGGCATCAGCGCAGGCGCCGCGGGCGCGGAGCGCGTGCCGCTCCCGGCATTGCTGCGCGAGGCCGATGTGCTGACGCTGCACTGCCCGCTGACACCGGCGACGCGCGGCCTGATCGGCGCGGCGCAGCTCGCCGCGATGAAGCCCGACGCCGTGATCGTCAACACCGCACGCGGCGCGCTGATCGACGTCGCGGCACTCGCCGACGCGCTGCGCGCCGGCCGGCTCGGCGGCGCCGCGATCGACGTGCTGGCCGAGGAACCGCCGGTGGGCGGCAGCCCGCTGTTCGCGGCCGATCTGCCGAACCTGATCGTGACGCCGCACGTCGCGTGGGCCGCGCGCGAATCGCGCCAGCGCGCGCTCGGCGAGATGGCCGCGAATGTGCGGGACTTCCTTGCCGGCGGGCGGCGCGGCCGTGTCGTGTAGCGGCAGTTCAGGATTGACCGAGGCCTAGCACGACGCCGCGCGCCCATTCGAGCACGGGCGCGACCCGCGGTGAGACGAGATCCATCGCCTCGTCGAACGTGACCCAGCGCCACTCGTGGTGTTCGGGCGTGCCAAGGGCGGCATTGACCGGCAACGTGACGCGCGCGGTATGCGTCTGCGCAACGTAGTAACGCGCGACCTTGTTGCGCGTGTACGGACCGGTGTCGCGGAAGACGTCGCCCCAGGTGAATTCCAGGTCGTCGATCGCGGCCTCTTCGCGCACCTCGCGCCGCGCGGCCGCGTGCGGCTCCTCGCCAGGCTCGACCATGCCCTTCGGGAAGTCCCAGCTGCGATAGGCGCGCAGCAGCAGGAACAGCCACTGCCGGGTCTCATGACGGACGACGACAACCCCCGCCGACAATCTTGGCGGCCGTCTGGTATTCATTGGGGCCGAGGATAGCAGCCCCGGGCGGGTCGATCAGCCCTGGACCGATTCCAGCACCACGGCGACCGCATGGATGACCGCGGCGATGCGCACGGCGCTCTGGATCGGCTCGCGCGCGATGCCGTGCGAGCGCAGTTTCTTCTCGTGCGAACTGATGCACAGGCCGCAGCCGTTCACCGCGGAGACCGCGAGCGACAGCAGCTCGAAGTCGAGCTTGTCGATGCCCGGATTGCCGATCACGTTCATGCGCAGGCGCGCCGGCATCGACTGGTACTCGCCGTCCTCGACCAGGTGCAGGAAGCGGTAGTAGATGTTGTTCATGCCCATGATCGCGGCCGCGGCGCGCGCGCCGGTCACGTCGGCGTCATCGAGATGCTCGCGCGCGAGCGCTTCGATGTCGCGCGTGAAGGCGTTGTTGCGCGAGGCGATCGCCGTCGCGAGCGCGACCGACCACAGCTGCTTTTCGGTCAGTCCGGGCGCGCCCTGCGGCGTCAGCACCGAACCGAGGTTCAGCTTCAGGTCCCGTGCGTAATCGGGGATCGCGTCACGGATGGTGTCGAGAGTCATGGATCGGCTTTCCTCGGCGGCGGTGAACAAAAGCGGCGACAGGGAGCTCGGGCGGGCGCGAAAGACCTGGGAGGGGGGTCGGTCTCCCGCGTCCGCCCTTGCTCATCAGGCAGCCTTCAGTGTCTCTTCGCCCTTCTTCCAGTTGCAGGGGCACAGCTCGTCGGTCTGCAGCGCATCGAGCACGCGCAGCACTTCGTCTGGGCTGCGGCCCACGTCGAGGTCGGTCACGTAGACGAAGCGGATCACGCCCTCGGGGTCGACGATGTAGGTCGCGCGCTGCGACACGCCGGCGGCCGGATCGAGGATGCCGAGCTCGTTCGACAGCTCGCGCTTGATGTCCGACAGCATCGGGAACGGCAGATCCTTCAGCTCTTCCTTGTCACGGCGCCAGGCGACGTGCACGAACTCGCTGTCGACGGACGCGCCGAGCAGCTGCGCGTCGCGCGCGCGGAATTCCTTCTCGAGCTTGCCGAAC
>JAHCAN010000015.1 GCA_019634915.1 Steroidobacteraceae bacterium | reverse complement strand
GGCCAGGGGCGGCGCGAGGACATCGACCTGCTGGTCAGCGTCGCGAACAACATCGAGGGCCACACGATCTGCGCGTTCGGCGATGCGGCGGCGTGGCCGGTGCAGAGCTTCATCAGGCATTTCCGGCACGAGTTCGAATACATGGTCGATCACGGCGGTCGCAGCATCGTCGGCGGCGAGAGGCAGGCGGCCTGAGATGAGCGAGGATCTCGTCAACGTCGAAGTCGACGGCGTCGCGCTGAAGGCGAAGAAGGGCTCGATGATCATCCAGGTCACCGACGCGAACGACGCCTATGTGCCGCGCTTCTGCTACCACGAGAAGCTGCCGATCGCGGCCAACTGCCGCATGTGCCTCGTCGAGGTCGAGAAGGCGCCGAAGCCGATGCCCGCCTGCGCGACCCCGGTCGCCGAGGGCATGAAGATCTTCACCAAGTCGCCGAAGGCGCTGGCCGCGCAGAAGGCGACGATGGAATTCCTGCTGATCAACCATCCGCTCGATTGCCCGATCTGCGACCAGGGCGGCGAGTGCGAGCTGCAGGACCTGTCGATGGGCTTCGGCCGCGGCATCGCGCGCTTCGCCGAGAGGAAGCGCGTCGTCAAGGACAAGAACATCGGGCCGCTGATCTCGACCGACATGACGCGCTGCATCCATTGCACGCGCTGCGTGCGCTTCGGCCAGGACATCGCCGGCATCCAGGAGCTCGGCACCACCGGCCGCGGCGAGTGGATGGAGATCGGCACCTGGATCGAGCGCAGCGTCGATCACGAGCTGTCGGCCAACATCATCGACCTGTGCCCGGTCGGGGCGCTGAACAGCAAGCCGTTCCGCTTCCGCGCACGCGCCTGGGAGATGACCCAGACGCCGCTCGTGTCGCCGCACGACGGCGCCGGTTCCAACCTGTGGGGGCACGTGCTGCGCGGGCGCCTGATGCGCGTCGTGCCGCGGCCGAACGAGGCCGTCAACGAGACCTGGATCTCCGACCGCGACCGCTTCAGCTACGAGGGCGTCTACAGCGCCGATCGCCTTTCGACGCCGATGCTGCGCGAGGGCAACGAGTGGCGTGCGGTGTCGTGGGAGACCGCGCTCGAGGCCGCGGCGACCGGCCTCAGGCAGGCGAAGTCGACCGGCGTGCTGGCGAGCCCGTCGGCGACGGTCGAGGAGCTGTACCTGCTGAACCGCCTGGTGCGCGGCCTCGGCTCGCACAACATCGACCACCGCCTGCGGCAGAGCGATTTCCGCGACCAGCACGCCGATCCGGTCCATCCGTCGCTCGGCCTGCCGCTCGCCGAGGTCGACCGGCTCGATGCGCTGCTCGTGGTCGGCAGCCACCTGCGCCACGAGATCCCGATCCTCGCGCACCGCGTGCGCAAGGCGGCGTTGCGCGGCGCGCGCGTGTCCTTCCTGAACCCGGCGCGTTTCGAATACCTGTTCCCGGTCGCGGCGATGCTCGAGTCGGCGCCGGCACGCCAGGTCGGCGACCTCGCCGCCGTGCTCGCGGCCGCGCTCGCGGCGGGAGGCGGCACGCCGCCAGCGGAGCTTGCGGAGCTGCTGCGCAGTGTCGAGGTGACCGATGCGCATCGCGCGCTCGCGACGCAGCTCGCGCAGGGCGAGCGGCGCGCGATCTGGCTCGGCGCGCTCGCGCTGCGCCACCCGGCCTACGCCGACCTGCGCGCGCTCGCGGCCGCGCTCGCGATCGCGACCGGTGCCACGCTCGGCGTGCTCGCCGAGGGCGCCAACGCAGCGGGCGCTTACCTCGCCGGCGCCGTGCCGCATCGGGATGCCGGTGGCGAGGTGCCGTCGATCCCTGGGCTCACTGCGCGCGCGATGCTCGAGGAACCGCTCGGCGCCTATCTGCTCGCCGGCGGCATCGAGCCGTGGGCCGACAGCGTGTACCCGCAGGCGCTGCGCACGCTCGGCGCCGCACGCTGCGTGGTCGCGGCGACGCCCTGGCTGCCGGATGCGCTGCGCGAAGTCGCGCACGTGCTGCTGCCGATCGGCACGTTCGCGGAGACCTCGGGCACCTATGTGAACCTCGAGGGCCGCTGGCAGAGCGTGCCCGGCGCGGCGCGCCCGCACGCCGAGGCGCGCCCGGCCTGGAAGGTCTATCGCGTGCTGTGCAACCTGCTCGGCATCGCCGGCAGCGAATACCAGACATCCGAGGAGGTGCGTGACGAGCTGCGCCGGATCTGCGGCGGGGACCTGGTCGCCGGGCCCTACCACGGCGTGCACCGTGTCGGGCAGCCGCACGACGCCGCGAGCGTGCCGGACGTGCCGATGTACCAGATCGACGCGCTGGTGCGCCGTGCGCCGTCGCTGCAGCGCACCCGCGACGGCCTGGCGCCGGCCGTGACCTACTGAGCGCCGCAGATGTTGCAGAGCTTCCTTGAAGTCCTGTTGCTGCCGGTGGTCCAGAGCATGATCTGGATCCTGGTAGTCGCCGTCAGCGTGATCCTGTCGGTGGCGTTCGCGGTGTACTGGGAGCGCAAGCTGATCGGCTGGATGCAGCTGCGCAAGGGACCGAACCGCGTCGGCAGCATCTTCGGCTTCTGGCCGGGCGTGTTCCAGGCCTTCGCCGACGTACTGAAGCTGCTGATCAAGGAAGTGATCGTCCCGGCGCGCGCCAACAAGGTGCTGTTCGGCATCGCGCCGATCATCGCGCTGGTGCCGGCGCTCGCGACCTGGGCGGTCGTGCCGCTGTCGCCCGACCTGGTGATCTCCGACATCGACGCCGGACTGCTCTACGTGCTCGCGCTCACCTCGATGGGCGTCTACGGCGTGATCATCGCCGGCTGGGCGGCGAACTCGAAGTACGCGTTCCTCGGCGCGATGCGCTCGGCCGCGCAGATCGTCGCCTACGAGATCGCGATGGGCTTCGCGCTGGTCGGCGTGCTGATGGCCGCCGGCAGCCTGAACCTCGGCGAGATCGTCCGTGCGCAGCAGGGCGGGGCGCTCGCGTGGAACTGGTTCTGGCTGCTGCCGCTCACGATCGTCTACATCATCTCGGGCGTCGCCGAAACCAATCGCGCGCCGTTCGACGTCGCCGAGGGCGAGTCCGAGATCGTTGCCGGCTTCCACGTCGAATACTCGGGCATCGCGTTCGCGCTGTTCTTCCTCGCCGAGTACGCGAACATGCTGCTGATCTCGGCGCTCACCGCGGTGTTCTTCTTCGGCGGCTGGCTGTCGCCGTTCGACGGTTACCTGTCGCCCGACAACATCCTCGCGAAGCCCGGCTTCCCGTGGCTCGGCCTGAAGATCTCGCTGTTCATGTTCCTGTATTTCTGGCTCCGGGCGACCTTCCCGCGCTACCGCTACGACCAGATCATGCGCCTCGGCTGGAAGGTGCTGATCCCGGTGACCCTGGTCTGGATCGCGGTCGAGGGCGTGATGGCCTGGTTCGGGGTCGGGCCCTGGAGGGCATGAGCATGCGCATACCCAGCGTCTTCAAGACCTTCCTGCTGACCGACCTGCTGCTCGGGCTGCAGCTGACCGTGCGCACGCTGTTTCGCAAGAAGACCACGGTCAATTACCCGGAAGAGAAGACCCCGCAGTCGCCGCGCTTTCGCGGCCTGCATGCCCAGCGGCGCTACGCGAACGGCGAGGAGCGCTGCATCGCGTGCAAGCTCTGCGAGGCGGTGTGCCCGGCGCTCGCGATCACGATCGAATCCGACGTCGCCGCCGACGGCACGCGCCGCACGACGCGCTACGACATCGACCTGTTCAAGTGCATCTACTGCGGCTTCTGCGAGGAGGCCTGCCCGGTGGACGCGATCGTCGAGACGCGCATCCACGAATACCACATGGAGCATCGCGGCGAGAACATCATGTCCAAGGACAAGCTGCTCGCCGTCGGCGACCGCTATGAAGCGATGATCGCGGCCGACAAGGCCGCGGACGCGGCGTGGCGCTGAGCATGGAGGGGAGTACCGCGTGTTCGTGATGATCCTCTTCTACGCCTTCTCGGCCGTGCTGATCGCCGCGGCACTCGCGGTCATCACGACGCGCAATCCGGTGTACTCGGCGCTGTGCCTGGTGCTCGCGTTCTTCACGAGCGCGGCGATCTGGCTGCTGATCGAGGTCGAGTTCCTCGCGCTGGTGCTGGTGCTGGTCTATGTCGGCGCCGTGATGGTGCTGTTCCTGTTCGTCGTGATGATGCTCGACGTCGAGGTCGAGCAGGCGCGCGGCGGCTTCACCCGCTATGCCTGGCTCGGCTGGCTGACCGCTCTCGTCGTGATCCTCGAGCTGGTCGGCGTGTATGCCTCGCACCGTTTCGGCGCCGATGCCGGCGCGGTGCCGGCGCCGACGCCCGAGGGCTACAGCAACACCCACGAGCTCGGCACGCTGCTCTATACCGACTATGTGTACGCTTTCGAGCTCGCCGCCGTGCTGCTGCTGGTCGCGATCGTCGCGGCGATCGCGCTGACGATGCGCAAGCGGGCGGGGCTCAAGGTGCAGGACATCGCGAAGCAGGTCGCCGTGCGGCGCGAGGACCGGGTGCGCCTCGTCAAGATGGACGCGGAGAAGCGCGGATGATCACGCTCGGCCACATGCTGACGCTGTCGGCGGTGCTGTTCGCGATTTCGGTCGCCGGCATCTTCCTGAACCGCAAGAACGTGATCCTGCTGCTGATGTGCATCGAACTGCTGCTGCTCGGGGCGAACTTCAACTTCGTCGCGTTCTCGCGCTATCTCGACGACATCTCCGGGCAGGTGTTCGTGTTCTTCGTGCTGACCGTGGCCGCGGCCGAGTCGGCGATCGGACTCGCGATCCTGGTGGTGCTGTTCCGTCACCGGCACAGCATCAATGTCGATGACCTGGACACGCTGAAGGGCTGACCGGCGATGACACGCAACCTGCTCATCGCGATTCCGCTGCTGCCGCTGATCGCGGCGCTGATCGCCGGCCTCGCCGGCCGGCGCATCGGCCGCGCCGCCTCGGCGGGCGTCACGATCCTCGCGGTCGGCGTCTCGTGCGCGCTGTCGCTCGAGGTCGTGCGCCAGCTGTTCTTCGCGGGCGCGCCCGCTGTCGACATCAGCGTCTATACCTGGCTCATCTCCGACGGCATCCGCTTCCAGGTCGGCTTCCTCGTCGACCGGCTGACCGGCCTGATGATGGCGGTCGTGACCTTCGTGTCGTTCTGCGTGCACGTCTACACGATCGGCTACATGCGCGACGACGACGGTTTCCAGCGCTTCTTCAGCTACATCTCGCTGTTCACGTTCTCGATGCTGATGCTGGTGATGTCGAACAACTTCATGCAGCTGTTCTTCGGCTGGGAAGCGGTCGGCGTCGTCTCCTACCTGCTGATCGGCTTCTGGTACACGCGGCCGTCGGCGATCCACGCCAACCTGAAGGCCTTCGTCGTCAACCGCATCGGCGATTTCGGCTTCGTGCTCGGCATCGCGGGCGTCGTGTATTTCACGCACTCGCTCGACTATGCCGATGCGTTCGCGCTGGCCCCGGCGATTGCCGGCGCGCAGCTGCCGCTCGGCGCCGACACCGTGGTGCCGGCGCTGACGCTGATCTGCATCTGCCTCTTCGTCGGCGCGATGGGCAAGTCGGCGCAGGTGCCGCTGCACGTGTGGCTTCCAGACTCGATGGAGGGCCCGACCCCGATCTCGGCGCTGATCCACGCCGCGACGATGGTGACCGCCGGCATCTTCATGGTCGCGCGCATGTCACCGCTGTTCGAGTACTCGGACGCGGCACTGTCGGTCGTGCTGGTGATCGGCGCGACGACCGCGCTGTTCATGGGCTTCCTCGGCATCGTCCAGAACGACATCAAGCGCGTGATCGCCTACTCGACGCTCTCGCAGCTCGGCTACATGACCGTCGCGCTCGGCGCCTCGGCATACAGCGCGGCGATCTTCCACCTGATGACGCATGCGTTCTTCAAGGCGCTGCTGTTCCTCGCGGCCGGCTCGGTGATCATCGCGATGCATCACGAGCAGGACATGCGCCGGATGGGCGGGCTCGCGAAGTACATGCCGATCACCGCGGTGACCTGCTGGATCGGCGCGCTGGCGCTGATCGGCACGCCGTTCTTCTCGGGCTTTTTCTCGAAGGATGCGCTGATCGAGGCGGTCGGCGAGTCGCAGCGCGCGGGCTCGACCTACGCCTACTGGTGCGTGCTCGCGGGCACCTTCGTCACCGCGCTGTACACGTTCCGGCTGCTGTTCATGACCTTCCACGGCGAGGAGCGCTTCCATGGCCATGGCGGCACGCCGCACGAGAGCCCGTGGGTCGTCACATTGCCGCTGGTCGCGCTCGCGATCCCGTCGATCGTCATCGGCTGGCTGACGATCGGCCCGCTGCTGTTCGGCGGCGCGTTCGGCGGATCGATCTTCGTGCTCGAGGCCAACGACGTGGTCGGCGAACTCGGGCACGAGTACCACGGACCGCTCGGCTTCGTGCTGCATGGCCTGAAAGGCGCGCCGACGTGGCTCGCGCTCGCCGGCGTGCTGACGGCGTGGTACCTGTACATGAAGGACACCACGCTGCCCGGGCGGATCGCCGCGCGCTTCGCGGGCCTGTACCGCGTGCTCGTCAACAAGTACTACTTCGACTGGTGCAACGAGCGGATCATCGCGCCGTTCGTGCGGCTGGTCGGCCGGATCTTCTGGAAGGGCGGCGACCAGCTGCTGATCGACGGCGTGCTGGTCAACGGCACCGCGCGGCTGATCGACTGGACCGCCGCGAAGGGACGCCGGATACAGACCGGCTACCTATATACGTACGCATTCTGGATGGTCATCGGACTGGCGGCCCTGCTGGGCTGGTTCCTGATACGGGGCTGACGGGGTCTAGCGCGCATGCAGTTCGGCATTCTTTCGGCTCTGGTGTGGTTGCCCATCGCGGGCGGCGTCGCGGTGCTCGCGCTCGGCGACCGGCGCATCGTTGCCGGCCGCTGGGTCGCGCTGCTGGTCGCGCTCGCGACTCTCGCGCTGTCGCTGCCGCTGCTGGCCGGCTTCGACCGCGGCACCGCCGAGTTCCAGTTCGTCGAGCACCTGCCGTGGCTGCCGGCTTTCAATTCCTGGTATCACCTCGGCGTCGACGGCATCTCGCTGCCGCTGATCGTGCTGAGCGCGTTCATGACGGTGCCGGTCGTGATCGCGGGCTGGAGCGTGATCAGCGTGCGCCCGGCGCAGTACTACGCGGCCTTCCTGATCATGGAGGGCCTGATGATCGGCGTGTTTGCCGCGATCGACGGCCTGCTGTTCTATTTCTTCTGGGAAGCGATGCTGATCCCGATGTTCCTGATCATCGGCGTCTGGGGCGGCCCGCGGCGCGTCTACGCGACGATCAAGTTCTTCCTGTACACCTTCCTCGGCTCGGTGCTGATGCTGGTCGCGCTGATCTACCTGTACGTGCAGGGCGGCGACTATTCGCTGCGCGCGCTGCAGGACCTGCCGCTGACGCTCGGCGAGCAGCGCTGGATCTTCCTCGCCTTCCTCGCCGCCTTCGCGGTCAAGGTGCCGATGGTGCCGGTGCACACCTGGTTGCCGGACGCGCACGTCGAGGCGCCGACCGGCGGCTCGGTGATCCTCGCGGCGATCCTGCTGAAGATGGGCGGCTACGGCTTCCTGCGCTTCAGCCTGCCGATCGCGCCCGACGCGAGCCGCGAGCTCGACTGGCTGATGATCCTGCTGTCGCTCGTCGCGATCGTCTACATCAGCCTGATCGCGCTCGTGCAGACCGACATGAAGAAGCTGGTTGCCTATTCGTCGGTCGCGCACATGGGCTTCGTCACGCTCGGCTCGTTCATCGCCTGGGACATCGCGCAGTCGACCGGCGCCTACAGCGGCGCGGCGATGGGTCTCGACGGCGCGATGGTGCAGATGGTGTCGCATGGCCTCATCTCGGGCGCGCTGTTCCTGTGCGTCGGCGTGATGTACGACCGCGTGCACAGCCGCGAGATCGCCGCCTACGGCGGGGTCATCAACACGATGCCGAAGTTCGCCGGCTTCATGGTGCTGTTCGCGTTCGCGAACGCGGGCGTGCCCGGCACGTCCGGTTTCGTCGGCGAGTTCCTCGTGATCATCGCGAGCTACAAGGCGAACTTCTGGTATGCGCTGCTGACCGCGACGATGCTGATCACCGGCGCGGCGTATACGCTGTGGCTGATCAAGCGAGTGCTCTACGGGCCGGTGGCGAACGAGCAGGTCGCGAAGATGCCGGATCTGAACGTCCGTGAATTGCTGGTCCTCGGCATGCTCGCGGTCAGCGTGCTGCTGCTCGGCATCTGGCCGGCGCCGCTGCTCGATATCATGCACAGCTCCATCCACCACCTCGTCGAGCAGATGACGACGAGCAAGCTGCCGCTCTGAGGCCGACGCCCGATGCCTGACACGCCGACCTTCTGGTCCACGATCGCCGCCGCCGCACCCGAGGCCTGGCTCGTTGCGGCGATGTGCGCCGTGCTGATGATCGAGGTGTTCGCCGGCGGCACGAAGCGCCCGCGCCTCACCGGCACGATGACCTTGCTCGCGCTCGCCTTCGGCGCCTGGCTGACGCTCGAATACGGCAGCGTCAGCGTGCGCATCGAGGCCTTCCACGGGCTCTATGTCGCCGATCCGCTCGCGCTGGTACTGAAGCTCGGCGGCCTGCTGTTCACGGCGGTGTCGCTGCTGTATTCGAGGCCCTACCTCGACCGGCGCGGCATCGGCGGCGGCGAGTACTACGTGCTCGCGCTGACCGCGCTGCTCGGCATCCACGTGCTCGCCTCGGCCGGCAACCTGCTGAGCCTGTACATCGGCGTCGAGCTGCTCGGGTTGTCGCTCTATGCGATGGTCGCGTTCGACCGGGAGTCGGGCGTTGCCGCCGAGGCGGCGATGAAGTACTTCGTGCTCGGCTCGATCGCTTCGGGCATGCTGCTCTACGGCATCTCGCTGGTCTACGGCCTGACCGGCACGCTCGCGCTGGGCGAGCTCGCGCAGCATCTGGCCGCCGAGCCCGGCCTCGGCCTGATCGTCGGTGCGGGCTTCATCGTCGCGGCGATCGCCTTCAAGTTCGGCGCGGTACCTTTCCACATGTGGGTGCCCGACGTCTATCACGGCGCGCCGACGCCGGTGACGCTGTTCGTGTCGACCGCGCCCAAGTTCGCCTATTTCGCGCTGATCTACCGCCTGCTCGCGCAGGGCCTCGACGGCCTGTCGCCGACCTGGACGCAGATGATCGCCGCGGTCGCCGTGCTGTCGCTGTTCGTCGGCAACGTCTACGCGATCGCGCAGACCAACCTGAAGCGCATGCTCGCGTACTCGGCGATCGCGAACGTCGGCTTCATCCTGCTCGGCTTCACGACCGGCACCGTGGCCGGCTACCGGGCGGCGCTCTACTACATGATCGTCTACGTGCTGATGGCGCTCGGCTCGTTCGGCGTGATCCTGCTCGCGAGCCGGCGCGGTTTCGAGGCCGACGAGCTCGAGGACTACAAGGGCCTGCACGCGCGCGATCCGCTGCTCGCGCTGTCGATGATGATGCTGATGTTCTCGACGGCCGGCGTGCCGCCGTTCGTCGGCTTCTGGGCGAAGCTCGCGATTTTCGATGCGCTGTGGCAGGTCGGCTCGGTGTGGCTCGTCGTGATCGCGGCGCTCGCGGCGATCGTCGGCGCGTTCTACTACATCCGCATCGTCAAGCTGATGTACTTCGACGACGCGCCGGCGCAGCCGCGCGGCGAGGCGGGCGTCGCGCTGCGCTTCGTGCTCGCGCTGAACGCCTTCGCGGCGCTCGCGCTGGGGCTCGTGCCGGCGGCGCTGATCGACGTGTGCATCAGGGCACTCGGCTGAGCCCGGAACGCAAGGAGGCGCAGATGGAGCAGATCGACCGTCGCAGATTCGTCCAGGGCACACTCGGCACCGGCATGCTGCTCGCGGCCGCACCGGCGGCGCTCGCCGCGGCCCGGCTCGACGACATCCACGCGCAGATCGCGAAGGACCACGACGCTTCGCTCGCGCGACTGCAGGACTGGATACGCCAGATCACGATCGCGGCGGAGAACCGCGGCATCGAGGACGGCTGCCGCTACATGATGCAGCTCGCGAGCGAGGCGGGCTTCCAGCACGTCGAGCGCGTGCCGACGCGCGGACACCCGTCGGTGTTCGCGACGCTCGACGCGGGCGCGAAGCGCACGCTCGGCGTCTATTTCATGTACGACGTCAAGCAGGTGGACCCGGCCGAATGGTCGTCGCCGCCGTGGGAAGCGCGGCTGGTCGACGTGCCGGGCGCCGGCAAGGCCGTGATGGGTCGCGGCGCCGTCAACCAGAAAGGGCCACAGGCGTCGTTCTTGTCGGCGCTGCACGCGATCCGCGGGGCCGGGCGCAAGCTCCCGGTGAATCTGGTGCTGATCGCCGAGAGCGAGGAGGAGATCGGCTCGCCGCACTTCGCCGACGCCGTGCTCGCGCCGCAGGTGAAGGCGGCGCTCGGTCGCTGCGTCGGCATCTTCATGCCCGAGGCCGCGCAGGCGCTCGATGGCAGCGTGCTGGTGTCGCTCGGCGCCAAGGGCGTCATCGAGCTCGAACTGGTCGCGAGTGGCGAAAAATGGGGCCGCGGCCCGTCGCAGGACGTGCACTCGAGCAACCGCGCGCGGCTCGACAGCCCCGCCTTCCACCTGGTGCAGGCGCTCAACACGCTGGTCGACGACAAGGGTGACCCGGCGATCGACGGCTGGTGGGACGACGTGCGGCCGCTGTCGGCGGCCGAGGAGCGCATGCTCGACGTCGCGGCCACGCGCATGAGCGAGGCGAGCGCGAAGCAGTCGATGGGCGTCACGCACTGGGCACGCGATGCCGACTGGCGCCAGGCGCTCGAGGACCTCGCGGCGCGGCCGACCGTCAACATCGAGGGACTGGTCGGCGGCTATACCGGCGAGGGCGGCAAGACGGTGCTGCCGCACCGCGCCGTCGCCAAGCTCGATCTGCGGCTCGTGCCCGACATGACGCGCGACGGCGCGGTCGCGAAGCTGAAGGCCTACCTCGCAAAGCGCGGCTACGGCGACATCGAGGTCAACGTCAGCGGCGGCTACGACCCGACGACGACGCCGGCCGATGCGGCGCTGATCCGCACGATGGTGCGTGTGTACGAGGCCGGCGGCATCGACCCGATCTTCTGGCCGCGCCGCGGCGGCTCGTGGCCGGGCTATGTGTTCACCGGCGAGCCGCTGAAGCTGCCCGCGGCGCATTTCGGCCTGGGCCACGGCCAGCGCGCGCATGCGCCGGACGAGTACTACCTGATCGAACCGTCGAACCCGAAGCTCGCGGGCCTCGACGGCGCGATTGGCTCGTTCGTCAACTGCCTGTACGCGCTGGCCTGAGCGGGCCACCCGTGACGGCGCTGCTGTTCCGGGACGACGCCTACCTGAGGACCGCCACCGCGCGGGTCGTCGCGGTGGAGCAGGGCGCCGTCACGCTCGATCGCACGATCTTCTATCCGCTGGGCGGCGGCCAGCCGGGCGACACCGGTGCGCTCATCCGCGAGAGCGGTGAGCGCATCGCGATCGTCGACACCCGCAAGGGCGCCGTGCCGGGCGCGGTCGCGCATCGGCTCGCGCCGGGCGCGGTGCCGCCCGAGCCCGGCGAGAGCGTCACCCTCGGAATCGACTGGGAACGCCGTTACCAGCTGATGCGGCTGCATACGGCGCTGCATGTCATGTCCTGCGTGGTCGTCGCGCCGGTCACCGGCGGGCAGATCGCGCCGGACAAGGCGCGGCTCGACTTCGACATCGACATGGCGCTGCTCGATGCCGCGCGCATTGCGGCAGAGACCAATGCGCTGATCGAGCGCGGCGTCGAAACGCGCACCGTCTGGATCACCGACGAGGAGCTCGACGCGCGACCGGAACTCGTCAAGACGATGAGCGTGCAGCCGCCGCGCGGCGCCGGGCGCATACGGCTACTCGAGATCCCGGGCATCGACCTGCAGCCCTGCGGCGGCACCCATGTCGCGAATATCGCCGAGATCGGCGCGATCCGCGTGATCCGCATCCGCAACGAGGGTCGGCAGAACCGGCGGGTCGAGATCGCGCTGGCCTGACGGCGGGGCGGGCGCCCTCGGGTTGTGCTGGCGGGAGACTCCCGTTAAGATGCGCGCCCCTACCGGTGCGGGGTGGAGCAGTCTGGCAGCTCGTCGGGCTCATAACCCGAAGGTCGCAGGTTCAAATCCTGCCCCCGCTACCACTTTCCCTCTTCGATGCGGCAGTAAAAACGGCCAGTTGCGCATCGAACGCACGCCCGAACGCCGGCCTCGCTTCGCCGCGGGCGACGTAAGCGGCGAGGTTCGGCTGCTCTTCCAGCAGCTCCGATCCGTTCAGCCTGCGCAGCACCGTCACCATCAGAAGATCGCCGGCGCTGAACTCGCCGTCGAGCCAGTCGGCCTCACCGAGGCGGGCGGCAAGCTCGCCCAGCCGTTTACGGATGCGTCCCTCGAGGACGGCCAGGCGCTGCTCGTACCAGGGCTCGTCACGCTCCAGTATCCGCGCGATCGTGCGGTCGAAGATCGGCGGCTCCATCGTGTTGAGCGCGGCGAACATCCATGCGATCGCGCGCGCCCGCGCATTGGCATCCTGCGGCAGCAGGCCCGCATGGCGCTCCGCGATATGCAGCACGATCGCTCCCGACTCGAACAGCGTGAGATCGCCTTCCTCCCAGGTCGGAATCTGCCCGAACGGCTGCAGCGCGAGATGCACGGGCTCTCTCATCGCCTCGAATGACACGAGGCGGACGTCGTAAGGCTGGCCCACCTCTTCGAGCGCCCAGCGGACGCGCATATCACGCGCCTGCCCCTGGCCGCGATCCGGCGAGCGTTCAAATGCGGTGATGATGGGGATCATCGGGAGACTCCAGTGATCGCATGCGCAGGAGGCCGCATTCCGACCATGCCGCTGTCGGCCACAGCTGCCGAAGCATAGCCGGACACCAGTTCCAGGTCCCTCGTCCCTCGTGATGATAGGATCGCAGCACAAGAATCTCCCTGGGGGGCACGATGGCATTCTGGAACCGACGGACGTCGATCGACGGCCTGAACCAGCTCGATGAGCGGCATCGCCTGAAGCGCACCTTGCGCTGGCCGCATCTGGTGGCGCTCGGCGTCGGGGCCATCGTCGGTACCGGCATCTACACGCTGATCGGCATCGGCGCCGGGCGCGCGGGCCCGGCGGTGATCCTCTCGTTCCTGATCGCCGGTGTCGTCTGCGCCTGCGCGGCGCTTGCCTACGCCGAACTCGCGACGATGATGCCGGCCGCCGGTAGTGCCTACACCTACACCTACGCGACCGGCGGCGAGATGATCGCCTGGGTGGTCGGCTGGAGCCTGATCCTCGAATACTCGGTAGTCTGCAGCGCGGTGGCGGTCGGCTGGTCGGGTTACGCCGCGGGCTTCCTGCAGTCGATCGGCCTCGATCTGCCGCACTGGCTGCTCGCCGGCCCGCACGCCGGCGGCGTCGTCAATCTGCCTGCGGTCCTGATCCTGTTCGCGGTCGCCGGCCTGCTGATGTTCGGCACGCGAGAAAGCGCCACCGTCAACGCGATCCTGGTCGTGTTCAAGGTCAGCGCGCTGCTGGTGTTCATCGTGCTCGCCGCGAAGGGGTTCAACGGCGAGTACTTCAAGCCGTTCATGCCGTTCGGCTTCGCCTCCCACGTCGATGCCGGCGGGGAAGTGCGCGGCGTGATGGCCGCCGCGGCGATCATCTTCTTCGCGTTCTACGGTTTCGACGCGGTGTCGACGGCGGCCGAGGAGACGATCGACCCGAAGCGCGACCTGGTGCGCGGCATCATCGGCTCGATGATCGTCTGCACGACCCTCTACATGGGTGTTGCCGCGGTGGCTCTCGGTGCCGTGTACTACCCGGACTTCGCCGCGAGCGTCGAGCCGCTCGCCTACATCCTGCGCACGCTCGGCCATCCGCTGGCCGCCAACGTGATCGCGGCTGCCGCGGTGATCGCGCTGCCGACGGTGATCCTCGCGTTCATGTACGGCCAGAGCCGCATCTTCTTCGTGATGGCGCGCGACGGGCTGCTGCCGGATCGCCTCGGCAGCATCAACCAGCGCCGCGGCACGCCGGTGGCGATGATCATCGTGACCGCGATCGTCACGTCGCTGATCGCCGGCATCTTCCCGCTCGCCGAGATCGCCGAACTGGCGAATGCCGGCACGCTGTGCGCGTTCATTGCGGTATCGCTGTGCGTGCTGGCGCTGCGCGTCCGCGAGCCGGATCGCCCGCGGGTGTTCGCGACGCCCTGGCCCTGGCTGGTCGCGCCGCTGGCGGTCGTCGGCTGCATCTACCTGTTCATCAGCCTGCCGGCGGCGACCCAGATACGCTTCGTGATCTGGAACGCCATCGGCATCGTGGTCTACCTGCTCTATGGCCGCGTGAAGAGCCATCTCGCGCGGGTTTACCGCGACGCCTGACGCGGCTACAATGCGCGCCCTCGGTGGGGCCGACTCGACCGCAAGGCCGGTTGGCTCCTCAGAGGCTCTACTTGAGCTTCGGGTACCAAGTTATTGATTTGGAAAGCCCCCGCCGAGGGGCTTTTCTGTTCAAGGACCCCTGGCCGGGGTCCCGGGCACGGTGACGGCGCCGTGACTGTATGAAGTCTGGGTGGGCCTTCGGGCCCATTTTTTTTCGCCGCGGCGGGCGGCGCGGGTGGCAGCGAAAGGAGAGCGGGTGACGGTGACGGCGCTACGCGACCGCCTGATCGGGCTGCTCGAACCGCTGGCCGGGCAGCTCGGCTTCGAGCTGGTCGACGTCGAGGCCAACGCCGGGCGCGGCTCGGGGTTTGTGCGCGTCTACATCGATCACCCGGGCGGGGTCGGTGTCGATGACTGCGAGCGCGTGAGCCGCGAGGTGTCGGCACTGCTCGACGTGGAAGACCCGATGCCGGGCCCATTCACGCTCGAAGTGTCCTCGCCGGGCTTCGATCGCGTGCTGCGTACGCCGGAGCATTTCGCGCGGTTTCGCGGCGAGCGGGTCAAGGTGGAATTGCTGGCGCCGCGCGACGGGCGCCGCCGCTATACGGGGCAACTCGTGGCGGTGACGGAACGCGGCATCGAGCTCGAGGTCGATGCGGCGGCGGTGACGGTGGATTTTGCGGCGATAGACCGCGCGCGGCTCGCGCCGCTCGAGTAGGCGGCACGGCGCGCTGGAGGTTTCGGGATGAACAAGGAAATTCTGATGGTCGTCGATGCCGTCTCGAACGAGAAGGGCGTCGACAAGGAAGTGATCTTCGAGGCGCTCGAGGCCGCGCTCGCGGCCGCGACGCGCAAGAAGCACGGCGAGGAGTGGGACGCGCGCGTCGCGATCGACCGCAAGACCGGCGACTACGACACCTTCCGCCGCTGGAAGGTGTTCGCCGACGATTCGACCGAGCTCGAAGTGCCGGACCGCGAGCTGCGCCTCGAGGATGCGCTCGATCTCGACCCGAAGGCCGAGGTCGGCGGCTACGTCGAGCAGCCGATGGAGTCGGTCGCGTTCGGCCGCATCGCCGCGCAGCAGGCGAAGCAGGTGATCGTGCAGAAGGTGCGCGAGGCCGAGCGCGCCCAGGTCATCGACCAGTACAAGGACCGGGTCAACTCGCTGCTGTCGGGCGTCGTCAAGCGCGTCGACCGCAACGGCATCTTCATCGACCTCGGCGGCAACGCCGAAGGCTTCGTCGCGCGCACCGACATGATCCCGCGCGAGCAGGCGCGGCCGCAGGACCGCATCAAGGCGTGGCTCAAGGAAGTGCGCCCGGAACCGCGCGGCCCGCAGCTGTTCATGTCGCGCACCGCGCCCGAATTCCTGATCGAGCTGTTCAAGCTCGAGGTGCCGGAGGTCGGCCAGGGCCTGATCCAGATCCTCGGCGCGGCCCGCGATGCGGGCGTGCGCGCCAAGATCGCCGTGCGCAGCAATGATCCGCGCATCGACCCGGTCGGTGCCTGCGTCGGCATGCGCGGCTCGCGCGTGCAGGCGGTGTCGAACGAGATCGCCGGCGAGCGCGTCGACATCATCCCGTACAACGACAACCCCGCGCAGTTCGTCATCAACGCGATGTCGCCGGCCGAAGTGCTGTCGATCGTGATGGATGAGGACGCGCACAGCATGGACATCGCGGTCGCCGAGGACAAGCTGTCGCAGGCGATCGGCCGCGGCGGGCAGAACATCCGCCTCGCGAGCCAGCTGACCGGCTGGGAACTGAACGTGATGACGCAGTCCGACGCCGAGGCGAAGAGCGAGTCCGAGGCGCGCGTGCTGGTCGAGAACTTCATGAAGCAGCTCGACGTCGACGAGGACGTCGCGACGATTCTCGTGCAGGAGGGCTTCTCGTCGGTCGAGGAGATCGCCTACGTGCCGCAGGCCGAGATCGCCTCGATCGAGGAGTTCGACGAGGACATGATCCGCGAGCTGCGCAACCGTGCCCGCGACGTGCTGCTGACCCAGGCGATCGCCTCCGAGGAGTCGCTCGACCAGCACATGCCGGCCGAGGACCTGCTGCTGCTCGAGGGCATGCAGCCCGATCTCGCGCTCGCGCTCGCGCGGCGCGGCGTGCGCACGCGCGAGGATCTCGCCGACCAGGCGGTCGACGACATCCTCGACATCGAGGGGCTGTCGCCGGAGGAAGCCGGCAAGCTGATCATGAAGGCGCGCGAACACTGGTTCGAGGCGAGTCGCTGAGGATGGAGGGTATCGCCCATGGCTGAAGTGACCGTCACCCAGTTCGCCGAGGTCCTCAAGGTGCCCGTCGACCGGCTGCTCGTGCAGCTCGACCAGGCAGGCATCCGCGTGTCGGGCCCGGACGACCGGATCAGCGAGGAGGCCAAGCTCGAGCTGCTGACGCACCTGCGCCGCAGCCACGGGCAGGAAGGCGAGGCCTCCGGCGCGCCGCGCAAGATCACGCTGAAGCGCAAGACGCAGAGCGAGCTGAAGCTCGCGGGCGTGCAGGGCCGCGCGCGCACCGTCAATGTGGAAGTGCGGCGCAAGGCGACCTACATCAAGCGCGACGTGCTCGAGGAGCGCGCGCGCCAGCAGCAGGAAGAGCTCGACGGCAAGAAGCGCGAGGCCGACGAGTCGGCGCGCGCCGAGCAGGAGCGCGCCGAGGCTGCGCGGCTCGAGCACGAGCGGCTCGAGGCCGAGAACCGCCGGCGCATCGAGGACGAGCAGAACCGCAAGCGCGCGCAGGACGACGCACGGCGCCAGGCCGAGGAGAACGCACGCCTCGAGGCCGAGCGTGAACGCGAGCGCAAGGCCCAGCCGCCGGAGCCGCCGAAGGTCGAGGCGCCGAAGCCTGAGCGGCCGGCGCGCGCGGGGCAGGGGGCCGGGCAGCCGACCCGTTACGGTCGCGACCAGCTGCACGTCGCGGGCGATGTCAGCTCGCGCCTGAAGAAGCGCCGCCGCGCGCTGCCGTCGCGTTCGCGCCAGTCGGTCGCCGCCGGCCAGGAAGCGCGCCATGGCTTCGAGATGCCGACCGCGCCGGTGGTGCGCGAAGTGTCGATCGGCGAGACGATCACGGTCGCCGAGCTCGCGCAGAAGATGGCGGTCAAGGCCACCGAAGTCATCAAGGTGATGATGAACATGGGGGTCATGGCGACGATCAACCAGCCGATCGACCAGGATACTGCGATACTCGTCGTCGAGGAGATGGGCCACACCGCGAAGGCGCAGAAGAGCGACGAACTCGATGCCGACCTGCAGGGCGCCGAAGCGAGCCCCGAGGACTGGCAGCCGCGCCCGCCGGTGGTCACCGTCATGGGCCACGTCGACCACGGCAAGACCTCGCTGCTCGACTACATCCGCCGCGCGAAGGTCGCGGTCGGCGAGGCGGGCGGCATCACGCAGCACATCGGCGCCTATCGCGTCGAGACCGACAAGGGGCTGATCACTTTCCTCGATACGCCGGGCCACGCCGCGTTCACCGCGATGCGTGCGCGCGGCGCGAAGGCGACCGACGTGGTCGTGCTCGTCGTGGCCGCCGACGACGGCGTAATGCCGCAGACGATCGAGGCGATCCAGCACGCGCGCGCCGCGGACGTGCCGATCGTCGTCGCGGTCAACAAGATCGACAAGAGCGACGCCGATCCCGAGCGCGTGCGCAACGAGCTCGCCAAGCACGAGGTGATTCCCGAGGACTGGGGCGGGCAGAACATCTTCGTCAATGTCTCGGCGCGCACCGGCGCCGGCATCGACCAGCTGCTCGACTCGATCCTGCTGCAGGCCGAAGTGCTCGAGCTGAAGGCGCCGACGACCGGGCTCGCCTCGGGCGTCGTGATCGAATCGGCGATCGAGAAGGGCCGCGGCGCGGTCGCGACCGTGCTCGTCAAGAAGGGCACGCTGCGGGCGGGCGATCCGATCATCGCCGGGCAGGAGTTCGGCCGCGTGCGCGCGATGCTCGACGAGACCGGCAAGCAGGTCGAGGAGGCCGGGCCGTCGATGCCGGTCGTCGTGCTCGGCCTGTCCGGCGCGCCGAACGCCGGCGACGACGTGCTCGCGGTCGAGAGCGAGCGCAAGGCGCGCGAGGTCGCGCTCTACCGCCAGGGCAAGTTCCGCGACGTCAAGCTCGCGCGTCTCGCGACGCGCGCCGAGGACGTGTTCTCGCAGATGGGCGAGGAGAAGGCCGGCCTGATCTCGCTCGTGATCAAGACCGACGTGCAGGGCAGCGCCGAGGCGCTCAGCGACGCGCTGACCAAGCTGTCGACCGACGAGGTGCAGGTCAAGGTGGTTGCGAACGGCGTCGGCGGCATCACTGCGTCCGACGTGCAGCTCGCCGCGGCGTCGCGCGCGCAGATCATCGGCTTCAACGTGCGCGCCGACTCCGCGGCGCGCGAGGCGCTGAAGGACACCGGCGTCGAGGTGCGCTACTACAGCATCATCTACGAGGCGATCGACGACGTGAAGCAGATGATGTCGGGCATGCTGGCGCCCGAGATCAAGGAGCAGATCGTCGGCATCGCCGAGGTGCGCGAGGTGTTCCGCTCGAGCAAGTTCGGTGTGGTCGCCGGCTGCCTGGTCACCGAGGGCTTCGTCAAGCGCAACAACCCGATCCGCGTGCTGCGCGACAACGTGGTGATCTTCGAGGGCGCGCTCGAGTCGCTGAAGCGCTTCAAGGACGACGCGGGCGAAGTGCGCGCCGGCACCGAGTGCGGCATCGGCGTGAAGAACTACCAGGACGTGCGCGTCGGCGACCAGATCGAGTGCTTCTCGCGAGTCGAGGTGGCGCGCACCATCGAATGATGGGCGCGTGAGCCATGGCCGGCAGTGCACGCCGCGAGCGCATCGAGGGCGAGATCCAGCGCGTGCTGTCGCAACTCGCCGCGCGCGGGATCAAGGACCCGCGCGTCGGCAGCGTGACGATCACCGCGGTGCAGCTCGCGCCCGACCTGTCGGTCGCGCGCGTGTTCTTCCTGCCGTTCGCGGGCCGGCAGGACGCCGACGAGGTGCGCGCGGGGCTGGCCAGTGCCGCGGGCTTCCTGCGCGGCGAAGTGGGCCGCCGGCTGTCGCTGCGGCACGCCCCGCGCCTCGAGTTCGTCGTCGACCGCCATCTCGAGCAGGCCTCGGAGCTCTCCGCGCTGATCGACCGCGCGGTCGGCGAGGATCGCTCGCGCGCGGCGGGCGCGGAGGGCGCGGCCGATGCGCCGGGCGCTGCCGGCACGACCGGCGGCGGGCACGAGCCGCCCGCGACCTGACCTGAACCCGATGCCTTCCGGAATCCTGCTCCTCGACAAGCCGCGGGGCCTGTCGTCGAACGCCGCATTGCAGCGCGTGAAGCGCGCCTTCGGTGCGGCGAAGGCGGGCCATGTCGGCAGCCTCGATCCGCTCGCGACCGGCATGCTGCCGATCTGCCTCGACGAGGCGACCAAGATCGCCGGCGAAATCGTCGCCGGCGCCAAACGCTACGAATTCACGATCGCGCTCGGCGCGCGCACTTCGACCGGTGACGTCGAGGGCGCCGTGGTCGAGACGGCACCGGTACCGTCGCTCGATCGCGCGGGCGTCGAGACCGTGCTCGCAGCCCGGATCGGTGTGCAGCAGCAGGTGCCGCCGATGTACTCGGCGCTGAAGCGCGACGGTCGCCCGCTCTATGAGCTCGCGCGCCAGGGTCTCGAAGTCGAGCGGCCCGCGCGCGCGATCACGATCCATGCGCTGACGCTCGAGGCTCTGCGCGACGATGCGATCGATCTGGCCGTGGAGTGCTCGAAGGGCACCTATGTGCGCACGCTCGCCGAGGATCTCGCGCGTGCGCTCGGCACGGCCGGTCACGTGAGCCGGCTGCACCGCGTCTGGGTCGCGCCGTTCGAGGACGAGGCGATGCACACGCTCGAGGCGGTGCAGGCCGCCTGCCGTGAAGGCGCGCCGCCGGCGCTGCTGCCGATCGAGCGCGCGATGCCGGGCCGGCCTGCACTCGTGCTGTCGGCGGCCGCGGTGGCGCGCGTGCGGCAGGGCCAGGCGATCGGCCGGGCGGACCTGCCGGCGTCGGCCGCGGGGCTGTCCGCCGCGACCGCCGTGTGCATCGTCGACGGCTCCGGGGGGCTGGTGGGCCTCGGCGAAATCGATGGTTTCGGGGGCTTGCGACCGCGGCGGATTTTCCGGTCGTGAAACGCCAGCCGGAACTTGTGAGCAGGCAGGCGGGCGAGTAGAATGCCGCGCCTCAAAACCGGTACAAAGTCAGTAATTTCAAGGATTTCCCCGTAATGTCCCTAAGCACGGAAAAAAAGAGCGGAGTTCTCGCGCAATTCCGCCGCGACCCGAAAGATACCGGGTCGCCCGAAGTCCAGGTCGCGCTGCTCTCGGAGCGGATCAACGGCCTTGGTGCCCACTTCAGCGCGCACAAGGGTGACCATTCCTCGCGTCGCGGGCTCGTCAAGCTCGTGAATCAGCGCCGCAAGCTCCTCGACTATCTGAAGGCGACCAGGCCGGAGAAGTACCAGGAACTCGTCGAGCGCCTGGGGCTCCGCCGCTAAGGACCCCGCAACAGGCCGCGCCTTCCCGAGCGCGGCCTTTTCGCTGACACCCATCCCTTTTTCGCGAGGATAGAAGCTTGAGCGCTTTCAAACAGTCATTCGCCTTCGGCGCGCATACCGTCACACTGGAAACCGGCGAGATGGCCCGACAGGCCAACGGCGCCGTGGTCGCCTCGATGGGCGACACGCGCGTGCTCGTCACCGCGGTGGCGCGCAAGGAGCCGACCCCGGGTCGTGATTTCTTCCCGCTGACCGTCAACTACGTCGAGAAGACCTATGCCGCGGGCCGCATCCCCGGCGGCTTCTTCCGCCGCGAAGGCCGTCCCACCGAGAAGGAGACGCTGACCTCGCGCCTGATCGATCGTCCGATCCGCCCGCTGTTCCCGGACGGCTTCCTGAACGAAGTGCAGATCGTCGCGACGGTGCTGTCGCTCGATCCGGAGATCGATGCCGACATTCCGTCGCTGCTCGGTGCCTCCGCGGCGCTGTGCATCGCCGGCGTGCCGTTCAAGGGGCCGATCGGCGCCGCGCGCGTCGGCTACAAGGACGGCAAGTATCTGCTCAACCCGACCGCGAAGGAGCTCGCCACCTCCGACCTGCACCTGGTCGTCGCCGGCACGCAGCAGGCGGTGCTGATGGTCGAGTCGCAGGCCGCGGGCCTCTCCGAAGAGGTGATGCTCGGCGCCGTCGTGTTCGGCCACAAGGAAATGCAGGTCGCGATCCAGGCGATCAACGAACTCGTCAGGCAGGCAGGCAAGCCGCGCTGGACCTGGCAGGCTCCGCTCGACAGCGCCGACCTCGCCGCGCTCGTCAAGGGCCAGGCCGAGTCGAAACTGCGCGAGGCCTACAGCATCACCGAGAAGCAGGCGCGCGCCGAGCGCGTCAGCGCGATCAAGGCCGAAGTCACCGCGGCGCTGACCGCCGGCGAGCAGCCGAAGTGGACGGCCGGCCAGGTCGACGACCAGCTGTTCCGGCTCGAGAGCGACATCGTCCGCCGGCGCATCCTCGCCGGCGAGGCGCGCATCGACGGCCGCGATGCGTTCACGGTACGGCCGATCACCGTCAAGGTCGGCGTGCTGCCGCGCACCCACGGCTCGAGCCTGTTCACGCGCGGCGAGACGCAGGCGCTGGTCGTCACGACGCTCGGCACGACCCGCGATGCGCAGATGATCGATGCGCTCGAGGGCGAGCGCCGCGAGCCGTTCATGTTCCACTACAACTTCCCGCCGTTCTCGGTCGGCGAGACCGGCATGATGGGCTCGCCGAAGCGCCGCGAGATCGGCCACGGCAACCTCGCACGCCGCGGCATCACCTCGGTGATGCCCGACATGACGAACTTCCCGTACACGATCCGCGTGGTCTCCGAGATCCTCGAGTCGAACGGCTCCTCGTCGATGGCGAGCGTGTGCGGCGCGAGCCTCGCGCTGATGGACGCCGGCGTGCCGATCAGGGCGCCGGTGGCCGGCGTCGCGATGGGCCTGGTGCTCGAGGGCGACAAATACAAGGTCATCACCGACATCCTCGGCGACGAGGACCACCTCGGCGACATGGATTTCAAGGTTGCCGGCACGAAGGACGGCGTCACCGCGCTGCAGATGGACATCAAGGTCGAGGGCGTGACGCCCGAGATCATGAAGGTCGCGCTCGCGCAGGCGCACGACGGTCGCATCCACATCCTCGGCGAGATGGCGAAGGTGATCTCCGCACCGCGCGAGACGATGTCGGAGTACGCGCCGTCGATCATCACGATCCGGATCGACCCCGAGAAGATCCGCGACGTGATCGGCAAGGGCGGCGCGGTGATCCGCCAGATCACCGAGGAGACCGGCACGACGATCGACATCGAGAACGACGGTTCGGTGAAGATCGCCTCGGTCAACGGCGAGGCGGGCCGCGAGGCCCAGCGCCGCATCGAGCTGATCACCGCCGACGTCGAAGTCGGCCGGATCTACGAGGGCAAGGTCGCGCGCCTGATGGACTTCGGCGCCTTCGTGACGATCCTGCCGGGCCGCGACGGTCTCGTGCACATCTCGCAGATCTCGGAAGAGCGCGTCGAGCGCGTCTCCGACAAGCTCCAGGAAGGCGACACCGTGCGCGTCAAGGTGCTCGAGGTGGATCGCCAGGGCAGGGTGCGGCTGTCGATGAGGAATCTCGACCAGCCCTGATGCCGCGGTCGCGCCGCGCCTACCCCTGGGTCGGCGCGGCGTCGCGCGCCTCGTCCTCCCGCTCGCGCGGGCGGGCGAGCGGCCCGAGCAGCGTGCGGTAGATCTCGTCCTGCACCGCGCGCCAGCGCTGCTGGTTCTTCTGCGCAAGCAACGCAACCTGCTCGGCGCCGCCTGCGCCGCGCAGGCGTTCGCGCGTCTCGCGCTGCTGCGCATTGAAGAGGCGCAAGCTCTGCTCGAGATAGCTGCCGACGACATCGTGCAGCTGCCCGCCGTAACTGCGGATCACCTGCGAGAGGAAATCCCGGCTGAGCACGGCCTCGTCGGTGTGTTCCTGCTCGGCGATCACCTGCAGCAGGATCGCGCGCGTGATGTCCGTCTGGGTCTTCTTGTCGATCACCGTGAAGTCGACGCGCTCGACGACCAGGCGCCGGATGTCCGCGAGAGTGATGTAGCGGCTCTCGACCGTGTCGTAGAGCCGCCGGTTGGGGTACTTCTTGATGACTCTGGGTTCGCTCATGGCCTGCCCTCGCCTCGTCCGCCCCCAGTCGTTCGCCCCTACCATAGTACAACCGGGCGGGGAGCCCAAGTTATTCGGGGGCGGGTACCGAGCGCCTGCCGCGAAGCGGGCCGAGGCTCCAGCGAGGGATGCCCCAGGCCCACAGTTCGGCCGGCGGGGCGCCCCGCAGGGTGGCGGGCGGTGCAAGCCCGAGCAGCGCGAGCACCTGCCACAGCGCGCTGCCGGCTGCCGCGGCGTCGATGCCGATCGCACGCCGCGACTTCGACAGCTTGCGGCCATCGGCTTCGACCACCAGCGGCAGATGGGCGTACCGAAGAGGCGGCGCGTGCAGCGCCTGCCCGAGCGCGGTCTGCCACGGCGTCGAGTCGAGCAGATCGGCGCCCCGCACGACGTCGGTGATGCCCTGCCAGGCGTCATCGACGACGACCGCGAGCTGATAGGCGATCACGCCGTCCCGCCGTCGCACGACCACGTCGCCGAGCGCGGGCCAGGCGAACTGCACGCGACCCTGCACGCGATCGTCCAGCGTGATCGCGCCATCCGGTACCCGGAAACGCGTCGCGGTCGGGCCCGCGTGCAGCGGGCCGCGCCGGCAGCTGCCGGGGTAGGCCGAGCCGCCTTCGACGGCACCGCCGGCGGCGTCGGCCAGCTCCCTGCGCGAGCAGCTGCACTCGAACAGGTGGCCCTCGCGGGTGAGCTGCTCGAGTGCGGCGCGGTAGGCATCGAGGCGCGTGCTCTGGCGCAGGATCGCGCCGTCCCATTCGAAGCCGCAGGCTTCGAGCGTCGCGAGGATGCGGGATTCGGCGCCGGCGACGACGCGCGGCGCATCGAGGTCCTCGATGCGCAGCAGCCAGCGGCCGCCGGCATGGCGCGCATCGAGATAGCTGCCCGCCGCGGCGAGCAGCGAGCCGAGGTGCAGGGGCCCGGTGGGCGAGGGCGCGAAGCGGCCGACGCAGGCCGGCGGGCTCACGCCCGCGGCCCGTCAGCGGTAGCGGTCGTCGCGGTCGCCGTACTGGCGCTCGCGGCGTTCACGGCGTTCCTGCGCTTCGAGCGACAGCGTGGCGACCGGCCGCGCCTCGAGACGCTTGATGCCGATTTCCTCGCCGGTCTCGAGGCAGTAGCCGTAGGAGCCGTCCTCGATGCGCTTCAGGGCATCGTCGATCTTGCGGATCAGCTTGCGCTCGCGGTCGCGGGTGCGCAGCTCGAGGCTGAATTCCTCTTCCTGGGTCGCGCGATCGTTCGGATCGGGGAAGTTCGCCGCCTCGTCCTTCATGTGCGAGACGGTGCGGTCGACCTCCATCATCAGGTCGCGCTTCCAGCTGAGCAGGATGTCGCGGAAATGATCGAGCTGGGCCTTGCCCATGTACTGCTCGCCGCGGTGCGGAATGTAGGGCTGCACATTGCGCGGGCCGGCGAGCAGGTTGGCGCCGCCGTCGAAGCTGTCGCTCTCGTCGGCCGCCTCGATCTGGCGCGGCGCGACACGGATCTGCGGCGCTTCGGCCGGCGCGTGGCGCGCGAAGGTGGCCTCGACCGGAGCGGCGGCGAGCGGTGCGGGCTTGCGGGTCGTTTTCGGCGCGTCGCCGGCTTTCTTCACGTGCTTCGGGCTCGTGCTTTTGACGCGCGCGGGCGTCTTGCGGGCGGCGGCTTTCGCTGCGTGGCGGGGGGCGGACTTCACGCTGGTCCTCTTCGGCTTGCTGCTTTTCGCAGGCGCCTTCTTCGCAGGCATCCTGAGCTCCTTGGGCATCGCGGGCTCGAAAACGGACGCGGGATTATACTGGCGCAGGCGCGCATGTACAGCAGCGCGTAACTGCCGGATTTTCAGGGCAGAACGACCGCCTGCGCCGGCGTCCAGCCGGGCTGTCGCCGCTCGGCGACGATCGTCGTGTAGATGCCCCCGCGCACATTGAAGCGCGCGGTGAGCCGCATGAAGCGCGGCCCGGTCGCCGCGGCGAGGTGATCGACGATCTCGTTGGTCACCGCTTCGTGGAACGCGCCGCGATCGCGGAACGACCAGATATAAAGCTTGAGCGATTTCAGTTCGACGCAGAGCCCGTCGGGCACGTATTCGAGCTCGAGCGTCGCGAAATCCGGCTGGCCCGTCTTCGGGCACAGGCAGGTGAATTCCGGCAGCGTCATGCGGATCGTGTAGTCGCGATCGGGCTGCGGATTGGCGAATGTCTCGAGGGTCGCGGAGGGCTGTGAAGGCATGGCGATTAATTTACACTAGCCGCCCACATGCGACTAACCAAGATCAAGCTCGCGGGCTTCAAGTCCTTCGTCGATCCCACCTCGGTCGGTTTCCCGAACAATCTGACTGGCGTCGTCGGCCCGAACGGCTGCGGCAAGTCGAACGTGATCGACGCCGTGCGCTGGGTCATGGGCGAGCTGTCGGCGCGCCACCTGCGCGGCGATTCGATGACCGATGTGATCTTCAACGGCTCGAGCGCGCGCAAGCCGGTCGGCACCGCGCACGTCGAGCTCGTGTTCGACAACGCCGACGGCAAGATCTCCGGTCCGTACGCGAGCTACAGCGAGGTGTCGCTGAAGCGCCAGGTGTCGCGCGACGGCAGCTCCACCTATTTCATCAACGGCGCGCGTTGCCGCCGCCGCGACATCACGCAGCTGTTCCTCGGCACCGGGCTCGGTTCGCGCAGCTACGCGATCATCGAGCAGGGCATGATCTCGCGGGTGATCGAATCGAAGGCCGACGACATGCGCGCCTTCGTCGAGGAGGCCGCCGGGATCTCGCGCTACAAGGAGCGGCGGCGCGAGACCGAGAACCGCATCGCCGACACGCGCGAGAACCTCGAGCGGCTGCAGGACCTGCGCGACGAGGTCGACAAGCAGATCCGCCACCTGCAGCGCCAGGCGGCCACCGCGCGCCGCTACCAGGCGATGAAGGAGGACGAGCGCCGGCTCACCGCCGAAGTGCTCGCGCTGCGGCTGCGCGACCTCGACAGCGGCGCCGACGTACACGACTCGGCGATGCGCGAATGCGACCTCGCGATGCAGGCGGCGCTCGCCGACCAGCGCGCGGCCGAGGCCGCGATCGACCACCAGCGCGCCTTCCACGACGAGCAGTCGGCGCTGGTGTCGGCCGTGCAGGGGCGCTATTACGAAGTCGGCGCGGCGATTTCGCGCGGCGAGCAGGCGATCCAGCACGCGCGCGAGCTGCACGAACGGCGCACCGCCGATCTGGCGGTCACCCGCGGTTCGCTCGCGGAGGTCGCGCTGCTGATCGATCGCGATGCGGCCGAGCTCGCCGCGCTGCGCGAGGAGATCGGCCAGCTCGAGCCGCAGCTCGAGGAGGCGCGACGGGCCGAGGGCGGTGCGGCAGGGTTGCTCGAGGAGGTCGAAGCCGGGCTCGCCGCGTGGCAGGCCGGCTGGGAAACCTTCAACCGCGAGTTCGGTGCCGCCGACCAGGCGACCCAGGTCGAGCGCGCGCGCATCGAGCAGCTCGAGCACCAGTTCCGGCGCCTGACCGGCCAGGCCGACCGGCTCGCGCTCGAGCGCGATGCGCTGATCGCGCAGGAGTCGAGTGGCCAGATCGCCGATCTCGCGAGCCGCGAATCGAGCGCGCGCGGCGCGGCCGAGGCGCTCGGCGAGGCGCTCGGCGCCGCGCTCACCGACGTGCAGGACGCGCGCAGCCGGCAGCTGCAGAGCGAGATGCGCCTCGAGAGCCTGCGTGCCGAGCGCGAGCGGCTGCGCGGCGAAGTGCTGTCGCTCGAGGCGCTGCAGAAGGCGGCGCTCGGGCGCGATGGCGGCAAGGCGGGCGACTGGCTCGCCGCATCGGGCCTCACCGGCCGCGGGCGGCTCGCCGAACAGCTGTCGGTCGACGGTGGCTGGGAGCGCGCGGTCGAAACCGCTCTCGGCGATTATCTCGAAGCGGTCTGCGTCGATGATCTCGACGCGGTCGCCGGCTCGGTCGGCAGTCTCGCCGGCGCGAGCGTCACGCTGCTCGAGCCCACGCGCGCCGCCGTTGCCGGCGCCGGCGGCGAATCGCTCGCGCAGCGTGTGCGCGGGCCCGATGCGCTGACCGACCTGCTCGGCCATGTGCTGACCGCCGACGATCTCGCGACCGCGCTCGCGATGCGGCACCGGCTCGCGGCCGACCAGTCGGTCATCACCCGCGAGGGCGAGTGGGTCGGGCGCCGCTGGCTGCGCGTCAGCCGCGGCGTCGATCACCGCGCGGGCGTGATCGAGCGCGAGCAGCGCCTGAAGACGGTGCGCGGCGAATTCGCGGCGGCCGAGGAGCGCGTGCGCGACATGGAAGCGCAGATCGCGTCGCTGCGCGGCGCGCTGGCCGCGGCCGAGCAGGCGCGTGATGCCGCGCAGGCCCGCATCCAGCTGGCGCATCGCGAGCACGCCGACGTGCTGAGCCAGCTCGAGGCCGGCCGCGCACGGGCGGAGGAGTCCACGCTGCGGCGCGAGCGCCTCGACGGCGAAGCCGCCGACGTCGCGCGCGAGATCGGCAGCACGCAGGACGCGCTCGCGCGGGCGCGCATGGCGCTCGACCAGGGCCTCGAGGCGCTGTCGCGGCTCGATGCGCGCCGCCCGCAGCTCGAGGCCGAGCGCGAGGAACGGCGCGAGCAGGTCGCGAGCGCACGCCAGCGCGCCCAGGCGGCGCAGGCCGCGGCGCAGGATCTGCTGATCCGCAGCGAGTCGCGCCGCTCGAGCGAGGCGGGCAAGAGCGTCAACCTGAACCGGCTGCTCGAACAGCGCAGCCAGCTCGAAGCCCGCGCGGGCGGGCTCGAGGCGGAACTCGCCGGCGGCGACGAGCCGGTCCGCGAGCTGCAGCAGCGGCTCGACGAGGCGCTCGGCCGGCGCGTCGAGATCGAAGCCGAGCTCGCCGCGGCGCGCCGCGGACTCGAGGAGGCCGACGCCAGCCTGCGCGAGCTCGACGAGAAGCGCGCTGCCGCTGAACTGCGCGTTGGGGCGGCGCGCGAGGCGATGGAGGTGGCGCGTCTCGCGGTGCAGGAAACCCGCGTGCGCCGCGAAGCGATCGCCGAACAGTTCGCGGCCACGCGCTTCGAGCTCGCCGCGGTGCTCGAAGGGCTCGCGGCCGAGGCCGGGGCCGAAGTGCTGCAGTGGGAGGAGCGCCTCGCGGCGCTGCGCGCCGACATCGAGCGGCTCGGCCAGGTCAATCTCGCCGCGATCGACGAGCTGAAGGAGAACACCGAGCGCAAGGAGTACCTCGACCGGCAGTACACCGACCTGACCTCCGCGCTCGAGACGCTCGAGACGGTGATGCGCAAGATCGACCGCGAGACGCGCACGCGCTTCGAGGACACCTTCAGCCGGATCAATGCCGGGCTGCAGGAGAAGTTCCCGCGCCTGTTCGGCGGCGGCCACGCCTATCTCGAACTCGTCGGCGAGGACCCGCTCGCGGCCGGCGTCGCGATCATGGCGCGTCCGCCCGGCAAGCGAAACAGCACGATCTCGCAGCTGTCGGGCGGCGAGAAGGCACTGACCGCGGTCGCGCTCGTGTTCTCGATCTTCGACCTGAACCCGGCACCGTTCTGCCTGCTCGACGAGGTGGACGCGCCGCTCGACGAGCAGAACGTCGGCCGCTTCTGCGACATCGTGCGTGACATGTCCTCGCGCGTGCAGTTCATCTTCATCACCCACAACAAGGTGACGATGGAGCTGGCCCAGAGCCTGCTCGGCGTCACGATGACCGAGCCCGGCGTCTCGCGCCTCGTCGCGGTCGACGTCGACGAGGCGGTCCGGCTCGCCACCGCCTGAGCGGCTGCCATGCCCGAACTGCGTGTGATACTCCTGCTCGCCGGCCTCGCGCTGATCGCGGGCCTGTGGATCCGTGAGCGCCGCCGTGCCGCGGCCTCGGGCGAAGCGGGCGCCGCCACGTCGCGGGCCGGCACCGGTGCGGCAGCCGATCCGGCGCCGGGGAGCGCGCCACCGGCCCCGCGCCTGCCGCCCGCGCGCGTCGTGCGCGAGGCGCCCGCGGATCTGCCGGTGATCCAGATCGAGAGTCCGGGCGAGCTCGATGTGTCGTTTGCGAGTGCACAGCCCGACGACACGGCGCCCGTGGGCGAGGCGTCCGTGGGCACGCCTGCGCCGCCTGCGGCACCGCCGGGCAGGACGACCGCGGGCGCACCGCCCGCTCGCGCGCCGCTCGCGCCGCCGCCCGCCGCGCCCGCTACGCCAACCGCACCCATTACGCCAACCGCGCCCATTACGCCGGCCATGCCGGCCGACGAGGACGGCGACGTCATCGGTCCCGTCACGGAGCGCGCCGCCGATGACACGCCCTGGGATGCGCCGCGCAACGTCGTGCTCAGCGCCGCGGATCTCGTGATCGACTGGCCGCCCGAGGCCGAGCGGCAGATCGTCGCGCTGCGCGTCGTGCCGCGCGGCGGTGAGCGCTTCGCCGGGCGCAGCCTGCGCCAGGCGCTCGTCGGCGAGGGCTTCCTGCACGGGCCGATGGACATCTTCCATCTGCCCGGCGACGACGCGCGCGTGCTGTTGAGCGCGGCCGGCCTGACCCGGCCGGGCGTGTTCCAGCTCGACACGATGGACACCGGACGCTACGCGGGACTCAACGTGTTCGCGGTGCTGCCCGGTCCGCTGCCGGCGGACGAGACCTTCGACCGGCTGATCGAGGCGGCGCGCGCGCTGGCCGCGCGGCTCAACGCCGAACTGCGCGACCAGCGTGGCGAACCGCTCACGACCGCGCGCGTGGTCGCACTGCGCGCGCAGCTGACCGGGGCCGGGCCGTGAGCGCCACCGCGCAGCGCCGTATCGACGAACTGCGCGCCACGATCGAACACCACGACTACCGCTACCACGTCCTCGACGATCCGGAGATCAGCGACGCCGAATACGATCGGCTGATGATCGAGCTGCGCGCGCTCGAAGCGCAGCATCCGGAACTCGTGACGCCGGACTCGCCGACGCAGCGCGTGGGCGCCGCGCCGCTGTCGAGCTTCGCCGAAGTCGTGCACCGCGTGCCGATGCTGTCGCTCGAGAACGCGTTCAGCGAGGAGGAGGTGCGTGCCTTCGACCGCCGCGTGCGCGAGCGGCTCGATGCTGCTGCCGGGGCACTCGATTACGCCGCGGAGCCGAAGCTCGACGGGCTCGCGATCTCGATCACCTATCGTGACGGCCGGCTCGTGCAGGCCGCCACGCGCGGCGACGGCACGCGCGGCGAGGACGTCACGGCGAACATCCGCGCGATCCGCGGCACGCCGCTGCGCCTGCGCGGCAAGCCGCCGCCGCTGCTCGAGGTGCGCGGCGAGGTGTACATGCCGCTCGAGGGCTTCGCGCGCATGAACGAGGCCGCCGTCGCGCGTGGCGAGAAGACCTTCGTGAACCCGCGCAATGCGGCCGCCGGCGCGGTGCGCCAGCTCGATCCGAAGATCAGCGCATCACGGCCGCTCGGGATCTTCCTGTACGGGGTCGGCATGACGGAAGGCTGGACGATCCCCGCGCGGCACAGCGAGCTGCTGGCCGAGCTGCGCGGCTTCGGCCTGCGCACCTGCCCGCAGGCCGAGGTCGTGCAGGGCATCGACGGCTGCCTCGCGTACTTCGCGCGCATCGGTGCCGCGCGCGCGCGCCTGCCGTACCAGATCGACGGCGTCGTCTACAAGGTCGATCGGCGCGACTGGCAGGAGCAGCTGGGTTTCGTGTCGCGCGCGCCGCGCTGGGCGCTCGCACACAAGTTCCCGGCCGACGAGGCCGAGACCACCGTCGCGGCGGTCGAGTTCCAGGTCGGGCGCACCGGCGCCGTGACGCCGGTCGCGCGGCTCGAGCCGGTGTTCGTCGGTGGCGTGACGGTCAGCAACGCGACGCTGCACAACATCGACGAAGTCCAGCGCAAGGACGTGCGCGTCGGCGACACCGTCGTGATCCGTCGCGCCGGCGACGTGATCCCCGAGGTCGTGCGCGTCGTCGCGGGGCGGCGGCATGCGCATGCAAAGCCCGTCGAGCTGCCGGCGTACTGTCCGGTCTGCGGCTCGCCGGTCGTCAGGCTCGAAGGCGAGGCGATTGCGCGCTGCACCGGCGGCTTTCGCTGCCGGGCGCAGCGCCGCGAGGCGCTCAAGCACTACGCCGCGCGCCGCGCGCTCGACATCGACGGCCTCGGCGACGCGATCGTCGACCAGCTCGTCGAGCGTGACCTCGTGCGCTCGCCGGCCGACCTGTACTCGCTCGACGCCGGCACGCTCGCGGATCTCGAGCGCATGGGCGAAAAATCGGCGCAGAATCTCGTCGCGGCGATCGCCGCGAGCCGCGAGACGACGCTGCCGCGGCTGCTGTTCGGGCTCGGCATCCGCGACGTCGGCGAGTCGACCGCGCTCGCGCTCGCCCAGCACTTCGGCGACATCGATGCGCTGATGGCGGCCGACGAGACGCAGCTGCAGCAGGTGCCCGACGTGGGCCCGGTCGTCGCCGGGCACGTCGCCCGTTTCTTTGCCGATCCCGCCAATCGCGCCGTCGTCGCGGCGCTGCGTGCGCACGGCGTGCACTGGCCGCCGATCGCCGCGCCGCGCGCCGAACTGGCGCCGCTCGGCGGTCTCACTTTCGTGCTGACCGGCAAGCTCGCGCAGCTGACGCGCGAGGCGGCGACCGAGGCGCTCACGGCGCTCGGCGCGAAAGTCGCCGGTTCGGTGTCGAAGAAGACGAGCTACGTGGTCGCCGGCGAGGAGGCCGGCAGCAAGCTCGACAAGGCGCGCGCGCTCGGCGTGCCGGTGATCGACGAGGCTGAGCTCGCCGCGATACTCGAGAGCAGGCGGCGGCCCGGCAGCTGACCGGGCCACCGCCTCCCGGGATCAGAGTTTCCTGTCGACCTTCGCCTTGGCCACCAGCTCGTCGGCATAGGCCTTGAACTTCTTCGCCTGCACGATCTGCACGAGGCGGTCCTTGACGCCGTCGAACGGCGGCGGCTGCACGTCGCGGATGTCGTCGAGGCGGATCACGTGCCAGCCGTACTGCGTCTGCACGGGCTCCTTCGTGTACTGGCCCTTCTCGAGCGCGACGACGGCCGCGGCGAACGGCGGCACCATGCGATCGGGCGTGAACCAGCCGAGATCGCCGCCGTTGTCCTTCGACGAGTCGAGCGATTCGCGCTGCGCGAGCGTCTCGAAGCGCGCGCCCTTGTCGAGCTGCGTGATCAGGCTCTTCGCGAACTCCTGGGTCGCGACCAGGATGTGGCGCGCCTTGTACTCGTGCTTGGCGAGCGCGGCGACCTGCGTCTCGTACTCGGCGCGCAGCTCGTCGTCGGTCGGCGTCTTGTCGGCGAGGTACTTCTCCGACATTTCCTGCTGCAGGATGTTCAGGCGCGACAGCTCGAGCATCGCCGACGCCTTCGGGTCCTTCGCGAGCCCGTCCTTTTCGGCCTGCGAGGCGATGACCTCGGCGCGGATCAGGTTGTCGAGCACCTGCTGGCGCTGCTCGTCGGTGAGCGCCGAGGACTCCTTGCCGGACACGCCCTGCACGTAGGTGTCGAACAGCGCGCGCGGGATCGCCTTGCCGTCGATCGTGGCGACCGCCGGATTGTCGGCGCTGGTGGCGGGGGCGTCGGCGCCGGGTTTGCAGGCGGCGGCCAGTGCGGCAAGCAGGATCACCGCGGGGAGGCGGGCTGATTTCATGAAATCTCTCAGTGGTTTACGGGCGAATAATGATGTTAGTCCGAGGGCGATCGCGCATCGATCGACAGCGCGTGGATGCCGTGGCCGACCAGCCCGGAGAGCGCAGCATAGACCAAACGATGGCGTTCGAGCGACGAGCGGCCGGCGAAGGCCGCCGCGACGATCGTGACGTGGTAATGGCCGCCTTCGCGCGCGCCGGGGTGGCCGACGTGGGCCGCGCCGTCGTCGCGGATCGCGAGCGAAACCGGCGCGAGCGCGGCCTCGAGCGCGCTCCTGATGCGCGCGATCATGCCGCGCCGGCCCGCTTGATCAGCCACGGCAGCTGCGCGGCGATGAACACGAAAGTGAGCGCGGTCAGGCCGAACACCTTGAAGTTGACCCAGAAGGCCTCGCTCGCATTGAACGCGACGGCGAGGTTCAGCGCGCCGAGCAGCGCATAGAAGGCGACCCACAGCAGGTTCACGCGCTGCCACAGGGCACGTGGCAGCTGCGAGTCGGGACCCAATGCAGGCGCGAGCAGCCGCTCGACGAGCGGCCGCGGGCCGATCCAGCGACTGCCGAGCAGCGCGAGACTGACGAGCCAGAAGAACACCGTGGGCTTCCACTGGATGAAGCGCTGGTCGTGCAGCATCAGCGTCGCGGTGCCGAAGGCGAGCACGAGCAGCGCCGAGATCCAGTGCATCGTCGGCACGCGGCGCAGCAGCACGAGGTCGACGACCATCAGCAGCACCATCGCCGCCATCAGCGCGCCGGTAGCGACGTAGAAGCCCTTCAGGTAGTACGCGACGACGAAAACGAGGAGCGGCGCGAAGTCGAGGATCTGCTGCATGCAATGAACGGCTGGGCGCGGGGGCCGATATGATACCCGGATGGCGCTTTATTTCGAATTGCATCCGGTGAATCCGCAGCTGCGGCTGATTCGCCAGGCCGCGCAGATCGTCCGCCAGGGCGGCGTGATCGCCTATCCGACCGACTCCTGCTACGCGCTCGGCTGCCACATCGGCGACAAGGACGCGCTCGAGCGCGTGCGGCGCATCCGCGAGGCCGACCGTCATCACCACTTCACGCTGATGTGCCGCGACCTGACCGAGATCGGCCGTTACGCGCGGGTCGACACCTGGCAGTTCCGGCTGCTGAAGGCCGCGACGCCCGGTCCCTACACCTTCCTGCTGCCGGCCACCCGCGAGACGCCGCGGCGCCTGCAGCACGACCGGCGGCGCACGATCGGCATCCGCGTGCCGAGCCACCCGGTGCCGCGCATGCTGCTCACCGAGCTGAACGAACCGCTGATGACCTCGACGCTGATGCTGCCGGGCGATGAGGCGCCGCTGACGGACGGCGGAGAAATCCGCGCGCGGCTCGAGCACGAACTCGACCTGATACTCGACGGTGGCCATTGCGGCACCGAGCCGACCACCGTGATCGACCTGGCCGTGCGCCCGCCAGCCGTGCTGCGCGCCGGCAAGGGCCCGATCGAGCCGCTGGGCCTCGCCGACGCCGGCTGATGGCCTGGGCTATAATCCGCTGGCGCCCTTCGCGCGCCGCCACCGAAGACTGATCCAGACGTGCCGAGTCCACCGCAGACCCGACAGAACCATTGCTTGGCGAGGCTGCCGTGAGCGCGGGTCCGCAGGCACGGCGCGTGCTGTCCGGCATGCGGCCGACCGGTGCACTGCACCTCGGCAATTTCCATGGCGCGCTCGCCAACTGGATCGAGCTGCAGTACCAGTACGAGTGCTTCTTCTTCGTCGCCGACTGGCACGCGCTGACGACCGACTACGAGGACACGAGCGGCCTGCCGTCGCACATCCACGAGATGCTGATCGACTGGCTCGCCGCCGGCCTGAACCCGGGCGTCGCGACGCTGTTCGTGCAGTCGCAGGTGCCCGAGCACGCCGAGCTGCACCTGCTGCTGTCGATGATCACGCCGCTCGGCTGGCTCGAGCGCGTGCCGACCTTCAAGGACCAGCAGGCGCAGCTGAAGGAGAAGGACCTCGCGACCTACGGCTTCCTCGGCTACCCGCTGCTGCAGAGCGCCGACATCCTGATCTACCGGCCGGCGTTCGTGCCGGTCGGCGAGGACCAGATCGCGCACGTCGAGATCACGCGCGAGATCGCGCGCCGCTTCAATCACATCTACGGCCGCGAGCCGGACTTCGAGGCGAAGGCCGAGAAGGCAGTGAAGGGCCTCGGCGGCAAGCTGAGCGCGCAGTACCGCCAGTTGCGCAAGCTCTACCAGCAGGCGGGCGACGGCGCCGCGCTCGAGAAAGCGCGCGCGCTGGTGCAGGCCAACAACCGCATCACCGTCGCCGATCGCGAGCGCCTGCTCGGCTGGCTCGAGGGTTCGGGCGTTACGGTGTTGCCCGAGCCGCAGGTACTGCTGACGAAGGCGCCCAAAGTGCCGGGTCTCGACGGGCGCAAGATGTCGAAGTCCTACGGCAACACGATCGGGCTGCGCGAGGACCCGGCCGAGGTGACGAAGAAGCTGCGGCGCATGCAGACCGATCCGGCGCGCGTGCACCGCAACGATCCGGGCGACCCGGAGAAGTGCCCGGTGTGGGACCTGCACAAGATCTACTCGGACCAGGCGACGCAGGACTGGGCATACAAGGGCTGCCGCTCGGGCAGCATCGGCTGCCTCGAGTGCAAGCAGCCGGTGATCGACAAGGTGGTCGAGTTCGTCACCGGCATGCGGAAGCGCGCGCAGGAGTACGAGGACAATCCGGATCTCGTGCGCACGATCCTGGTCGAAGGCGCCGAGAAGGCGCGCGAGGCCGCGCACGACACGATGGACGAGGTGCGCCGCGTGATGCATCTTCGGGGCGGCCTGTGAAACCCGACCTGAAACTCGTCGTGTCCAACGACGGCGCCGAGCCGCAGGCCGCGCCGGCGGCGCCGGCGCCCGAGCAGGCGGAGATGCCGTTCGCGATCGTGCACGGCGAGGCGGTCACCGAGGTGCCGAAGGACCTGTACATCCCGCCGCAGGCGCTCGAGGTGTTCCTCGAGGCCTTCGAGGGGCCGCTCGACCTGCTGCTGTACCTGATCCGCCGCCAGAACCTCGACATCCTCGACATTCCGCTCGCCGAGATCACGCGCCAGTACATGCAGTACATCGAGCTGATGCAGGAGCTGCAGCTCGAGCTCGCCGGCGAGTACATGCTGATGGCCGCGACGCTCGCCGAGATCAAGTCGCGCATGCTGCTGCCGCGCGCGCATGCGGACGAGGCCGGCGACGAGGCCGATCCGCGCGCCGAGCTCGTGCGCCGCCTGCAGGAGTACGAACGCTTCAAGCGCGCGGCCGAGGGGATCGACGCGCTGCCGCGCCTCGAGCGCGACGTGTTCGTCGCGTCGGCGGCCTTCAGCGACCGCAAGGTCGTGCGCCTGCTGCCGCAGGTGCAGCTGCGCGAGATGCTGTTCGCGTTCCAGGAGGTCGTGCGGCGCGCCGAACTGTTCGCGCACCACCGCGTGCAGCGCGAGCGCCTGTCGGTGCGCGCGCGCATGGTCGACATCCTCGCGACGCTGGAGGGCGGCGGTTTCGTGGACTTCACGCGCCTGTTCCGCGCGGAGGAGGGGCGCATGGGCGTGACCGTCACGTTCGTCGCGATCCTCGAGCTGGTGCGCGAGGGCCTGATCGATTTCGTCCAGGCGGAGCCCTACGCGCCGCTGCACGTGCGCGCCGCGCCGCCTGGCCAGACCGGACTGCAGCTGGTCGCGGACAATGACGCGGCGGGCGAGGTGAATACATGAGCGACACCGAACTGCGCAACATCGTCGAGGCCGCGCTGCTGGCCGCGGGCCGGCCGCTGGCGCTGGCCGATCTCGCCGGGCTGTTCGACGAGGCTGCGCGCCCGGCCAACGCCGAGCTGCGCGCGGTGCTCGAGCTGCTCGCGGCGGATTACGACGGCCGCGCGCTGCAGCTGCTCGAGACCGCGAGCGGCTGGCGCGTGCAGGTGCGCGCGCAGTTCGCGCCGCAGATCTCGCGGCTGTGGCCCGAGCGCCCGCAACGCTACTCGCGCGCGCTGCTCGAGACGCTGGCGCTGATCGCCTACCGCCAGCCGATCACGCGCGGCGAGATCGAGGCCGTGCGCGGCGTCGCGGTCAATCCGAACATCCTGCGCACGCTGACCGAGCGCGGCTGGGTGCGCGTGGTCGGCCAGCGCGACGTGCCGGGACGCCCGGAGCTACTCGGCACGACGCGGGAGTTCCTCGATTACTTCGGCCTGAAGAGCCTCGACCAGCTGCCGACGCTCGGCGAGCTGATCGCGATGACCGAGCTCAGCCCGCAGCTCGATCTGCCGGTCAGCGACGACGCGGACGAGGCCACGGTCGCGGCGGGTGCCGGGACACCGGACACGGCCGCCGACGCGCTGCTCGACGACGAGCCGGGCGATGCCGACGACGACGAGATCGACGCCGCGGCGGACAGCAAGCCCGGGCTCGTCGCCGCGCCGGGCGATCCGGACCTCTGAGCCAGCGGGCGGCGCGACCGCGCCCGACCGGTTCGAGCACCGCATGCCTACCGAGCGAGATGCGCCCGAGCGCCTGCAGAAGTACCTCGCGAGCCTCGGGCTCGCGTCGCGGCGCGAAGCCGAGGCGTGGATACGCGCCGGCCGCCTGACCGTGAACGGCACGGTCGCGGTGCTCGGCACGCGGGTCGGCCCGCGCGACGAGCTGCGGCTCGACGGCCGCCCGGTGCGGCGCCGCGCCGCGCCGGCGCGCGCGCGGGCGTTCCTCGCACATCGCTCGCCGGGTGAATCGCTGCAGCAGCCGGACGAGGCGGGCCAGGAGTCGCTGTTCGCTCGCATGCCGAAGCGCGCCGGGCGGCGCTTCGTCGCGGTGAGCCCGATGCCGCGCATCGACGGCGGCCTCGAGCTGTTCACGCCGGACGGCGGGCTGGCCGCGCAACTGCAGCGCGCGGCGCGAGGCATGGAGATCGAGTTCCGGGTGCGCGTGCACGGCGAGCTGCCGGCGGAGCGCTTCGCTGCACTCGCGGCCGGCGAACTCGACAGCGGCGGGACGCTGACCGTGCTCGCCTGCGAGCCGGCGGGCGGCGAGGGCAGCAATCGCTGGTATGCGCTGGTCACGCGCGGCGCGAGCGGCAGGTCGGTGCGCCAGCTGTTCGAGCGCCAGGGCGCGACCGTCAGTCGCGTGCTGCGCGTACGCTTCGGCACGCTCGTCCTCGATCGCAATCTGCCGCGCGGTCATTCGCGCGCGCTGACCGACGCCGAACTCGCCGCGCTCACCGGCGAGCCGGCGAGGCCGGCCGGAGCGGACAGTCCGGCCGGTTCGGTCAGGCCGGGGCCTGCGCGTCCACGCTCCGGCCCGAAACGCCCTTCGAAGCCGGCCCGAGCAGCCAGAGCCAGGCGGCGGTGATCGACTCGGGCAGCGGCGAGGCCTCCGGCGGCTCGGCCGGGTAGGCGGCGCGACGCATCGCGGTGCGCGTGCGGCCCGGGTTGATCGCATTGACGCGCACCGACGTGCTGCCGGCCAGCTCGTCGGCGAGCACCTGGTTCAAGCCCTCGATCGCGAACTTCGATACCGCGTAGGCGCCCCAGTACGCGCGCCCGCGGCGCCCGACGCCGCTCGACGTGAACACGATGCTCGCGTCGGGCGCGGCGCGCAGCAGCGGCAGCAGCACCTGGGTCAGCGCGAAGGCCGCGGTCACGTTGACGTGCAGCACGCGCGTCCACAGCGGCACGTCGTAGTGCTCGATCGGTGACAGGTCGCCGAGCAGTCCCGCGTTGTGCAGCAGGCCGTCGAGGCGCCCGTAGCGCTCGCCGATCGCCGTGGCGAGCGCGTCGTATTCGCGCGCCGTGGCCTTCTCGAGGTCGAGCGGGGAGATGATCGGTGCGGCGCCGCCGGCCGCGACGATTTCGTCGTAGACCTTCTCGAGTTTCGCGACGGTGCGGCCGAGCAGCACGACCTCGGCCCCGTGCGCGGCGCAGGCGCGGGCCACCGCGCGGCCGATGCCGCTGCCGGCGCCGGTGATCGCGATCACGCGGCCGGCGAGCTCGGCGGGGGCGGCGACGTGCAGGCGGGGTTCGAAGTCGAGACTCATGCGGCGATCCTCAGGGTCGTGCGCGCAACGCGCGGCGGGCGGCGCGCCAGGCGCGCCAGTCCTCGGTAATCGAAATGCGCGCCTGCTCCTCGGGCGCCGAGAGGGCGAGCGTGCACCAGACGACGAGGCCGCACAGCGCGCCGGCGAGCGGCGCCGGCAGGGCGCGCAGCGCATCGCGCAGGGCCTGGCGGCTCGCCGCATCGGGCGAAGCCTCGTGCCGGTGCAGGGCCGCGCCCAGTGCGCCGACGGCTTCGAGCGATGGCGATCCGGCGGCCGGCGCGCGCCGGTGTCCGCCCGCATCGCCGCCGTCGTGCGGTTGCGTCGCGGTGGCCAGTGCGAGTCGCGCGAGCGGCAGGAACAGCGCGCCCGCCCAGCGTGCGGCGTTCGCCGCGACTTCGTCCGGTTCGAGCGGCTGCGCCTGCGCCGCGTGCGCGAGCACCGAGGCGGCGACGATCGGCAGCGCGGCGAGATCGGGCGGCGCGAGCCGCGCGGCGAGGAACGCGTCGCGCACGGCACGCGTGGCCGGGTGTGCCGGCTGCGCGGCGGCGAGCCGCTCGCATTCCTGCTGCCACCAGGCGAGGCGTGCGTGCGCAACCGTGTGATCGAGCCCCGCGCGCACGCTGCTCATGACTTCGTGCTCGATCGTCAGCAGCGCGGCCGTGCCGTCGCGCGCCGCGACGTGGCTGTAGCGCCATGCGAAATGGCGCGCCCCCGCGTCGCGCGGCGGGGCCGCGACCGCGCCGCTCATTCCGCGTCCGTGCCGGCCGGCGGCGGCGCGGGTTCGCGTGCGAGGCGCTCGACCGGCTCGAGAGTGGGCAACGTCGCGTCGGCGGTGACGCCGAGTTCGGTGAAGCGCCGCGCCTGCGGCAGCACCTGGCGCTCGAGCGAGCCGACCGCGTTGTTGTAGGACTCGACCGCGCCGCCGAGGCGCTGGCCGACCTTCGCGAGATGGCCCGAGAAATTGCCAAGCCGCCGGTACAGCTCCTGGCCGAGGTCGCGGATCTGCGCGGCGTTCTGCGCCACCTGCGCCTGGCGCCAGCCGAAGGCGATCGCCTTCAGCAGCGCCATCAGCGTCGAGGGCGTCGCGATCACGACGCTCTGCTTCAGCGCGTTGTCGATCAGGTCGGGACGCTCGGCGAGCGCGGCCGACAGGAACTGGTCGCCGGGCAGGAACAGCACCGCGAACTCGGGGCTGCGTTCGAACTGCGCCCAGTACGCCTTGCCGGCCAGCTCGCGCACGCGCGCCTCGACCTGCTGAGCGTGGCGCGACAGCGCGACCCGGCGGCTGTCGTCGGTGTCGGCGTCGACCGCATCGAGATAGGCGTCGAGCGGCGTCTTCGCATCGACGACCAGTTCGCGCTCGTCCGGCATGTGCACGACGAGATCGGGGCGCAGCACGCCGGTGGGGCCCGTGGTCTGCAGCTGCTCGGTGAAATCGGCGTGATTCGCGAGCCCGGCGAGCTCGACGACGCGGCGCAGCGTGAGCTCGCCCCAGCGACCGCGCACCTCGGGGCGGCGCAGCGCGGTGGCGAGATTGCGCGTCTCGCGCACGAGCTGCGCCTGGCTGCCGGCCAGCGATTCGATCTGCGCGCGCAGCGTGCTGAAGGCCTCGCGCCGCTCGCGCTCGAGTGTCTGCACTTCGGTCTCGGTGCGCGCGAGCGCGGCGCGTATCGGCTCGATCAGCTGGTTGAACGCGCTCTCGCGCTCCTTCATCACGCCCTGGGCGCTCGCCTGCTCGCGGCCGAGGGTCTCGCGCGCGAGCGTGAGGAACACCTCGCTGTTGGCGCGCAGCGACTCCGAGGCCAACTCGTCGAAGGCCGCGCGCAGCCGCGCCTCGCTCTGCGTGAGCAGCTCGACCTGCGCGCGCGCGCGCTCCTCGTCGGCCAGCTGGCGGGCCTTCGCGGCCTCGAGCGCGGCGCCCAGTTCGGCCGCGCGGCGCGCCGCGCGCAGCTGGCCGGCGAGCCAGCCGATCAGCGCGCCGACGACGAAGCCGCCGCAGGCGATGCCGATGAGGACGGAGGCGCTCATGCGTTCGCGAGCCAGCCGATCAGCTCGGCCGGCGTGTCGATCCAGGCCTCGGCCGGCCACAGACGGTGCTCGTCGCTGTCGCTCAGGTAGCCGAAGGAGGCGACCACCGGACGCATGCCGGCCGCGCGCGCGGCCTGCACGTCGCGCAGCGCATCACCGACGTAGACGCAGGCCGCCGCCTCGACACCGATCGACTGCGCGGCGTGCAGCAGCGGCCGCGGATGCGGCTTGCGCTCGGGCAGCGTGTCGCCGCTGACCAGGCAGGCCATGCGCCGGTCGAGGCCGAGCGCGGCGAGCAGCGGCTCGGCAAGCCAGCCCGGCTTGTTGGTGACGACGCCCCACGGCAACGCCGCCGCCTCGAGATGTTCGAGCACCAGGTCGCCGCCCGGGAACAGCAGTGTTTCGTCGGCGAGGCGTCCGCGATAGAGCGCGAGGAAGCGCTCGCGCAGCCGTTCGAGCCCGGCATCGATCGCGTCCGGAAAGCCGACGCGCATCAGGCCGCTCGAGCCGTGCGAGACCTGCGCCCGCGCCGCGGCGAACGGTACCGGCGCGAGGCCTTCCTCGGCGCGCAGCGTGTTCAGCGCGCCGACCATGTCGGGCGCCGTGTCGAGCAGCGTGCCGTCGAGGTCGAACAGCACGGCGCGGACCGCGGCGTTCACGGCGCGTCGCCCGCGCGGCGGAAATGCGCGAGATAGTTGACCGACGGGTCTTCGCCGAGCGCGCAGTGCTCCGTGAACGGGTCGTAGTCGATGCCGGCAAGGTCCTGCAGCGCAAGCCCCGCCGCGCGTGCCATCGCCGCGAGCTCCGACGGGCGCACGAAGCGCTCGTATTCGTGCGTGCCGCGCGGCAGCAGCCGCAGCAGGTACTCGGCGGCGACGATTGCGAGCGCGAACGAGCGGCCATTGCGGTTGATCGTCGAGACGAAGAGGTCGCCGCCGGGGCGCAGCAGCCGTGCGAGCGTCGCGACCAGCGCTGCCGGGTCGGGCAGGTGCTCGAGCATTTCCATGCAGCAGATCGCGTCGAACGGTGGCTCGCCGGCCGCGAGCAGCTCCCCGGCGCCGGCGAGACGGTAGTCGATCGCGACGCCGCGCTCGATCGCATGCAGGCGGGCGACTTCGATCATCGCCGGCGCAAGATCGATCGCGGTGACCTGCGCGCCGGCCGCGGCCAGCGACTCGGCGAGCAGCCCGCCGCCGCAGCCGACGTCGAGCACGCGCGCGCCGGCGAGCGCGGTGCGCGCGGCGACGAACTGCAGCCGCAACGGATTGAGGCGATGCAGCGGGCGAAACTCGCCGCGCGGGTCCCAGAAGCGATGCGCGAGCGCATCGAATTTCGCGAGCTCGGCCTGGTCGGCCGACGCCGCCGGGTGTGCCGTGGCGCTCATGCGGCGTATCCCGCCGGCACTGCGCCCGGCGCCGTCAGCGCGGCGGCGCTCGCGCCGATCGCGTCGAGCTCCGCCGGGTCGAAACCGGGCAGCTGCCGGTCGCGCAGCATCGCGCGGCCGTTGACCCAGACATCGCTGACCGCGTCGCGACCGGCCGCGAAGACGATCGTGTCGGCCAGCTCGCCGGGCGGCTGGCAGGCCGGAGCCGACAGGTCGATGCAGATGAGGTCAGCAGCCTTGCCTGGCGTCAGCGTGCCGATCTCGTCGGCGAGGCCGAGCGCCTGCGCGCCGCCGATGGTCGCCATCGCGAGCGCCTCGTGCGCCGCGAGCAAACGCGGGTTCTGCGCGCCGAGGCTCGCGAGCAGGCAGGCCGCGCGCGCCTCGGCGAGGATGTCGAGCGCGCCGACGCTTGCCGCGCCGTCGGTGCCGAGCGCGACGTTGACGCCGGCCACGCGCAGCGCATCGACCGGGCAGCGGCCGCTGCCGAGCCGCTGGTTCGACTGCGGACAGTGCGCGACCGACAGGCCCGAGCGCGCGGCGAGTTCGATGTCCTCGTCGGTGAGCCAGCACATGTGCACCGCGACGAAGCCCGGGCGCAGCAGGCCCTCGTCGGCGAGCCACGACAGCGGCCGCTCGCCGTGCGCGGCGACGCTGTCCTGCACCTCGGTCTGCGTCTCGTGCAGGTGCATCGCGAGCGGCGCGTCGAGCTGGTCGACCAGCCGCCGCAGGCGGGTGAAGGTGTCGCGACGCACTGCGTACGGCGAGTGCGGCGCGAAGCACGGCAGGATCAGCGGGTCGCCGCGATACTCGTCCCAGAGCCGCGCCGCCTTGTCGAGATGCTCGTCGGCATCGGCCGCCCACGGCGTGCGCGCATCGACGATCGGCAGGCCGATGACGACGCGCAGGTGGTGCTCGCGCGCGAGCCGCGCGACTTCCTCGGGAAAGAAATACATGTCGGCGAAGCAGGTGATGCCGGCGCGCAGCATCTCGGCCATCGCGAGCCGCGTGCCGCTGCGCACGAACTGCGCGCTGACGCAGCGCCGTTCGATCGGCCAGATCGTCTCGTTGAGCCACTGCATCAGCGGGCCGCGGATCGGCAGGCCGCGCAGCAGCGTCATCGCCGCGTGCGTGTGCGCGTTGACGAGCCCGGGCAGCAGCGCGTGCTGCGGGCGGGAGAGGCGCTCGCGCGGTGCGTAGCGCGCTGCGAGCTGCGCTGCCGGGCCCACCGCGACGATCCGCCCGCGATCGATCGCGACCGCGGCATGCTCGTGCACGGTGGTGCCGTCCATGGTCAGGACCCAGCGGGCTTCGACGAGCAGATCGAGCGTTTGCATCGGTGCGCAAAGTATATCGGGGCGGCCTGCCCGGTGCCCCGGAAATGGGGGTTTGACGGGCGCAGTTGTGCTAAAATTTCCGCTTTCAGGCTCGTCGAATCCGCTCTATCTGCATGGCCGATATCGCCCGCGAAATCCTGCCCGTCAACCTCGAAGACGAGATGCGCCGTTCCTACCTCGATTACGCGATGAGCGTGATCGTCGGGCGCGCGCTGCCGGACGTGCGCGATGGCCTGAAGCCGGTGCACCGCCGCGTGCTGTACGCGATGCGCGAGCTCGGCAACGAGTGGAACAAGGCCTACAAGAAATCCGCGCGCGTGGTCGGCGACGTGATCGGCAAGTACCACCCGCACGGCGACGCGTCGGTCTACGACGCGATCGTGCGCATGGCGCAGCCGTTCTCGATGCGCTACCTGCAGGTCGACGGCCAGGGCAATTTCGGCTCGGTCGACGGCGACATGCCGGCGGCGATGCGCTACACCGAAGTGCGCATGTCGCGCTATGCCGGCGAGCTGCTCGCCGACATCGACAAGGAAACGGTCGACTTCGCGCCGAACTACGACGAGTCCGAGCGCGAGCCGACCGTGCTGCCGACACGGGTGCCGAACCTGCTGCTGAACGGCTCGTCGGGCATCGCGGTCGGCATGGCGACCAACATCCCGCCGCACAACCTGACCGAGATCGTCAACGCCTGCATCGCGGTGCTCGACGATCCGGCGATTTCGCTCGCCGGGCTGATGCAGATCGTGCCGGGGCCCGACTTCCCGACCGCCGGCATCATCAACGGCGCGCAGGAGATCGTCAGCGCCTACAAGGGCGGCCGCGGCCGGCTCTCGATCCGCGCGCGCGCGCATTTCGAGGACCTCGAGAAGGGCGGCCGGCAGGCGATCGTCGTCACCGAGCTGCCGTACCAGGTCAACAAGGCGCGGCTGCTCGAGCGCATCGCCGACCTCGTGCGCAACAAGCATATCGACGGCATCTCCGAGCTGCGCGACGAGTCCGACAAGGACGGCATGCGCGTCGTGATCGAGCTGAAGCGCGGCGAGGTCGCCGAGGTCGTGCTGAACAATCTTTACGCGCAGACGCCGCTCGAGACCGTGTTCGGCATCAACATGGTCGCGCTGGTCGACGGCCAGCCGCGCCTGCTGTCACTGAAGGAGATGCTCGAGGCCTTCCTGCGCCATCGCCGCGAGGTCGTCACGCGACGCACCGTGCACGACCTGCGCAAGGCGCGCGAGCGCGCGCACATCCTCGAAGGGCTCGCGGTCGCACTCGCGAACATCGACGAGGTGATCGCGACGATCAAGGCGGCCAGCTCGCCGGCCGAGGCGCGCGTCGCGCTGATGGCGCGGCCGTGGCCGCCGGGCGCGGTGCCGGCACTGCTCGCGCGCGCCGGCGACGTCTCGACCCGCCCCGAGGGCGCGGGCGCCGACACCGGCTTCATCGACGGCCAGTACCGGCTGTCCGAGGCGCAGGCGCAGGCGATCCTCGAGATGCGGCTGCACCGCCTGACCGCGCTCGAGCAGGACAAGATCGTCGGCGAATACCAGCAGCTGCTCGACCTGGTGCGCGACCTCGCCGACATCCTCGCGCGCCGCGAACGCCTCACCGAGGTGATCCGCAACGAACTGATCGAAGTGCGCGAGCAGTACGGCGACGCGCGCCGCACCGAGATCAACCGCGACCATCTCGACCTGACCACCGAGGACCTGATCGAGCCGCAGGACGTCGTCGTCACGCTGTCGCACGCCGGCTATGCGAAGTCGCAGCCGGTCACCGAGTACCAGACGCAGCGCCGCGGCGGGCGTGGCAAGTCGGCGACCGCGATGAAGGACGAGGATTTCGTCGAGAAGATGTTCGTCGCGCACACGCACGACACGCTGCTGTGCTTCTCGAACCGCGGCCAGGTCTACTGGCTCAAGGTGTACGAGCTGCCGCAGGCCGGCCGCAGCGCGCGCGGCAAGCCGATGGTGAACCTGCTGCCGCTGCGCGAGGGCGAGAAGATCAACGCCGTGCTGCCGGTCAAGCAGTTCGACGATCTGCAATACGTGTTCATGGCGACCAGCCAGGGCACCGTCAAGAAAACCCCGCTGTCGTCGTTCTCGCGGCCGCGCACCAGCGGCATCATCGCGGTCGACCTGCGCGACAACGACCGCCTGGTCGGCGTCGACCTGACCGACGGCGGCCGCGACATCATGCTGTTCACGAGCGGCGGCAAGGCGATCCGTTTCGCCGAGGACGAAGTGCGCGCGATGGGCCGGGATGCCGCCGGCGTGCGTGGCGTGCGGCTCGAGACCGGCCAGGAGCTGATCGCGCTGATCGTCGTGCGTGACGGCGACGTGCTGACCGCGTCCGAGAACGGCTACGGCAAGCGCACGCCGCTCGAGGACTTCCCGGTGCACGGGCGCGGCGGGCAGGGCGTGATCGCGCTGCAGACCACGGAGCGCAACGGCGCCACCGTCGCCGCGCTGCAGGTCGGGCCGGCGCAGGAGCTGATGCTGATCAGCTCGAACGGCACGCTCGTTCGCACACCGGTCGCCGATGTCTCCGTGTTGGGCCGCAACACGCAGGGCGTGCGCCTGATCCGCCTCGACGAGGGCGAGCGGCTGACCGGTGTCGAGCGCATCGAATGCCTCGACGGCGAAGACGACACGCTCGATGCGGACGAAAGCACGGAAAGTTCTGACGGCCCCGCACCACCCTGATAAAATCGAGGGGTTCCTTTCCCCTCGAAAGCAAGCTCGTGCGCGTATTCAATTTCGCAGCGGGGCCAGCCACGCTGCCCCTGGAAGTTCTCGAACAGGCCCAGGCAGAGATGACCGACTGGCGCGGCAGCGGCATGTCGGTGATGGAAGTCAGTCACCGCAGCAAGGCGTTCGTCGCCGTCGCGGAGGAGGCCGAGGCCGATCTGCGCGAGCTGCTCGCGATTCCCGCCCACTACAAGGTCCTGTTCCTGCAGGGCGGCGCGACCGGCCAGTTCGCGGCGATCCCGCTCAATCTCGCGCGCGCCGACTCGGTCGTCGACTACGTCAATACCGGCGCGTGGTCGAAGAAGGCGATCGGCGAGGCGAAGCGTCACGCGAAAGTGAACGTCGCGGCGGATGAGGCCGCGAGCCACTACAGCACCGTGCCGGAGCAGGGAGCGCTGCGGCTGACGCCGGGCGCGGCCTACGTGCACTACACGCCGAACGAGACGATCGGCGGCGTCGAGTTTCCCTACGTGCCGGCCACCGGCGATGTGCCGCTGGTCGGCGACTTCTCCTCGACGATCCTCTCGCGCCCGCTCGACGTGTCGAAGTTCGGCCTGGTCTACGCCGGCGCGCAGAAGAACATCGGGCCGTCGGGCCTCGTCGTCGTGATCGTGCGCGAGGACCTGATCGGCAGGGCGCGCGACGGCGTGCCGACGGTCTGGGACTACAAGGCGATGGCCGACAACGGCTCGATGCTCAACACGCCGCCGACCTTCGGCTGGTATTTCGCGGGCCTCGTGTTCAAATGGCTGAAGAAGCAGGGCGGTCTCGGGGCGATCGCGGCGAGGAACCGCGCCAAGGCCGAGCGGCTGTACGCGGCGATCGAGGCGTCGGGTTACTACCGCAATCCGGTCGCGGCCAATGCGCGCTCGTGGATGAACGTGCCGTTCACGATCCCGGATCCGGGGCTCGAGAAGACCTTCCTGGCCGGCGCGCGCGAGGCCGGGCTCGTCAATCTCGAGGGTCATCGCTCGGTCGGCGGCTTCCGCGCGTCGATCTACAACGCGATGCCGATCGAGGGCGTGGATGCCCTGATCGCGTTCATGAAGGATTTCCAGGGCCGCCATCCATGAAGTTCCGCATCCAGACGCTCAACAACATCAGCGTCAAGGGCCTCGAGCGGCTGTCGCGCGAGAATTACGAAGTCGCCTCCGACATGACGCGGCCCGACGCGATCCTGGTGCGCTCGGCCGACATGCATGCGCTCACCATTCCCGACAGCGTGCTCGCGGTCGGCCGCGCCGGGGCCGGCGTCAACAACATCCCGGTCGCGGCGCTGTCGAAGCGCGGCATCCCGGTGTTCAATGCTCCGGGCGCCAACGCCAACGCGGTCAAGGAGCTCGTGCTCGCCGGCATGCTGCTCGCCGCGCGCAACATCTGCGCGGCCTGGGATTTCGCGCGGCACGTCGAAGGCGACGACAAGGCCATCGACGTGGCGGTCGAGAAGGGCAAGAAGGCCTTCGTCGGCTTCGAGCTGCCGGGGCGCACGCTCGGCGTCGTCGGGCTCGGTGCGATCGGCGTCGAAGTGGCGAACTCGGCGCTCGGCCTCGGCATGAAGGTGCTCGGCTACGATCCGCAGATCACCGTGCAGCGTGCCTGGCAGCTGTCGTCGAGCGTCGAGCAGGCGCTGTCCCTCGATGACCTGTTCGCGCGCGCCGACATCGTCAGCGTGCACGTGCCGCTGAACGCGGAGACCCGTGGCCTCGTCAACGCCACCCGCATCGGCCTGATGCGCTCGGGCGGCGTGCTGCTCAATTTCGCGCGCGCGCCGATCGTCGACGACGCGGCCGTGCTGGCCTCGCTCGATGCCGGCCACCTGCGTGCCTATGTCTGCGACTTCCCGAACAATGCACTGAAGGCCCATCCGAAGGTGGTCGCGCTGCCGCACCTGGGCGCCTCGACCGGCGAGGCCGAGGAGAACTGTGCGGTGATGGCGGCCGAAACGCTGCGCGAATTCCTCGAGCGGGGCAACCTGCGCAACTGCGTCAACTTCCCGGAGGCGGTGCTGTCGCGCACGCCGGGCACCTCGCGCATCGCGATCGCCAACAGCAACGTGCCGAACATGGTGGGCCAGATCTCGACCTGCCTTGCCGCGGCGAAGCTCAACATCGCCGACCTGCTGAACAAGTCGCGCGGCGAGTTTGCGTATACGCTGATCGATGCCGAGGGCGCGATCCCGGCCGGCGTCGTCGACAGCATCCGCGCGATCGACGGGGTCCTGTCCGCGCGCGTATTGTGATCTGAAGGGGGGCGGCTGATGGCGGGACGCAAGGCGGCCGGCGGGCGCAAGGCGCCGAAGGCGCGACAGGCGGTGCGGGGCCCGCAGGCCGGCGCGGGCGCCAGGACCGGCGCGGGTGCGCGAGGCGGCGCGGGCGTGCACAAGCCGTCGCTCGAGGCCATGCGCGAGCGCATCGACCAGGTCGATGCGCGCATCCATGCGCTGATCAGCGAACGCGCGAGCCTCGCGCAGCAGGTCGGCATCTCGAAGCATGCCGACGGACACACCGTCGACTTCTACCGCCCGGAGCGCGAAGCGCAGGTGCTGCGCCGCGCCGTCGAGCGCAACAAGGGGCCGCTGCGCGATGAAGAGGTGCTGCGGCTCTTTCGCGAGATCATGTCGGCCTGTCTCGCGCAGCAGGAGCCGCTCAAGATCGCCTTCCTCGGCCCGGAAGGCACGTTCACGCAGGCCGCCGTGCTGAAGCACTTCGGGCACTCGGTGCGCGCGCTCGCGCTGCCGTCGATCGACGACGTGTTCCATGAAGTCGAGGCCGGCAGCGCCGATTTCGGCGTCGTGCCGATCGAGAATTCGAGCGAGGGCACGGTCAACTACACGCTCGACCGCTTCCTCGGCTCGCCGTTGCTGATCTGCGGCGAAGTCGAACTGCGCATCCATCACTTCCTGATGGGCCGCATGACGGACCTGCACCGCATCAAGCGTGTCTGCTCGCACCCGCAGGCGCTCGCGCAGTGCCGCGAATGGCTGCGCGAGTACCTGCCGAAGGTCGAGCTGGTGCCGGTCGCGAGCAACGCCGAGGGCGCGCGGCGCGCGCGCGACGAGAAGGACAGCGCGGCGATCGCCGGCGACACGGCGGCCGAGGTCTACGGCCTCAACGTGCTCGCCGCCGAGATCGAGGACCGCCCCGACAACACGACGCGCTTTCTCGTGATCGGCCGCAAGCTGTTCGCGCCGAGCGGCGTCGATCGCACCACGCTGATCGTCTCGGGCGGGCACACCGACGCGCCGGGCGCGCTGTACCGGCTGCTCGAGCCGCTCGCGAAGCACCGCATCAACGTCACGCGCATCGAATCGCGGCCCTCGGGCCGCGGCAAGTGGGACTACGTGTTCTTCCTCGACATCGAGGGGCATGCGCAGGAGCCGCGGATCGCGAAGGCGCTCGCGAGCCTGAAGAAGCGCGCGTCGCTGTTTCGCGTGCTCGGCGCCTATCCGCGGGCGATCCTGTGAGCGAGCCGCATCCGGGGGCACTGGCGAGCGACAGCGTCCGGCACATCGCGCCGTACACGCCGGGCAAGCCGGTCAGCGAGCTCGCGCGCGAGCTCGGCCTCACGGACATCATCAAGCTCGCCTCGAACGAGAACCCGCTCGGCGCGAGCCCGGCGGCCATCGCGGCGATGCAGGCGGCGCTCGCCGAAGCCTGGGTCTATCCCGACGGCGGCGGCCACGCGCTCAAGCAGGCGCTCGCCGCGCGCCTCGGCGCCGCGCCGGCGCAGCTGACGCTCGGCAACGGCTCGAACGACGTGCTGGTGCTGCTGGCCGAGGCTTTCCTGACACCCGGCACCGAGGCCGTGTATTCGCAGTACTGCTTCGCCGTGTACCCGCTCGCGGTGCAGGCCACCGGCGCACGCGCGGTGGTCGTGCCGGCGCTGCCGGCCACGCACGCGACGATGCCGCTCGGCCATGACCTCGACGCGATGCTCGCGGCGGTCACGCCGGCGACCCGGCTCGTCTTCATCGCCAATCCGAACAATCCGACCGGCACCTGGCTCGAGGCGGCTGCGCTCGAGCGCTTCCTCGCGCGCGTGCCGGCCACGACGCTGGTCGTGCTCGACGAGGCCTATTTCGAGTATGCGGCGCAGGCCGGTTGCGGCGACGGACTGCGCTGGCTCGGGAGCCACCCGAACCTCGCCGTCGTGCGCACCTTCTCCAAGGCCTACGGGCTCGCCGCGCTGCGCGTCGGCTTTGCCGCGAGCCATCCGGAAGTGGCCGACGTGCTGAACCGCATCCGCCAGCCCTTCAACGTCAATTCGATCGCACTCGAGGGGGCGCGCGCGGCGCTCGCCGACAGCGCGCACATCGAGCGCTCGGTGGCGCTGGTCGCGGCCGAGCGGCCGCGCCTCGCACGCGAGCTCGCCGCGCGCGGACTGCCGGTGCTGCCTTCGGCGGGCAATTTCGTGCTCGCGCACATCGGCAGCGCGGCGCGCGCCGCTGCGCTGAACGACGCGCTGCTGCGCGGCGGCGTCATCGTGCGCCCGGTCGGCAACTACGGTCTCGCGGAGTATCTGCGCATCACCGTCGGCCGGCCGGAGGAGAACACGCGCCTGCTCGCGCTGATCGACGTCTGGCTGCGGGGCGCTCCGGCTTGAGCGGATCGGGCGCACGCTACATCCTGCAGCCGGCCGCGCAGGTCGGCGGCGAACTCGCGGTGCCGGGCGACAAGTCGATCTCGCACCGCGCGCTGATGCTCGGCGGCATCGCGAGCGGGCGTACCGAGATCCACGGTTTCCTGCCGAGCGAGGATTGCCGCGCGACGCTCGCGGCGCTGCGCGCGATGGGCTTGGCGGTCGAGGAGCACTCGGCCACGGTCTTGACCGTGCACGGCGCCGGACCCGGCGGGCTCGCCGCGCCGGCACAGGCGCTCGACATGGGCAATTCGGGCACTGCGCTGCGCCTGTTCATGGGCCTGCTCGCCGCCCAGCCCTTCGACGTCACGCTGACCGGCGATGCCTCGCTGAGGCAGCGCCCGATGGAACGTGTCGCGCAGCCGCTGCGCGCGATGGGTGCGGCGATCGACACCGAGGACGGCAGGCCGCCGGTGCGCATCCACGGCGGGCGGCCGCTCACGGCCATCGACTACGCGTTGCCGATGCCGAGCGCGCAGGTGAAGTCGGCGATCCTGCTCGCGGGGCTGTACGCCAGCGGCGTCACGCGCGTGACCGAGCCTGCGCCGACCCGCGATCATACCGAGCGGATGCTCGATGGCTTCGGCGTGCGCGTCGAGCGCGCCGGCGCGAGCGCCTCGGTCGCCGGCGGCCAGCGCCTCACCGGCACGCGCATCGACGTGCCGGCCGACATCTCGTCGGCGGCGTTCTTCCTGGTCGCGGGCTGCCTCGCGGCGCGCGAGGGCCTCGTGCTGCGCAACGTCGGCGTGAACCCGACCCGCACCGGCGTGATCGACATCCTGCGCCTGATGGGCGCCGACATCCGCGTCGAGAATGCGCGCGAGAGCGGCGGTGAGCCGAGCGCGGACCTGGTCGTGCGCGCCAGCGCGCTGCGCGGCATCCGCATTCCCGAGGCGCTGGTGCCGCTCGCGATCGACGAATTCCCGGCGCTGTTCATCGCTGCGGCGGCGGCCGAGGGCCGCACCGAGCTGCGCGGCGCCGCCGAACTGCGGGTCAAGGAGACCGACCGGCTCGCCGTCATGGCCGAGGGGCTCGGCCGGCTCGGCGTGCGCCACGAGCTGCTGCCGGACGGTATCCGCATCGACGGCGGGCCGCTCTCGGGCGGCACCGTCGACAGCCACGGCGATCACCGGATCGCGATGGCGTTCGCGGTCGCGAGCCTGCGCGCGCGCGGCCCGCTCGAGATCCTCGACGTCGCCAATGTGGCCACCTCGTTCCCGGATTTCGTGCCGCTCGCGCGGGCCGCGGGGCTCGCCATCTCGTAGGATGCGCGCATGGCAGCGAGCCCTCCCGTTCCAGTCGTGACGATCGATGGCCCGAGTGGCTCCGGCAAGGGCACGGTCAGCCGCGAGCTCGCCCGCCATGTCGGCTGGCACCTGCTCGACAGCGGTGCGCTGTATCGCCTGGTCGCGCTGTCGGGGGTCCGCGCGGGGCTGCGACCCGACGACGTGGCGGCCCACACGGCGCTCGCGCGCACGATGGCGGTGCAGTTCGACGACGATGGCCGGGGCGGGGAGCGGATCCGCCTCGACGGCGCCGAGGTGACCCGCGAGCTGCGCTCGGAGGCGGCCGGGCAGGGCGCCTCGCGGGTGGCGGCCTGGCCGCCGGTGCGTGCAGCCCTGCTCGAGCGCCAGCGGGCCTTCGCCGAGCCCCCCGGGCTCGTCGCCGACGGCCGCGACATGGGCACCGTGGTCTTCCCGGAGGCGGCCCTCAAGATCTACCTGACGGCGAGCGCCGAAGAACGGGCGCTGAGGCGCTATAAGCAGTTGAAAGAAAAGGGGTCCGATGCTAACCTCGCCGCCCTTTCGCGTGAGATAGCCGAACGGGATCAGCGGGATTCGACCCGCGCGGTCGCGCCGCTGAGGCCCGCGCCCGACGCCCGCATCGTCGACTCGACCGGCATGAGTGTCGCCGAGGTCGTCGACGTGGTGCTGTCGGCAGGGCGGGCGCAGGGTCTGTGGGGCTGAAACACGCGCGAGGACCAATGTGACGCTGCAGGATGCGGCGTTTTTTTCGGGTTTCCCCAGGGCTCATGGCAGGGCCGGGGTGTGACGGCGCGGCAAGGTCCGCGCATGCAGGACATCAACCAACATGACTGAATCTTTCGCGCAACTTTTCGAGCAGAGTCTCGCCAACCAGCGGATTCGCCCGGGAATGATCCTCACCGGGCTCGTCGTCGGCGTGACCGACGACGTCGTCATCGTCAACGTGGGCCTCAAGTCCGAGGCCGTGATCGGTGTCGATCAATTCAAGAACGAACTCGGCGAGATCGAGGTCAAGGTCGGCGACGAGGTCGAAGTCGCGCTCGATGCCGTCGAGGACGGCAACGGCGAGACCCGCCTGTCGCGCGAGAAGGCCAAGCGCGCCCGCACCTGGACCCGTCTCGAGAAGGCGTTCGAGGCGAGCGAGATCGTCTCCGGCGTGATCACCGGCCGCGTCAAGGGCGGCTTCACGGTCGAGATCGAGACCGTGCGCGCGTTCCTGCCGGGATCGCTGGTCGACGTGCGTCCGGTGCGCGACACCTCCTACCTCGAGGGCAAGCCGCTCGAGTTCAAGGTCATCAAGCTCGACCAGAAGCGCAACAACGTCGTCGTCTCGCGCCGTGCGGTCGTCGAGCAGGAGTTCTCCGCCGAGCGCAGCGCGCTGATGGACAACCTGCAGGAAGGCGCGGTGGTCAAGGGCACGGTCAAGAACCTGACCGATTACGGTGCCTTCGTCGACCTCGGCGGCATCGACGGCCTGCTGCACATCACCGACATGGCGTGGAAGCGCGTCAAGCATCCGTCGGAAGTGGTCAAGGTCGGCGACGAGGTCGACGTGCGGATCCTGAAGTTCGACCGCGAGCGCTCGCGCGTTTCGCTTGGGCTCAAGCAGCTCGGGGCCGATCCGTGGGAGAACATCGCGCGCCGCTATCCGCCGAACACGCGCGTGTTCGGCAAGGTCACGAACATCGCCGACTACGGCGCGTTCGTCGAGATCGAGGACGGCGTCGAGGGCCTCGTGCACGTCTCCGAGATGGACTGGACCAACAAGAACGTCAACCCGGCCAAGGTCGTGCAGACCGGCCAGGAAGTCGAGGTCATGGTGCTCGACGTCGACGAGGAGCGCCGCCGCATCTCGCTCGGCCTGAAGCAGTGCCAGGCCAATCCGTGGAAGGAGTTCGCCGAGAACAGCAACCGCGGCGATCACGTGTCGGGGCAGATCAAGTCGATCACCGACTTCGGCATCTTCATCGGCCTGCCGGGCGGCATCGATGGCTTGGTGCACCTCTCCGACATCTCCTGGGACGTGCCCGGCGAGGAAGCCGTGCGCAGCTACCAGAAGGGCCAGCTGCTCGAGGCGATGGTGCTGTCGATCGACCCGGAGCGCGAGCGCATCTCGCTCGGCATCAAGCAGCTCGCGAAGGACCCGTTCTCGGCCTACATCGCCGAGAACCCGCGCGGCACGATCGTGCGCGGCGTCGTCAGGGAAGTGGACGCGCGCGGCGCCATCATCGATCTCGGCAACGGCATCGAGGGGCAGTTGCGCGCCTCCGAACTCGGCCGCGACCGCGTCGAGGACGCGCGCAGCGTGCTGAAGGAAGGCGAGGAGATCGAGGCGAAGTTCACCGGCGTCGACCGGAAGACGCGCACGATCTCGCTGTCGATCAAGGCGAAGGAAGCCTTCGAGGAGGCCGAGGCCGTCTCGAGCTACCGCTCCGACCAGGGGCCCGCCAGTTCCGGCACGTCGCTCGGCGACCTGTTGAAGGAACAGATCGGCTCGTCGGACCGGTCCTGATCGCGCGGTGACAATGACAGGGCGCGGCGCCCGGACTTCCGGTCCGGGCGCCGAAGCGCCGGGGGAGTGAGCGACGCATGACGAAATCGGAACTCATCGAGATCATCACTGCGAAGCAGAAGCATCTTCCGGCCAAGGACGTCGAACTCGCCCTGAAACAGATCCTCGAAATCATGAGCGATGCGCTCGCGACCGGCGATCGCATCGAGATCCGCGGCTTCGGCAGCTTCTCGCTGCATTTCCGCCCGCCGCGCCAGGGGCGCAATCCGAAGACTGGCGAGGCCGTCGCGCTCGCCGGCAAGTACGTGCCGCACTTCAAGCCCGGCAAGGACCTGCGCGAGCGGGTCAACGACGGCGCCGACAAGCCGATCCGCGACTGACGCCGCCCCGCGGCCGAGGCCGCGCTGTCAAGCGCGCACGCGTGCTGTTTGCCGCGCTTTCTGCGCTCGGTATCCCGGGTACTGCGCGCTAGCTTGCTCCCCACGCGGCCCCCCGCGGCCGTCCGACCTTCCAGGGGAGAACCATCATGCGTTCCTTGCTCGCATTCCTGCTGCTGCTGTGCGCACTGCCCATCGCGGTGCACGCCGCGCCCGTCGACATCAACAGCGCCGATGCCGCCACGCTCGCCCGCGAGCTCAAGGGCATCGGCCCGACGCGCGCGGCCGCGATCATCGCCTACCGCGATGCGCACGGGCCGTTCAAGAGTGTCGATGAGCTCGCGCTGGTCAGCGGTATCGGTCAGAAGGTGATCGACGACAATCGCGAAGTACTGCGCGTCGGCCCGCCAGGCAAGCCCGCGATGCCGGCGAAGGCTGCCGGCGGCGCGAAGACCGCCGCGCCGGTCAAGGCCGCGCCGGCCGCGAAGAAACCGCCTGCGCGCTGAGGCGGCGCGACCGCAGCGTCGGGCTGCACGCGCGCTGCGCGGCGACGCAGTGCGTTAGAATTACGGTATGGCGATCAAAGCAGCGATCCGGACCGCGGTGTTTCCGGTGGCGGGGCGCGGCACGCGCTTCCTGCCGGCCACCAAGGCGAGCCCGAAAGAGATGTTGCCGGTGGTGGACAAGCCGCTGATCCAGTACGCGGTCGAGGAGGCACTGGCGGCGGGTGCGCGGCGGCTCGTGTTCATCACCGGCGCATCGAAGCGCGCGATCGAGGACCATTTCGATTCCGACCAGGAACTCGAGAAGCTGCTGGTCTCGCAGGGCAAGAACGAGCTGGTGCGCCAGCTGCGCAGCGTGCTGCCGTCCTACGCGTCGTGCATCTACATCCGCCAGCCCGCGCCACTGGGTCTCGGCCACGCGGTGCTGTGCGCGGCACCCGCGGTCGGCTTCGAGCCGTTCTTCGTGCACCTCGCCGACGACCTGATCGAGAGCGAAAAGCCCTGCCTCGCGCAGATGGCGGAAGTCTATTCCGAGGTGCACGCCAGCGTGCTCGGCGTCGAGTCGGTGCCGGCAAAGGACACCGACAAGTACGGCATCGTCGCGCTGGAGCGTGGCACCGGCCCGGTGCGCCGGATTCGAGCGATCGTCGAGAAGCCGAAGCCTGCCGCGGCGCCGTCGCGCCTCGCAGTGGTCGGACGCTACATCCTGAGCGCGCGCATCTTCGAGCACCTCGAGCGCATCGGCCGCGGCGCGGGCGGCGAAATCCAGCTGACCGACGGTATCGCGCGGCTGATGCAGGACGAGCCGGCCTACGCCTATCTCTTCGAGGGCAAGCGCTACGACTGCGGCAACAAGCTCGGCTACCTGCAGGCGACCGTCGAGCACGCGCTGTCGCACAAGGAGTTGGGTGCGCCGTTCGCCGCCTATCTGCGACGGCTCGCAAAGACCATTTGACGCGGATCATTTCGCGCCGGGCCCGCCGGGAGTAGCATCGGCCGCATGATTGGGCGGCGTCGGCGTGGCTTGCTTATCGCGTTCGCGGCGGCGTTCTGCCTCCTTTTCCAGCAATCTGCCCTGGCCGCCCACCATTGCTCGGGGCCGCCGGACGACACGGCGATGGTGCTCTGCGCCAGTCATTGCGCGCCGGATTCACCGGTGCCGACCGACTTCGCGAAGTCGACCGTGCCCGCAGTGGCCCACGCGTTGTGCGCAAGCTTTCCGATCGCCGATACGGCGATCGTCGAGATCACCCCGGATCATGAATCACCGCCTTCCACCGCGGATCCTCCGCCACGTCTGCGCTACTGTAGTCTCCTGATCTAGTCCCCTCCGGTTCCGCGCGAGATCGCGCCGGCGCAGCTGCGCCGGTCCGTGTCTGCCCACCTCCGGAGGTTCCATGTCCCCATTTCCCCGTGCCGTTGCGCCGCAGGTCGCGCAAGGCGTGTCGTGCTATCTCGCAATCGCCTGTTGGCTGGCGATGGCGGCGGGTGGTGCGTCTGCGAATGAGCTGACGCTCGCCGAGGCGGCGCGCCGCGCCGTCGACTCTGCGCCGCAGCTCGAGGCCAGCCGTGCCGCCATCGAGGCCGCTGCGCAAGACTTGTACCGTGCCGGTCGCCTGCCTGATCCGGTATTGGCGATCGGGTTCGACAGCCTGCCGATTTCGGGCGTGGACGCCTTCGATTTCGACGCGGAGCCCATGACGGAAAAGACTATCGGGCTGCGCCAGGCGCTGCCGGCGCGCGCCAAGCGCGCTGCGCAGCGCAGGGTCGCCGCGCGCACGGTCGAACTTGCGCAGGTCGACGCCGAAATCGAGCGCCTGGGTGTTGCCCGGGCCGCAGCGATCGCCTGGGTCGACGTCTGGTCCGCACAGCGTGAGCTCGAGGCCCTGGGCTCGCTGCGCGCGCAGGCGCAGCTTGCGGCCCGCCTGACGCGCGCGCGGGTCGCGGCAGGCGGTTCGGCGCTCGATGCGCTTGCGGCCGAGGCGGGCGTGCTCGAAGTCGACGGCGAGATCGCCGAGGCCGAGGGCGCCGCAGGCGAGGCCATGGCCGAACTGCGTCGCTGGATCGGTGGCGATGCCGTCACGATCGCGGAATCGGCGCCCGATTTCGGCCGCGCGCCGCGCCCGGAAGGCGCGGCGCTCGCGGCACTCGACAGGCAGCCCTCGCTGCGTTCGGCGGAAGCGAGAGTGGCATCGGCCGCTGCCGCAGTCGATGCAGCGCGCGCCGAGCGTCGCCCCGACTGGGATCTCACCGCGAGCTACGGGCAGCGCAGCGGCTTCGACGACATGCTGATGCTCGAAGTGGGTGTCAGCCTGCCGCTGTTCGCGGGCAGCCGGCAGACGCCGGGCATCGCAGCGCGCGCGGTGGAACGGCGCGCGGCGCTCGCGGCACAGGAGAGCCTGCGTCTCGAACTGACTGCGCGCATCCGCGCAGCGTATGCGCGGTGGGAGGCGCTCAGGCGCCAGGTGTCCATCCATGAACAGGTCCTGAAGCTCGCGCGCGATCGCAGTGCCGCGGCGCTGGCATCGTATCGCGCCGGCGGCGAACTGCGTCCCTGGCTCGAGGCCCGCCGTGACGAGACGATCGCGCATCGCGCACATGCATGGCATCTCGCCGGCCTCGGCCGTGCCTGGGTAGACCTGGCTTATTCATTCGGGGAGACGATGCCATGACGATCGGTAAACGAGGTCTCGTCGTCGTGGCTGCGCTCGGGGCGCTCGCCGGCGCCATCGGCTGGTGGAGCGCAGGACGCGGCGATCATCCGATCGAGGCGGCGCCCGCCGGTGAGCGCAAGGTTCTCTACTGGTATGACCCGATGGTGCCGGACCAGCACTTCAGCGGGCCCGGCAAGTCGCCTTTCATGGACATGCCGCTGCAGCCGAGGTATGCGGATGAGGAGGCGAAGGCCGGTGTCGAGGTCTCTCCCGTCACGCAGCGCAGCCTCGGAGTGCGCACCGTGGCAGTCGAGAAAGGTCGGCTCGGCAGCGAGCTCGCCGTCCCGGGCACGATCGCCTGGGATCTGCGACTCGAGCGCGTCGTCAGCGCGCGCACCGGGATCATCGTCGATCGGCTGCATGTCAAGGCACCGTTCGCGAGGGTCAGGCAAGGTGAGCCGCTTGCGAGCGTGATCGCTCCCGCCTGGAGCGCCGCGCTTGCGGAGACACAGGCCATCGCGCAATCCGCCGAGGCCGGCACGCGCGAACTCGAAGCCGCCGCGCGGGCACGGCTGCGCGCGCTCGGCGTGCCGTCCGGCACGCAGCCTGGCCGCGACGGCCGGATCCTGCTGACCGCGCCCGGGGAGGGCGTCGTCAGCGAGATCGGGGTGCGAGAGGGCGAGGCCGCGCCCGTCGGCACGACGCTGTTTCGGATCAACGGCACGCGTACGGTCTGGCTGCAGGCCGCCATCCCCCAGGCTGACGCCGCGGGCATTGCGGCGGGCGTTCACGTCGTCGCCGAGGTGGGCGGCGTCGCGAATCCCGTCGAGGGACGGGTCGAGTCCCTGTTGCCGGCGCTCGATCCCGCGAGCCGCACCCGGCAGGCGCGCATCGTGCTCGCGAATCCCGACGGCCTGCTCGCTGCGGGACAACAGGCACGCGTCAGCCTGCGGGCGGACGCCGGCCCGGAGAGCCTGCTGGTGCCGAGCGACGCCGTGATCGGCAGCGGCGAGCGGGCGCACGTGATCGTGCGTCATGGCGAGGCGCATTTCATGCCGATGGCGGTGCGCACGGGTCGCAGCAGTGGCGGTCGCACGGAAGTGCTGTCGGGGCTGCAGCAGGGCGAACAGGTCGTCGTGTCGGGACAGTTCCTGCTCGACTCGGAAGCGAGCCTGGCCGGTGCGCTCGAGCGCCTCGGCGGGCATGGGGCGCATCCGTGATCGCGCGCCTGATCGCCGCCGCGATCGCTCATCGCGCCGTCGTGCTGATCGGCGCGCTCGTGATCGCCGCGTGGGGAATCTGGGCCGTCATGCGCGCGCCGCTCGATGCACTGCCGGACCTCTCGGACACGCAGGTCGTCATTCGCACGGAGTGGCCGGGCCAGGCGCCGCGCATCGTCGAGGATCAGGTGACCTATCCGCTCTCGACCACGATGCTCTCGGTGCCGGGCGTCAAGGCGGTGCGCGGTTTCTCCTTCTTCGGCGATTCGTTCGTCTATGTGCTGTTCGACGATCGCACCGATCTCTACTGGGCCCGTTCGCGCGTGCTCGAGTACCTGAGCCAGGTGCGCGAGCGTTTGCCCGCTGCGGTCACGCCCGCGCTCGGACCCGACGCGACGGGTGTCGGCTGGATCTACGAATATGCGCTCGTTGATCGCAGCGGTGCGCACGGGCCCGGTGAGCTGCGCGCATTGCAGGACTGGTTCCTGCGCTACGAACTCAAGACCGTGCCGGATGTTGCCGAAGTCGCGACCGTCGGAGGCATGGTGCAGGGCTGGCAGGTGCAGCCCGACCCTGCGGCGCTTGCGGCCCGGGGCGTGACCATGGCCCGGTTGATCGAGGCGATCCGCGCGGCGAACGGCGCGACCGGCGGATCGGTGATCGAGCAGGCGGAGGCCGAGATCATGGTGCGCAGCGAAGCCTATCTGCGCACGCGGGAGGACCTCGAGCGCGTGCCGGTCGCGCGCGGCACCGACGACGTGCCCGTACTGCTGCGCGACGTGGCGCTCGTCCAGCGCGGCCCGGTCCTGCGCCGGGGCATCGCCGAACTCGACGGCGAGGGCGAGGTCACGGGCGGCATCGTCGTCTTGCGCTCCGGCAAAAACGCGCTCGCCGCGATCGCGGCCGTGAAGGCCCGGCTCGACAGCCTGAAGGGCAGCTTGCCGGCGGGCGTCGAGATCGTCACGGTCTACGACCGCTCGGCGCTGATACTGGAGGCGGTCCGCAATCTCGCGCGCAAGCTGGTCGAGGAGTTCCTCGTGGTCGCGCTCGTGTGCGCGCTCTTCCTGTGGCATGCGCGCTCCGCGCTGGTCGCCGTCGTGACGCTGCCGCTCGGCGTGCTCGCCGCGTTCATCGTGATGCACTATCAGGGCATCAGCGCGAACCTGCTGTCGCTCGGCGGCATCGCGATCGCGATCGGGGCGATGGTCGACGCCGCCGTCGTGATGATCGAGAACGCGCACAAGCACCTCGAGCACTTCGAGGCGCAAAACGGGCGTGCGCCGCAGGAAGCCGAGCGCCTGGACATCGCGCGCGCGGCGGCATGCGAGGTGGGGCCGGCGCTCTTCGTGAGCCTCCTCGTGATCACGCTGTCGTTCATCCCGGTGTTTGTGTTGCAGGCGCAGGAGGGGCGCCTGTTCTCACCGCTTGCGTACACGAAGACATGGGCGATGGCCGCGGCCGCCGTGCTTGCGGTTACGCTGATCCCGGTGTTGATCGGGCTGCTGGTCCGCGGACGCATCCTTCCCGAGCGCGACAACCCGGTCAACCGCTGGTTGATCGCGGGTTACCGGCCGGTGATCGAACGAGTGCTGCGCCATCCACGCGCGACCCTCGTGCTGGCCGGTGGCGTGCTGCTGCTGTCGCTCGTGCCGCTGTCGCGTCTCGGCAGCGAGTTCCTGCCGGTGATCGACGAAGGTGCGCTCCTCTATATGCCGACGGCGCTCCCCGGTCTCTCGGCCGGCAAGGCGGCGCAGCTGCTCGGCCAGACGGACCGGATGATCCGTACGGTCCCGGAGGTGGCGCATGTGTTCGGCAAGGCGGGACGGGCCGAAACGGCGACCGACCCGGCGCCGCTCGAGATGTTCGAGACCACGGTCACCTTCAAGCCGCGCAGTGAATGGCGGCCGGGCATGACGCCCGCAAAGCTGCGCGAGGAACTCGATGCGGCGGTGCACGTGCCCGGTCTGACGAATCTCTGGGTACCACCGATCCGCAATCGCATCGACATGCTGGCGACCGGCATCAAGAGCCCGATCGGCATCAAGGTCATGGGGCCCGATGTCGCCGAGCTCGCGCGCATCGCCGATCGCATCGAGGTCGTCGCGCGCACCGTACCCGGCGTGGGCTCGGCGCTTGCGGAGCGCATCGAGGGCGGCCGCTATCTTGACATCCGTGTCGATCCCGTGCGTGCGGCCCGCTACGGTCTGTCGCAGCAGGATCTGCAGGAGTTCATCGCGACCGCGATCGGCGGCGAGCCGGTGACGCAGACGCTCGCGGGCAGGGAGCGCTATCCGGTGGTCGTACGATATCCGCGTGCGGAGCGCGACTCGGTCGAGGCGATCAGGCGCCTGCCGATCGTGGCACCGGGAGGCGAGCAATTGACGCTGACGCAGGTCGCGGACGTCGTCCTGGATACCGGGCCGCCGATGTTCAGGAGCGACAACGGCCGCCTCGCGAGCTATGTCTATGTCGACGTGGCGGGCCGGGACCTCGGCTCCGTGGTCGCGGATCTCAAGGAGGCAACAGCGCGCGACGTGCCGCTTCCCGCCGGTTATTCACTCGCCTGGTCGGGGCAGTTCGAATACCTCGCACGCACGCGCGAGCGCCTGCGGCTGGTCGTGCCGGCCGTGCTCGTGATCATCTTCGGGCTGATCTGCGTCGTTTTTCGCCGCGCTTCGGAAGCCACGATCATCATGCTGTCGCTGCCGTTCGCGCTGGTGGGCGGCCTGTGGCTCGTGTGGCTCATGGGGCACGCCGTATCGGTCGCGTCGCTGATCGGGTTCATTGCGCTCGCCGGCGTTGCCGCGGAATTCGGCATCATCATGCTGCTGTATCTGCGACAGGCGTGGGAGCGGACGCTCGCCACGCATCCCGACGCCGGTCTCGCCGATCTCGATGCCGCGATCATGGAAGGCGCGGTACAGCGCGTGCGCCCGAAGGCGATGACCGTCGCCGTGATCATCGCCGGCCTGCTGCCGATTCTGCTCGGCGGCGGTGCGGGCTCCGAGGTGATGCAGCGGATCGCCGCGCCGATGGTGGGTGGCATGCTGAGCGCGCCGCTGCTGTCGATGCTCGTGATTCCGGCAGCGTACAGGTTGCTGCGGGTGAGGGAGATTGCCGCGCGGGACTTGCGCAGGAATCATTAGCGCGGGCATTGCGCCGCCGCATCCGCGGCCCGCGCGTCGATTTCCCGCGCCGTGGCCGCAACCGCCGCAGCCAGCGGCGTACCCTGCGCATCGCCGAGGGCAATGTCGATCTGCGCGCGCGCCGCGTCGCGGCAGCCGCGCTGCGAGAGCAGTTCGGCGTAGTTGTTGCGCGCGGCGACTTCCCGCGGCGCCAGCTCCAGCAGCGCTGCCAGCACGCGCTCGGCACCGCGCGGGTCGCCGCCGGCGAGCATCGCGTTGGCCGCACCGAGTCGCAGCAGCGGCTCGGCCGGCCAGCGCGCGATGCCGGCCTCGTAGGCGCGCAACGCGCCCGCGCTGTCCACCATTTCGAAATCGGCGACCGCACCGGCGTAACGCGCGGCGTCGACTCCCGCCGGCAGCTCGCCGGGACGCAGCGCGACGAAGCCCCAATTGTCGGCACGTGACCACGCGCCGCCGAAGCGGCGCAGCGACAGGCGCTCGCGGGCGGTCGTGCCGGAGCGCAGCAGCAGGTGGCTGCGGTCCTGCTCGTAGCCGATGACGACCGCGTAATGCCAGACGGGCCAGGTCTTCACGCCGAGGTTCAGCAGCACGAGCACCGGCCGCTGCGCGTCGAGCTCCTGCACGAGTGCATCGAGCGTCGGCGCGATCACATGGGCAATGCGGCCGCGCTGGCGCGTCGCAGCAAGCATCTCGGTCTGCAGGCTGCCGCGGCGCGCGGGAAGGTAGACTTCGGACTGGAGCTCGGCGGGCGTCACGCCGATGCCGCTCGCGCCGAGCAGCGTGGCGAGCGCCGCCGGGCCGCACTGGTATTCGCTCTGCGGGTAGAAGGGCGTGGCGGTGAGTTCCACGACGGGCGGACCGCCGCCGCGCAGCGACGCGCAGCCGGTGAGCAGCAGCGCGGCCAGTGCCGCCGCGAGCGCTGCGCGCAAGGCGGCTGCCGCCCGCGGCGCGCTAGATTTTCTTGAAGATATCGGTGACTCCGACGACCTCGAGGATCAGCAGCACGAGGAACACGATGCCGATCACCGCGAGTGCATCGCCACCAGCCGGCGCGCTCTCGAGCTGCTTCGCGAACGCGGCGAGCTCGGTGTCGGTGAGCGCGGCCGCGCGATCGTGGGCTGCCTGCGGATCGACGCCGAGCGCGGTGAGGCGCTGCTGCACGTCGGCGCGGGCGAGCACGCTGTCGACCCGGGCGAGATCGGCCGCACGCGTGCCCGCCGCGACGGCGGCCTGCGTACCGATCATCGCGGCGGGGGCCGGCATCGGCATGCCGACGGCCAGGAACGCGACGAGGCTCAGGGCGACGATGCTGCGCCGGAAGTGCATGATCATGATCTCTCCTCGGAAAGATGCTCGCTGGGGTGCCGGGCAGTCTAGGCGGATCGATCTTCCCCGACAAGGAGACCACGATGAGCGACGACAGCTTCTCCGTGCTGCTCGAAGTGGCGCCGACCCGCGCGCCGTCCGCATGGCCCGCCGGTGTCGACCCGGCGTTCGATCCGGTGCCGCTCGCGGCGCGCACGCGTCGCGGATCGGCGACGCTCGTGCTGCGCGCCGACACGACGCGCGCGCGGCTCGAGTCACTGCGCGCCGCGCCGGGCGTGATCGCAGTCTGGTCGGATCCGGTCGTTGCACCAGTCGCGCCTGAGCCGACACTGGCGGCGCCGATCGATTGCACGCCGCAGCGTGCGACCGGCAGCGCCGCCGACGTTGCGCGACTGCTCGGCGCCGAGCAGGTGTGGGCGGCGAGCGGCTTTCGCGGCGCCGGTGTCGTCATCGGCATCGTCGATGGCGGCGTCGATGCCGCGCGCTTCCCGGTCGTCGGCGGCTGGTCGCCGGATCCGGCCTCGCCACCGGGCAGTGCGCGCGTCGCCTGGGAGGGCCACGGCAACATGTGCGCCTTCGATGCGTCGATCGCCTGCCCCGAGGCGCGCTTTCACGACTACTCGATCGGCAAGACCACGCCGGGCGCGGGCATCGGCGGGCTGCTGTCGAGCGCGCTGCAATCCTTTCACCGCGCACTCGTGCAGTTCGGTGTCGACCGCACGCCGCAGCTGCTGTCGAACAGCTGGGGCCTGTACCAGGAGAGCTGGGATCCGGCGCCGCCGGGCGAGCCGGCGAACTACACGCGCAATCCCGATCATCCGTTCACGCGCAAGTTCGTCGAGCTCGTCGACGCGGGCCTGCTGGTGTGCTTCGCGGCCGGCAACTGCGGTGGCGTGTGTGCGGATCCGCGCTGCGGCGCTGACCAGGGGCCCGGCCGCGGCATCTGGGGCGCGAGCGGCCACGAGCGCTCGATCTGCGTCGGTGCGGTGAACCTGCGGCGTGAATGGATCGGCTACAGCTCGGAGGGCCCGGCGGCGCTGTCGCCCGACAAACCCGACGTCTGCGGCTACAGTCATTTCGCCGGTTTTTTCGCCAGCGACAACGGCACCTCGGCTGCCTGTCCGGTCGTCGCCGGTGTACTGGGCCTGCTCGCCGGCGCGCGGCAGGCGTCCGATCCTGCGCAGCTGCTATGGCAGGATCAGGCGCGGCAGCTGCTGCGCGCGAGTGCCGGCGGCGCCTGGCAGCCGCGCCTCGGCGCCGGCATCGTCGACGCGCACGCTGCATGGCGCGCGCTGGCGGGCGCGTGATGCGCACCGCGCTGCTCGAGTTCGCTGCCGGCCATGGCGCGGCGACGATCGCGGCGCAGCTCGCCGCGGCCGGCGTGACGATCGCGCCCGGTCACGATCCGGTGCCGCTGCGCGGGGCCGGCGAGGGCACCACTGGCGGGGCGGCCGCGGGCGAGGCGGCTACGCGCGGGGCCGCGAACGAGGGCGTGACGGTGGCCGTCGCGGTGCTCGTGCCATCCGGCGTCTCGATCGATCGCCTGCGCGAGATTCCCGGCGTCGTGCGGGTCAGCGTGGATCCGGTCGTCGCGCCCCTGGGATGAGGCGTATCAGAACGGCGGGCCGACCGGCGCGTAGCTGAACGGCTCGGTCATGCGCCCATCGCGCTTGGCGATCCGCCCGCTCTTCAGCACGAAATCGATTTCGCGCAGCGCGGAGATGTTCTCGAGGGGATTCGCGGTGAGCGCGATCAGGTCGGCGGTCTTGCCCGGTTCGAGCGTGCCCGCGTCCTCGCTGATGCCGAACAGTTCAGCGGTGGCGACGGTCGCGCTGCGGATCGCCGCCATCGGCGGCATGCCGAACTTCACCATCAGCTCGAATTCCTTCGCGTTGTCGCCGTGCGTGAACGTGCCGGCGTCGGTGCCGAACGCGATCTTCACGCCGGCGGCGTAGGCGCGCTCGAACGCGCGATGCTCGTTGCGCAGCCGCACGGAGGCCGGGTCCGGGATCCGGAAGACCGGCGGCGGGTAGCTCGCCGACAGTGTCGGCACCAGGAACGTGCCCGACTTTTTCATCAGCGCGAGGCCTTCGTCGTCGACCAGGAACCCGTGCTCGATCGAATCGATGCCCGCCTGCACGGCCTGCCTGATCGCAAGCGGTGCATAGGCGTGGGCCGCGGCCTTCAGGCCGTTCAGGTGCGCGGTCGCGACGATCGCCTCGATCTCGTCGGGAAACAGCTGCGGTTCGAGCCCGGTGTTCGAGCTGAAGCCTCCGGTCGCGGTGACCTTGATCACGTCGGCGCCGCGCTTCGCCTGGAAGCGCACGACTGCGCGGCATTCCGCGGGGCCGTCACAGGTGCCGTCCTCGAGACGCGCCTGCGGGTCACCCGTGCGGTCGGGCGGCAGCGTATCGCCATGGCCCGCGGTGACGGCGATCGCCGAGCCGGCCGCGAGGATGCGCGGCCCGATGATGCGCCCGTCGCGGAAGGCGTCGCGCGCGGCGAACACGGAGCGATCGTCCGCGCCGAGATCGCGCAGCGTCGTGAAGCCGGCCGCGAGGCTGCGGCGCGCGTAGATGATCGCGTTCACGGCATGCTCGGCCGCGGCCGGCGGATTGCGCGGCGGGCCGCCACGGCGGCCGATCGAGGGCTCGTCCTGCAGGTGCACGTGCGCGTCCATCAGGCCGGGCAGCACGAAGTGCCGCGACAGGTCGATCGTCTCGACCGCCGATCCCGCCGGCGCGATGCCGTCTGCGGCCGCATAGCCGGGCGTGATCGCGGCGATGCGATCGTTCTTCACGACGATCGTCATCTCGCGCCGTGGCGCCTCGCCCGGTACCGCGAGCAGCGTGCCCGCGTGGATGACGAGGTAATGATCGGGCGGTGCGGCGCGGCCCGCTTGCGCGAACACGAGCGCTGGCAGCGTGGCGGCACAGAGGCCGAGGCCCAGCCAGAAATCCTTCATACCGATTCTCCCGCGACGCGCCGGATCGTATCGAGCGCGAGTGCCAGTGGATCGGAACGCATCTTCGTCGGAAAGCACAGGTAAGCGGGCAGGCGGAAGTCGGGCGCATCCGCCACGCGGTGCAGGCGGCCCGCGAATTCGGGTTCGCGGATCAGGCGCACCGGAAAATAACCGCTGCCGCCGTGGGCGAGCACGTGCTCGAGCCCGAGCCAGGCCATGTTCACGGTGAGCGCCGCGCCGGCGTAGTCGGGAAAGGCGAGGGCGAGATGCGCGCTGAATTCGGGGCCCCAGTCGACGTGCACGAAATCGCGCCCTGGCGCGGCCGGCGCATCGCGGCGCGTCGCGACCATCACCAGCCGCTCCTCGAGCAGCGGTTCGATCGTGAGGCCGGGGCGCGCATGCGGCGTGTAGAGCACCGCGATGTCGGTGCGACCTTCGACGAGCGCCGGCATCAGCTCGTCCTCGAAGCCGATCGTCGCGCGCACCGCGACGTCCGGCGCGAGACCGCGAAACACCGGCAGCCAGCGCAGCAGCAGGTTCTGCCAGAGACCGAGGCGGCTGCCGACAGCGATGGTGGCGCGATAGCTGCCGACCACGCCGATGTCCTGCCGCGCGCGTTCGACGGTGCGCGTCAGCAGCGAGGCATGACGCTGGAACTGCCTGCCCGCGGCCGTGAGCGTCGCGCCGGCACGATTGCGCACGAACAGTGTCGCGCCGAGCGTCTCCTCGAGGCGCTGGATGCGGCTGCTGATGGTCGACTGCGTGGTGTTCAGGCGCTTCGCGGCATCGACGAAGCTGCCGCAGGCAACGATCGTCAGGAAAGTGCGGGCGAGTTCCGTATCCATCGATAACTTCGATGTATAGGCGCGATATTTATTGTTTGTCAAATATTACCGGGTCGGCTAGGGTGCAGGCCCCCCCAACGGAGTCCCGGAGGCCAGCCATGTCCGTTACCCTCCCCCCCCTTCCCTATGCGATCGACGCGCTCGAGCCGCACGTGTCGCGCAAGACGCTGTCGCACCATCATGGCAACCACCATGCCGCCTATGTCGAGAAGACGCGCGCCCTCGTGAAAGGCACGCCGCTCGAATCGGCGTCGCTCGAGGAGATCGTGCAGGCCAACGCCACCAAGCCCGGCCCGCTGTTCAACTCGGCGGCGCAGGCGTGGAACCACACCTTCCTTTGGCAGAGCATGCGGCCCGATGGCGGCGGCGATGCGAAGGGTGAGCTCGGCAAGCGCATCGTGAAGGACTTCGGCAGCCACGATGCGTTCCGCCAGCAGTTCGTCAAGGCCGCGAGCGACCAGTTCGGCAGCGGCTGGGCCTGGCTCGTGCGCGACGACGCGACGCTCAAGATCGTCTCGACGGCAAACGCGGCGACCCCATTGACGACGAAGCAGGTGCCGCTGCTGACGCTCGACGTGTGGGAGCACGCCTACTACCTCGACTATCAGCATCGCCGCCTCGACTACATTACGGCCTTCCTCGCGCACCTCGTGAACTGGGAGTTCGCCGCCGCCAACCTGGATCGGGGCAGCTGACGCGTCAGCCGGCGGTGAGCGCCTCCGCCGCCTCGGCGATGTGCTCGACGCAGGTGTCGATATGCGTGCGGTGCGTGCGAAAGCTCAGCACGCACACGCGCGCGAGGAAGCGCCCGCCGGCGTGGCAGCCGGTAAGCATCACCTTGCCGCGCCGCGTGACCTGCTCGAGCAGGGCACGCGTCGCGGCGTCCTGCCCGGCGCGGGTCGAGCCCGGCCATTCGAGATGGAAGGCGAACAGCGACAGCTGCGGCGGCGCATCCATCACGACGTTCGGCAGCGCGGCGACCCGCCGCGCCGCATCGAGCGCGAGCGCGCGCTTCCCGGCGAGCGCGGCGCGAAGGCGCGCCGCACCGTAGAGTTTCACCGTGAGCCACAGCGGCAGCCCGCGGAAATTGCGCGACAGGTCCGGGCCGTACTGGTGCGGGTCGTAGAATTCCTCGCCCTGGCTCTCCGGCATGTAGCTCGCGGTCAGCGAATGCGCGGCGCGCAACGCCTCGCCGTCGGCGACCAGCAGCGCGCCGGTGCCGTACGGCAGGAACAGCCCCTTGTGCGGGTCGAGCGTCAGCGAATCGGCGTGCGGCAGGCCGGCAAGCAGCGGGCGCAGCTCCGGACACAGGTGGAAGCTCGCGCCGTAGGCGCCGTCGACGTGGCACCACAGCCCCTGGCGCTGCGCAACCGCCGTGATTTGCGGCAGCGGATCGACCGCACCGGTGTTGGTCGTGCCGGCCGATGCGACCACCATGAACGGCACGAGACCCGCGGCGCGATCGGCTTCGATCGCTGCCTCGAGCCGGTCGACCTGCATGCGAAACTGCGCATCGACCGGGATCGTGCGTACGCGGTCCGGCAGGATTCCTGCGAGCCGCGCGGATTTCGCGACCGAATGATGCGTCTCGCTCGACAGGTACAGCGTGCCGTCGCGCAGTCGCGTGCCGAGCTTGCGCTCGCGCGCGCAGACGATCGCGGTGAAATTGGCGGTCGAGCCGCCGGTCGTGAACAGCCCGCGGGTGGTCGGCGGAAACTGCATCCAGTCGCGCAACCAGTCGAGCGCGTTCGCCTCGAGCTGTACCAGCGCGGGCGCCGTGAGCCACACGCCGGTGTAGCGGTTGACGCCGGCGCCGATCAGCTCGGCGAGCGCGCCCGGGTAGACGCCGCCGCTCGGGATGTAGGCGAGATAGCCGGGGCTCGCGGTATTGAAGCTGCGCGGGATCCACTCGTCGAACAGCGCATCGAGCAGCGGCTCGAGCGCCGTGCCGTGCTCGGGGGCCGGTTCGCGCAGCGCACGACACAGCCCGGCGGCATCCGTATCGCCGCGCACCGGCTGAGATTCGATCGTCGCGAGGTGATCGACGACGCGCCGCAGGACGGCATCGCCCATCGCGCGCATCTCGTCAGCGGAGAATTCCAGGTTGCCGGGGTCTTGCATGGTCATGCCTGCGCGTTGGCGCTTTGAAAAGTCTAGCAGCTGGCATGCGTGGCGCCTTGACGGATCCGGCGGGTCCGGCCGGCACGCGGCGCGGTGCGTTGCGAACCAGGCATGCGTCCTGTGCGCCGATGCGGTATGGTCCCGGACAGATTCCCGATTCGACCGTGCGGAGGAGCCACCATGACTTCGACCCGGTATCTGTTGACTTTCAGCGCCGTCGTGATGCTGCTTTCCGCCTGTGGCAGCGACAGGAACCAGAGCGCCGAAGCCACCGCATCCGCGGCGCCTGCCGCAGATGTGCCCTTCGAGGTGACGACGGTGACGCAATTCGATGCGCCATGGGCGATGACCTTCCTGCCGGATCGGCGCCTGCTCGTGACCGAGATGGCGGGCGTGCTGAAGCTCTACGATCCGGAGCGTAACGTCACCGGCACGGTGAGCAGTGTGCCCGCTGTGTTCCACGCGGGACAGGGCGGCTTGTCCGACGTCGTGCTGCACCCGGATTTCGCGACCAACCGGATCGTCTACATCAGTTATGCCGAACCCGGCGAAGGTGGCGCGGGCGCCGCCGTCGCGCGCGCGCGGTTGGCGCTGGACGCCAATGGTGGCGGCGCGCTCGAGGGCCTCACGGTGATCTGGCGCCAGGTGCCGAAGAAGAGTGGCGACGGCCACTTCGGCCAGCGCATCGCCTTCGACCGCGACGGCAAGCTGTGGATCAGCTCGAGCGAGCGCAAGGAGTTCGACCCGGCGCAGGACCTCGACACGAACCTCGGCAAGATCGTGCGCCTCAATGACGACGGCAGCGTGCCCGACGGCAATCCGTTCGCGGATCGCGGCGGCGTCAGCGCGCAGATCTGGACACTCGGCCACCGCAACGTGCTCGGGCTCGCCTTCGATGCGCAGGGCCAGCTGTGGGCGCACGAAATGGGGCCGATGGGAGGCGATGAGCTCAATCGCATCGAGCGGGGCGCCAACTACGGCTACCCGATCGTCTCGAACGGCGATCACTACGACGGCACGGTGATCCCCGACCACGACACGCGGCCGGAATTCCGCGCACCGGTCATCAGCTGGAACCCGGTGATCTCGCCAGCCGGCCTGATGTTCTGCGACGGTGAGCTGTTCCCCGACTGGAAGGGCAGTGCGTTCATCGGCGGCATGTCGTCGATGTCGCTGGTGCGCATCGAGTTCGACGGCGACAGTGCGCGCGAGGCAGAGCGCTTCGACATGCAGCGGCGCATCCGCGAAGTCGAGCAGGGGCCGGACGGCGCGATCTGGCTGCTGGAGGACGGTACCCGCAATGGCCAGGGCTGGTTGCTGAAACTCACGCCCCGGACGAGCTGACCGCATTCGCGAGCGGCGCGGCGGTCGCGTCGGCCTGCGCGACCGCCTTCGCTCCGCGGCCGTGCCTTGCAGCCGCGAGTAGCAGACGCAGTTTCCACGCGGGCTTCCATCGCTGCCAGAACGAGCGCGCCGGTTCGCTGCCCGCCGCCGCGGCGCGCGCGCGTCGCCTCAGCGGCAGCGTCAGATAGAAGCCGACGAACGAATCGAGCGTCCAGATGATCGCGATGATGCCGAGCAGCCACAGGCCCCAGCGGTCGATGCCCCACATCGTCGGGTTGACGGGTTTTCTTATCGGGATGATATTGTCCTGATCAGACCAGGCGATCGCCCGCGAAAGCCACCGGGCGACGGAGTGACCGATGAACCCGGAAACCACGGACACGGTGGAATACTGATGGGCGCGCTGACGATG